>NZ_AP013294.1:0-600000 GCF_000829195.1 Bacillus sp. OxB-1 | reverse complement strand
CTTGTTCGTTGTTCTTCTGACAGCGATGATCCGGGCGATTCTGACGGATACCTTCTATGTGAAACGGGAAGCTTTGAGACTGAAGGCCTCCGGTTTGGCGGTCGTCATGCAGATCCTCTATTTCCTGTTTTTGAATAAATGGTATTTCGCCTGGGTGGATCGGTATAGCTGGGACTCGGAGTTTGTCCTGCTGGTTCATACGTTCCTGTTATTCGCCTTTGCCTTCCTATCCGTGAGCATCGGGCGGAAGCTGGATTGGCGGCAAGTGAAAGTGCTTGGCGTCGTTTTGATCGGGCTTTGTATCTTGAAGCTGTTTTTCGTTGATCTGGCGGCTATATCCATCATGATCCGCGCCATTCTGTTCATCGTCGTGGGAATTGTCGGGCTTGTCTATTCCCGGACGTTGTTGAAGGAATAGGGGAATGGAAAATAGGGAGATTAAAGGACTAGTAAAGTTGACTGAAAAAGCACCTTGAACATCAGGTGCTTTTTTGGTTTTCACCCATTTTATGTAATTAATTTAATAATTCTAATACATACGAAAATATGATATAGTTAGTTAGAAATTTTGAGTTTGGTATTTTTGTTTGAAGGGAGATTTACCTATGACAAGCTTCGATATTGCGGTCATCGCAGGTGACGGCATCGGAATAGAAGTGATGGAGGAAACATTGCGAGTCCTGGCGGTTCTGGAAGAATATGAAACTGACTTCTCTCTGAATTTAGAGAAATTACCGTGGAGTACCGAATATTATTTGGAAACCGGCCGTATGATGCCAGAAAACGGGTTGGCAATCCTAAAAGAGTTCGATGCGATTCTTTTCGGAGCAATCGGGGATGCCCGGCTACCCGATGATCTTACCATTTGGGAGCTGATCATGCCGATTCGGAAACAGTTCCAGCAATATGTCAATTTCCGCCCGGTCAAAACGTTGCCGGGCATCCAATCGCCGCTTGGCAACGGGGAGGACATCGACTTCGTCATCTTCCGTGAAAATGCGGAAGGGGAATATTCGACGAGCGGTGGTATCATGTTCGATGGACAGGCAGAGGAGATGGCTGTCCAAAACGTCATAATGACCCGTAGCGGTGTTGAAAAAATTACGAGGGCTGCTTGTGAATATGCGAAAAAACACAATCGCAAGAAAATCACCAACGCGACAAAGTCCAACGTTATCATCCATTCGATGAAAATGTGGGACAAGTATCTCAAGAAGGTCATCGAAGAAGAGTATCCGGAGCTAGAGGTCGAGTCCAATTATATCGATGCACTCGTCGCATATTTCGTGCAGCGTCCGCAGTCATTCGAAGTGGTCGTCGCTTCGAACCTGTTCGGCGACATCCTGTCCGATCTAGGCTCAGGGCTTGTCGGTGGACTCGGGTTGTCGCCATCTGCAAACATCAACCCGGAAAAGGAGTTCCCGTCGATGTTCGAGGCGGTTCACGGCTCTGCTCCGGATATAGCTGGAAAGGGGATTGCCAACCCGATTGCGCAAATTTGGTCTGGAGCTTTAATGTTGGAGCATTTGGGTCGATTGGATCTTGCAGACCGCGTCACGAATGCAATTGAGGATGTGCTTCGCGATGGTAAAGTAAGAACGGCGGACATTGGCGGAAGTGCTACAACAACCGAGATGGGTACCGCCATCATCGAGAAAATCAGAGAGCAATATGAGGGGTGAAAAGATGAGTGTAGAGAATAAAGTCATAATCGTGACCGGTGCAGCCGGAGGTATGGGAAAAGCAATCGCATTACAATTAGTGGAACATGGTGCAACAGTGGTTGGTATCGATCTAAATGTGGATTCGCTAAATGACGTAACGAGCGAGCGCTTTATCACAAAAGCGTCCAATGTACTGGACGAGCAGAAAATCGCGGACATCTTCGCCGAGACGAATGAAGCCTATGGCCGTATCGATGGATTGGTCAATGCGCACGGCATCGCACAATCGGCAGCGCCAATCGAAGAGGTTACGCTAGAACAATGGCATCGTTTCATGGATGTCAATGCAACAAGCCTATTTATCACCTGCAAGGAGGCGGCGAAGTATATGAAGCCGAGAAGTGAAGGGTCCATCATCACAATCGCTTCGATTTCAGCTGTCCGTCCACGTCCAGGCCTTCAATCGTACATCGCTTCAAAAGGAGCTGCGGAAAGCTTCACGCGCGCTATGGCGATCGAGCTTGCGCCGCATAAGATCCGAGTAAACACGATCCATCCGGGACCTGCGGATACGAATATGCTCGGCGATTTCACAGCGGCAGGGGCTGACGTAGAGAAGACAAAGCAGACGGTGTTCAGGGAAAGTGTTCCGCTCGGCGAATTGATCAGACCGGAAGACATCGCGAACGCAGCGAGCTATTTATTATCTGATGGTGCAAAAATGGTGACCGGCGCAACACTGCATGTCGATGGTGGAAGAGGTCTATAGAATAGGAGGTTCTAGTCCGTATGAAACGAATTCCGATGCTTATTAACGGAGAATGGATCGGCGACGACTCACATGAGTGGCTGCCGGTCTATAATCCATCAAATGGCGAGCAGATTGCCGAGATTGTCAAAGGGAATGAACAGCATGTCGACGCTGCAGTACGGGCGGCTCAAACTGCCTTCGAGAGCGACGAATGGCAAAAAGTGCGTCCATTCGAACGCGGCAATTTACTGATTGAATTGGCGCATTATATTAGGAAAAACGCGGAGGCTTGGGGCCGTCTGGAGTGCGAAGACGTCGGAAAGCCGCTGTCCCAGGCTATGGCGGATGCCGAAGCAGCTGCCCGCTATTTCGAATTTTACGGCGGTGCAGCGGATAAAGTGATGGGCGACACCATCCCGATTGAAGACGGGTTATTGAACGCGACGGTGTTGGAACCGGTCGGCGTGACAGCCCACATCATCCCTTGGAATTATCCACTTCAAATCATTGCACGGAGTGTAGCGGCTGCCATTGCGACGGGCAATGCGGTCATCGTTAAAAGTGCGGAAGATACGCCCCTTGCAGCTCATGCCATTACGCAATGGTTTGCCGAGAGCAGCCTGCCGAAAGGGATCTTCCAGCATATTACCGGTTTCGGGCCGGACATTGGTGCTCCGCTCGCCTCTCATCCGGGAATTAATCATATAACGTTCACCGGTTCGGTGAATACCGGGGTTTCCGTTGCGCAGGCTGCAGCACGAAATGTCGTGCCGGTCACCTTGGAGCTTGGCGGTAAATCCCCGAACGTCGTCTTTGCGGATGCAGATGAGGAGAAAGCACTAGAAGCGGTCGTCCGCTCCATTATTCAAAATGCAGGCCAGACGTGTTCTGCAGGTTCCCGTTTATTAATTGAAGCAAAGGCGAAAGATCGTTTTGTCGGAAAGCTCGTGGATCGTTTCAATGCTTTGACGATCGGTCCGGGACTCGAAGACGCAGATATCGGTCCAATTTTGAACAAACGACAGTTTGATCAGATCATGGGACGGATCGAAGAAGCGAGAACCTTAGGGAAAGTACTGGCAGGTGGGGAAGCGGTGACAATCGAAGGCAGTGAAGGTGGACACTATATCCAGCCGACATTGTTGGACGGTCTGGAACATACTTGTTCCGTGGCTCAAGAAGAAATCTTCGGCCCGGTCCTCAGCGTATTCACATTCGAAACTGTGGAAGAAGCGATTGCTCTCGCGAATGGGACAGATTATGGACTCGTAGCAGGGGTTTGGACGAAAGACATCGACGTGGCGCATTTTGTTGCTTCGAAGATCAAGGCTGGCCAAGTCTTCATCAACAACTATGGAGCGGCAGGCGGAATTCAAATGCCGTTCGGCGGTTACAAAAAGAGCGGGATTGGACGGGAAAAAGGGTTCGTTGCACTACGAAACTATACGCAGATTAAGAACATCGCGGTCAAGTATGGCTTGTAAAAAGTCTAGGTCTAACTATTAATCCACTTCT
Source organism: Bacillus sp. OxB-1 (assembly GCF_000829195.1). Classification (GTDB taxonomy): domain Bacteria; phylum Bacillota; class Bacilli; order Bacillales_A; family Planococcaceae; genus Sporosarcina. Next base: position 596,070 of record NZ_AP013294.1, on the reverse strand, counting down.
CACCTAAAGAAGGGTTGCAAAGTCCTAGCAGCCAATATAGAATGAAAAAGTAATCAGTTAATTTCCAAACATTTTAATTATCTGGTTCTAAAAATAGAAATAGGGGGAAATGACTTGAAGAAATTGAAATTTGGTTTTATTTTTTCATTGCTCCTGCTTTTAGTTTTGGCAGGTTGCGGTGGTTCTAAAGAATCAGACGCTGGTAGCGGCTCTGGGTCAGACGACGGTAAAGAATCAGCTGCAAAAGACGATGGAAAGGTGTATACGTTGCAAGCAGGGCACTCTTTGCCGGTGGACCACCCTTATCACATCGCATTCCTTGAAATGGCGGATGCTGTAAAAGAGCGCACGGATGGCCGTGTCATCATCGAAGTGTTCCCGAACTCCGAAATCGGAGCAGAGCGTGAATTGACGGAAGGTATGACACTTGGAACAGTAGACCTCGTCGTTTCGTCGACAGCTCCGGTAACGAACTTTGTACCGGAACTGGCTGTTTTGGACGTGCCATTCCTGTTCAAAGACCGAGATTCCGCTGTTGAAGTGCTGAACGGCGAAATCGGGGAAGAATTGTTTGCTAGCTTGAAAGAAAACGGCATCATCGGGATGTCTTGGGGTGAAAACGGCTACCGTCACATCACAAACGCTATCCGTCCGATTGAAAAGCCTGAAGATCTAAAGGGTCTTAAAATCCGTACGCAAGAAAACAAAATCCATCTTGCAGCATTTGAGGCGCTTGGCGCACAACCGACTCCGATGGCATGGACAGAAGCGATCACTGGCCTTCAACAAGGCGTAGTCGATGCCCAGGAAAATCCTGCAATCGTAGCGGACCAGTTCAAGTTGTACGATTCGAAACAAAAATACATGTCCTTGACGGGCCATGTGTATTCCGTCGCCATCTATATGATGAGCCAGAAAACGTATGACGAGTTGCCTGAAGATCTACGGGATATCGTTTTGGAAGAAGGCCAGAAAGCTGGCGCGAAAGAGCGAGACCTAATTGTGGAGATGGAGAAGGAATCCATCCAAACTTTGAAAGACAACGGCGTTGAAATCATCGAAGAGATTGACGCAGCTCCATTCCAAGAGGCGGTTAAACCGGTTTATGCAGACGTGGAACATCAAGAATTGTTGAACCGTATCATTGAAGCTCAATAATTCATTATATGCAAGATCTAGATAAGGGAGGGCCCACCTCCCTTATTCTGTATTGGGGGAATCCAGTTGGGTAAGCTCATTGATTACATAAATTTAACTATGAAGCATTTACTGAATATCATCATGACCGTGCTGACCATTTCGGTGTTTGCTCAAGTCATTTTTCGGTTTGTTCTGAAATCCTCCCTTGCCTGGACTGAAGAGCTTGCGATTTATTGCTTGGTCTGGCTCACCTTCTTAGGTGCCGCGTATGCCATGTCATTAAAGGCCCATATCGGGGTGACATTCTTCACAGATTTATTTCCCCTGCGAATTCGCCAAGGCTTTTTCATCTTAGCTACTTTAGCTAGCATCGTGTTCTATTTTATATTGATCATCCAAGGCTATGATTTAATGAACCAGGGTATGAAGCAATTATCACCGGTCCTAGCCATCCCAATGGGGTATATTTATGCTGTTATTCCGGTGAGTGGTTTCTTATTAGTTGTAAATCTTATCGCAGTTTTTGTAAAAGAGTTTAAGACAGGGGGTCCTACGGCATGACGGCTCTGTTATTCATCTTGTTGCTTCTCCTGTTTCTGATAAACGTGCCGATCGCCGTCACGTTGGGCCTATCCTCATCCATTATTTTCTTGTTGGAAGGCAATGTATCTTTGATCGCCATTATCCAGCGGATGTTCAACTCGGTTGCCTCCTTCCCGTTGCTTGCCATTCCGTTCTTCATCTTGGCAGGAAAGTTGATGGAAAATGGAGGGATTTCGAGACGGCTCATCCACTTGGCGAACGTTGTTTTCGGACGGGTCAAAGGTGGGTTGGCCATCGTTTCGATTATCGCTTGTGCCTTCTTTGCAGCTATTTCGGGTTCTGCAGCTGCAACGACAGCAGCGGTCGGATCACTCTTAGTTCCGGCAATGGTGAAAAAAGGGTACGATCGTGACTTTTCTGCCGCAGTCCAAGCTGCCGGCGGAACCATTGGTGTCATGATTCCACCGAGTGTGCCGCTCGTCCTGTATGGCGTATCGGCAGGCGTATCGATCAGTTCACTATTTGTGGCGGGAATCGTACCGGGAATCATGGTAACGCTGACCCTTGTTCTTCTTGTTTATGTCATTTCCCTGCGGAAAGGATATGGCGGCGGTGAAGCGTTCTCGTTTAAAGACTTTGTCAAAGCGTTTGCCGATGCAATTTTGGCGCTCCTTATGCCCGTCATTATTTTGGGTGGGATATACGGTGGTGTCTTTACGCCGACTGAAGCAGCAGTTGTCGCAGTGGTGTACGGCTTAATAGTCGGGGTCGTCGTCTACCGGGAAATTAAGATCAAAGACTTAATTGAAATCTTTTCCTCCTCGGTCGTCGTGTCCGCAGTCATCATGTTCATCATCGCGGGAGCCTCATCGTTCGGTTACTATTTGACACGTGCCCGGATTCCGGCCCAGCTGACAGAACTCATGTTAGGTGTAACGGAGAACTGGATCATCGCGTTACTGATCATAAACGCATTGTTGCTTTTCGTTGGTGTGTTCATGGAAACGTCTGCCGCAATCATCATTCTTACGCCGATTTTGGTCCCGATTGTCAGTGCACTCGGAATCGATCTCGTCCATTTCGGTATTATCATGATCTTCAACTTGGCAGTCGGATTCATCACCCCGCCGGTCGGTATCAACTTATTCGTTGCCGCCAATATTGCTGGGACGAAGTTTGAGAGATTGATCAAAGCGATCATCCCATTCATCATTATCATGGTCCTTGATGTCTTGATCATTTCATTCATCCCGACTATCAGTCTGTTCTTGGAAACGTTGCAGAAATAAGAATACGGACCGCTCCTGATTAGGGGCGGTTCTTTGTTCGGCCGCGGATCTGTTTTTGAGGTTTGGATTGAGGGTTTCGAAGCTCGGTGAATTCGTTTTGTAGTTATCCTAAAATGTTTAGAGATCCACTAAGATTGAGCCAAAATCCAGTATCGCACCCTGGATACGTTTCGCAATTTATCCTCAAACATGCGATAATGAAACAAACTACGAAATAAGGATGAAATCATGGCGAAAACAATTGATGTACAAGTGAATGCGAAACATAGTGCAGAGCTGAAGAAGGGGTATCCGCTCATTTTGAAGGATGCGGTCCTCAATCCGGATGTCTTGGTGAAAGAAGGCAGCCTGCTGCGATTGTTGGATAAAGATCGCCGTTTTATCGCGAAGGGGTATTACGGTGTCCAGAATAAAGGCATCGGCTGGGTGTTGACGCGCAAGGAAGAGGAAGAGATCGACTTTGACTTTTTCCAGTCCAAAATCCAATCGGCACTGGCTCGGCGCGAGGCACTGTTTGCCGATCCGGAGACAACTGCATTCCGTGTGTTCAATGGCGAAGGCGACGGGATCGGTGGGCTGACAATCGATTATTTTGCGGGCTATTATATGGTGAGCTGGTATAGCGAGGGGATTTATTCCCTGAAGCATCATGTGTATGGCGTGTTCGATAAAGTGGTCGACTACAAGGCGATTTACGAGAAGAAGCGTTTCGATACGAAAGGCCAGTATATCGAACAGGATGATTTTGTCCAAGGGGAGCCGGGTGATTTTCCGATCATTGTCAAGGAGAACGGCATGAACTTCGCCGTCGATTTGAATGACGGGGCGATGACCGGGATTTTCTTGGATCAGCGGGATGTGCGGAAGGCGATCCGCGATCATTACGCGGAAGGGAAGCAGGTGCTCAACACGTTTTCCTATACGGGCGCGTTTTCCGTGGCCGCGGCACTGGGCGGCGCCATCAAAACGACGAGTGTCGATCTGGCGAAGCGTAGTGTGGCAAAGACGATCGAGCAGTTCAGTGTAAATGGCATCGATTACGAACAGCAAGACATTAAAGTGATGGATGTATTCGATTACTTCCGGTATGCGAAGCGGCATGAATTGAAGTTCGACCTCGTCATCCTCGACCCACCGAGCTTTGCCCGTTCGAAGAAGTACACGTTCAGCACGGCGAAAGACTATCCCGCCTTGCTGATGGATGCGATTGCAATCACCGAGAAAAACGGGATCATCGTCGCTTCCACGAATAATTCAAGCTTCGGGATGAAAAAATTCAAGACGTTCATCGAGAAGGCATTCGTAGATGCCGGATCAAAATATAAAATTCTCGAGGAATCTTCTTTGCCGAAGGACTTCCGGACGAATCGGGATTTCCCGGAATTCAATTATTTGAAAGTCGTCATCTTGAAAAAAATGAAATAAGTCATGGACCGCGCGGATTTGTGTTGCGCGGTCTTTCCGTAAACTGAAATCGGTTTGGAAGTGGAACGATTGTTGGAAGCTATCATACATGGAATCATTCTCGCCTTCGGGCTCATTGTGCCGCTGGGCGTCCAAAATGTGTTTGTGTTTAATCAAGGCGCGCTGCAGCCTAAGCTCAGCCGGGCATTGCCCGTCGTCGTGACAGCCGCTGTCAGCGACACCATCCTCATTCTCGCCGCGGTGTCGGGCGTTTCCTTGCTCGTCCTGACATTTGGCTGGCTGGAAAATATCGTTTTTGGTTTCGGTATCCTCTTTTTGCTATTCATCGGATTCTCCCTATGGCGCAGTGAGGCCGCGTCGCCGGAAACGGAAGCCGAACGGTTTACCGCCAAACGGCAAATCATCTTCGCGGCATCAGTCTCTCTTTTGAATCCGCATGCGTTGCTGGATACGATCGGCGTCATCGGCACGAACTCACTGAACTACGAAAACGAGGAAAAATGGGCATTTACCATGGCCACTATCATCGTTTCATGGCTTTGGTTCATCGGCCTGGCTATGGCGGGGCGCTTCCTCGGAAGGCTTGACGCCAGCGGCAAGCTCATGCAGGGGTTGAATAAAATCTCTGCCCTCATCGTCTGGGCGATCGCCGTTTATATGGCGATCCAACTTATTGAGAATGTCACATAACGTAGAGCATGAGAAACCTAGGCTTGCTATTCAAACGGCATGCCTAGGTTTTTATTAGGATATGAACTCCGGGGCGACCTCGAAACGTATTTAACGGACCTCATGGCATTTCCATGGAACCTCACAATATTATCAGGAAACTTCCCAACGTTTTGGTTGAACTTCGAAACATATTAATTCGACCTCTCAACGTTCCTGCACGACTCCAAAACATATTCCCATCCTCACTCCGCCAATTCGGCATTCAGTTTCTCCGCTTGTTTCCTGAAATATAGATAGAAGGAAAGCCAGATAATCGTATAGACGACTACGAACAGCAACAGGACGAGCAGAGCATTGCGGAGGGAGAACGGGATCCATTGCAAGCCAAATGTGACAATAAAATAAAGAATAGCTACTGTGATGAAATGGGAGGCGGTCTGTTGCGCGAGGCTTAGCTTTTCATTTTCAAAATAGAGGGGGCTGACGGTGAAGAACCAGCCGGAGAAGATGCTGCCTAGCGTGTTTTTGACGAAAATTTGGGCATCGAGCGTTTCGGCGCCGCTCGTATAGATGAAAAGGAACGTGAACGCTACCGAGAGGAACGCTCCGAAGAAGATGCCGAGTATGCTTCGGGTGAGAAATGTTTTCATCCGTTTTTCCTCCTGTTCAATTTAAGCGCTTCTTTGATTGTATTGACATAGGTGCGGGATACGTATTCTTTCGCACCTGATTTGAAATGGACGCAGAGTGTTCCATTGAAGGAGGCTTCGAAACGGCTCAGTTCATGCAGATTGGCGATGACCGATTTCGACAGCCGGATGAATTTCGAGGAAGGCAGCAGTTTCTCCAATTCATACAACTTTTCCTTCAACTTGAACGTCCCTTCATTGGTTACTGCCATGACGGAATCGCCTTCCGCGTAAAAATAATGGATCTCGACCGGCTTTAGAATATGCTGCATTTCTCCGTCCTTGCCGACGAGGAATTCGGTTTCCTGGCCTTTTATGAAATCAAGCAATTCTTGGATGGACGGATCCAATTCATTGCACTGAATGATAATCTTTGTTTCTTCGTAGTCGGAATCGATGCTTAAAGATACTTTCATAGCACTCTCTCCTTTCGACAATAGTGTACCGGACATGGTAGCTATTGTCTGTAAGAAGTTTTCAGGCGACTCGCTTTTTTGAAGCTAACCGCAGGACGAGGAGAGCGATGGCCGCCAATCCTGCCACATATCCGATCGATAGCAAGGTATCGGTGTTCCATTGCCATTGGCCATTCCAGACGGCGATGAATAATTGATTCATATGATAAAGCGGGTTGACGCCCGCAATCAGCTGAACGAACCGTGGCATAAGATCGACGGGCATCGAAAATCCGCCCGTGATCATGACGATTTGGAACAGGACGATGGAGAAAACCAAAGCGCCGTTCAGACTGTTGAAGAAGGAGTAGATTGCTGCCGAAATGACGAGCAACAAGGCATTCAGCACGATGAAAAAACTGTAGGATAATATAAATTGCAGCGGACGAAACGCGAGATCGTAAGCGATTATGCCGATGAGCAGCACAAACAAATAGCCGAAACTTGTAATGATGATCGATTTCAGAATGCTGGAGATCAGCAACGTCCTTGCAGGAACGGGTGAAAGGCTAATGCGCTTTTCCACTCCAGACACCCGGTTCATCACTTGGTCGAAGCCGAATGCGAAGAAGACGACACCGAATGTAATAAGCAGGATGAAGGACGGCGTGTATGTCTCAGCGTAAGATAAGTTCCCTGCATATGTGGCATCCCCGAACAATTGGCCCATGAAAAGATACGTGGCAGGCGGTACAATGATCGTAAAGATAACATAGAACAATTCTCTTGAAAACATCAGCAAGTCGTATTTTAATTGGGTCGCTAGCATGTGAATTCCTCCTTAAATGGATACCTTTTGTAAGTAGAAATCATGTATGGATGAAAAGCCGGAAGCCAAAATTTCCTCCGTCGGTCGGAATATTTCGGCGACTCCCTCGTTGAACAGCAGCACTTTGTCGCAGTACAGTTCGACTTCATCCATATTGTGGGTCGTCAGGATGACGGTGCCGCCGGTCGTTTGATTGTACGCCGTGATGTATTGCCAGAGCGTGTTCCGCATATGCGGATCGAGGCCGGTCGTCGGTTCATCCAGAATCAGGAGTTTCGGCTCGGACAGGAAGGCGATGGCAAGGCTGACAATCTGCTTCCACCCGCCCGATAGTTTGTCGAAATACTTTTTGCGATGGGGCTCCAACTTGAAGTCGGCCATGATTTTACCGATGTCGAGTGGGGAGCGGTAGTAGGCCTTGAACAGTTTCAGCAGTTCCTCGACCTTCAGTGTTTTATAAAACTGGGTCGGTTGCAGGACGACGGAAATCTCTTTCCGCAGCCCTTCCAGCTCCTTGATTGTAAGAGACTGAATGTTTTGATCAAAGACAGTGACTGTTCCGCTGTCATAAGATTTCAGCGTCATGAGAATTTCGAGGAACGTCGATTTGCCGGCGCCGTTTTTTCCGATAATGCCGATGATTTCACCGGCTTGAGCTTGGAAATCCACTCCTTTGAGGACGTGGTGGTTGCCATATGATTTTTGTAGATTACTCACTTGGATCATTAAAAATCCCTCCGTGCTTTTGTTTGTTACTAAAAGTATATGGTGGTTTTATAAATGGCACAGCCGGTTCTCGGTGAAATGCTAGTTTCTACAGGTGAGTTGCGGAAAAGACCGGGTGAAGTGCAAAGAGAAATAGGAGGGGGAGACCCGTGGATTCATTGAAACCGAAGAAGCGCAGTGCTTTGCGGATATACATGGGGACGAAAGCGTACCGTTTGAAGCGGTATGCAGAGTGGATGTTGGATAGGAAAACGTAACCGTTTTTGACGTATGAGGAAGCCAGTGATGTTTGAATTTCCAAAATGTCACAAATCCGTTGGATGACAAGTTTCGCAGACCCTAGTAAGCTGAAGATAATGAGCTGTGAAGTTTCTGTGAGGAGGTTGTCGCAGTGAAACGGATGCTGGTTTTAGTACTAGTCGTGGCGGCTTTTGGATTGGCGGGATGTGCCTATACGTATAGCGATGAGGACGGGTATCGGATGGCAGTCATCAATTCGGGTTTCCCCGTACCCAAAAATGCGTATGAAATCAAACCTGAAGCATGTACGGGGGAGATTGCCAAATCGGCGAAATATAAATTGAAAGACATCGGTGACGCAGAAGGCACACCGCCTGCTGCCTACTTGGGAGAGATTGAAAAATGGGGCTGGACGGAAGTGGAAGAGAGCCGGATTGGCAATGTCCACTTTTTCAAGAAGGAAGGCAAGATCATGTCTATCGTCGTTCAGAAGAATGTTTTCGATTTGTATGAATTGACGGAGGATGTGAAGTTGTGAGATTCATTTGAAACATAATGGAGCTCCCATACGTACAGTGGATAAGTGGAAGGGGGAGCGCTATGCGGAGACGGAATCCTTTGCTGTTCGCTGTCGTCCTGTTGGTCGGCGCCGTAATACTGTTCTGGATGAGGGAGAAGCCGCTCAACGGGAATGATGCAGAATCGATAGGCCGGATTCTTCTGGAGCAGGAACAGCACGGAGATGTATCGATTTTGGAGATTAAAGATGTTGAAGAGTACCGGGTCGTTACGTATTTGCATAACGACACCGATCAGGCGCTGACGATGTTCCGGAAGGATGCAAAAGGGAACTATGAGTGGGTGCGAAGCGAGAAACAGACAGGTGAACCGCTCGCTATCTTCAACACTGGTCTTCACATGGACGTCCAAGAAGGACCGTCATTCATTTTTGTGACTAATCCGGAAAACCAGGTGGCTGCCGTGCAAGTAGAGGTGAACGGATTTTCGGAAAAAATCGAACTGTCGGTCGGCGAGGCGGCTGTGAAGTGGTTGGATATACCGAAATCGGGAGAAGGACAGTATGCCTTTACTTTTACTTATTTCGATCAGGACGGGAATGAAATAGAAGAGATGGGGAACGGATGATGCGACGCGGCATCATCTTTTTTCTACATTCATTTAACAACAAAAAAACAGTCCCCTGGTCAATGTGGCTAGGAGACTGCGGAATCTTGTTTATTCACTTAACTCAACATTGTGATACACTTGCTGAACGTCTTCCAGATCATCCAGCGCATCAATCATCTTCTCGAATTGCGCTTGCGCTTCTTCGGAAAGTGCAATTTCGCTTTGCGCGAGCATCGTCAATTCAGCAACTGTAAACTCGGTAATGCCTGCTTCTTGGAATGCTTCTTGCACTGCGTGGAATTGATCGGGTTCGGCATAGATGATGACCGTGTCATCCTCTTCCAAAATATCACGAACTTCCACATCGGCTTCCATCAATAGCTCGAGCACTTCATCGGCGGTCTTCCCCTCGAGGCCAAAAACTGCGGTGGCATCAAACATGTAAGATACCGATCCGCTGACCCCCATGTTCCCGCCGTTTTTCCCGAATGCCGCACGGACTTCGGAAGCAGTCCGATTCACATTATTCGTCAACGCATCGACGATGACCATGGAACCGTTTGGCCCGAATCCTTCGTATCGGAGCTCGTCAAAGTTCTCATCCGATCCGCCTTTTGCCTTTTCGATGGCCCGGTCGATAATGGCACGTGGTACGCTGTACGTTTTCGCCCGTTCCACTACGATTTTCAACGCCTGGTTCAATTCTGGATCCGGTTCGCCTTGTTTGGCAGCTACATATATTTCACGTCCGAATTTCGCGTAAATACGACTCGTATTGGCATCCTTCGACGCTTTCTTTTCTTTGATATTATTCCATTTACGGCCCATCTGTCTTCACTCTCTTTCAATAGCATAGAGTTAACTGTACTATTATACATCCATTGTTTAGATGGAAACAAGTAGAAAGTCGTGCGACGCCGGACGGGATTCTGGAACCCTTTACACGAGCAACAACGCATCCTGATCAATGATTTCGATTATCCGCTGCCCTTCTTGACGGATCCACCCGGCGTCTTCGAAATCGGCGAGTTTTCGGCTGATCGTTTCAGGGGAAGTTCCCAGGTGGGAAGCGATATCCTTCCGTGTCATCGGCAAGGTGACAATCAGCGATTTCTGTCCTTCTGCTAGGTCTGCCAAGTAGAGGGCGACCCGGGTTTCGACAGGTTCCAGAGCGATCGTCGTCGCTTGTTTTTCCGATTTTGCGAGCCGGGATGAGAACTCTGCCAACACTTTCAATGAAATGGCGGGGTATTTCAGAAGAAACTGCTGGAAGTTGTCCCGTCCCATGACACATAGCTCAACCGGCTCCATTGCTTCGGCGTAGGAATCATGGACTGATTCGGTGAATAAAGAGAGTTCCCCCGTGAAGTCGCCGGGCTCCAATACCCGGACGAGTTGCTCTTTCCCGTTTTCCGCCAACCGGTAAATTTTCACGCGCCCTTTATGGACGATGTACAATCCATCGGACCGCTCCCCTGCGCGGTAGATCGTATTACCGCGACGATGCGCGACGGAGTTGGTTTCTTTGACAATCTCCGCCATCTCCGACGCATCCAAATGATTGAAGATCGGGACGATGGAGATGCACATTTTCTGCATCTCCGCGCTTCCGTCTTTATCTAATTGCGCCAATCATATCCCTCCTCATTCCAATGCGGGTTTTGCCAGCACTTGTTCCGTCGCTTTCTTTTTTCCATTATAACGGATCAAACGGATGGCATTCAAAATAACTGCCAGGACGCTCAGTTCATGGATGAGCATGCCGGTTGCGAGGAACACTTTTCCGAGCAGGACGCCAATCAGTAGCAGGAGGACTGTCCCGACTGCGAAGAAGGTGTTTTGCTTCATATTGCGGACGGTCGCTTTGGCAAGCGTGTAGGCGTGTGCGAATTGGTCGAGTCGGTCTGCCATGAGGACGACATCGGCGGTTTCCATGGAGACATCGGTTCCTCCTTCTCCCATCGCCAAACCGATGTCCGCTGTGGCGATAGCAGGAGCGTCGTTGATGCCGTCCCCTGCCATGGCGACCCGGTGTCCCGCGTCTCGCAGCTGTTGCACGAAGGCGACTTTGTCCTCGGGAAGCAGTTCGGCATGGACTTCATCCAGCCCGAGTTGCGAGCCGACGAGTTGTGCCGTATGGCGGTTATCTCCCGTGAGCATGATCATCTGTTTAACACCGGCTTTTCGCATGGAAGCAAGAGCGCTCTCCGCTTCAGGCCGAATCCGGTCGGCAATGGAGAATATGCCGGCAACTTGACCATCAATGGCTGCGAAAATCGCGGTATTTCCAGCTTTTTCGCGTGCTACCGCGTATGCTTCCACTGCATCTTCAATGGCGATGTCTTCTGCCGCCATCAATTTCCGGTTCCCTATGACGAGAAGTCGGTCTTCGATATGGGCGCGGATGCCGTTCCCTTTGATCACTTCTGCATCTTCCGGTTCCCTGATGATTGCCAATTTCCGTCGTTTCGCTTCTTTGACGATTGTCTGTCCAAGATGGTGTTCGGAAACCATTTCGGCTTCCGCGACGATACGAAGCAATTCTTCTTCATCCCACGCTAAGGTATGGATGTCTGTCACTTCCGGCCGTCCGCGGGTGAGTGTCCCGGTTTTGTCAAAGACGACTGTATCGATTTTCGCCAGCTTCTCCATAATGTCTCCGCCCTTGATGAGGACTCCGTTGCGTGCACCGTTGCCAATCCCTGCGACGATGGAAACCGGAGCGGAAATGACGAGCGCTCCTGGACAGGCGATGACGAGGAAGGTGAGCGTCATTTCGATATTGCGAGTGAAGATGTAGACGAGGATGGACAGAACGACGATGGACGGTGTATAGATGTTCGCAAATCGATCCAAAAATTTCTGTGTCCTCGACTGGGATTCCTGGGCCTCTTCCACCAGCTCGATAATCCGGGCGAACGTCGTATCGTCGCCTACGCGGTCTGCGATGACTTCAATATAACCGTTGTCGACAATCGTGCCGCTGAATACGCGGTCTTCGGACGTTTTCACGGCCGGTACCGATTCACCGGTGATGGCCGCTTCGTTCAAAGTTGCCTGTCCGGCTGAAATGATGCCGTCGACCGCAACTTTCTCTCCCGAGCGGATGAGGACGCGATCGCCTTCCTCCACTTCGTCAACGGAAAGCGTCACCGTTTCCCCGTCGCGCATGACAGTCGCTTCCAGCGGCGCCATATCGACGAGTGACTTCAAGGAAGACCGGGTTTTCTCAAGCGTCCGGACCTCCAAATAAGCGCCGAATAAAAACAGGAACGTCACCGCGGCTGATTCGACATATTCTCCGATGAACAAGGCACCGACCACTGCGATTGTTACGAGAAGCTCAATGCTGAATGCTTTCATCCGCACTGCTTTCACTGCTTTCGTTGCGATTGGGATCCCAGCGACTACCGTCGAGACGATTAGCAGCCATTGCTTCCATTCGGGTAGGCCGGCGAAATGGAGAACGATCGCTGCCGCTAGCAACGACGCTGTGGCGGCAGTGACTTGAGATGTTCGTTTGGCATTCATGGCCAACTCTCCTTCCTTACGATACTTTTTGCGAGATGACGGGATAGCCCAGGCCGACAATGACTTGCTGGATGTCATCCACCTTGACTTGATTTTCATCGAATTGCGCTCGGACCTTACCTGAATTGAACAACACCTTTACATCGCCAACTCCATTCATTCTCTTCAGGGCACCTTCGATTTTCTTGATGCAAGACGGGCAGCTGAATGGTTCTAGATTGAATACGACTTTTTTCATTTTTGTTTCCTCCTTTATTCTTCTTGTCTATAGCATAAGGGAAAGATTGGAGTGAAACCTTGACGCCCGTCAAGTTGTGATAATCTTTACTTTTTCTTCTAGCCGAAGTGCCTTATACTAAAGATGGCACTACATTTTCGAATGGAAAGGAAACGTGGCACCCATGGAACTCGTGTACCAAGGCAAGACGAAAGATGTATACAAATTACAGGATGGCAATGTATTATTGAAATTCAAAGATGATGTAACCGGCGAAGATGGCGTCTTCGATCCGGGTGCGAATACAGTGGGCTTGACGATTGAAGGGGCAGGAAAATCCGGGCTTCGAATGACGAAATATTTCTTCGAAAAGCTAGTGGACAAAGGGATTCCGACCCATTATGTCGAGGCGGATCTCGATAACGTGACGATGACGGTCAAATCTGCGACCGTTTTCGGGAAAGGGCTGGAAGTCATCTGCCGATATCGAGCAGTGGGCAGCTTCCTCCGCCGATATGGCGCTTATTGCGAAGAAGGACAACCACTCGATGCCTTCGTCGAAGTGACGATCAAAGACGATGATCGCAACGATCCGCCGATATCAGAAGATGGACTTGCTCAGCTCGGTATTTTAACGCATGACGAATACGCGACCTTAAAACCCCTTACACAAGAAATTTCGGGCGTCGTAAAAGAAGAGCTCGCTGCCAAAGGCCTCGACTTATACGATATCAAATTGGAATTTGGCCGGGATGAAGAGGGGCGAATTATGCTCATCGACGAAATTTCCGGTGGGAATATGCGTGTCTATAAAGACGGAGAATATATCCTTCCGCTTGATTTGGAAAAATTATTTTTTGAATAAAAATTCAGAACCCCGCGAAGTGAAGCTCTTGCGGGGTTTGTTGCTGTATGTTGCCATCTTGCTCTATGAAAATTTTGATAGAATCGTTTGACTTTTAGAATTTGCTCCTCTATACTAGGCAACTAGTGTCACCGATGGCACAAAAAGAATCGTTTACTTCTTCGCGAGACGAATGAAAACCCCATCACGAAAAGCAATGAGGGTCTTTGGCTAGCCAAAACCTCTTTGAACAAGTTGGTTGGGTGGATGAACGAGTATGGCAGTGAAATTCAAGATATCGAAAGTGTCTTTCATATCAGCGAATCCTGTGCACCATCAAGCTGTTTCTGTAATGAACAAAAGGATGCCCGATCCTTTTGCAAAGGCGCTATTTTTTGCTCTTCATACTGCAAGGCAGAAAGCAAGCCCATTTTTGTTATCGTCCCTCATTATCCCGAGGCGGCGATTCCTACGTAAGTTCCCTTGCTATATCCACAATGTAAAACCCACGTACGACTTGTGAGGACGGCCGTTTGGCGACTCACGCTCTAAATTCAACAACAAATCCAACTTTATTCTATTTATAAGTCGTCTGGCAGAAGAGGTGAATGGTTTTTCGACAGCTGAGAATGGCATCAGGAAGCCATTAGGGTTTCCAAGAAAAACATCCATCCCTGGATGATAGAACTTGGAGGAAATCATTTTTGTCAGAAGGAAAAGAAAGTGCAACTACTCTAGTCGAAAGCGACGCACTCGTATTTCGATTGCCGACGGAAGAGGACGGCAAAGAGATTTGGCAGCTCATTAAAGAGACAGGCGTCTTGGACCTGAATTCTTCGTACAGTTATTTGATGTGGTCGAAGTATTTTGACGAGACGAGCATTGTCGTCGAAGCGGATGGGCAGGGGATTGTCGGGTTTATCTCAGGATTCATCCCACCGAAAGCATCAGATACGCTTTTTATATGGCAAGTGGCGGTCGACGCGTCGCAACGGGGAAAAGGTATTGCTTCCCACATGTTGCAATCGATTTTACGCAGAGACGCGTGTCGGAATATTCGGTGTTTGGAGGCGACTGTAAGCCCTTCCAACAAAGCGTCGGATGCCCTGTTCCGGAAATTGGCGAGGGACTTGGGGACCGGATGCCGGGTGACGGAGTGCTTTACGGAAGAACAATTTCCTGGAGCCGGTCATGAAGCCGAATGGCTCTATACGATCGGACCTTTCGAAGAGCTTTGACACGGAACGAGATGAAAATAGCTTCATTTAAAAACTTATTAAACAAATTTATTTACTGGAGGAATGTCAACCAATGGTACTGACAATGGACCGAAATCCGATGGAAATTTTCGAACACCATGAGTCACAAGTGAGGAGTTACAGCCGCAGTTTCCCGACCGTATTCAAGAAGGCGAAAGGGTATAAGATGTGGGATGCGGATGGGAAGGAATATATCGATTTCTTCGCGGGAGCGGGTGCTCTGAACTATGGCCATAATAATGAAAAAATGAAACAGAAATTGATTGAATATATTTTGGAGGATGGCATATCACATAGCCTGGATATGGGAACGGAAGTACGCGCCCAGTTCCTGCAGAGATTTCACGATGTTATTTTGAAGCCGAGAAACTTGAATTATAAAATCATGTTTCCTGGACCCACAGGTACGAACACCGTAGAAAGCGCTTTAAAGATTGCACGCAAAGCAACTGGAAGGCAGAACATCATCAGCTTTACGAACGGTTTCCATGGAATGACGCTTGGCGCGTTATCTGTGACGGGGAATTCATTCAACCGCGAAGGGGCGGGGGTTCCGTTGACGAATACGGTTGCAATGCCGTTTGACACGTTCTTGGATGAAGGGGATTCAATCGCTTATTTGAAACAGTATTTGCGAAATGCGGGAAGCGGTATGGACTTGCCGGCAGCCGTTATCTTGGAAACCGTCCAAGGGGAAGGCGGCATCAATGCAGCTAGCTTCGAATGGTTGCAGGAAATCGAAAAGATCTGCCGCCAACATGACATGCTGCTTATTGTAGACGATGTACAAGCGGGCTGCGGACGAACCGGAACCTTTTTCAGTTTCGAACCGGCGGGTATCCAACCGGATGTTGTCTGTCTATCGAAATCGATCGGCGGCTACGGTCTGCCGTTTGCAATCACGTTGATCAAACCGGAATACGATACTTGGGGACCAGGTGAACATAACGGGACGTTCCGCGGTAACAACTTGGCAATTGTCGCGGCGACGGAAGCGCTTTCCCACTGGGAGACGGATGAGTTTACCGAAGCGATCCAGGAGAAATCCAAAATCATCAAAGCCCGGATGGAAACGATTGTCGACAAGTACCCACAACTGCAAGCAACAGCACGGGGACGCGGCTTTATGCGCGGCATCGCATGTGGGGAAGGCAAAGAGGATTATGCCGGCAAAATCTGTGCCAAGGCGTTTGAAAAAGGATTGATCATCGAGACGTCAGGTCCTTCCGGTGAAGTCGTGAAGTTCCTGGGTTCCTTGACGATCGATGAAGAAGGGCTGCATAAAGGATTCGACATTTTAGAAGAGGCGATAGAAGAAGTCGTCCGCCATTAAAGGGAGATGAGAAAATGATTGTACGTACATTGGAAGAAATTATCGGGACGGAAAACGAGATGAAGGCAGAGACTTGGTCGAGCCGCCGCTTTTTATTGAAGAAAGACGGCATGGGCTTTTCCTTCCACGAAACGATCATCTACGCGGGGACGGAAACGCATATCCACTACCAAAACCATTTGGAAGCTGTCTATTGCGTAGCTGGAGATGGGGAAATCGAAACCATCAAGGATGGCAAAGTGTACCCGATCACAAACGGGACGATGTATGCTTTGAATGAAAACGACGAACATTATTTACGGGGAGGCGAGGAAGATATGCGCCTGATCTGTGTATTCAACCCGCCGCTCGTCGGCTCGGAAACGCATGATGAAGAAGGCGTCTATCCATTGTTGGAAGCATAAGAAACCCCCTCACGATACCGGGTCGTGGGGGATTTTTCTCTTCTCGGTTGTAAGCGAGACGGCGACGATGATATTGACCGTACCGAAAATCATGACGGCGACATCAGGTAAGATGTTGCCGCTGCCGTTGAGCTCGTCGGCAATCGTTCCTTGCACGAGACCAAGATTCCAAGTGATGAGGACGATGATTCCGGAGACGAAGCCAAGGCAAAATCGAGTGAAGCGCCGGGATCTGTTTTTAAATAGCACGATGAAGACAAGCAATAAAATGATGATAAGCATAATGTCGATTTGAATTAACAGCCGATTGATCGTATCCATCAGAAAACCTCCTTTTCATGTTGGACGTGAAATGAGGGAAATAGTTCCGCAGGGTTAATTTCCCATACATAATTATGTTGTTTTAGGCCATCCTAATTTGTGTGAGATTTTTAAGGAGGAATGGAAATGAAACCTAAGTATGGAATAGTAATCCTGGCGGCAATTTTCGCATTGACGGGATGCGGGAGGTCTGCGCAAATGCCGGTAAGCGGCGAAGCGATGGAACCGGTTTCCGCAACAATTCTCAATACGGACGGGGAGGAAATCGGAAAAGCCCGCCTGGAGGAACGGGCGGAGGGCGTAACGATCAGTTTACAAGCAGAAGGGCTATCGCCGGGAATCCACGGCATTCACATCCATGAGGCAGGTGTCTGCACGCCGCCTAATTTCGAATCGGCAGGCGGACATTTCAATCCGGAAGGAAAGCAACATGGCTTCGAAAATCCAAAAGGTTTCCACGCGGGCGACCTGCCGAATATCGAGGTGCCGGAAGACGGAAAGGTAATCACTCAAATTACGACAGCAGAAGTGACATTGAAAAAAGGGGAGCCGAACTCGCTATTGGATGGAGACGGCAGTGCGCTAGTCATCCATGCGGACCCGGATGATAATAAAACGGATCCAGCAGGCAACTCGGGCGCGCGAATCGCCTGTGCCGCCATCGGGAAATAAGTAGTAAGGCTGATTGTCACGTCTTTTATTTGGACTGTCATGGCAAATAGTTGAACTGTCATGGTAACCATCCGAACTGTCATGGCAATCGGTCGTGTCCCGACAAAACTGTAATATCCGACACGTTCTGTAAGGTCTCCGAGCAAGACTATAACGGCCAAATCAACCAAAAACCAGCCCGGGCGACAACTTCCGCTTCGGGCTGGTTTCAAATCACTCACGGTTTCAGTACGACTTTCACACATTCGTCGCCGTGTTCGTAGAAATGTTTATAGGCCAGTGGCGCTTCTTCGAGTGGAACGACGTGTGAAATTATTTCCGTTGGGTTGAATTCGCCCTTCGTAATCTTGTCATAGAGCATCGGCATGTAATGGATTACAGGTGCTTGCCCCATTTTCAGCGTAATGTTCCGCTCAAACATATCGCCGAGCGGGAACATATTGTATAGCAGCCCGTAAACCCCGGTCAATTGGATTGTGCCAAATTTCCGGACGGAATTATGGGCGATGTCGATAGCGCTCAGCGTACCGCCCTGCAGCTTCAGCTTTTGCCCAACTTTTTCGGCAATATTTTTCTTCCCGTCCATCCCGACACAGTCGATGACAATATCCACACCGCCGCTTGTCATTTCTTTAATATGGCCTCCGATATCGTCAAAGTCCTCAAAATTCAACGCTTCCACCCGATTCATCTTGACAGCACGTTCGAGTCGATATGGGACGTGATCTACGGCAATCACCCGTTTGGCCCCTTTCATCCAAGCGAACTTCTGCGCCATCAGCCCGACCGGACCGCAACCGAGCACGGCTACCGTATCCCCGCTTTTTACGCCTGCATTTTCGACACTCCAATAGGCAGTCGGAAGAACATCCGACAGGAACAACAATGCCTCATCCGGCAGTTCGCATGATTCGGGGATGACGAACGGAGTGAAGTTTCCATAAGGCACCCGCAAATACTCGGCTTGTCCGCCCGGATAATTTCCATAGCGTTCCGTGAAGCCGAAGTAGCCACCCGTGTCGATGTGAGGATTCCGATTCGAGTTGTCGCATTGGCTCTCCATCTCATGTTCGCAATAAAAGCATTGGCCGCAAGATATGTTGAACGGGATGACGACGCGGTCTCCTTTTTTCACTTTCGTCACGGCAGGACCTACTTCCTCGACAATGCCCATCGGTTCGTGTCCGATTACATAGCCCGGGTGTGTTGGCAAACCGCCCAAATAAATATGCAAGTCCGATCCACAAATGGCGGTCGATGTCACTCTGACAATGATATCATCATTTTTCTCAATGCGCGGTGCTTCCACTTGTTTCACTTGGATGTCCTTAACACCTTGAAAAGTCACAGCTTTCATGAATGAAGTCCCTCCTCGGTTCGAGTTAACCTTAACGTTCCCTTCCCGAGCAAGGACTAATCCCGTTGAATTTATTTCGTCAAAAAATTCTCTGTAAAATAGGGCTGTGATTTTTCATTGAACGCGACGCCTGTCCCGAGGTGGCTATAGCCGGTGAGTAAAATATTTTCACGATGGCCCTCCGAATTCATCAGTCCTTCGTGAGCGAAGATGCTGCTCGATTGCCCATACGCCAAATTTTCGCCCGCACCCCGGAACTTGACGCCATCATCTGCCATCCGGTCGAATGGTGATTGCCCGCGTAGATTTTCATGGCTGAAATAATCATGGTCGGCCATATCGACACTATGCTTGCGGGCGGTTCCAGCCACGACAGGTTCCCATTTCAACACATTCAGGCCATGCCGGACACGGGCCGCATTCGTCAAATCGAATAATTGTTGCTCGAACCCGTTGCGCAATGTTTTATCCCCGACTGCATACAGAGCATTCTTTTTCTGTTCCAATGAAGCCGCGATCAATTGGATGGCCGTCACGGTTTCCCCTTGATGCAGATCGTAAAAGACATACGTATACAGATCTCCTGTTTTAAACACATCATATCCTTCGCTCTCTTGCAAAATATAAATATTGAACCCTTTGCGGATCTCTTTCAGCGGTTCTCCGTAAATCTCCCGTACTTTCGACTTCGGGGAGCCATATCGGATTCCGGTTGTCGAGGAAATGAGGTCGTCATTCGTATAAAGAGCGTTCACCCGTTGTTCCGCATCTACGGACACCATGACAAAATTTTGATAATGCTCGTGGTACGTCCGCCAATCGGTTCCATATTCGTTTTTCGTCACGTTTTTCGGCTCTCCAAGTTCGGCAGCCACCTTTTCCAACGAATCGCCCAATTCAATATTATGAATAGATAAAGAGGCGTGTTCGGGTTGATTCAACACCGGTTTTTCAACCTTGGGAACGGGCTCGATTTCTTCGAATGAACGGGTCTTCAAGTAGAGGACCGCTTTGTTCACGGCCCCGCTTATCGTATCGATTGCATGGGCAACCGAGTCATGATTGATAACCGATTCGACTTTTTCATCGATCGGATCGAGGAAGGAAAGATCGATTACCTGTGAAACCGGTTCTTCCCATAATGGTTTTGCAAAATACAGTGCGAATAGGAGAAAGATAAAAAGAAATAATCGCTTCATCAGTTCGCCTCCTTTGCCATATTGTAACCTTTCCAACCAACCAGAATACAGTCAATCGAACTGCGAAGGGTTCGATTTGCCGTATTTCTGCGTCCTTTGCAGAAATTAAGGCACAGGTTTCGGAACTGTGCAGGGTTCGATTTGCCGTATTTCTGCGTCCTTTGCAGAAATTAAGGCACAGGTTTCGGAACTGCGCAAGGTTCGATTTGCTTATCTGAGCCAAGCGGGCACTTGCGCTTAGGTTTCGGATCTGACCGAAAAACGGTATACTGGTAGCACTATAGGGGACGATTTAGGAGGTTCCAGGATGGCAGTATCGAAGAAAATGATGGCAGCGGAAGTGCTGGAGGCCAATGAAGGGCTTTTCCATTGCCCGATTTGCGTAGCGGATATGACGTTGCGAGACAAGTCGCAATTCGTTTGCCGAGCAGGGCATACATTCGATTTGGCCAAGCAGGGGTACGTCAACTTGGCACCTCAGGCACATACGACGAAATATGACAAGGAGCTTTTCGCGGCACGGAGCCATGTGATGGCGTCGGAATTTTTTGGTCCAGTTGTCGATTTTATTGCAAAAGCCATTCAAGAGCGGCTTGGTGACAAGAATAAGCTGACTGTTTTGGATGCAGGGTGCGGGGAAGGGACCCATCTGATGAACGTCCTCGGCACATTGGATGGAGAACCGATCGGGGTCGGAATCGATCTGGCGAAGGAAGGGATTGTAGCGGCGGCCAAAGCCTATCCGGGCACCATTTGGACAGTGGCGGATTTGGCGAATTGTCCGTTCCATGACGCACGGTTCGATGTCATCTTGAATATTTTATCGCCCGCAAATTACGCGGAGTTCAACCGGCTTCTCCGTTCGGGAGGATGGATAGTGAAAGTGGTGCCTGAAAAAAGGTATTTGCAAGAGCTGCGTGAAATTTTCTATGACGGGAAGAAAGCCACGGAGGAGACGGATCCGGTAGGTCGCTTTTCGGAGCAGCTATCCGACGTCCATGTTGAACATATCACCTATCCGTTTGGACTGGACCGGGAATTACTTGCTTCGCTGATCCAGATGACGCCTTTGACTTGGGGGGCCGACGAGGAAAAAGTGGCAGAAGCGTGGCAAAGCGGCCTTTCTTCGGTCACGATCGATTATAAAGTTCTGATCGGGCAGAAAGCGGAATAGGAAGGGGAAGATAAATATGTTTGGAACAGGTGTCACACCTACGTGGTTTTTTATTATGGCGATTGCGGTAATTTTATTGTTGGTCATATTCATCGAGTGGAAAACGAGGTAAGTGGAATGGCGTCTGTGAAAAAGCAGGGGAGCGGCAACGGCTCAAGCTTTCCGCCGAGCAGGAATTGGGGCGGACGGGCAATATTTTGGATCAAGGCGCATCGTATCGAGAGAGCAAGCCGTCGGTTTCGCCCGCGCGTTCGGTGTAACCGTAGTGGGAAAATAATGCTATACTAGAATCGAAATCCGAGTGGAAAAGAGTGACAACATATGCTGACTTTTGAAGAAAAACAAGCGATTATTGAATCATTTCCCGAATTGACAAGGAAAGTCGTGTCGATGAAACGGGTGAACTATCATTATGAAGACAGTCTGTTCGAGAAGACGGTTGTCGTTCAGCATCTCCATCCGAATGGGAATGGTTTCGTCTACGTGGCGGGCATTCCCGGCTATAATCCGGACGAACGGGGACTCGTGAATATCCGGGAAGCGACCGAGGAGGAGTTGCGTACAACGGTGGCGGACGCAATTCGTGCTCTATCCGAAGAGCCGGAGGAAGCTCCACCGTTCGAACAGGCATGGGTGAACCGGGCGGGGGAAGAACTTATCCTAAGAGAAGAGATGGGCTTCTGGAACTTATACCATGGGTTGAACTTGGAAGAGAGTTTCGGTGATCGTGCTGAGGCATTGGCATACTTGCGGGAGGAACAGTTCAAACCATCTGGAGGTGAGGGGGAATGAAGGGCCAACATCTTGTCATCGGCCTTGTCATCTTCGTTCTGCTCGTCGTGGCGTTGTTATACTTCGCGATGACTTCGACGTTTAAAAAAGATGAGAACGGATGGCAACCAGCCATCGAAATGGAAGAAAATATAAAAGCGCATGCAGATTTGAGGTAATCTGCATGCGCTTTTTGCATTTATCATTTTTCTTTCAAATGCCGATTCCCCGATCGATACAACCCCTTGCCAAAAGGCAGCCACCAGTTCCATTTACCGAACAGTTTCATCAAGCTCGGCACAAGCAGGAGGCGGATGACGGTCGCATCAATGGCCACGGCAATCGCGATGCCGACGCCGATCTGTTTGACGGGCAGGACATCCGTGAAGGCGAAAGCACCTGTCAACACGATCATGATCAACGCTGCGGACGTGATGACTTTACTTGTTGTCGCCAGCCCTTCGACGGTCGCCTTGTCATTGTTGAAAGACTTTGCGTATTCCTCTTGCATCCGGGAAATTAGGAACACCTCATAGTCCATGCTTAGACCAAACACGAGACTGAAGACGATCACTGGGATGATCAGTGCGATGGTACCAGCCGGAAGACCGAAATGTCCGTATTGGAAAATATAGACGAGAATTCCGAACGTGGCGGACAGGCCGATGACATTCATCACGATCGCCTTAAGCGGGATGATTACCGAACGGAAGGCAAACATGAGAATGAAGAACGTCGAAATCAGAATCACCGCCAAGACGAGTCCAATTTTATCCCAGATTTCATCGAAAATTTCCTGATTGAATTTCGGCTGGCCGCCGATCAATAGATTCCACTCTGTTTCCTTCTCAGCCCAATTCCGTACCCAATCTTGGGCTTCATCGGATGTTCCGTCAGCCGCAAGTGTGACAGGAACCATCAGTTTTTCATCCTGTACGAATGCTTCCTGCACCGGTGCGAGCTGGGTTTTCATTTCCGGTACGAGGTTTGCTTGTGACCACTCTTCCGGAGATGCGATGCCGCTTGCGGTGAAGAGGGTCGTCACTTCTTCGACCAATGGATCCTCGCGCAATGTCTCCTCGAGCGATTTCATCGAAGCGAGTCCATCATCGTCCGTCCAGCCCCCCTCGCGCTCTGCGAGGACATAGACGGATGATTGGTCCCCTAATCCGAAGGTGTCTTCCACCAACTCAAACGCAGACCGGGTGTCATATGATTTTGGCAACGAGTCGATTTGCGGAATCGTCAGCTCCATATTTTTCACCGGAATCAAGGCAATGCCGAGCAGCACTAAGGCTACGATCGTAATAAGGACCGGCCGCTTGATCACTTGATTGGCAAATTTTCGCCAACCGTCCTCACCGGTCGTTTTTGGCTTGATCAATTGCCATTTGTCGATTTTTTCACCAAGTGCGAGAAGGACGGATGGTAATAAAGTGATGGAACTAAGAACCGCCATGCCGACGACAATCATGCCACCTACCGCGATATTTTGGAAAATGTCGACACGGATGAGCAGCATGGCACCCAGTCCGATGAACACGCAGAATGCAGAGAAAATGACGGAGCGCCCCGCCGTCCGGATTGTCGTCGTGACCGATTCCGTAATGCTCTCGGTCCGCCGCTCTTCGCGATAGCGGCTGATGAACAATAGGGCGAAATCGATACTGAGCGCAAGTCCCAACATCGGAATGATGTTCATGACAAAGATGGATAAATCGAACCGCCCGCCAAGAATAGTTAAAATCCCGAAAGCGGAAACGACCGTCACAATCCCGATAATAAGAGGAACAAATGAAGCGACAACGGTGCCGAACGCAAAGAGCAGGACGATAATCGCAATCGGCAAACCGATCGCTTCCGCAGTCATCAAATCCCGCTGGCTTGCCGTATTGATGTCTTTCGAAATGGCGGAGGCCCCAGTTAACGTGATTCCGGGTTCATTGCCTATAGCCTTCCGGATATCGGAGACAACGTCAGACATACTTTCCGCATCGCCATCGAAATGGAGCATGGCATACGAGACTTTGCTGGCGGTATCGGATTGTTCCGGATGGTCCAGTGGGGAAACGATATTCGAGGTGACATCGAGTTCCTCGACTGCATCGAGCGCGGCTTGGATCTGTTCAGAGGACGTCTGATCGAACACGAGAAACATCGTCTCCGCAGGCATGCCGAACGAATCGGATACGATATCCATTACGTCCGCATGCTCGCCATCCATACGAAACCCGTCGCCCTCCAGCATGCTCGGCAGACGGATGGCAAACACAGCCATGACAAGAAAAAGAGCAAGCCATGCGACGATGATCGCTTTGTACCCTTTCGTGACAAATCGTGCAAGAGCGCGCATATTGGTCATCCTTTCTATGTACATAAATTCTATTCTTCTATAATAAAGGAAAGCGGGTAGAAAGTCTTTTGATATAAATAAGGTTAGGCAGGAGGGAGATGGGGGGCGGTTTTCAACAAAGTATCTGGGCTGTCCAACCAACGGAAGAAGTTGTCCAACGAACGCCCGGAGTTGTCCAACCAACTGGGGGAACTGTCCAACGAAGCGGTCGGTTTCCAACGAAGCGCTTAGGGTGTCCAACCAACGGAAGAAGTTGTCCAACCAACGCCGGGAGTTGTCCAACCAATCCGGGGAACTGCCCAACGAAGCGGTCGGTTTCCAACGAAGTGCTTAGGGTGTCCAACCAATGGAAGAAGATGTCCAACGAACGCCGGGAGTTGTCCAACCAACCCGGGGAACTGTCCAACGAAGCGGTCGGTTTCCAACAAAGTATCGAGGCTGTCCAACCAACGGAAGAAGATGTCCAACGAACGCCCAAAGTTGTCCAACCAACCCCTGACTGTAAAGCCATTATTTTTAAGAAATAAAAAAAGCCATCTCCTCGAAAGGAAATGGCTCTTGAATGGGTGAAATTAGTTTTTCACTACGTTTGTAGCTTGAAGACCGCGTTGGCCTTGCTCGATTTCAAACGTTACGTCTTGACCTTCTTCAAGAGTTTTGAAGCCGTCGCCTTGGATAGCGGAGAAGTGTACGAATACGTCGTCGCCGTCTTCACGTTCGATGAATCCAAAACCTTTTTCTGCGTTAAACCATTTTACTTTACCTTGTTCCATGTTTGTTTCCTCCTCGTGTGCTTAGCACACATTGTGTTACTATCCTTGCTCAAGTCTTGAAGCGGTCTTGATGAAGTCGAGACCATCGCGCCGAACAAAAATAATTCTCTTTTATAATAACATGGGCATTTCTACAATGCAAGCAAAATGATTCATTTAAAAAATTAAGGCAAGCAATTGGTAGACAATCGCCGCGATTGTCGCAGAAATCGGCAATGTGATAATCCAGGTCATGACGATCTTTTTCGCCACTCCCCATTTGACGCCTTTGACCCGTTGCGCTGAACCGACCCCCATGATGGAGGAGGAGATGACATGCGTCGTACTGACCGGCAAATGGATGAGCGTCGCTCCGAAGATGATTGCAGCGGAGGCCAAGTCAGCCGCTGCCCCGTTGACGGGACGGATTTTCATGATTTTCCCGCCGACGGTTTTGATGATCTTATAGCCGCCGATGGATGTCCCTAGCCCCATCGCCGTGGCGGCTGCAATCCGGACCCATAATTGGATATCGTCCGAAGTTTGCAGTTCTGCAGCAATCAAGGCCATCGTGATGATCCCCATCGCCTTTTGCGCATCGTTCGTCCCGTGGGTGAACGATTGCAAAGCGGCTGTCCCGATCTGTAAATAGCGGATCCGTTTATTCTGTTTGAATAAATTCCGGTTTTTCATGACGACCTTGAACAGCGACATCATTAAAAACCCGCCCGCCAATGCGATGAAAGGCGATAGGATCAATGCCTGCATGATCTTCAGGAACCCGGAGTAGTTCAAAATGCCGAAACCAGCGGCCGAAATGGCGGCCCCTGCAATGGAGCCGATGAGTGCATGCGAAGAACTGGAAGGGATCCCGTAATACCAAGTGATCAAGTTCCAGGCGATCGCAGAAATCAAAGCAGCCAGGATTACCAGGGAGCCATTTTCCAGGACGAAGGGATCGACAATGTCTTTCGAAATGGTTTTCGCCACTCCGGTAAACGTAAGCGCCCCGATGAAGTTCATCACCGCCGCCATATAGACGGCGGTCCGTGGTTTAAGTGCCCGCGTCGACACTGATGTCGCAATCGCATTTGCTGTGTCATGGAATCCATTGATGAAGTCGAATGCGAGCGCAAAAACGACGACCAATATGGTCAGGAAGATTAAAGTATCCACTACCGCTCCTCCTTAGGCGTTACGCATGATGATTGTTTCGATTGTGTTGGCTACGTCTTGGCAATGGTCAGCTATATCTTCCAACTGCTCATAAATATCTTTGTACTGGATGATGAGGATCGGGTCTTTTTCCCGGATGAAGAGTTGTTTGATGGATGTCCGATGCACTTCGTCGCAAATCCGTTCATATTCTTTGATCTGAACGGCATGGTCCCGCATTTCGACCAATTTCTTCCGCGCTAATAATTCCATCGCTTTGACGATTTCATCCGTACTTTTCACGATGTTTTCCATGAAGCTTTGGATGTACTCATCAATTTCGATTAGGGAGAACATTTCCAAATGGGCAGCAAAATGCTCAATGCCATCCAAAATGTCATCCATTTTAATGGAAAGTTGCAGGATATCCTCTCGCTCGATTGGTGTCATGAATGACTTATTCAACTTGGCGATCAGATCGTGGATCAGGTCATCGCCTTCCGTTTCATATTCTTTTAATTTGACCGTCACTTCTTTTAGATCTGCGACCGAGTGCACCTTGAAATCGTGGGCGTAATGCACTGCATCCCGAACGTGCTGGGCAATCGTCAAAAGAGCTGTAAAAAAAGGATCGGGTTTTCTTGGACTGAACATACTTGTGCCTCCATCCGTTTCCGGAAATGATTTTAATCTTTTCCATCATAACAAATCACATGCGTCATGTTGCAAATTTCGACATGATTATATTACAAAGTTTCATCAAGTTGAAACTTTTGGTAAGTTGAACCGTAAATTAAGACAGGAGTGGGGAGGTGATGGTTTGGAGATTTTCGGCATGTCGCTTGTGCAATTTTATCTTGTCGTGCTCATTATATCCGGTCTGGCCACAGTGCTTTATGTGCTATTCAGCGATTTGGCGGAAGGAATCGGAGAGGGGACGCCTCTATTGGATCCCGCCGTCCTATTGCCGTTCATCACCTTTGTTTCCGCATCCGGCTATGTGTTGGAGCTGACCACCTCCTGGCATAGCGGCCTCGTCATTGGCATTGCTTTGATTATTGCGGTCGTACTTGATTTTTTACTCTATTTCTTTGTACTGCTCCCACTAAGGTCTGCCGAAGTGTCGCTTGCCTATACGGATGAATCGCTCGTCGGGCAAGTCGGGAAAGTCATTGTACCGGTTCCAAAGGATGGTTATGGTGAAATTGTCATTGAATCGGTGAATGGAATCATTTCCAAACGGGCTGCGGGGTACGAAAACGAACCGATTGAGTACGATAAGGAAGTGTTGATCATGGAAGTGCGGGATGGCACCTTCATTGTGAAAGAGTATGAGCCTTTCCGGTTCAAATAATGAGAGCGAAGGTTGCCCGAAGCCTAGCTTGGTGGATGATCAACAAGATGGGATTTAATGAGTTCTTATAATGAAGAAGGGGGAATTGAAATGGGCATTTGGATTGCAATCGGAGTTGTCGCCTTTGTTCTATTGGCGATTATCCTCGTCTACATTTCGAAATATCGCACGGTCGGGCCCGATGAGGCGTTGATTGTGACGGGGAGTTATTTAGGGTCGAAAAACGTGCATACGGATGACTCGGGCAATCGGGTCAAAATCATCCGGGGCGGCGGGACTTTCGTGTTCCCGGTATTCCAACAGTCAGAGCCGCTCAGTCTGTTGTCCAGTAAATTGGAAGTGACCACTCCGGAAGTATACACAGAGCAAGGTGTGCCGGTGATGGCGGACGGAACGGCGATCATTAAGATCGGCGGTTCGATAGCTGAAATCGCCACAGCAGCCGAGCAGTTTTTAGGAAAATCAAAAGAAGATCGCGAAAACGAAGCGAAAGAAGTGCTGGAAGGCCATCTCCGCTCGATCCTCGGTTCGATGACGGTGGAAGAGATCTATAAGAACCGGGATAAATTCTCCCAAGAGGTGCAGCGTGTCGCTTCCCAAGACCTTGCGAAGATGGGGCTTATCATCGTATCTTTCACTATTAAAGACGTCCGGGACAAAAACGGCTATCTCGACTCGCTCGGAAAGCCACGCATTGCACAAGTAAGGCGGGACGCCGACATCGCGACCGCAGAGGCGGAAAAAGAGACGCGCATCAAGAATGCCGAGGCTTCCAAAGAAGCGCAGAAAGCGGAATTGGAACGGGCTACGGAAATCGCGGAAGCGGAAAAGGAAAACCAGCTGAAAGTGGCGGAATTCCGTTTGGAGCAAGACGTCGCAAGGGCTCGAGCGGACCAGGCATATGAATTGCAGACGGCCCGCTCCAAACAGGAAGTTATGGAACAGGAAATGCAGATTCAAATTATCGAGCGGCAAAAGCAGATTGAATTGGAAGAGAAGGAGATCCTGCGCCGGGAAAGACAGTATGATTCCGAAGTGAAGAAAAAAGCGGATGCGGACCGCTATGCCGTCGAGCAGACGGCAGCAGCCGAAAAGTCGCGGCAACTCGCAGAAGCGGATGCGGAGAAATACCGGATTGAGGCACGGGCGAAAGCGGACGCGGAAAAGGTTCGGCTCGACGGTCTGGCGAAGGCCGAATCCCAGCGAGCACAAGGGGAGTCGGAAGCCGATATCATCCGCCTGAAAGGTCTCGCAGAAGCCGAGGCAAAACGGAAAATTGCGGAAGCGTTCGAGCAGTACGGTCAAGCGGCTGTCCTTGATATGATCGTCCGGATGATGCCGGAATACGCGAAACAGATCGCAAGTCCGCTCTCGAATATCGATAAGATCACAGTTGTCGACACAGGTGGGGGTGAAGGCGGCGGCGCCAATAAAGTGACATCGTACGCCACGAACTTGATGTCTTCCCTGCAAGAGACGTTGAAGGCGTCTTCGGGAATCGACGTCAAGGAAATGCTCGAAAACTACGCCGGTAAGAACAACTTGCGTCCGAGCATCGACCAGCTGGCTCAGGAAGTCCGGGTTAAGAACGAGGAACCTGCGGAAAAGGAATTGCCGGTTGCTGAAGAAGTATAAATGGGCCCGACCCCGTTCGGAATTCCGGGCGGGTTCGGGTCTTTTTTGTTACTTAGGAAATTATAAAATTCGGGCATGTGGATAACCTTCAAAATTAGGTTTGTTTACGTCCAGCTCCGGGCGCTAGAGGCTCGGGGTCATAAGCCAAAGCTGCTCTGTGGCAAAAAGCGCCACGCCGCATCTTCGTCTTATGCCTGTCGCCTCTGAGCAAGCGCCCTGCGCTTTTGTTCATTCCGAGTGCATACATTTTTGCAAGCGCTCATATATTTGGGTTCCGTACCCATATCTTCGTTCATCGTGCCCATAATCCTTTGCTTCACGCCCGTAATGCTGTGTGTGCGCCCATATTGACGTGCAACGCGCTTATAACGCTATGTTCTGCGCTCATAGTGCCATTCCTCCAGCTCATAATGCTGAATTCTGTGCCCATAAACCCCGCCTCCCACGCTCATAAGTTTCAATGCCTCCGCCCGCCTCCCGAAGCAGTTGCCTTTTCCCCTATCAACCCCGCATGATATAATGGCAGACAGCCATATTAGTGAAAATTCCAAATAGAATAATAGGAAGTGGGATGGTTCATGAAACAAATGGAAACGGATCTGGAAGGTTCCCGATCGCTGGCAAAAGGCTGGATTGTCATCCTGCTCGGTTCATTGACGGCATTCGGTCCGCTGTCGATGGATATGTATTTGCCGGCCTTGCCGACGGTGGCCAAGGATTTGACAGCGACCACTTCGCTCGTTCAGCTCAGTTTGACGGCCTGCTTGCTGGGCCTTGCAGCCGGGCAGCTGATCTTCGGACCGCTCAGTGATATCCGAGGAAGGCGGAAACCGCTCATTTCGGCGCTTATTACTTATGCCATCGTATCTGTGCTCTCCGCCTTCAGTCCGAACATTATCGTCTTCATCGTATTGCGTTTCATCCAAGGACTGACAGGGGCGGCGGGAATCGTCATTGCTAGGGCGGCTGCTCGTGATTTGTATTCCGGGAAAGATTTGACTAAATTCATGGCGCTTTTGGCGCTTGTCATGGGGGCGGCCCCGATTGTGGCCCCGATCGCCGGGGGAGCTGTATTGCAATTTTCTTCGTGGCCGACCATATTTATCATTTTAGGCTTGTACGGCTTGCTCATGTTCTTTTCCGTCCTGTCCTTTCTGCCGGAAACCTTGCCGGAGGAAAAACGTTCGGAAGGCAGTATCCTCGCCGTTTTCAAAACGTTTAAAAATTTGCTCAGCAATCGGACGTTCATGGGCATTGCATTGACCCAGTCTCTCGTCATGTCGAGCATGTTCGCTTATATCGCAGGCTCGCCCTTCGTATTGCAGAACATCTATCAAATTACGCCGCAGCAGTTTTCATTGCTATTCGCGCTGAATGGTCTTGGTATCATAATCGCATCCCAGACAGTGGGGCGGCTGTCGAGCACCGTGAAGGAGGGCAAATTGCTCCTTGCGGGATTATGCATCTCCCTAACCGGCAGCGTCCTGCTCCTGCTTGGCGTCATTCTTGGCCTGCCATTGCCTATTATTGTAGCCGCATTATTCCTGGTGGTGTCCAGTGTCGGAATGGTATCAGCAACCGCATTCTCACTTGCCATGGAGAGTCAAGGGAAAGTCGCAGGGAGTGCCTCTGCGTTTCTTGGGCTGCTTCCCTTTATCGGGGGAGCCATTGTTTCCCCGCTTGTCGGGATTGCCGGTGACGCGACTGCACTGCCTATGGGAATTGTCATCATCGTTTGCAGTTTCTCAGCGCTGATCGTTTATGTAACATTGGGAAGAAGCCGAAGCTAGATTAGTCAAAGGGCTTATCATTTTATTTATCCGCCCAATAGGTGCATGATAGATAGTAGTGGTAAAAAAATTTTAAGAGGTGCTAATAAATGGACTATCGTATTGAACATGACACATTCGGTGAAATCAAGGTTCCCACGGATAAACTGTGGGGAGCCCAGACGCAGAGGAGCAAGCAAAACTTTAAAATCGGCGGGGAACGGATGCCGATCGGTGTCGTGCGTGCATTTGCCCACTTGAAAAAGGCTGCAGCCATCGCGAGCCATGCGCACGGAAATCTATCCGAAGCGAAGATGAAGGCTATTTCCGCGGCGGCGGATGAAGTACTGGAAGGAAGATGGGACGATCATTTTCCGTTAGTCGTCTGGCAAACCGGCAGCGGGACCCAATCCAATATGAACATGAACGAAGTCCTTGCCAATCGCGGCAATCAATTACTCGAGGAGTGGGGCGAAACGGAGCGTCTTCATCCAAACGATGACGTCAATAAATCGCAAAGCTCGAATGACACGTTCCCGACGGCGCTGCATGTGGCGGGCGTGACGGCGGTCGAGCAGCAACTATTGCCGGCACTCGATAAATTGAAAGCGACACTCGCGGAAAAATCCGAAGCTTTCATGGATATTATCAAGATTGGTCGTACGCATTTGCAAGATGCGACGCCTTTGACATTGGGCCAAGAGATCAGTGGCTGGCATCGCATGCTTGAGAAGACAGAGTCGATGATCCGGACCAGTGTCGAATCGATGAAAGAGCTGGCCATAGGCGGAACAGCGGTCGGCACCGGCTTGAATGCGCCGAAAGGTTTCGGCGATCAAGTCGCAGAGGAAATCTCGAAGTCGGTTGGCATCGCCTTTACATCAGCGGAGAATAAATTCCATGCGCTTACCAGCTACGATGAAGTCGTCTATACGCATGGCGCATTGAAAGCATTGGCGGCGGATCTGATGAAAATCGCCAACGACGTCCGCTGGCTGGCTAGCGGTCCTCGTTCTGGCATCGGGGAAATTACGATTCCGGAAAATGAACCCGGCAGTTCCATCATGCCTGGTAAAGTGAACCCGACTCAGAGTGAGGCATTGACGATGGTCGTCTCTCAAGTAATGGGGAATGACGCGACAATCGGATTTGCAGCGAGCCAAGGGAATTTTGAATTGAACGTCTTTAAGCCAGTTATCATTTACAACTTCCTTCAGACAGTCACTTTGTTGAGCGACGCGATGATCAGCTTCAATGACAATTGTGCGGTCGGTATCGAACCGAACCGTGAGGAAATCGACAATAAAGTGAAAAACTCCCTCATGCTTGTAACGGCATTGAACCCGTACATCGGATATGAAAACGCCGCGAAGATTGCTAAGAAGGCGCATGCAGAAGGGACGACTTTGAAAGAAGCAGCGCTTGCGACCGGTTTATTGACGGAAGAGCAGTTTGACGAATATGTCGTTCCGTCGAAAATGATCGGGAAGTAAGAAAAGAGCTTGTCCACAAATCTGTAACCCCTCAAAGCCGGAAATTTAGGTAAAATGGGGAAAATGGTGTAGATGAAGGAGTGGACAGCCTGTTGAAGAAATCGGCAATCCTAGTATTGTTTTCATTCATGCTCCTGTTGGGGGCTTGCGGCTCCGAATCGGGAACAAGCGGGGAATCCCATGAATTGGTGCATGGCGAACAGCATCACTTGCCAAATGGCGATTTGCAGGAAGTGACCGCATCAGCGGATGATTTACCGGCATTTTTGAGTGACAAGCCGGAAGATATGCGGCTTGTCTACCGGTTGGCCGGGAAATCGGCGGATATTCTGGAATGGATGCCCTGCTATTGCGGGTGTGGCGAAAGTGCGGGACATGGCAGCAATTTGAATTGTTTTGTCGATGAAATCCGGGAAGATGGTTCCGTCGTGTGGGATGACCATGGTACACGATGCCTCGTCTGTCTGGAAATCGCGGTGAAATCCGTGCAACTCAACCAGGAAGGCAAATCATTGAAAGAGATCCGTGAATTCATTGACGATATGTATAAGGAAGGCTATGCACCACCTACCAAAACGCCGATGCCGGCATGAAAAAGGCAGACACCCAGTCGGGCGTCTGCTTTTTTCGCTTTCCTTATTTTATATATAAATCGCTCACCAGGACATCTTTAATGACGTCTGTCGGAATCTCGAATGTCACAACGCCCATAGAACCCGGGGCGACTTCATATTTATCGAACGAGATGACCAGCTTGTTTTGTGCGGTGATATAGAATGACTGGTCGGGGCGGATTTGTTCGAACCCTTCTGTAAATTCGTCATCTGGCAGAAAATATGCTTTCTCGTCATCTTTGGCCATTTGTTCTTTCATTTCATTCAGAATATAGGCGCTGATGATTGGCACATAACTTTCATCTTTGAAGAGACTCGGCAATGTAATCAACAGTCCATTCTCCTTATCGACTGTATCATATTTCATGACGGTGGACGAGGAACCGACGATATTCACTTCGTAACGGGCGATCGATAACAGCTGGTCGGTTTCTGTCAGCACTTCATATCCCGAGTTCACACCGAGATGTCCGCCGCCTGCCCACTGTTCCATGTCGGCAACGTCTTTCTCGAATTGTTCGTAGAGCGCTTTGTTCTCCGCTATATATTTCTCGTTCAGTGCGGTTTGCAGCTCGGGATTGTTCAAGCCTTCCAGTGCCGGGGTGTTCAGATCCGCTTGGTAGGTTCCTTGGTCCACTTTAATTTGCTGCACGGTGATTACTTCCACAATTGACCCGAGGAACGGCACATTGGCTATCGTTTGGGCAAAGGCCGGGCTGACGTTGATGCTGCCGACGAAAAGGACGGCGGCCGCGGCGGCACCGATTGCCCACTGCGGAGCACGTCTCCTTTTTTCAGGCTGCCGCTTCTGTTTTGCTTGCCGAATGGCCGATTGGACAACCTTCTCCAGTTCTGTAGGGATTTCGATGTTTTCATAGTCTTGTTTTAATGATTTTAGCTTTTTCATACGTTGAACTCCTCTCCGACTGTCAAGCGCAGTTTCCTTAATGCTGCGTAGAGCCTTGTTTTCACTGTATTGACATTGTCCCCTGTAATGTCTGCGATTTCTTCGATTTTCAAATCCTCAAAAAAACGCAAAAGGATAGTGGTTTTATAAACGGGCGGCAATTCATTGACCGCTTGCTGCAAATCCAAATCGGCCCATTCCATTTCCGTCGTCGGCAGATGAATGCCTAACACATCGTCCTCCATCACCGTAATCCATTTATTTTTTCGAATAAAATCAATGGCGGTGTTGACGAGAATCCGGTAAAACCACGTTTTCAAATATCGGATTTCTTCTAGACGATCGAAGGATTGCAGCGCTTTTAAAATAGCCTCTTGCACGATATCGAGTGCATTTTCTTTGTTGCGGACGTAGCCGTAGGCGAGCCGGTAATGGGACTCTTTATTTTCTAGAATAAACTGCTCGACGAGCTCGAAATTTGTATTCCTAGTCATGACAATCATTCACCTTTTCTATGATCCAACGCTTCGCGAAACGTTCTAAATGATTTGACGGAGCAGTATACGAAAAAGTTGTCAGGTTCTTTCATTCAGAAAATTAAAACGGATTGATTGCTGGAAATTATGGTACAATTTCAGTAATGAAGAACGGGGGGATGACGATGATCCGGTTTGTTCAATTTGATGAAACGTACATACCACAAATGGCGGAATTGCTGGCGGCGCGGCATGCTTTGGAACGTAAACGCTTTCCGTTTCTGTCCGACCGCTTTGAAAGCCCCATCGCCGCAGCCGAGCTATTGATCGAAGAAACGGCCCGGCCGTATGCTGCGGGAGTGGTGGCGCTCCGATACGATGAAGTGATCGGGTATATGCTGTATGAATTCAAGCAGGACGCGGTAAGGGGAAGGTATGTGTCGATCGGTTATCCGTCACTTGCTGTCAAGAACGGGGAGCATCCGCGGCTCGTCCGTCTCCTGTACGCAGAAGCGGGGGCGGAATGGGTACGCAATGGTTATTTCGAGCATGTCCTTTACGTGCCGGTCGGAAATGACGCCATCATCTTGGAATGGCTGGAGCAGTCATTCCGCTTCGACCAGAGGTTTGCTGTACTGCCGTTGGAGGATTATGAACCAAAAGGGGATGGAACCACAACGGTGGAGTTCCGGAAAGTCGAGGACGATCCGTCTATCCTGCAAAAGATGGCCCACTGGAATAGTTTGCATCAGGCAACAGCCCCGGCCTGGAAGCCGATTACAAAAGAGAACCTGGAAGAAGAGCGGAAAAACTATGAAGAGCTGGCTGGGAGCCGGGGAATCCAACTCTGGATTGCAGAGCAAAATGACATTCCCGCAGCCTTCCATGTCTACAAGCCGCAAGAAGCGAATACGATGGTCGCTTCAGAAAATGCCGCATACCTCGTCTCCGCTTCCACGAATATGGAACTGCGCGGCAAGGGGATCGGGAAAGCCATTGCAGACCATTGCTTCCAGGAAATAAAGATTCTCGGCTATGAACATATTCTAGTGGATTGGCATACGCCAAATCACCTGGCCTCCTATTTTTGGCCAAAATTAGGTTTCCAATCGTACATGATCCGGATGGTACGAACCGTGGATTCCCGGATCGCCTGGGCGCATGGGAGCCAATGATGGAAAATAAAACATTTGTCGCTTCCTGGAGCGGAGGCAAAGACTCTGCCATGGCTTATTATCGGGCTGTGCAATCCGGAGCACGCCCGGTGAGGTTATGGACGATGTTCGAAATAGGCGAGGAGATTTCAAAATCCCACGCTCTCCCGATTGAATTAGTGGAAGCCCAAGCCGAAAGCCTTGGCGTCCCTTTGATGACCCGTGGAGCGGATTGGAATGGGTATGAGGAACAGTTTTTGGACGCGATGCGGGAATGCAAAGAAGCAGGGATCGATATCGGTGTTTTTGGCGATATCGATCTGGAGGACCATCTGGAATGGGTCCGTCATTCATGTGCCAAAGTGGGATTGGAGGCGGTGCATCCTCTTTGGAAGGAGTCTCGTCGAAAAATTTTGGAAGAGTTCATCGAGGCGGGATTTGAAGCATATCTTGTTGTGGTCAATACGAAGATGATGCCGCCCCGTTTCGTCGGCCGCCGGTTCACAGTCGAGTTGATGGATGAACTCGAAGCGCTCGGCATCGATTCGTGCGGGGAATCCGGTGAATTCCATACCGTCGTCGTCGACGGTCCGATATTTAGCAAACGGGTGCCGATCGAGTTTTCCAGCCCGTATGAGCGGGACCACTATGTTTTTGTCAAAGCCGGTTTGCAGGAGGAGGTCCGTTGAAAATGAAATGGAAATTGGCGCTCGGCGCAATTTTCTGCACTTTGGTATTGTCGGCCTGTACATCAAAGGAGTTGTCCATCTCCACGAGGGCTCTGACGGAAGATG
This sequence comes from Bacillus sp. OxB-1, assembly GCF_000829195.1. Lineage (GTDB taxonomy): Bacteria > Bacillota > Bacilli > Bacillales_A > Planococcaceae > Sporosarcina. Next base: position 559,456 of record NZ_AP013294.1, on the reverse strand, counting down.
AGCGAATCCTTGTCGCCAATTCAGGTGGCGCTGATATGGAGTATTTCGTCATTAACGGCAATCTGCCGAAAGGGCATCAATTAGGGATTTCAGTAGAGGTTTATGAAAAAGGGGAATTGATTTCGGAAAATGAGCCTGCGCTTTTTAAAGAGGATCTGGCTGATCGGAATATTGGCTTCGGTGTTCGGCTAGGCCATGGAGATCATAATGATGAACTCATTTTTGGTTCGCCAAGCGGATTGCTCCGAATGGACTTGGAACCGATTGGCGGGGCATCCGCTCAAGGTTCGTTGATTGGTGAAAAAGTGATGCTGCAACCGGGTGATTCCGTTTATCTCGCCGATTGGATTGCTTCAGAAGATGGGTCCATCCGCGGATTCGCTTCGCTCGACGAAGAAGCGTTGGCGGAGATAAAATCGTATGACCGCGCCATCTTATTAAAAGCCGAGTTGAGGGAGGAATGATTCATGAAGCACGGCAAGGTCTTCCTCCTTCTCTCTCTTCTCCTGCTCGATGCTTGCAGCAAGCCCGAAGTATTCGAACATATCGAGATATCGGAATAAGTAAAACAACTGTCCATAATTTTGACATAAAGGACAGTTTTTTTATTCTAATATAGTTTATCTCCCTTGAATTCAATCTATTTTTCTTGCATAATAATAAATAGAAAAGAACGTACTTATACCATTTACCCTGTTATATTCCCGTCTTTATGAATTGCAAACCTGCCATGTGTAAAATATAGATAAGAGAGTAAGGGAAATGTGAATGAAAAAAAGAATAATGATGAAGCGCATTAAACAATGGATTCGTTCCACGGCGGATGCCGTCCAAATGGACACTGTCATGAAACGTCAACAGACTGGAGTCAATATGACGTATGACTTCATACAGGACATGGTCGGCTATGACTTGGAGCGATTGCAAAAAGCGCGACGGGAAATGAAGCAACCGGTTTCGCTGGAGACCTATGTCCGCACGCTGACGATGCATGAACTTGGCCATGCGGTAGACCGCAAGGCATTGCTGGCCTCATTCGATAGAACGGTTGAAATTTTCAAGATGAAAAAAAACTATTCCGCCGCGGAACAGCGCCGAAATCCCGATACATTTGCCATGCTGATCGAAGAGCATGAGATGAACATCACTTTCGAGGAAACGGCTTGGGATAACGCCGAAAAGATGAACCGTCTCTATGGCATCGTGGACTGGAACGATTTCTATAATGTGAAAGAGCATAGTCTTTCGACATATAAAGCTTGCTATGAGCGGGATTTGCACTCATATCACCGATTAGTGGAAGCAGCAAGCGTCCCGGTTGCTGGATAAAAAAACTGTCCGTCCTCGAATGAGGTGGACAGTTTTTTTGGTCTTCAGGCCTCTATTGTAAGAAAATGGCGGTTGGGCGCAAGTAAACTTGGCATGAGTGCAAGCTACCGGTATTGGAGTGCAAGCAAGTGAGGCAGGAGTGCAAGCAATCTGACTCAGAGTGCAATCAAAACCATATCCGCCCTCTGAAGTAACTTAATTTATGGCAATTCCACAGTAAAGCTCTCAAATTCAATCGGTTCCCCTGAATACGGTTCGAGCTCAAATTGCGTCTCGGTGCCGTCCCCTTCGATAGAGACTCCGCCCCCTTCAGACGCATGTTCGACCACTGGCGTAATCGTCAACTTCTTCACGTCATCTCCGATCGGATCAAATAGCCGATTCCCGGAAAAGAATTCCCTTCCGTCTTTTACTGTGCCTTGGCTTCCGCCGGAGTGGATGCCGAGTTCATGACCCATATCGTCGATGACCTTGAATTCAATGTTGCTCATCAGGAAGAAGTCTTCGTCCGCTTCCGCATCGAAATGGATGAGCAAGCCCGCCGGACTGCTTTTCAATTCGGTGACGGACAAACTGACGTCGCCGGCTTGCTGTGTTTCGTCAATAGCCAACACATCCACATTCGATTGGGCCTTGACCGGAATTTTGAACTTCCATCGTTGTCCTTCCTCGCTTTCGAACTTCAGTCCTAAGGTGAATTCATCGGGCAAATCTGTCATGGCATCGATGCTGAACAGGCCGGTCCGATAGGTCGGTGTGATGTCCTTTTCTTCCAAACTGCCGCCATAACTGCTCGGGCTCCTGCCATTTACGTATATATCAGGAAACCCATTTGTAAAATAAGACTCGTCCATCGGTTCTTTTGTTTCCAATGAATAACTGACGGTCAACCGCGTTTCATCGTAAAAGACTTCATTGATCGTAAGTGTATCGCCTTTCACTGTCTCGGAAGCACCGACAATCTGGGTCATGCCGAGATCACTCACCTGCACCAAGCCGGCGTCCCCCGACTCACTGAAAATGGATCCGATCAGTGGAATCTGCGATACGATGTTGGCCATGGCCGGTGAAACAGAGGCCGATCCGATCAGCAACCCAAACGCAACTGCGGCTGCGCCGGCTGAATACACCATCTTTTTCCGAAATGAGTTCTTCCGTTTCGGCGCATGTTCTGCAACCGTCGTTGCGATGATCGCATCCAGTTTATCCATGGGCACCGGGATTTCGTCAATCTCCTTTTTAAATGCTGGAATGTTGTCTGTCATCCAAATACACCCCTTTCAATTTTGTCCGCAAGATCGTTAATCCCCGCCGGATATTCGTTTTCACGGTGCCTTCGGGACAGTCGAGTAACATCGCAATCTGACTGACCGTATAATCCTGGTAATATCGCAAAAGCAGTACGGTTTTATACTTCTCTTCGATTTCATCCATCGCCTGCAAAAGATCCATATGGTCTTCCGATTCCGGCGAACTTGACTCTCCCAAGCTCTCCATTATCTCCGGGCTCAATGGAACGACTTTCTGCTTTGTTCTCAAGGATGCAATCGCCGTATTGATTAAAATTCGGGTAATCCAAGTCGAGAAATACGCATCCTGCTTTAATGAAGCAATTGACTTCAACGCTTTATAAATGGTGTCTTGGAATACTTCCAGCGCTTCTTCCTCGTTTTTCATATACACAAATGCCATCTTGTACAACTTCTCTTTTTCTTCATGAATGAGCGCTTGAAAAGCCTCTGTATCGCCTTTCTTTGCCCGTGCCACCAACTTCAATTTCGTGGTCAACCGACCCTCCTCCTTTCCCGCTTACTTATTAGAGTAAATAGGGGGATGAAACGATTCAACAAATTTCCTACCATTAGTATACGGGATGCTGCAAGTTGGAAGAGGCTTGTCAATACCGGCAGACTATGCCAGTATAGAAGCGGAGAGCTTGCTTGCCATCGGAAGTATTAAAGAGGAGGAAATGGAACATGGAACTACCAAATTGCCCAAAATGTAATTCAGAATATACGTACGAGGACGGGAACATGTTAGTCTGTCCGGAATGTGCACATGAATGGAACCCACAAGAGGAAACGGTCGAAGAGGAGAAAGTCTGGCGTGATGCGAATGGGAATATCCTCAGCGACGGGGATACCGTGACGGTCATTAAAGACTTGAAAGTAAAAGGCAGCTCAAACCCTGTCAAAATGGGGACGAAAGTGAAAAATATAAAACTCGTGGACGGCGACCATGACATCGATTGCAAAATCGACGGCTTTGGCGCTATGCAATTGAAATCGGAGTTTGTGAAAAAGATATAATTTTATTATTAAGATGGGTCGTGAAAGATAAAAAGCACGTGAGGGAAGGCAATATCTTCCGCCACGTGCTTTTTCATTTCAATAAAGATAGATCGATTAATCCATCAATATCGTTGCTGTCGATGTAGCCAGCTTCTTTACTAATATCCGCCATTTCCTGAATGACTTGCTCATTCACGTCAGTCGTGACTTCCAATCTTTGGAATGCGGCGGCTGTTTCTTCTTTATTGATTTCCTTGCCTGTCAGGTCTTTAATATGTTTGATGACTAAGTCTTGTGCATCTTCCGGATTCTGCTGGATGAATTCGACTGCTTTTTGATGTGCTCGAATGTAAGCGGAGGCCCGGTCCTTATTTTTCAGGAACTCATCACTCGCCGCGACAACCGTATTCGTGGAGTCTTTGCCCCAAGCAAATTGATCCCAGTCCAGAATCAGTTTACCATTCGCTTGAGATTCGAGAATATTGCCCCAAGGTTCCTGAGTGGCTGCAGCATCGACGGAGTTTTGAACAAATAGGGTAGCTGTATCGGCTGGAGCCGCAGCGAATAATTCCACCGTTCCACCATTATTCGTTGTTTCCAACTTTACTTCTTTCAATGCTTTCCGAAGCATGACATCCTGCGTACTGCCGATGACAGGAATGGCCACTTTTTTGCCATCTAGATCAGCCAGCTCGGAAACACCGCCGCCTTCACTGGCAACGAGAACCGCGCCTCCGTTGACTGCGCCGGAAATCAGGCGGAATGTCGGGTTTTTCACGTAAAAGTTAAGTAGCGGGCCGGGGCCGACTGTCCCGACATCAATCGATTTTGTCGTCATCGCTTCCATGAAGAGACCGCCATTGCTGACCGTTTTCGTTTCAATTTTCACATCGTCGCCAAATTCTTCTTGAAAATAGCCTTGTTCCAGTCCTACGATAGTAGCGATATGCGTCAAGTTCGGGAAATACCCGATTTTCACCGTGCTGGAATTTGACGAAGAGGAGGAGTCCTCCCCGCCTCCCGAGCAGGCGCTTAAGACGCCTAGCACCAAAACGGAAATAAGTGCGAATATCCATGTCTTTTTCATATCATTTTCCCCTTTTCTGTGGATCAAGCGAGACCCCATTTTTTCTGAACCGACCGTTCCAAACGTAAGAATACAACGTTATCCATGATAGTTCCGATAATGGCAATGATGATCATGACGGAAATGACTAGATCCATTTGTCCAAGCGATCTACCGGTTTCAAGCAGCTGGCCGAGACCACCGCCGGAACCGAGAAGTTCCCCCGCCATCAATGCCCTCCATGAAAAGGCCCAGGCAATCCGTAAACCGGACAATAATTGGGGGACGGACGCCGGTAAAATAACGGTGCGAATGAAATGCAGACCAGTCGATCCGAACGTCTTGGCGACCCTCTGGTAAAGCGTCGGCACATTCCGGAATCCACTCGTTGCGCTAACGGTCATTGTCCAGGTGGCCCCAATGGTGACGATGAATAAAATGGAGAAGTCATTCAGGCCAAACCAGATAATCGCCAGAGGGAACCAAACGATGCTCGGAATGGATTGCAAGGCGGTGACTAGGAAACCGAGCGTATCTTCCACCAATTTAAACCGCCAGATCAAATAGCCCATGATCAAACCTAAAACGATCGCTATGGTGAAACCGATGAGCAACCGGCTCATACTTTTCCCGATGGCCGCCAAGATTTGCCCGTTGATAATGCCGTTGACCAACGTTTCGAGAACCTGCGTCAAACGGGGGAACATGAAATCCGGCAATCCTGAAAATCTAGATGTGACTTCCCATATCGCCGCTATCATTGCGATGAAGATGATTCGTCTTAAAGCTGTAGTCATCGCCCATCTCCTCCTTCAACACTTTCTCGATTTCTTCTTCTAAAATGGATAGCACTCTCTGTTCGGTATGAAGCGTCACACTATCTGCCATCACGCCATCCGTCGAAGTGGGAACGGTAATGATTTCCTTGATCTTCCCGGGCCGCGTGGCAAATACGACAACTTTTTCGGAAAGGAGTACCGCTTCCCGGATGTTGTGAGTGACGAAAAAGATTGTCACTTTCGTCTTTTTCCAGATTTCGATCAGTTCTTTATGCAACACCATCCTCGTTTGCTCATCCAACGCAGAGAAGGGTTCATCCATTAGCAGGATATCGGGTTCCATGACCAGCGCACGAGCTATGGAGACCCGTTGTTTCATTCCACCTGAGAGTTGATGCGGATAAGAATGGATATATTTGCTGAGATGGACCATTTTTAAAATATCGATCGCCTTGGCTTCCGCCTCTTGTTTCGGCATCTTTTTTAGCAATAAACCATAGGTGACGTTTTCCAATACAGTCAACCAAGGGAACAAGCCGGCTTCTTGGAAAACAACGACACGATCCGGTCCGGGTCTCTCGATCTGTTTCCCGGAGATACTAATACTGCCTGCATCCGGTTTCTCCAGACCTGCAATCATATAAAGGAGAGTCGACTTCCCGCATCCGGACGGTCCGACGATCGAGACGAAGCTCCCTTTTTCAATATTCATGTTGATATGGTCGAGCACTTTGACTCGTTCTTTATTTTCATTCGTAAAGCTCTTTTCGATACTGTCAATCGTCAAATACATTTCCTCACCTCAAACTTTTCTAATCAATTTAGTCGGGATTATGCAAAAGGAAGTACAAGCTTTGTACTTTCCTATCAAGAAGTGAATAAATCACTGGATAAATAACGTTCACCGGTATCGGGCGCTATACAGACAACCGACTCTTCCGGCGTCAGCCGTTTTGCCACTTGTAAAGCTGCATAAACCGAGGCTCCACCGCTTGGTCCGAGCAGAATCCCTTCGCGGGCGGCCAAGTTCCGCACGGTTTCATATGCTTCTTCATCTTCGATTTTCAAGATTTCATCATAGACCGATGTATTCAAAATCGGAGGGATGAATCCTGGGCTAGTGCCGACCAATTTATGTTTTCCGGGTTTCCCGCCTGAAAGGACAGGGGATCCCGCGGGTTCCACAACATGAACGGTAATGTTCTTATCATATTCCTTCAAGGTTTCACCTGTACCGGTAATGGTACCGCCCGTTCCCGCCGTCCCGACGAATGCGGAAAGCTTTCGGCCTATGGATTCCATGGCTGAGATGATTTCCGGCGCGGTTGTTGTCCGATGAATGTCCGAATTGGCTTCATTTTCAAACTGCATTGGAATATAGCTATTGGGCGTTTCCGCCGCAATCTCCTCCGCTTTTTGAATGGCACCGGGCATTTTTTGGTCGCTTGGTGTCAGCACGACTTCCGCCCCGTACGCTTTCAATATGTTGATGCGTTCCATTGTAGAGGAATCCGGCATGACAATGATCGTTTTGTATCCACGGGCCGCAGCGCTCATCGCTAGACCGATCCCCGTATTCCCGGAGGTCGGCTCGATGATCGTAGCCCCCGGTTCCAATAAACCCGCCTTCTCCGCTTCGACAATCATATTATAGGCAGCCCGGTCTTTGACGCTCCGACTGGGATTGAAATATTCAAGTTTCACATACACTTGCGCACCGCTTGGATCTGGCAGCCGATTCAACTTCACAAGCGGCGTGTCCCCGATTAGGTCCGCTATGTTGTTCACAACGCGCAAAACGACTCATCCTTTCCTGATCAATTACGCCTTAGCGTAATCGCGATGGATTGATTATAACAGATACAATTCCGATAAGATATACTAAATTGTATGGGATTAAGAATAAACTAGCAAGCTTTCAGTTTTTCTGCTCGTTAAGGGATAGGTGGCGGCTTTGTAAAAGCTCCTTTTCCAAAAAAGGTTTGGCCCCGAGCATGTCCCGAAAGGCTTCGTATGTCTGGACAGCTTCCGATGATGCCTGTTTGCCTGTTTGGTATGCGCGGATCAAGATATTCTTTGGCGTATGCTCCATATCAATGAATTCGAGCAACTGGGTTTCGTATCCGACGAGAGTGAGCAGTTCCGCACGGATGGAATCAGTGGCAAGGGAAGAGAAGCGTTCCTTGATCAGTCCGTGTTTCAACATGACTTGAAGCTCGGGAGATTGGATTTGGCTGAACAGCTCATGTTGGCAGCACGGCACACTCAAGATGACGCTGGCTCCCCAGCGGACCGCCCGGGCGAGCGCCATATCGGTCGCGACATCACAAGCGTGAAGGGTGACGACCATGTCGACGGCATTTTCCTTGTCATATTCATTAATATCCCCGACAAGGAATTCCAGTTTGTCGTATTCCAAGTCTTTTGCGATATGCTGGCATTCTTCAATGACTTCTTTTTTTAAGTCGAGGCCGGTCACATAAATATCCAGTCCTTTTTCAATCCGCAAATAATGATAGAGGGCAAACGTCAAATACGACTTCCCGGAGCCGAAGTCCAAAATGCGGATTGTCCGGTCTTTCGGCAAGTGGGCGAGTGAATCGTCGATAAACTCGATGAATCGATTGATCTGCCTGAATTTGTCGTACTTCTGCTTTTTCACTTTGCCGTCGGGGGATTGGACGCCTAACCGGACAAGGAAAGGGTACGGTGTCGTTTCATCGAGCAAATATTGTTTTTTTCTATTATGGGATAGATCGACGACTTTTTTGGAGTGCACTTGATCGGATTTCCACATCACTTTGAATTTTTTCGAAAGTTGGACATGGATTTTTTCGTCGAGGAACTCGGCATGCACTTGTTTGAAGCGATTCAACAAGTCTTCCAGCTTCCCGCGAACATCACGTGAATGGATGTTTTCGTGTTGCAGGACACGCTCATATTGATATTCAAACTGTATATGCAATCCGTTTTTCAATTCGATCGGCTTCACCTTGACTCGCTTCACTTCATCCGACTTCGTGCGGGACTGGCTGATTGTCCCGCTGATGAAAGAACCATCGGTCATCCGCCGTGCCAGTTCGTCCACCAATTCTTCAAATTGCATGACCATCGCTCCTTCTAATTATTCCTTACAGCATATCAAAAAGGCTCCAATTATGGGATGAAAAAAGCCAGCATATGGACTGGCCTAAAATAACGATTTAATTGAATTTAAATCCTCGTTTCGCGAGGAATTCCTTCATATAGGTCCGCCGCGGGCTGGATAGGAAATCCGCCATCTGATTGGACCATTTGACGTCCTTTTGATTGGTGCCGCGATTTTGATAATATGCATTCATCGTCTCATCGTAGGCGGGTAGGAGTTCGTCGTATTTTTCGGCGTCGTACGTATCTTCGTGAATGATCGCTTCGACTGGCAAGCGTGGTTTCACTTCATTTGATTCGTCCGGAATGCCGATCGTCACGGCGAACATGGGGGCGACGCCATCGGGCAATCCGAGCAGGTCGCTTATTTCCTGTGGTGCATTGCGGACGCCGCCGATATAACAGATGCCGTACCCTTTGGACTCCGCAGCAACAACGACATTCTGCGCAAATAAGGCGACATCAATGGCACCGACCAGCATGTTTTCCGCGTAGGAATAATCAATTTCCTTGCCGGCTAATGCTGCTGCTTTTTCCAGGCGGCAATAATCGGTACAAAAAACGAGCGCTGCTCCGGCTGTCGAAAACTGGCGTGGATTTTTGCTGAGCTCTGCCAATTTCCTCCGCTTTTCTTTATCAGTCACATGGATGACTGAATAGGCCTGAACAAAATGGGAGCTCGCTGCATGTTGCCCGGCATGAATCAGTTCGTGCACTTCTTCTTTTGACAGCTGGATATCTTTATATTTGCGGACCGACGCATGCGATGTCAATAATTCGATAACCATAAGATCCTCCTTTGAATTGCTAACATAGCTTCAGCGTACCAGATTTTTGAGAGGAGGCTCCACTGGGAAGCATCTCGATAGGAAAAAGAGAGGTTTCTGTGAAAAAAACTGGGCTTTTTCTCCAAAAAAATAAAAATCTTCTGTACGTTGTTCTGAATTTTATGATAAAATTAGCCGTAGAGTATGAATTTTCAGGGGAAGGGGACTTGCAAAATGGCATTACTGAGCAAAACGGTTGGGGAGATTGTAAGAGAACAGGCATCACGTTTTCCTGAGAACGAAGCCTATGTCTATCCGGAACACGGCATCCGGAAGACATATAAGGAGTTCGACGAAGAGACGGATCAATTGGCAAAAGCATTCATGGGAATGGGCATCCAAAAGGGAGAGCATGTCGCCATTTGGTCGGATAATAAGAGACAATGGCTCTTAAGTCAATATGCGACAGGGAAAATGGGGGCAGTCCTTGTCACAGTAAATACGAATTATCAGGCTGCTGAATTGGAATATTTGCTAAAACAATCCGATTCGACAACGCTTATTTTAGATGAAGGATTTAAAGGTACTAGTTATATAGATATCATTCAAAAGATTTGCCCGGAGTTGGTGGATGCGCAAGGCGGGGTTATTTCCTGTGAAAAACTTCCACATTTCAAGCGGGTCATCCTAATGACGGAAAAAGAAGAAAAAGGGATGTACAAGTGGTCCGAATTCCTAGCACATGGGGATAGTGTGACGGATGAACAGTTGGAAGAGCAATTCAAGTCCCTTGATCCCGATGACGTCATTAACATCCAGTATACGTCCGGAACGACCGGTTTTCCGAAAGGTGTCATGCTGACACATAATAACGTGGTGAATAACGGAAAATTGATTGGGGACTTTCAGAAATTGACAGAAAAGGATCGGGTCTGCATCCCAGTACCGTTCTTCCACTGTTTCGGATGCGTTTTGGGAACGCTTTCAGCCGTTACTCATGCGTCAACCATGGTTTTGGTGGAGCAGTTTGAAGCGTTGCGTGTGCTTCGTGCGGTACAGGACGAGAAATGTACGGCTCTTCTCGGAGTTCCGACGATGTTCATCGCGGAACTCAATCATCCGGAATTCAAAAACTTCGACACGTCGTCATTGCGGACGGGCATCATGGCAGGCTCTACTTGTCCAATCGAAGTGATGAAGAGAGTCATAGAAGAGATGGGGGCCCACGAGATTACAATCTGTTATGGGCAGACCGAATCGTCTCCGGTCTTCACACAAACGAGGACAGATGACCCCATCGAAAAACGGGTGTCCACTGTCGGCCGACCGCATCCTCTTGTAGAAGTGAAAATCATCGATCCGGAAACAGGAGAAGAAGTGCCCGTCGGACAACCAGGCGAACTGTGCACACGCGGCTATCATGTCATGAAAGGGTATTACAATAATGAAGAAGCGACCCGCCAAGCGATTGATTCGGAAGGATGGCTTCATACGGGAGATATCGCAATCATGGACGAGGACGGTTATATCGATATTACCGGACGACTTAAAGATATGATCATCCGAGGGGGAGAAAACATCTATCCTCGCGAAGTGGAAGAGTTTCTCTATAAGCATCAAGGCATTTTGGATGTCCAAATCGTCGGTGTACCAGATCCGAAGTATGGGGAAGAGATGATGGCTTGGATCATTCCGAAAGAAGGCGCAGATATTGACGAGGAATCCGTCCGCGAGTTTTGTAAAGGGAATATTTCCTACCACAAAATTCCGAGATATATTGAATTCACCAACGAATTCCCGATGACCGCTTCCGGGAAAATTCAAAAGTTCAAACTTCGTGAAATGTCCGAGGAGAAAGTGACACAAGCCCAATCTTAAAAAAGAAGAAGCGTATTCCTTGCCAACCTCAAGGAATACGCTCTTTCTCATTCATATAGCTTATTTTCGAATGAGCCATCTTCATGATAAATGGATAACACGCCGTTTTGATCATTGACGTACGGTTTTGCTTTCTCCAATAGCTCTTGCTTACTAGTTTCTTTAAAAATGGCACGTGCCCCGTCAGCTTTTATTAAAATCCAGTCATTTTGCCGTGGTTTCACTTCATATTCTGGACGGTCGCCATTTTCACCGTGGATATATTCCCTAGCTTTGGCCGTAGCAATTGCAATCGCCCGGCTTTCCTCGTAGTTTTCTTTTAACAAGGCATTGGCAATTTCAATCGCCTTTTCTCGGACTTCCGACTCCAGGTTCTTAAAGGAAGCGGGATAGTCCCGATCGTTCCAAGGCATTTCATATCGCCTCCTTACGAATTCATTTCCCTTCTCATTTCCAAATTAAACGTCCGAATTCCGATGAAAGTGATTCCATTCATGGAAGGGAGAGAGGGCGTTGGTCGTTTTTAATTGGATAAACGGAACTTGGCGGTCTTCCGGGGCCTTCGATTGGTCCGGGAAATAAGCGGCGAGCGGATTCGTGAATTGGGCTTCGTCTAACGCCTCCGCTTTGCTGCAAGCATAATATATCGTTCCGACGGTGGACCAGTAAGCGGCGCCGAGGCACATCGGGCAAGGTTCGCCGCTGGCATAAAGGGTGCAATCGGATAAATCGATAGTGCCGAGAAAAGCGCAGGCTTCCCGGATGGCGAGCAATTCAGCATGTGCAGAAGGATCGTTTTCAATATGTACGCGATTGGTGCCACGGCCGATGATTTCCCCGTCTTTTACAATGATTGCTGCGAACGGACCGCCCCCTTTTCTTACATTCTCCACTGCCATATCAATCGTTTCATATAACCATTCTTCATGACGCAATAATGTTTCCTCCTTGTCGAATAGGGTTTATTTCCCGGGAAATTCCGCGGGGTTAGAATCAATTTGTCGTTTCATGTCCATCATACAACATGTTAAAGGGCAAATGGGCTTTCGCGATAATTGATATGGGTATAGATTGTTATAAGCAGTAGTCAGGAGGAGATCGATTTGACGAATGAGATGTATCAACTGATTGCCATTGTCTTATATATGGCCGCCATGCTCTTCATTGGTTGGTATGCGTTCAGGCGTACATCCAATTTGACGGATTATATGCTAGGGGGCCGTTCTCTAGGCCCTGCGGTAACGGCACTTAGTGCGGGGGCAGCCGATATGTCAGGCTGGCTATTGATGGGGCTTCCAGGGGCCATTTATCTTAAGGGTCTTGTCGAAGCTTGGATTGCGATCGGTTTGACAATTGGGGCGTATTTGAACTGGTTGCTTATCGCACCGCGACTCCGTGTCTATACGCAAGTTTCCAATAACTCGATCACCATTCCAAGTTATTTGGAAAATCGGCTCAAGGATAAATCCCGTTTTTTACGCATCGCTTCCGGAATTATTATCCTTGTTTTCTTTACATTTTATGTATCCTCCGGCATGGTAGCAGGCGGGAAATTTTTTCTGAGCTCTTTCGGTTTAAGCTATCATGCAGGCGTGCTAATCGTAGCAGCCGTTGTAATCGCGTACACATTATTCGGGGGGTTTTTGGCAGTTAGTTACACCGACGCGGTTCAAGGGTTTATTATGTTTTTTGCTTTAATCCTCGTCCCGGTTGTCGGAGTCTTTCTGACAGGCGGATTTTCTGAAACAGCTGCCACGATACGTGAAGTGAACCCGCAATTATTAAATCTAGTGTCCGGAGCTACGTTTTTTGGAATTTTATCTTCTATAGCGTGGGGGCTCGGATATTTCGGACAACCTCATATCATCGTCCGTTTCATGGCAATCAGTTCAGTAAAAGAGACCAAGAGTGCGCGTCGAATTGGAATCAGTTGGATGCTACTTAGTCTTGTCGGAGCAATTGCGACAGCGCTTGTCGGAATCGCCTATTACCGCCAACATTTGGATGCGAATTTAGTGGATAGGGAAACGGTGTTCATCGCGCTCGGCCAGGTCATTTTCCATCCGTTCATTTCGGGGATTATGCTGGCTGCCGTTTTGGCCGCCGTCATGAGTACAATTTCATCTCAGTTGATCGTCACTTCGTCTGCATTAATCGAAGATTTATACAAAGCGGTCTACAAGTCGGACGCATCGGACCAGCACTACGTCTTTCTAGGGAGGATGGCTGTTCTGGTCGTTTCCATTGTTGCACTCATCTTGGCTTGGCCTAATAAAGAATCTATCTTGAAACTGGTGTCCTTTGCTTGGGCGGGGTTTGGCGGGGCATTCGGTCCCATCATCCTCCTATCCCTATACTGGCGTAAAATTACGGCAAAAGGAGCGCTTTGGGGAATGGTGGCGGGCGCAATCACGGTCGGCGTTTGGGGGAATATTAAGGTGTTGACGGATACACTTTATGAAATTGTCCCAGGATTCCTGATCTGCCTAGTCGTCACCTACTTTGTCAGCTTGGCAACATACCGCCCGGACCCGGAAATCGAGAGAGAGTTCAATGAGACGTTGGAGCTGTTGGAAAAGGAAAGGTCATAAGGGGAGGGGCACTCCGGACATCAGGGTGGCCTTTTTGTTCTTGCTTAGGAAATTATAAAATTTTGACCTGTGGATAACTGTTCGATAAAATGTTCGTATACTCGAAGGGACTGAGACGCGATGAGAGGGACTAGTGGAGTCATCAAAAGAATACTGAAAGACCATTTCGATGGGTTTTGGCAAATGCACTCTACCTTGTTTCCAGAAGCTTATCGAGAGGATATAAAAGAAACCGTCCTGAAAACAATCCGTTGTGGATCCTCGGATGTCGGATATGCGAGATATGAATGTCTGGGTTGTGAAGGGAATCCATCTCCTGTCATTGTCTGTTTCACATGCAAGAGCCGCTTTTGTAATAAGTGTGGAAAGAAATATACGGATGACTGGTCCACCAAACAGCAGGACTTAATCTTTAATGTGCCGCATCGCCACATGGTATTCACCATTCCCGAGGAACTTCGGAATATCTTTTTCCACGACCGCAAAAAATTGAATGAGTTGAGTAGACAGGTAGCCGGGGTCTTCCAATTCTATTATCGTCGTAAAAGCAGGAAGCGCAACCTACAAGCCGGGGTGATCACGGTCATCCATACGTTCGGAAGGGATCTGAAGTTCAATCCACATATACATGCCCTAGTGACGGAAGGGGCGATTGATAATCGGAATGAATGGTGTTCAAGTGATTTCATTCCCTATGAATTCTTACGGAAATCCTGGCAAAAGGTGCTACTCGATTTAATGAAGAAGTGGTTTCCCGATCACCCAAAGGCCCAGGAATTAATCAATGATTTATATAGGCGATATCCGAAAGGATTCTATGTGAACGCAGAACAGAAAATGAAGGATGCCAAAGGGGCAGCCAAATACATAGGCAGATACTTGGCGAGACCGGCCATCGCCGAATATCGCATTGTCGGATACGATGGGAAGGAAGTCGAGTTCTGGTATGAAGATCATAAAACAGGGAAACGGGTGGACGTGAAGCAGTCGGTCTATCGATTCCTGTTCAATATTTTACAGCACATCCCACCAAAACACTTCAGAATGGTGGGCCGTTTTGGGTTGTATAGCAGAAGATCGTATCAGAAGGCAAATCAAATTCTAAGCCTTTATGCCTTCATGCGGACAAAACAACTTTCCATGCTTTTGGAAAGAAGGAAAAAGAGAAAAACATATCGGGAACGGATGAGAGAGGCTTTTGATCAGGATCCGTTTATTTGCCCGTGTTGCCATCGGGAGATGGACTTGGTGGAGATTTGGCATGCTGATTATGGAATCCTGTATCATTATATGGAGGGCATGAAAATTATTAAAAGATGGGAGAAGTCGGAGGATGCCAACAGACGAAGAGCTGGATGAACTGAATCGGGCATTTTTACAATCATTAGAAGAGGATGACCCGTTCGGATTGAACGAAAAAATAAGTACGATTGAATTTAAGTGTCGGGATTGTCAGGAATTAGATGACGTTCCCGATTTTGTAGTGGCAGACTTTCAGGTCGACTTAAAACAGAACGAAGAAGTCGAGATTGAATGTCCTTTTTGTGGTGGGACCATGCATAGAGCGAAAAAAATCCCAAGTGAATCGATTTCACCTGGGACGGGGACAGAGGCGCTTTAGCGCTTTTGTTCGGTTGTATATAAAAATTTCTTTCATGCTCATGTACTCTTTTGAAACATGCTATCATTCAATTAGTAGGAGGTCGCGCACAAATGAAATTGGACCACGTCGTGTATTTTACGAATAAATCCCCGGAAGAAGTGGTAAAGGAACAAACGGAGTCGGGCCGTCCAACCGTTATCGGGGGTCGCCATGAGAAATGGGGAACTCATAATGCGCTGCGGTATGTAAAGAATGCGTATATCGAATGGCTGTCAGTCGAGCGGCCCGATATCGCCAGGTCAATCAAGCATCCACTCACCCAATTGCTATTGCATGATTTGGAAGATGGCGAAGGCTGGGGGACGCTTTGCCTGTCAGTCGAGGGAATTGAGCAATTCAATGAAGACATAGAAAACAAAGGATTCGCCACATCGGGCGTTTTGGAAGCGGAACGCCGTACGATAGAAGGCCAATTGCGGAAATGGAAAATGCTCTTTATCGACCAACCGATTTCGGAGGAACTGCCGTATCCGTTCTTCATCGAATGGGAAGAGCCGGAGGACATCCGTTTTACCAAATTGCGGGCAGATGGGATGATCGATCCGAAAAATGAAGAGCTGGAAATCAAGGAATGTATCTTTGGCGTCCGAGACCCTTTGAAAGAGACGGGCGAATGGGCGGTTTTATTATCCCAAAAGGTGGGGGCGGCCGATGACATCCGTTTGCCGAATGTCGTTTTGAAGTTTGTTGAGCAGACGAGCGGAAGAGAACGATTGAAAGAGGTCATCTACGGATAGGGGCGTTTTGAGCGGGTATGGTAAGATAGGGGATAAGTATTTCTGTCGGAAGGGGTCGTAGGATGGATATATTGGTGGAATACGCAATCCTCGTCGGAGTCCATGAGCAAACCGACGAGCATTTCGATTATACGATGGAAGAATTGAAAAATTTGGCGGAGGCGATCGATGTAGAGGTCGTCGGGATGGTGACGCAAAATTTAGAAAGACGCCATCCTTCTTTATACGTCGGAAAGGGGAAAGTTGGAGAGATTCGGCGTTTATATGAAGAAACCGATGCAAACCTTGTTATTTTCAACGACGAGCTGACACCATCCCAAATCCGTAATATGGAACAGGAACTGGAATGTAAAGTGATTGACCGGACGATGCTCATCCTTGACATTTTCGCGAGACGGGCTCGGACGAAAGAATCCCGGATGCAAGTCGAGTTGGCGCAGCTGCAATATACGTTGCCGCGTCTGGTCGGGTTGCGCGCATCCCTAAGCCGGCAAGGGGGCGGAACGGGCGGCGGTTTCCAGAACAAAGGGGCTGGGGAGACAAAACTCGAGCTCGACCGCCGGAAAATCGAAGACCAAATTGCCAAACTACGCCGGGATTTGGAGCATATGAAGGACCAGCGTGAGACGCAGCGCAAGCAGAGGAAAAAGAGCGGAACGCCGGTCGTCTCCATCGTCGGCTATACGAACGCAGGAAAATCCACGTTGATGAACAAACTGCTCGCCGAAATGGATCCGGAGCATGCGAAACAAGTATTTGAGGAAGACATGCTCTTTGCCACACTGGATACATCCGTCCGGAGAGTGAAGCTTATTGATAACAAGCAATTCATCTTGACGGATACGGTCGGATTCGTTTCGAAATTGCCGCATCATCTTGTGAAAGCATTCCGCTCGACATTGGAGGAAGCGCGAGACGCCGATTTGCTTTTACATGTCGTGGATGTATCGAATGCGGAGTACCAATTCATGATGAATGTGACGAATGACACACTTCATGATGTCGGAGTGGAAAATGTGGAAACGTTGAAGGTGTACAATAAAGCGGATTTAGCCAATGTTCCCTATCCGGAAATCCGGGGCGATAGCGTTTGGATTTCGGCGAAAGAGGAAGCGGGTCTGGAAGAGCTGATCAGTTTGATCAAGAAAAAGATTTTTGAACAATACGTCACCTGTAAATTGCTCGTTCCGTTTGAACGGGGAGATGTCGTCGCCTATTTGAACGACAAAGCGACTGTGAAAAACACGGAATACGAAGAGGACGGCACATTGTTGACCGTGGAGATGGATATTATGGAACGAGAGCGTTTCGAGGAATTTATCATCAGCCATTAAAAAAGCTGCACCCCGTTTTAGATGGGGTGCAGTTTTCACTTAAAGAGAAAGGTGGTGGGATGATAGAAGTATACCCAATCCTTTTCGGGGCTAAACCAGCCTTCCCTAAAGTGGAGAAAGCGTGCCGATTGACTCAAGGAACAGGAATAAGACATTTGATTCAAAAATGAAATTCTGCAAAAAAGATGGAACTCTTCGCTGGCAGGACCGTATGAATGAGGGAGCAGTAAATAGTTTAGAAAGGGTTGAATGAATTTGAAGAATTGGTTGAAAGGGTTAGCTATCGTCATGTTGGCGCTAGCTTTAAGCGCTTGTAACTCGACAGCGACGCCGAAAACGGAGACGCCTTCGGATGCGGAGCCGAATACAAATGAGGAAACTGACACGAAAGCGAATGAGGAGGCCGATGAGCAAAGCGAGCTGACGGCAATGGAAGTCTACGAGAAGGCGATGGAAGCTTCCGAAGATTTGAAGAGCATGCACGCCAAAATGGACATCCAGCAGAAAATTGAGGTCCCTAGCGAAGACTTGAACATGGACAGCAAATTCAAGATGGACATGGACATGATCATGGAGCCGCTTGCGATGTATCAAAAGATGAACATGGATATGGGAGAGCAAGGTGCCATGGATACGGAAATTTACATTACAGATGCAGGATTCTTCATGTTTGATCCTGAATCTGAGCAATGGCTGAAATTCCCGAAAGAAATGTCGGACGACATGATGGAGCAAATGGGGGGCGGAACGGATCCGACTCCGGACATGGAAATGTTCAAAGAGTTCACGGAAGACTTCCAGTTCGAGCAGACCGACGATGAGTTCATCTTGACTCTATCCGCGGAAGGCGAGAAATTCAACAACTTGATGAAGAAAGCAATCGCGGACAGCATGCCGGCGGGTATGGAAATGGGTGAGGAAGAAGCAGAAATGATGGAAAACATGAACGTCAAAAGTTTGAATTTCGAGATTTTCATCGACAAGGAAACATTCCAAACGAATGCATTCAATATGGATATGGACATGACAATGTCCATTGAAGGACAAGAAATGCACATTATCCAACAGATGAAGTCGATCATCAGCCAAATCAATGAAGTTGAAAAGATCGATGTTCCCCAAGATGTCCTGGACAATGCCGTAGACATTACGGAAGCGATGGAATCACAAGAAGTCGCACAATAAATGAAATGAAGGGGCTGTCCGAAAAGTCCAGGCACAGAGTTGGATACCAGCAAAAAGCAAGGGCGCCGGGAGACTCCTGCGGGAAAGCCGGCCGACGAGACCCCGCACGGCTGTAAGCCGGAGGAGGCTCGTCGGCTGGCCCGCGGAAAGCGACCAGAGCCCTTGCTTTTTGCGTGTTTAACCGGAAAAGACAGCCCCTTTTCCATGCAAGTATATTCATAAAAGATTAGGAGCTCATAGGATGAGGCGGCGTTCCTAGCCTCATGCAGGCCGCTACAATGTCCCCCAACAAATGTCATGAACTTGGCAGGATTGTTCTCATCTTCGTACCCCACTCCAATAGCCCCGACCTGAAGCGCTTCCATCTTCACCAGGAACAAATCAATGCCATAGTCATTGATAATCATTTTCAATTATAGATTGACACGTTTATCTCACATGATATAATTAGGTTGCAGCCGACTGATAATCATTTTCATTTATTGAAGTCGGGTGCAAATAAACGATACCGGGGATCTTATGAAGAAACGTTACTTGATCATCGCTTTAATCATCCTATCATTCCTATCTCTATTTGTAGGAGTGAGCCATATTTCACCGATGGATCTGCTAGATTTCCAGTCGGAAGAGACGGAGATTTTTTTAATCAGCCGTTTGCCAAGGCTTGTTGCCATTCTGCTCGCCGGAGCGGGGATGAGTATCGCAGGTCTTATTATGCAGCAGTTGAGCCGAAATAAGTTCGTTTCACCGACAACAGCTGGTACATTGGACGCGACAAGGCTCGGAATTTTGGTTTCGATGCTATTGTTCGCGAACGCCTCAACACTTGAGAAAATGGTTGTCGCCTTTGCATTTGCGCTTGCCGGCACGCTGTTGTTTATGCAAATCTTGGACCGTATCAAGTTCAAGGACGCGATTTTCATTCCACTCGTCGGGTTGATGTTCGGGAATATCTTGTCGTCGATCACTACGTTCTTCGCTTATAAAGCGAATGTGATCCAAAACATGTCGGCTTGGCTGCAGGGCGATTTCTCGATGATCATGAAGGGACGTTACGAACTTCTTTACATAAGTGTACCGGTGCTTATCATTACGTATTTGTATGCGAACCGTTTCACGGTTGCGGGGATGGGAGAGGACTTTTCCAAAAACCTCGGCCTCGCTTATAAACGGATTGTCAATATAGGATTGATTTTGGTGGCGCTCATTACGACTACTGTTGTGTTGACCGTCGGCATGATTCCGTTTTTAGGGCTGATCATTCCGAATATCGTTTCGATTTTCAAAGGAGATCACTTACAGAAAACCTTGCCGCATACAGCGTTGCTCGGCGCAATCTTCTTGCTCATCTGCGACATACTTGGACGGATCCTCATTTATCCGTACGAGATTTCCATCAGCTTGATGGTCGGTGTCATCGGCAGCGCGATCTTCCTCTACTTGCTGTTTAGGAGGAAGGCGTATGCGTAACTCAACGAAAATACTAATATTAGCGATTTTGGCTGCTATCTTTTGTAGTCTATACCTGTTTCAGGGATTGAATGGAAGCTTTGACTATGCGTTACCGCGTCGGGGCATCAAGGTGTTAGCGATGGTTATCACAGGTGTCGCGATAGCCTACTCGACCGTCATCTTCCAGACGATCACTCATAATCGGATCTTGACGCCGAGCATCATGGGACTCGATTCACTCTACCTTTTATTGCAAACCGTCGTCATCTTCTTCCTCGGTTCGGGGCATGTGACGGTCGTCAATAAACACGTGAATTTCATCTTGTCCGTGGCGACCATGATCGTATTTGCGCTTCTCTTGTATCGTTTCCTGTTCAAGTCGGGCAGACAGCCGATCTACTTCTTGCTGTTGGTCGGCATCATCGTCGGAACGTTCTTCGGCAGTATCTCGACGTTTCTGCAAGTATTAATTGATCCGAATGAGTTTTTGCGCGTACAAGATAAAATGTTTGCGAGCTTCAACAACGTCAGCGGAGAGCTGGTCTGGTGGGCACTTGGCTTTGTGGCGATCGCCCTTGTCATCGGATGGCGTTCGATGGATGAACTTGATGTTCTTTCCCTTGGAAGAGATACGGCCATCAATCTTGGCGTTTCCTATGACAAAGTCGTTAAGATGATGCTCATCCTATCCGCAGTGCTCATATCGGTATCCACTGCGCTAGTCGGTCCGATCACATTTTTCGGTTTGATCGTCGCGAATCTGTCTTATCAATTTTTCAAAACATATAAGCATTCCATTCTCATTATCGGAGCATCTGTCATGAGTGTCATCGCCTTAGTCGGTGGGCAATGGGTCGTCGAACGGGTCTTCACTTTCTCTACGACGCTCAGTGTCATCATCAACTTCATCGGCGGCGTTTATTTTATCTACTTATTATTGAAGGAGAGTCGATCCACATGATCCAAGTCCGGGAACTATCAAAGTTTTATGGAAAAAAAGCGGTCGTTGAAAAGGTGTCCGTCAATATCCACCGAGGGAAGATCACGTCTTTCATCGGACCGAATGGGGCAGGGAAGTCGACACTCCTTTCAATGGTCAGCCGCCTTCTGGATGCGGATACCGGGGAAGTGTTGGTGGACAACGACAATGTTCAGAAAATGAAATCAAACGACTTTTCCAAAAGGGTTTCGATTTTGAAGCAGTCTAACTTCATGAATGTCCGCCTGACGATCCGGGAGCTCGTTTCCTTCGGGCGCTTCCCGCACTCGAAAGGGAGATTGACGGCAGAAGATATCCGCATCATCGATCAGGCGATGGATTATATGGAATTGATGGATATGCAGCATAGCTATTTGGATGAATTGTCGGGCGGGCAGCGTCAGCGCGCATTCATTGCTATGACAATCGCTCAGGACACCGATTATATTCTATTGGATGAACCGCTCAACAACCTGGATATGAAGCATTCCGTGCAAATCATGAAAATCTTGAGAAGGCTGGTGGATGACTTAGGAAAAACGGTCGTCATCGTCCTGCATGACATCAACTTCGCTTCCGTTTATTCGGATCGGATCGTTGCGCTGAAAGACGGGCGCGTCGTCAAAGATGGTCTGACGCATGAAATCATCAACTCGGATGCCTTGAGAGAGATCTATGACATGGAAATTCCAATCAAAAAAATGAATGACTGTCGAATTTGTGTGTATTTTAATTCGTAAGTAATGTATATCAAGAGAATAACTGAGAAGTGAAACTAATTTTAAAAGAAAAAGGATGGAATCCGATGAAGAAATTTTCAATCGCCTTAATGATGTTCGCCCTTATGGTTCTACTTGTAGCTTGCGGGTCAAAGGAAGAAAAACCGGAAGGCTCAACAGCCAACGAAAATAATGAACAAAGTGAGCCGGCTGCAGAAAATGAAACATTGACCATCACTCACGAATTGGGAGAAACAGTTGTTGCCCAAAATCCTGAAAAAGTGGTCGTCTTTGATTTCGGAGCACTAGATACATTGGATGAGCTTGGAGTGGAAGTGGCTGGTTTGCCACGCACCAACGTCCCTGGATACCTTTCAAAATACGATGATGACAAATATGTGAATGTAGGCAGCTTGAAAGAGCCGGATTTTGAAGCGATCCATGCGATGAAACCTGATCTGATTTTGATTTCCGGACGTCAAATGGAACTATACGATCAATTCACTGAAATTGCGCCGACCATCTTCGTTGGAGTCGACACAGCACATTACATGGATTCATTCAAAAAGAACATGGGAACTCTTGCTGAAATCTTCGATAAAGAAGATGAAATGAATGCAGAGCTTGCAGAGATTGATGAGCAAATTGCTGCCATTAGCGAAAAAACTGCAGAGTCTGATAAAAAAGCATTGATCGTTCTTGGCACAGAAGGAAAGGTAAGTGCATATGGTCCGAATTCCCGTTTCGGCATCATCCACGATGTGTTCGGTTTCAAGCCGGCTGATGAGAAAATCGAAGTTTCCACTCACGGACAAAACATTACGTTTGAGTACATTTTAGAACAAAATCCGGATGTCCTTTTTGTAATCGACCGTGACGCTGCGATCAGCGAAGGTGCTAGCGCCAAGGATTCCATCGAAAACGACCTTGTGAAAAAGACCAATGCGTTCCAAAATGATAAAATGATTTATTTGGATGGCGATTATTGGTACCTATCCGGCGGCGGCTTGAAATCCATGAAAGAAATGGTTAAAGAAGTCGAAGCAGCTCTATGATGAAGGAAAAAAGAACCATTCTGCAATTATGCAGAATGGTTCTTTTTTAGGATGAAAGTTGTGCTAATAATTAGAAAAGTGCATAGGATATGATAGAATGAAAATACATAGAAAAGAATGAAAGGTGTGTTCAGATTAGCGTAGAAGTGAGGTGGGAAGACATGGGGAAGTCCATTACGGTCAAGGCGGAAACGATTGAAGAAGCCGTGCAACTGGCGTTATCCATCCTGGATCTGCAAATGGAAGATGTGCACATCGAAGTCATATCCAATCCAGGCAGAACCCTTTTTGGTCTTCGAAAGACACTGGCGGAGGTGAATGTCTCTCAAATTGTAGAACAATCCACCACTCCGCACGCAATGATGAACATGGAAGAGGAAGTGGACCGGGTGTTGCTCTCTGCGGTGGGAGAGGCGCCTCATCACACAGGAATCGGCAATGCAACCGGAAAAACGGAATCGAAGTCGAGAATTTACCAAAAACGGGTAGAAACAGTCTTTAATGGTGATACGTATCCCGTTCTATGGCCGGCATCGAACGTCCGGCTATATGTCAACGAAAAACGCACAACGGACCGTGCCATCATCACACCGGGAGACGAAGTGAAAGTCAGAATCAATGACGAATGGATCCCTCCGCAATTTGCCATTCAACTGATTGAGCATGATATGTTGGCCTTGCTTTCGTTCACGCCTGGAAAAAAGGTGAAACGGACGCTAGCGGACACCGATTTTGCATCGGTCCTGTATATCGAGGCCGACGAGGAGATTGAACCGTATAATGATTTGGAGCCACAGAAAATCGTGGATCGATTGAAAGAAATGGGTGTCCAGCAAGGGCTCATCTTTCCAATCATCAAAAAAGCGGTGGAGGCCCTGGAGCCGTTTGAAGCAATCGTAGCTAAAGGGCAGCCTCCTGTACCTGGATTGGACGGGGATCTGGAAGTGCATATCCGCTATGATGACAAAACGCCGGAGGAGAGGGAGCGGGTCGATTACCGTGAAAGGAAGACCATCTTGAACGTGGAAGCAGGGCAGATTATCGCAACAAAGATTGCAGCAATACCTGGCAAAGAGGGAAGGAGCCTTCTCGGGGAAGTGATTCCGGTGAAACCGGTGAAAGACGTCATCATCCGGACCGGAAAGAATGCAATGCAAATCAATCAGGATATTGTAGCGATCATTTCGGGAAGGCCGACATTGGATTGGAGAGGAAAGTTTGTGAAAATCGACGTAAACCACGAATTGCATCATCGCGGTGAGATCAACTTGGAGAGTGGCAATATCCGATTTGAAGGGGATGTCCGGATCGACGGCAATATTAATCCATCGATGTTCGTCCGTGCATCCGGCAATCTGCACGTTGGGGGGACGGTGACAAAGGCCACCATCCATGCCATGAAATCCGCCTTCGTCAAAGGGAATTTATTTTCATCCACCGTGGTCGTCGGTCGAGAGGAATTGATCATTGGGGAACTTGTGACCCAATTGAAAGAGATCCTAGTATATATGGAGCAAATCCAGGCTGCCGTCCAACAAGTGTTGTTGGTCCGCGGGGAAACGGGCGATGACATCGAGGAGGCCGAATTGAATTTGCTCATCCGCCTGCTGCTTGAGAAGAAATACACATCCTTCCAGGAATTGAATCGGGTTTTCATTCAAAACGTCAAAAACCATACACAGGACTTGACGTCGGAGTGGACGGAAATCGCGCAGAAATGTTATGGCACGTTTATCAGCTCATTGAATCAGGATGTTCGGGATATGGCAGGGCTCGAGCAACTGATTTTGGAAGCGCGAACACTCGTGGAGCTGTACGGGGAAACGCGGGAACCGACATCGGTTTTGACAATTCCGTACGCCATCAACAGTGTCCTGCATTGCAATGGTGACATTGAGGTGATATCCAAGGGATTGTATCATTGTTCAGTGACTGCCGGCAGGGATGTCATCGTGCAAGGGCTCGTACGAGGCGGGGAAATCAATGCCCGCGGTAAAGTGTCCTTGTTGGAGACCGGATCCAAGAATAATGTGAAGACAATCGTCAAGACGGGGCCGACTGGCAGCATTACGATTGGCACGGCTCACGCTGGGACGGAAATACGAATAGGGGTGAAAAGCCATCGTTTCATGCGTCCGAAAATAGGGGTATTTGCAAGAATAAATGGATTAGGAGAATTATTGATCGATTAATTGAACATTTGGATAGGAATGGTCATACGATAAGAACATCAATATTTTGGCCGAAATATTGTATAAAGGAAACTTTCATCATACAATAACACTATCTAGAACTAGAAGGATGTTGGATGCATGGACGGAACGATTCTTTATGCCTTTGCCCTCACCCTGTTTGCGGGGTTGGCGACGGGCATCGGTAGTTTACTTGCCTTTTTCACAAAACGGACGAATACTAAATTCTTATCGATAGCCTTGGGGTTCTCGGCGGGTGTCATGATTTATGTCTCGCTCATCGAAATTTTTGTCAAAGCGAAAGATGAGCTAGTTGCAGAACTTGGCATGACGCAAGGCTATTGGATGACAGTCGCCGGGTTTTTCGGCGGAATGCTGCTCATTGCGCTGATCGACCATTTCATCCCGGCCATCGGCAATCCGCATGAAGTAAAGAGTGTTGAGGATGTGGATGCGGGTCCTTCGAATGATGAGTATGCCAAGCTGAAGAAGATGGGGATGTTTACAGCGTTGGCGATCGCCATCCACAACTTTCCTGAAGGAATTGCGACATTTACATCGGCCTTGCAAGACCCGACACTCGGTGTCGCCATTGCAATCGCAGTCGCTATTCACAATATCCCGGAAGGAATTGCTGTCGCCATCCCGATCTTTTACGCAACCGGCAACCGGAAGCAGGCTTTTAAGCTGTCATTTTTGTCGGGACTTGCGGAACCGGTCGGTGCGATTGTGGCATTTTTGATACTGATGCCATTTTTGAACGGCATCATGTTCGGCGTCATCTTCGCAGCAGTCGCGGGCATCATGGTGTTCATTTCTCTTGATGAATTGTTGCCGGCTGCGCAAAAGTACGATGAAGCCCATTTATCCATTTACGGATTAATGGCGGGAATGGCGGTTATGGCCATCAGTCTAATACTCGTTGCATAGACGAATAATGATAGAAAGGGGCTGTCCGACAACCGGACGGCTCTTTTTGTATCGAAAGGCCATGTCATTCTAGTCTTTTCCCGAGCTCGAAACGTTTGGAAGGGAGTCCTCAACGTTCCAAGTCCACCTCACAACAAAATGTCACCACCCCGAAACGCTTTCTTCCAACTGCACAACGTTTTTTCCTCTCCCCTGAGCTCGAAACGTTTGGAAGGAAGTCCCCAACGTTCCAAGTCCACCTAGCAACAAAATGCCACCACCTCGAAACACTCACGTCGAACTTCTCAACGCTTCTCTCACTTCGCAACGTTTTAGCCCAGCCTCCCAACGTTTTCGGAAAACCTCCCAACATCTCCTCCAAACCTCGCAAAGTATCCCCGAAACCTCGATACACTCCCCGACGCAGGACGAAAAGAATTATTTTTTTCAGTGTGGGCATTGTGAAGACTCGACAATTGTCGTATAGTTAAGTTGTCTTTACATCAGAATATACAACGAGAGGCAGATATATATGGCAACTGGGAAGCAAACGATTACTCGCAATAAATTATTAGGGATTGCCGGGACAGGCTGGATGTTCGATGCAATGGATGTTGGGATTTTATCTTTCGTCATTGCAGCCATTGCGGTCGATTGGCAATTATCGCCTTCCGAAATGGGCTGGATCGGCAGTGTGAACTCGATCGGGATGGCAGTCGGTGCATTTTGTTTCGGTTTGTTGGCCGACAGGATTGGGAGAAAACAGGTTTTCATGCTGACGCTTGTCCTGTTTTCGGTAGCGAGCGGATTATCAGCGGCCACGACTACATTGGCCGCCTTCCTCGTATTGCGATTTTTAGTAGGGGCGGGACTTGGCGGTGAATTGCCGGTCGCTTCCACATTAGTGTCGGAAAGCGTCTCCGCGAAAGAGCGTGGACGGGTTGTCGTCCTGCTGGAAAGCTTTTGGGCGGCGGGCTGGTTGCTGTCGGCGTTGATCGCCTATTTCATCATTCCGGATTACGGTTGGCGGATTGCGCTGGTCATTACCGCGTTACCTGCATTTTACGCCATTTACCTCCGACGGAACTTACCTGATTCCCCGAAATTCGAACAAGAAGGGAAGCCGAAGGAAACGATCATGTCCAAAATGAAAGGCATCTGGTCGAAGAAGTATGCACGTCGGACTATGATGCTGTGGATTGTCTGGTTCACGGTCGTCTTCTCTTATTACGGTATGTTCCTTTGGCTGCCGAGTGTCATGGTCTTGAAAGGATTTAGTATGATCAAGAGCTTCGGTTATGTCCTGCTCATGACACTTGCCCAG
Source organism: Bacillus sp. OxB-1 (assembly GCF_000829195.1). Taxonomy (GTDB): domain Bacteria; phylum Bacillota; class Bacilli; order Bacillales_A; family Planococcaceae; genus Sporosarcina. The sequence continues at coordinate 532,059 of NZ_AP013294.1, read as the reverse complement.
TTGCCGGGCTACTTTACCGCGGCTTGGCTCATTGAGAAAGTCGGCCGGAAGTTCGTCTTGGCGACCTATCTGCTTGGAACCGCCGCGAGTGCACTTGCTTTCGGGAATGCGGATACCCTCGCGATGCTTCTGCTATCAGGGGCATTGCTATCCTTCTTCAACTTGGGTGCATGGGGTGCCCTCTATGCGTATTCGCCGGAACAATACCCGACCGCTATCCGCGCGACTGGCTCCGGCATGGCGGCTGCTGTCGGTCGAATCGGCGGCATTTTCGGACCGCTGCTCGTCGGTTGGCTCCTCGCCGCAGATTACGGTTTCGGAACAATCTTCGGCATCTTCTGCGGCGCCATCGTCATTGGTGTGTTGGCCGTCGTGTTTTTAGGGACGGAAACGAAACAGATGGAATTGGAATAACATTGGACCAGTCTTCTTATGAAGATTGGTTTATTTTTTAGGTATGGAGCGGAGGGGATGCCAGGAACATAAAAGGCGGAACAGTGCTGACGCTTAAAAGAAAAGAATGATGAGGGGCTATCCGATATGGAGGGCCTCTTTTTGTCATCTTGCGTACAAGGCCTTTCTGTTAGGCGCAACGCCATAGTTTGTTAAAATGAAAAAAAGAAAGGGGTGCTCGGATGTTTCGCATACCAGAGTCGATTGCAGATCTTGGCAAGCGGCGGATTGAAGGGTTTCCGGTGGAAGGGTTTGTCTATGGGGAAGGGCCGGAACATCCCGAGCTGATGTTGATCGGGGAAGCGCCTGGGGAGTTTGAGATTGTCGATGGCATCCCGTTTATCGGCCGGGCCGGCAAGGAATTGATGAAATCCCTGGGAACGATCGGATTGACACGCGAAGATGTATACATTACGAGCTCTGTCCGGAGCCGTCCGTATCGCTGGGGGACAAAGAAAGAGCGGGACGGGACCATGACGGAGCGGAAATACAACCGGCCGCCGACGCAAAAAGAGATTTTGGCCCATGCTCCTGTCCTTGATTATGAACTCGTCAACGTCAAGCCGAAACTGATTGTCACCCTTGGCAACGTGGGCTTGCAACGGTTGCTCGGGAAATCGGCGAAAGTGACCGAGCTTCATGGACAATTGTTGGATCGTCCCGTCCAATATTTGCATGAACTTGAGGACCGCACTTTCCAGTGGACGAAGAAACATTATAAAATCGTTCCGACATTCCATCCGGCTTCCATCTTTTATCGGCCTTCGCATCGGCCGGATTTGGAAGCAGATTGGCTGGAAATCGGGCGCATTTTAGCAGAAATGAAAAGCAAAGAATAGGTGATCCGATGAAAAACCAACCGATGCAAAAAGGGGCGACGAAGCAGTTTTTCGGTCTCTTGAAAGGGTTGAAGTGGCCGATCGGGGTTGCGGTTGTGGCACTCCTCCTTTCATTGTTGGAAACGGCGGCTGCACTTGTCATCCCGCTTATTACGAGGGATTTGGTCGATACCTTGTCCAGCGCCCTGTTCAACTGGAAAACGGCGGCGTTGCTGTTCATCATTTTCATCATTCAAGCGGTGACCGGAGGTGTCTCGTATTATTTATTGACGTACATCGGCGAGACGATTGTCGCTGATCTGCGAAGTCGGTTGTGGAATAAAGTGCTCCGCCTTCCGGTTCCGTATTTCGATGCAAATGAAACGGGCGAAACGATGAGCCGGATCACTCAGGATACGACGACATTGAAAGACTTGGTCACGAATCATCTCGTCACCTTCATATCCGGGCTGATTTCGATTGTCGGTTCCATCATCATTCTGTTCGTGCTCGATTGGAAAATGACCCTGATTATGCTGGTCAGCATTCCGGTCAGCATGGCGATCATGTTTCCGCTTGGCCGGATTATGCACAAAGTGGCGAAGGCGACGCAGGCGGAAATGGCGTCCTTTTCGGGCCATCTAGGCCGGGTTTTAGGCGATATCCGCCTCGTCAAGACGTATCGGGCGGAGCCGTTCGAAGCGGAGAAGGGCAGCAAGGCAATCCGGTCGCTTTTCGGCTTCGGTTTGAAAGAGGCGAGGATCCACGCCGTCATTTCACCAGTGATGACATTGATGATGATGAGCATCCTTGTCGTGATCCTCGGATATGGCGGTGCCCAAGTGTCGCGGGGTGCTCTGTCGGCAGGAACCCTTGTGGCGATCATTTTCTTCATGTTTCAGATCATAGTGCCGTTTGCGCAGATGGCAAAGTTTTTCACTTCTTTCCAGAAAGCGGTCGGGGCGACGGAACGGATCCAGACGATTCTGGGCTTGCCAAGCGAGCGGGCGGAAGGACAAGCTGCTGTTCCGTCAGGGAATATCCGATTTGACCATGTCTCATTTTCCTATGAAACGGGGAGGCCGGTGTTATCGGATGTCTCGTTTGAAGTGCGTCCGGGAACAGTTACGGCCTTTGTCGGACCGAGCGGCGGCGGGAAAACGACTCTCTTTTCATTGTTGGAAAGGTTTTACGTTCCCGTGGAAGGAGTAATTTCGATAGACGGAATGCCGATTGATAAGATCGCCTTGTCGGAATGGCGGAGAAAAATCGGTTACGTTTCCCAGGAGAGTCCGCTATTGAGCGGAACAATTCTCGATAATATTGCATATGGATTGGAACGTCGCCCTTCTGCGGAAGAAGTCCGAAATGCAGCGGAAGCGGCGAACGCACTGGATTTTATCGAAGCGATGCCCGACCAGTTTGAAACGCTGGTCGGCGAGCGGGGCATGAAGCTATCAGGTGGGCAACGGCAGCGGGTCGCCATCGCTCGTGCTTTGCTCTATAATCCGGAAATTTTGCTACTGGACGAAGCGACCTCCAATTTGGATAGCGGTTCGGAAATCCATGTACAAGAAGCGCTCGCCCGGCTTATGGAAGGGCGAACGACTCTCGTCATCGCGCATCGTCTGGCGACCATCATCCATGCAGATCAATTGATCTTCTTGGAAAGAGGAGAAATCACCGGCAGGGGGACACATGAAGAGTTGTACCGCCACCATGCGCTCTATCGGGAATTTGCGCAAGGCCAAGGATTGACTTAACTTCATGTGTAGGGTGTCCTTGTTACGGATAAAGTAAAGGAGAGAGGAGGAGGACGTTGTACAAACCGGTTTCGGATTCATTTTTCAAAGAGCCTGTGTTGGAGTTGGCGTATCGTTTGGTAGGACAATATATTGTGCATGAATCGGAGGAAGGATTGATTGTCGCCCGCATTGTAGAGACGGAGGCGTACCATGGTCCGGAAGATCGGGCGGCACATAGTTTCGGCAATCGCCGGACGAAGCGTACGGAGATCATGTTCGGGGAGCCTGGTTTGGTCTATACGTATCAAATGCATACGCATACGCTGATGAATGTGGTGGCAGGACCGGTTGGCACACCCCATGCCGTCCTCCTGCGTGCCGCGGAACCCGTAGTAGGTCAGGAACTGATGGAGGATAGACGGGGCGGTCACCTGAAAATGACCGATTGGACAAATGGTCCGGGGAAATTGTCGAAGGCGCTTGGCGTGACGATGCGGTATTATGGCCATCATTGGGGTGAGGAACCGCTGTTCATTGCCGAAGGGCCGGGCTCTTCGGAAATTGAGGCGGGACCTCGAGTCGGGATTGGAAATTCGGGTGAGGCGGTCCATTATCCCTGGCGCTTCTATGAAAAAGATAATCCTTTCGTTTCGAAGTATCGGCCGTAGGTTTAGAAAATCCCATCCGTGGAATAGTAGCAATGGACCTTCATTTCAGAAAAGGAGTGTTTCGACAACATGGCTAAAATTGCAACGCTCATTACAGATCTGTTCGAAGACTCGGAATTTACGGAGCCTGCGAAAGCATTCCGGGATGCCGGGCATGCAGTGGAAACGATTGAAAAAGAGGCGGGCAAGGAAGTGAAAGGCAAGCAGGGTGATGCGACCGTGAAAATCGATCATGGCATTGATGAAGCGAAGCCGGATGATTACGATGCACTATTCATTCCGGGCGGCTTTTCACCGGACCAGTTGCGGGCGGATGACCGTTTTGTTCAGTTCGCCAAGCAGTTCATGGATGAGAAGAAGCCTGTCTTCGCCATTTGTCATGGACCCCAGCTGCTTATCACGGCTAAGGCGTTGGAAGGCAGGGGAGCCACAGGATATAAGTCGATCCAGGTAGATATGGAATACGCAGGAGCGAAGTATATGGACAAAGAAGTGGTCGTTTGTTCCAATCAATTGGTGACGAGCCGGACGCCCGAAGACATCCCGGCGTTTAACCGGGAATCATTGAAACTATTGGAAGGAAAATGACAATAGCATAAATGACAAACCTTGATAGCTGCGGCTGTCGAGGTTTTTTTATTGATACAGGCCCATGTATCCCGTCTTATGTCGCTCGTTCTGTACGGCATGATTTTCAATACGGCCGTCAGCATGTTCTACGCGTTCGGGGCGCGCCCTTTTGTCCTTATCTCACTTGTCACCGGGTTCGCCCTGAGCTTCTTCGGTTTTACGAAACTCGTTGCTTATTTCTACCCGCTTATTGGCTATTTGGGATTGTTCCTCGTCGGAGCATTAATTTTCGCGTCTTTCCGGCTACCGAACAAATCTACCCGGTAGTTGCAAAAAAAGTGAAATAGTAAAACGCCGTCCTCCGAGTTGGGGAACGGCGTTTTTCGTATTATGCGTGAGCCAATTCGAGTTGGACGGCTGGGCCGAAGAATTCGAAGTGGACTTTTTCTTCCGGGATGCCCATCGCGTACAATTCCGTAATGACGGCTTGCATGAAGGCAGTCGGACCGCAGACATAGACGTCTCCGCCTTCCAATACGTTCGCTTCCAAGAATGCCCGGTTGATGAATCCATCCCCTTCTTCTGAATAAAGAACAGCGTATTTCGCATCCTTCATAGAAGCGGTCAATCGTTTGACATCCGTGTCAAAAGCTTGGTGTTTCCGTGTACGGGCGGAATGCAGGAAGGCAACCGGACGTTCCGGTGTTGTTTTCGCAATCGTTTCGAACATGGCCATCATCGGTGTGACACCGACGCCGCCACTGATCAATGTGACTGGAGTTGCGCTTTTCGTATCGAGATAGAAATCCCCAGCAGGCGCACTTACTTCCAATGTGTCGCCGACGTTTGCTTGTCGGTGCAAATATACGGATACTTTTCCGTTTGGTTGGCATTCGTCTTCCCGTTTGACCGAGATGCGGAAATACTCTTCATTTTCCGCTTGAGACAAGCTGTATTGGCGATTCAATGTGTATTCCTCACCAGGAATCTTTACTTTCACCGTAATGTATTGGCCTGGTTTGTAAGAAGGTAATTTTTTGCCATCGGCCGGTTTGAGGTAGAACGAAGTGATGACGTCACTTTCTTCCACTTTATCCGCAATCGTGAACTCTTTGAATGTTCTCCAACCGCCATCCGCTTGTTCCGCTGCGTCGTACATTTCTTTTTCGATGCCGATGAATGCGTCGGCGATCACGCCGTACGCTTCGCCCCAAGCAGCGATGATTTCCGGAGTTGCTGCATCCCCGAGCACTTCTTTAATGGCGCCGAGGAGATGGTAGCCGACAATCGGATATTGGTCAGCCGTAATGCCAAGGGATTTGTGTTTATGTGCAATTTGTACAACAGCCGGAATGATGGCACCCAAATTGTCAATATTAGCCGCTGCCGCATAGACCGTGTTGGCCAAAGCTGTTTGTTGACGGCCTTGAGATTGATTTGCATGGTTGAAGATGTTCAGAAGTTCTGGATGTTCATTAAACATGTTTTTGTAGAATACAGTTGTGATCGTTTTTCCGTGCTGCTCCAATACAGGCACAGTCGATTTGATAATGTCGATTGTTTCTTGAGATAACATTGCGTGCACAACCTTTCTTGTTTTGTATGATTCAACAATAAACCTTTTTTTTGTTTAAAGCTATATAAAATATATAACTTTAAATAGTGTTAGAAACTTTGACACATTCCCTTCGATTTTTTGACACATCTTGGAGCTACATTCCTTCAATGCCTGGACGGAAGGCGTTATAATAGTATTAGAAAGTGCGGTGAGATTATGCGTTTGACCATGTATACAGATTTTTCATTGCGACTCTTGATTTATCTCGGGGCAAAGGAAACGGGAGAGTTGTCAACGGTCCAGGAAATTTCGGATGCGTATAAGATTTCAAAAAACCATTTGACAAAAGTCGCTCATGAATTGGGGAAAATGGGTCTCATCGAAACAATCCGAGGCCGCGGAGGCGGAATCCGTTTGAATGTCGAACCGGATCAGATCAATGTCGGTGAACTGGTGCGGAAGACGGAGGACGATTTCCATCTGGTCGATTGCTTCGTACCCGGGTCGACGAAATGCGTCATCGCTCCCGCATGCCGTTTGAAAGGCGCGTTGGCCCAGGCGATGAATGCGTACTTGGCGGTACTTGATAGTTATACGATAGCCGATTTACTCGTCAATAAAGATGAGTTAGCCGCCTTATTATTCGAGCCGTCTTTGTGATAAAATAAATGCGAACTTATATTGGAGTAGGGGGAACAGGTACCATGGGAAAAGTATTGGTCTTCGGACATAAGAACCCGGACACGGATTCGATTAGTTCAGCAATCAGCTATGCTTATCTGAAACAACAATTAGGGATGGATGCGGAAGCGGTGCGCCTTGGCTCCGTTACAAGCGAAACGGCTTATGCACTCGAATATTTTGGTTTTGAAGAGCCTCGTTTAATCGAAAAGGCGAAACCTTATGCGGATCAAGTCATCCTCGTTGACCACAATGAAAAGCAGCAAAGTGTCGATGATTTGGACTTGGTGCAAATATTGGAAGTGGTTGACCATCATCGGATTGCGAATTTCCAGACGAACGATCCGCTTTATTACCGTGCAGAGCCGGTCGGATGCACAGCCACTATCTTGAACAAGCTGTACAAAGAGAACGGCGTGGAAATTCCGAAGAATATTGCAGGTCTGATGCTGTCTGCACTAATTTCGGACTCCCTCCTGTTCAAATCGCCGACCTTTACGGAAGAAGACCGGGCGGCTGTCGAAGAATTGGCGGCCATTGCGGAAGTGGATGCGGAAGAATATGGACTGGCCATGTTGAAAGCCGGTGCTGATCTCACCGATAAATCATTGGAGGATCTCGTTACACTGGATGCGAAAGAATTCACGCTCGGCGATATTAAATTGGAGATTGCCCAAGTGAATGCGATCGACATTAATGATGTGATGGACCGCCAAGCGGAGTTGGAGCAATTACTTGAAGGTATCATTGCCGAAAAGGGATTGAATCTATTCTTATTCGTCGTGACGGATATCCTGAATAACGATTCCGCTGTCTTGGCGTTAGGGGATGCTGCCGTACGTGCGGCTGCGGCATTCAATGTCGAACTCGTCAACAACAAGGCGACTTTGCAAGGCGTTGTTTCCCGTAAAAAACAAATCGTTCCTGTTTTGACAGAGGCGCTTAAATAAGAAGAAGGCCATGCCGGCTCCATTGGAAAACCGGTATGGCCTTTTTTTGTTTTTAAATATGCGGGGGTGGATTGGGGTTTTCTTGCGTTCATCTAGAAATTGTTTGCATTCGCTCGGTGTTTGCTTGTATGCTATTCCACTTTGCTTGCCTACAATGATCGGTTGCTTGCACTCGCGCCACTATTGCTTGCAAGTCGGGATCTTTGAACCGATCATCGCCGCTTGAGAAGTTCGGATTAATCACAAATCCAATGGTTTCATCGCAGGTCCTTCCAGTACGGAGCCGTCTTTCCGGAATCGGGAGCCGTGACATGGGCAATCCCAGGTCTCGTCGCCTTCGTTCCAGCGGGTTCGGCAGCCCATATGTGTACAGATCGGGTTGCCGATCCGGGTCAGATGCCCGCCTGCAAATTCTTTCACGACTAAACTGTTCACTTTTAAAGCCTGCATGAAGAAAGAGCCGAAGCCGGTCCGATCCGGGGAATACAGGGCCGCCGCCTTATTGGATTGGCCCAGGATCCGGTCGCTGATGATGCGGGCACTCGCAAGGGAGTTGGAAAGCCCCCATTTTCGAAATCCGGTACATAAGTATACATAGGGTATGCTGGAAGAAATGGCTCCTGCGTACGGGATGATATCGGGTGTTTGCGGATCTTGGGCCGACCAGGCATGAGTCGGCTTGGGCAGTTGGTAGACGTCCTGGATTTCTTCGTACAGCCGATCATAATGCGTTTCGGTTTCTTTCTCCGTTCCGGCTGTGTGGCTTTCCCCGGATAGGAGGAAGTAGGATTTTCCGTCAATGTAGGCAGTCCGGACCGACCGTTTTGGCGAATCGATGGAAATGTATTGCCCTTGCAACGGCATGGCTGCTTCGGTTGCGACGATGTATGAACGGTCGACAGACAGCTTCATGATTTGCAATCCCCGGATCGCTTCTACAGGGTAATGTGTACAAAGGACCAACTCATGAAAACGGACCTCTGCCCGTGACGTGAGAACCAAGTAGCGATTATCCAAATCCATGCCGAACACATCGGACTTCTCGTAAATTCGGGCGCCCGCTTCGACAGCAAGTTGGGCGAGCCGTTGTCCGAACCGGACCGGGTGGATCTGCGTCTCCCCTCGAATTTTCAGTGTGGCTTCGCAAGGAAGCGGCAACTCGAAGTCTTTCCCGAAATCTACCGGGAACCCAAGTTCTTGGTAGGCCTCCATTTCCCGCCGCAATCGGGACGTCCCTTGTTTCGTCTGGGCAAAGAGGATGGAATTGGATTCTACCAACTCATCCCCCCGGGCAATGGCTCTTCCAAAGTCCACCGCCTCTTTATTTGTATTATAGTAGGTTCTGGCGTTATCCTTTCCGAACTTTTTCAGCAGATCGGCATAGACGAGATCATGCTGGACAGTCAATTTTCCGGTCGAATGGCCCGTCGCCCCTTGTAGAATGGAGTCCTTTTCGAGTAATACGACATCTTTCCCGGCCATTGCCAGAAAATACGCTGTGGCAATTCCGCTCAATCCACCTCCGATAATACAGACATCACATTCAATATCGTTGCTGAGCGGCGGGTAGGAATCTCGGGAATAAGCCGTTTGCAGCCATAATGAAGTCATAGCGACCCTCCGTTTACTTTTCACTGAACACAACAGAAGCGTTCAGATTTGAACTGAAACTGTATGATCCTTCCCATTTTGAACACAACTCGGTAGGCATATACATTGTTGTTCGAGCGGTCTCTATTTAAAATGAAATAAAAAGGTGGAATTCCAATGAAAATAGAAATCTGGTCAGACTATGTATGTCCTTTTTGCTATATCGGCAAACGACGGCTGGAAGAGGCGTTGCAGGAAACAGGATTGGGGCTTCAAGCTGAAGTGGTTTTCAAAGCTTATCAGTTGGATCCCGACGCACCGGAGTCTACCGATGAATCGGTAGTGGCGGGACTTGCGCAAAAATACGGCATTAGCCAACAAGAAGCACAGCAGATGTTGCAGAATGTAGCCGAACAGGCAAAGACGGTCGGCTTGCAATATGATGTGGATGCGATGCGACCGGCCAATACGTGGAATGCCCATCGACTGGCCAAGCTTGCTGAGCGGGAAGGGGTGGCAGCGGAGGTGGCCGAACGCCTGATGAAAGGCCATTTCGTATTAGGCGAGGCGATCGGTACGGAAGATGCCCTCCTAAACATCGCTGAAGAAGCGGGAATCGAAAGGACCCGGGCTGCAGAAATGCTTGCATCGGATGAATTTTCGGATGAGGTGCAAGCGGATATCATGGAAGCCCGGCAGTTGGGAGTCCAAGGGGTCCCTTTCTTCGTCATCAATCGGAAATACGCCATTTCGGGGGCACAGCCGACGGAAGCGTTTGCCGGCGCTTTGCAGAAAGTGGCGGAGGAAGAATCCTCTTCAGGTCAATAAAGCGGAAACGAACGGACCAAGGGATCATGTATCCATTTCAGGTCCGTTTTTTTATGTCCACTTTCTTCTATAACAATATTTACATCTTTATTTCGAATGTCTTGAATTGAAGAATTAACACCATTGCGATAAAATTGTAATGAATAATGCCTTGTCAAAATAGTGGATTCCAAGCATACTTATAAAGGTGAAAGCTTTTTCCTCCTCATTTACGGGCAGACCTCTCTCCTGAACCAGGTTTGAAATTGTTCGTTCCATACGTTGATTTTTATCTCCCAAAATAAATACTGCCCCTATCCAACCTGATGATTAAGCCGAAGTGAATCGCGTATAATGGCCTATATGGATTGGTAACAGTGACAAGTGGCGCGGCGTGTCCCGATTTTCTGCTGAAGTGTCGGAGGACTGCGGCTATTTTTGTGTGGCGTTGGATGGGACTGTGGGGTCTTCACGTGAAGTAGGAAAAGGTATTGATTGGAAAGGACTGTATGTGGATGGCAAAGCATCAGTGGGTAACTGATCTGCGGAAAGAAATCATACAAGGCGACATTTTGATAGATGAACCATTATGCAATTATACGATGACGAAGCTCGGCGGTTGTGCTGATGTATTGGCGATACCCGGGACGATGGACGAAGCGGAAGCGATTGTCAGATACGCTCACCGGCAGGAGATTCCCCTTCTTTTGCTTGGTAACGGGTCGAATATGGTCGTTCGGGATGGGGGGGTACGAGGAATCGTCCTTCATCTTTCCAGATTGAATGCCATCCGCATCGATGGGTCGGAGGTCCATGCGGAAGCGGGGGCACTGATCATTGATGTGTCCAGGCAAGCGGCCCGAGAATCGTTGACGGGATTAGAGTTCGCCTGTGGCATCCCAGGCTCGGTTGGAGGCGCCATGGTGATGAATGCCGGTGCCTATGGCGGCGAGGTCAAGGACGTCATCAAGCAAGTGACCGTCCTGACAAAATCCGGAGAACGGTTAATTCTATCGAAAGATGAACTTGAACTCGGCTACCGACAAAGCATCATTGCGAAAAAAGGGTATTATGTGTTGTCTGCCGATTTTGAACTCGCAGTTGGAAATAAAGAAGAGATTGACGCGAAAGTGGCGGATCTGACATTTCAGCGGGAGTCCAAACAGCCGCTCGAATATCCGTCCGCTGGAAGTGTGTTCAAACGGCCGCCTGGATACTTTGCCGGAAAACTAATCCAAGATAGCGGGTTGCAAGGCAAGGGGCATGGGGGCGCAGAAGTCTCTTTGAAGCATGCCGGATTTATCATCAATAAAAACAATGCGACCGCTACGGATTATATCCGGACGATTAACATGGTGAAAGAAGAAGTGAAGAAACGATTCGGCATCGAATTGGAGTTGGAAGTAAAAATCGTGGGTGAAGAGTAGTCGGAGAGGAGAGTTGATAGTGGAAATAGAACAGGCGGATGACCTTCTGATGGGCCGTCCGACTGTTCATCTGTATCATTCGATCTTGCAACTAATCAAAGAGGGGTCGGCTACTTGATCGTCTATGATTGGCACTTGGCACATCTTGTTATTGTGCATGAATTTAAATATTCCGTTGTTGAAATCCGTTCCGATCTCTTTGAAGAATATGCCCTCGAAGCGGACATCCTTGGAAAGAGTGAAGTTGATGCGAAAGCTGGGTCCATCCTCGACCAAATAAGCCCGTACCCCTTTTTCGAATAACCCTTCACTTTCATCCCGGATGGAACGTGCAACCGAAACGACATGAAAGTCGACAAAAGTAATTTCGCGTAACAATACATTCATGAAGGAACCTTTGGTGATTTCTTCCCATCTGCTCTGCGCAGTTTGCCCGATAATAATTTGAGTGATGTTATATTGATGTGCGACTTCCTTAATCACTTTTGCGGTGGGACGTTTTTCATCGTCCCGTACAATGAATTCTTCTACTTCCAGTTCTTCGGCCAATTGTTTCCAGCTTTCCAGATACTCGGATTTTTCGGCATCGAAATCATCGAGGGGAAGTGGATCGACAGTCAATATATACAGTGGGCAGTCCATAATACTTGCCATTTTATGTCCGCGCCGGATGAGACGTTCACCATTTGGACCGTAGTAGACACAGACGAGAATACTCTCGTCCATACGGCCTTTCACTTTGCCCATGACGGTAGTCACCTCTTGAATAGTATTAGTTTCATTTTTCAAGCCATAAAAGTATATAAGATAACGATGAGTTTGACAAGAAGAAATTGATGGGAACTTGTATACTGTGCCCGGACTGATAATTAGTGTATACTTTTTAATGTAAACTCATCGGAGTTCCTCTTAAATGGTACCTATGGCTACCTATTATCTCGTCAGTGGCGCTGTGAGTCAAGCATGCCATGATTTGGATAGATTCTATTCTAACTCTATCGCCAAATGGGTTCAATACCCTTTTGGATTTACTTTTCGTACCCCTATCTAATTCCATGTCCTTTCCATATTGGAGGTTTAAATTTGATTATTACGATGGCTATCTTTGCTCCTTTTTTAGCTGCAGTTTTGGTCCCTTTCATATATAAACAGATCCACAATCGGAATATCGGCTGGTTTGTTCTGATTGTCCCGCTTCTGTTATTCCTTTTGTTGTCCAGTTTCATACCTAAGGTTGCTTCTGGAAAAGCATATATACATACGATTCACTGGATAGATTCGGCCGGGATAAATTTTACAACCTATTTGGATGGTCTCAGTATCATTTTCGGCCTACTGATTACTGGGGTGGGAGCGCTTGTTATCCTTTACTCCATATATTATTTATCGGAACGTGAATCATTAGGGCGTTTTTACGTTTATTTACTCATGTTCATGGGTGCGATGCTTGGCGTTGTCTTTTCGGACAACCTAATGGTTCTCTATGTCTTCTGGGAATTGACGAGTATTTCCTCTTTCCTGTTGATCGCTTTCTGGTACCATCGAAAAAAATCCCGCTACGGTGCACAAAAATCGATGCTCATCACGGTAACTGGCGGGGTTGGGATGTTCGCCGGCTTTATCATGCTCTTTGTGATGACCGGTTCCTTCAGTGTTCGTGAGATTATTGCATCGATCGGTCAATATACCGATGATCGTTTGTTCTTGCCAGCAATGGTCCTCGTTTTACTCGGCGCTTTTACCAAGTCGGCTCAATTTCCTTTCCATATTTGGCTTCCAGACGCCATGGAAGCTCCCACACCGGTCAGCGCCTATTTGCACTCTGCGACCATGGTCAAGGCAGGCATTTATTTAGTGGCTCGCTTTACGCCTATATTCGGCGGGGAAGCGGCATGGCTTTATGCTGTTAGCTGTGTCGGGATCTTCACGTTGTTTTGGGGATCGCTTAACGCGGTGAAGCAGACCGATTTGAAAGCATTGCTTGCGTATTCCACCATCAGTCAACTTGGTCTGATCATGAGTCTTCTGGGCTTCGGCTCTATAGCGCTTCGGGAAGGCTACAGTGCGGATTCCATTATTTATACGCAGGCAACTTTTGCGGCTCTTTTCCATCTCATCAATCATTCGACGTTTAAAGGGGCCCTCTTCATGGTTGTCGGGATTGTGGACCATGAGCTCGGCACGCGAGATATCCGGAGGCTTGGCGGACTCATGTCAGTTATGCCTGCGACGTTTACCATTGCCATGATCGGCAGCTTCTCAATGGCTGGGCTACCTCCGTTCAATGGTTTCCTGAGTAAGGAAATGTTTTTTGAAGCTGTTTTACAAGTGCGAAATCTTGATATATTTTCAATGGGGATGTTATTTCCTGTCATTGCTTGGATTGCGAGTGTATTTACGTTTGTCTACTCCATGATCATCGTCTTTCAAACCTTTCTCGGGAAGCACCAGCCGGACAAGCTGGACCGGCCAGCGCATGAAGCGCCGATTGGCATGTTAATAGCACCTTCTATCCTTGCGATGCTCGTCCTCGGTATTTTCTTTTTCCCAAATCTGATCGGTTCTTATTTGTTACGTCCTGCGATGATGGCGGTTTTCCCGGCATTTGCGGACGCCTCGGGATTGGTACCGGAAATCGCAGCGTGGCACGGTTTGAATCCTGCGTTTTGGATGACGGTCGGTGTCGTCACTGTCGGCTTTCTCCTTTATTTCTTTCTCCATTATTGGAAGGGCATATACAATATTGCGCCGAGGCGATGGAGCCTTGATTCAATATACAATGGCCTGTTGAACCGAAGTGAACAGGGAGCGTTGATCCTGACCGGAAGGTATATGACTGGTTACCTCCGGGACTACTTCGCCTATATTTTCATTTTCTTCATCATTGCAATCGGCGGAGGCTTGTTTTGGACAGGGTCGGTGACGATCGATCTATCGAATGATGCTTCCATTACTGTCAATGAATACATTATCGTCTGTGTCATGATGGTTGCGGCAGTCGCAATACTTTTTGCAAAATCCCGCAAGACCGCGATTATTTTGAATGGAGTGCTTGGCTATTCTATCGCCATCTTGTTTGTTGTATTCCGTGCACCGGATCTGGCTTTGACTCAAATCGTCGTAGAGACGGTAACGACTGCATTGTTCCTCCTTTGCTTTTATTTCCTGCCAGATTGGAAGAAGGAGAACTCTGCCCGGGCCACTAAAGTGGTCAATGGCTTGATCGCCATTTCAGTGGGGACTGTCGTCACAGTTCTAGCGCTTGTCGTACAGGGCAATAAAATGTTCGAGTCGATATCGGTTTACTTTGAAGATGCGTATGATCTTGCAGGGGGTAAGAATATTGTCAATACGATATTGGGAGACTTCCGTGCGTTCGATACGATGCTTGAAGTCGTAGTACTATTCCTTGCAGGGATCGGTGTTTTTACATTAATCAAGCTGAAAGCCGGTAAAGGGGGGCGTGATGTTGAAGATCAATGATGTCATTTTACGGACTGTCACAAAGATTGTCGTATTCATTATTTTGACATTCGGGGTGGAGCTCTTCTTATCCGGACATAATAATCCGGGTGGGGGCTTCATTGGCGGACTTGTCCTATCTTCCGCGTTCGTCCTGCTTTATCTGGTGCATGATATAGAAACAGTCCATAAAGGGATTCCGTTCGATTTCAAAAAGATTGCCGCATTTGGCGTCTTCCTGGCAGTCGGAACAGGTGTCGGGTCGCTCTTGTTCGGCGCGCCTTTCCTGACGCAGACGTTTGATCATTTCCATTTACCGGTTTTCGGGGAAACGGAACTGGCGACTGTTATTTTGTTTGAAGCAGGGGTAGCGTTAACGGTCGTGGGCGTGGTCGTAACCATTATTTTAAGTATAAGTGAGGATGTGTAGCAGATGGAAACGTTAATAACGATACTGGTTGGAGTGCTCGTCACAGTTGCGGTCTATTTGCTGCTATCCAAAAATTTAATTCGGGTGATCCTAGGCACTGCTCTTTTATCCCATGCTGTTCATTTATTATTAATAACGATGGGCGGACTGAAGAAAGGGAGTGTCCCCCTGTTGGGTGAAAATGCCGATAGTTATACAGACGCTCTTCCGCAGGCGCTGATTTTGACGGCAATCGTGATCAGTTTCGCCGTAACGGCCTTTTTACTTGTACTCGCGTATCGTACATATAAAGAAACTGGTTTTGACGAACTCGATGCATTGAGAGGGTTCAAAGATGAATAACAGTATTGTTCTGCCTATGATCATTCCATTGCTGACGGGAATCGTACTCGTTTTCCTCCGATCGAATGTGAAAGTTCAACGGGTGTTTAGCATTGTTTCCATTCTCTCAGTAGTCGGTGTCAGTCTGTATGTATTGGACCGTATCCAGTCCGAAGGGATTTTACGGCTAGATTTCGGTGGATGGTTGCCGCCGTACGGAATTCTATTTGTAGCGGATTCATTTTCCGTCCTGTTGGTGTTAACATCCGCTATTGTGACGGGAACGATTCTTCTTCATGCTTTCTTTTCAATCGGCAAAAAGCATGAGCATATGTTTTTTTACCCCTTTATCTTTTTCCTGCTTGCAGGTGTCAATGGGTCATTTTTGACAGGTGATCTCTTTAACCTTTTTGTCTGTTTCGAAGTTATGCTTCTCTCATCTTATGTGCTTATTACGCTTGGGGGAAGAAAAGTACAACTAATCGAATCCATTAAATATGTCGCCATCAACGTTCTATCCTCTTGGTTCTTCCTTCTAGGGATTGCGTATCTCTACGGTACGGTGGGTACACTGAATATGGCACATTTGTCAGTACGTATCGCAGAAGTGGGACAAGGCCCCCTGCTGACCGTGATCAGCATTATTTTCCTGATCGTCTTTAGTTTGAAAGCCGGACTGCTTCTTTACTTCTGGTTGCCAGGTTCCTATAGTGCGCCTCCGACAGCGGTGGCCGCTTTGTTCGGGGCTTTGTTGACGAAAGTCGGAATTTACGCGATGATTCGGGTTTTCACGCTGATTTTTTATCATGAACCTGAAGTTACCCATACGATTATTGGCATTATGGCGGTGTTGACGATGATTGGCGGAAGTATTGGAGCAATTGCCTATAACGACATCCGGCAGATTGTTTCTTATAATGTAGTCATTTCCGTCGGGTTCATCCTAGTAGGTCTTGCTGTTTCAACGGAAGCGGCTTTCCAGGGATCTATTTATTACCTCATCCACGATATGATCATCAAAGCGTTGTTGTTCCTTATTGCAGGTACACTGGTGTCTTTGACGGGTACTGCGAAAATAGAGGAAATGAGTGGGCTGATCCGGAACTATCCGGTTCTGGGATGGTTGTTTTTTATCACCACGTTATCCCTGACCGGAATTCCGCCATTTAGCGGCTTCATTGGAAAGATGTACGTCGGCCAAGGAGCAATTGAAGCAGGCTCTTTTGTCTTGCTTGCCGTTGCTTACATATCAAGCATTTTTGTCCTGTATTCGTTACTGCGAATCTTTCTGAACTGTTTTTGGGGCGAAACGATCATTAGTGAAGATGATGATGTGCCTCTTCGAAAAGGGTTGCTAGTTCCCGCGGTGATTTTAGGTGTATTCACCATCGCATTGGGGATCGGGGCGGAAGGTCTTGCCCCGTATGTAAGTGATGCCGCCAGAACATTGATGAACCCCGAGATTTATATCGAGGCCATTTTGGATTGAGATGGTTCACGGAAAGTGACGTTTTCCCCAAACGACAGGAAAGAAGAGGTGACGGATCTTGCCAGCCCAGCTGCTATTAAATTTATTCATCGCATTTCTTTGGATGACCTTAATGGATGAAGACGAGCTAAATTTTACGACTTTCTTTGCCGGCTTTCTTGTCGGGATTGGAATCATTTTTTTCATGCACCGTTTTTTCGGCACTCAGTTTTATTTGCGTCGGTTGTTTTCATCTTTCAAACTGCTGCTCATTTTCATTTCCGAGCTTACGCAGTCGAGTATTATCGTGTTAAAACAGATATTAAGCCCAAAGTTGAAAATAAAACCGGGTATCTTCAAATATGAAACGATTTTGCAAAGTGATGTGGAAGTGACGATGCTTTCGCTTCTCTTAACGCTGACCCCAGGATCGGTCGTGATGGAAGTTGCGCCGGAAGGGAATTTGCTTTATATCCATGCGATGGACGTTGAACAGTCTCGCGAAGGACTGATTAAACAGTTGAAGAATTTTGAAAAGGCGATTATGGAGGTGACTCGATGATGATTGAGCTCATGCTGAAAATATCCGTTGTGCTATTTTCGATTACCATTGCGATTGCGGTTTTGCGCATTATCCTTGGGCCATCCATGCCGGACCGGGTCATTGCCTTGGATGTCATCGGAGTCAACCTGATTGCAACGATTGCGGTCATATCAGTCATTATGAACACGAAAGCTTTTTTGGAAGTCATTCTGATCTTAGGAATTTTGTCGTTTATCGGAACGATCGCTTTCTCTAAATCTATTGAGAGGGGTGTTATCGTTGAGCGTAGACGAGATCGGTAAATTTATAGGCGCGGTCTTAATTTTAACAGGCGGGATTGCCAGTGTGATTAGTGTGTTCGGGCTTATCCGATTACCGGATGTGTATACGAGGTCCCATGCCGCGACGAAAAGCTCCACACTGGCGGTATTGCTGACCTTATCCGGGGCTTTTCTATATTTTTTATTCAGCGAACATTTCATCAGTGTCCGGTTGCTGTTGGGAATCGTGTTCGTGTTTTTGACAGCACCCGTCGCAGGACATCTCATCATTCGGGCGGCCTATCGATCGAAAGTGAAATTGGCTGACATCTCTGCTGAGGATGAACTGTATGAGGTGCTGCATGGCGAGGAGAAGGAAGAAGAAAGCGTGAAATGAGGAAAAGGCTGTTACCGATGGACGGGGTAACAGCCTTTTTCTTATTTTACGATCAAAACAGGTGCTTTCACCCGTTTTGCCACTTTATGACTGACGCTGCCGAGCACCATCTCTTGAAACGCATTCAATCCACGGCTTCCGAGAATGACCAGATCGAAATGGCCTTCATTGGCATAGTTGACAATGGTCGGGCCGGGTTCGCCATGTTTGATGACCATTTTATATGAAATATCCTGTTCCTTGAATAAGTCCTCGATCGGAGCGATCCGATTTTTCCGGTCAATGTGCAAGTCGTCTGCGCTGGCATCCAGGATGACATCCGCCCGGATTCGATCGTAGTCCAAGATATAAATCAATTCCACAGTTGCACCGGGGACCAACGAAGCCAAATGGGCGGCCTGCTGTGCAGCTCGTTTCGAGTTCTCCGACCCATCAACCGCCAATAATATTCTGTTATACATCGAATCCCTCCTTTTCTTTTAGTATATGAAAAAGTGTAGTAAATCTCTAACAGAAACCTTTGTTGGATTTTTGGGGTCGGCGGTTTTTTCGGAGTTCGTTGCTTATGAGAGGTTATCAGCATTTGACAGGAGTCATCGGCACTTACTTGAAATAACATTCAAATGTCTGTTTGATTATCCTTGTACCTTGGAAATTAATTGTATATACTAAGATTAATCAAACCAACATTTGAATGAGGTGTCCAGAATGACGTTGAAAGATGTTTGTGACATTACAGTTGTCCATGAAGAGGTCGTAGAGCGGATTCAAGGTGTGCTCCCGGAGTTGGGCGGTATGGTTCAAATTTTTAAAGCGTTGGCGGATGAAACACGTTTGAAGATCGCGTACTCGTTAACACTGGAAGAAGAGATGTGTGTGTGCGATGTAGCAGCGGTTATCGGAGGATCGGCTGCCACCGCTTCTCACCATCTCCGGTACTTGCGGGACCATGCCCTCGCAAAATCAATGCGCAAAGGCAAGATGGTCTACTATTCACTGGCCGATGACCATGTCCATCAACTTGTGAAAATCGCGTATGACCATGCCGTCGAAGAAGGTGATCATCATGACAACAGTTAATGAAACTGAATATCGATTGGAAAACTTATCATGCGCCAATTGTGCGCTGAAATTCGAACAGAACGTAAAGAACCTTCCCTCTATTGAAGAGGCCCAAGTCAACTTCGGCGCTTCCAAATTGCGATTCAGCGGCAATGCCACAATCGAGGAACTTGAAGCTGCGGGCGCCTTTGACGGCATCAAGGTCGTTCCACTGCAACAGAGCAAGCGTGATGTTGCACCAAGGACCCCATTTTTTAAGAAAAAAGAAAACGTAGTTTCTTTCATTTCACTGATATTCTTAATAATCGGTTCGATCGTCTCCTCTCAAATGGGTGAAGCGCATCCTGCGGCCATCGCACTCTTTGCTGTCTCCATCGTAGTCGGAGGGGTTGGCATGTTCCGAACGGGCTTGGCCAATCTTGTCCGGTTAGAATTCGACATGAAAACGCTCATGACGATTGCCATCATCGGGGCGGCCCTCATCGGAGAGTGGCGCGAAGGAGCGGTTGTCGTATTCCTATTCGCGGTCAGCGAAGCCCTCGAAGCGTATTCAATGGACAAAGCGCGTCAGTCCATACGGCAACTGATGGATATTGCACCACCTTCCGCATTGGTCAGACGGGATGGCGAGCTAGTTGAACTATTGACCGAAGATATCGTCGTTGGAGATATTCTCGTCGTCCAGCCCGGACAAAAGATTGCGATGGACGGGACTGTCCTATCCGGGAAGACGACCATCAACCAAGCTGCTATCACAGGCGAGTCCGTCCCGGTTTTGAAAGAACAGGGGGATGAAGTATTTGCCGGAACGCTGAATGAAGAGGGAGCGCTCGAGGTCCAAGTGACCAAATTGGTCGGCGACACGACCATCGCAAAAATTATCCATCTCGTAGAGGATGCGCAAGCGGAAAAGGCGCCCTCTCAAAAGTTCGTCGATAAATTTGCCAAGTACTACACGCCGATCATTATCGGCATCGCCATTTTAGTAGCCGTCGTCCCGCCGTTGTTCGGAGGGGACTGGAATGCATGGATTTACCAAGGGCTCGCTGTTCTTGTTGTCGGCTGTCCATGTGCACTTGTTGTCTCGACTCCCGTCGCCATTGTTACCGCAATCGGCAATGCTGCCCGTCAAGGCGTGCTCATCAAAGGCGGCGTCCACTTGGAGGAAACAGGCCGTCTGAATGCGATTGCCTTCGATAAAACCGGTACATTGACGAAGGGATATCCGGAAGTGACGGATTTCATTGCAGCAGAGGGGATGGAAGCCCGCCGTTTGCTTGGCATGGCCGCCGCGGTGGAATCACTGTCCCAACACCCTCTTGGCAAAGCGATTGTCAACTTCGCAAGGGCTAACGGGGCGGGCGCCGCTGAAGTATCCGATTTCCAATCGGTAACAGGAAAAGGGGCATACGGCAAGGTTGACGGCGTCATGGTTTCAATCGGAAGCCTCGATTGGGCGAATGAACTGACCCACTTGCCGTCATCTGTCTCAGAGCAAGCCGCCACTCTTCAGCAAGAAGGAAAAACCGTCATGGCGATCGTGCTGGACGCTCAATACGGTGGATTGCTTGCCGTGGCCGATCCGGAGCGGGAAGAAAGCCGGACGGTTCTTGCGAAACTGAAAGAAATCGGCATCCGGCATACGGTCATGTTAACAGGAGACCATCCCGGCACCGCAGCCGCCATCGCCGATAGGCTTGGCGTCACCGATGTCCGTGCAAGCCTGATGCCGGAAGATAAACTGACGGCCATTAAACAATTGAAAGATCAATACGGCCGTGTCGCGATGGTCGGAGACGGCATCAATGACGCGCCTGCACTCGCTGCATCTTCCATCGGCATTGCAATGGGTGGAGCGGGAACGGACGCCGCACTCGAGACGGCGGATATCGCATTGATGGCAGATGATTTACGGAATTTGCCGTATACGATGAAATTAAGTAGAAAAACGTTGCGAATCATAAAAGAAAACATTATGTTTGCATTAGGGCTTAAAATTATAGCGCTGCTTCTCATCATTCCCGGATGGCTTACCCTCTGGATCGCCATTTTTGCGGATATGGGAGCGACTTTATTGGTCGTACTGAATTCCTTACGACTCTTGCGTGTTCAAAAGTAGACAACACCATTCCGCCACTTTGATTGGCGGGCCCGTCACAATAAAAAGAGCTGGTTTAGCATACCAGCTCTTTTAGACATGTATGTGAAATAGAATGGAGGCGGTACAAGATGCACTTGGAAGAATGGACGATGGAAGAGCAGGAGCAGCTGATCCATTTCATGACGACGAACACATGGCCCTATCATGGAATTCCACGCCCTGGCCGCGATATGATTGAAAAGGCAATTGAAGAAGGCGGTTATGAATCGGATGAAGTGAAAACCTTCTGGGTGGAAAATGAAGAAGGGGAAAAAGTCGGCATCGTGAAAATCTACGACTTGCAAGATGAGATTCCGCTCTTCGATCTGCGAATCGGGGATGCCTCGCGCGGTTTTGGCTATGGTCCGAAAGCGCTCCGGCTCGTCGCGGAGTATGTATTCGGATTGAAAGAGAAGAAAATCCGATTGGAAGGCCATACCCGCCAAGACAATCTAGCTATGAGAAAAACATTCGAACGGGCCGGGTTTGTTAAGGAGGCTCATTTACGGAATGCTTGGTTCTCGCCAAAGGAAAATAAGTATTATGATGCCGTTACATATGGAATCACCCGAGAAGACTTCATCATGGGAACGACGACGCCTGTTATTTGGGAAGATGGGGACAAGCCTAAGGCCTTTGTGTCGCCACGGCGCATTCCGGATTTTCCGGAATCATTTGAATCGGAACGTCTTCTAATCCGGGCTCCTAGAATAGAGGATGCACCCGATGCGCTACATGCGATCCAACGCTCATTGGAAGGGCTGCGGAAATGGATGCCGTGGGCGCAACCGGAACCCGAGCTACATATGACGGAGGAAAGTTTGCGAAAGGCAATGGCGAACTTTATTACGAGGCAAGACTTGCGGTTTCATATTTACCATAAAGAAACAGGGGAATTCATCGGTTCTTCCGGTCTCCACCGGATCGATTGGTCCATCCCGAAATTCGAAATTGGGTATTGGCTGTCAAAGGATTTTCAAGGAAATGGCTATATGACGGAGGCCGTTGTTAGAATTGAACAGTTTGCTTTTGAACGACTGGGAGCAAGGCGGGTGGAGATCCGTTGTGATGAGGCGAATATGAAAAGTCGCCGGGTTGCGGAGCGGGCGGGCTTCGTCCTGGAAGGCGTTTTGAAACAGGATAGCTTGTCGCCTGATGGAAATGTTTTACGGAATACATGCATCTATGCGAAAATAGACTGAAGAGGATGGAGCATGACTGAGAAAGGGATGCCGACATGTTGTCGACATCCCTTTCGTTACACGGTCCGTTTTCCCGTAAAGAGCTGGATGACAAAAATGATTCCGGCAACTACGAGCAGGAGGTGGATCAGTCCACCGCCAATTTTGAAGACAAGCCCTAATACCCAAAATACGATCAGGGCAACGATAAGCAACCAAATAATTCGGCCCATGCAGATCACCTCTTTCCTGATCATGTCTTACCTCAATTTTACCCTGCAAAAAGTTCGGCTAAACATGAGGGGGCTAAAGGAGTAGAGAAGGTGCCGTGCGGGAATATAAACAGGAGGCGTTCCGATTGGCTACACCGGGGATGGAAGATTATATCGAACAGATTTATTTGCATATCGAAGCGAAGGGGGAGGCGCGGGTATCGGATGTCGCGGAATCACTTGCCGTCCTTCCTTCCTCCGTCACGAAAATGGCGCAACGCTTGCATCGAGAAGGCTATGTGGTCTATGAACGGTATAGAGGACTCGAGTTGACAGAAAAAGGAATGCACTTCGGCGAGAAGCTCGTGCGGCGCCATGATTTGCTGGAGCAGTTTCTCCGTATTATTGGAGTAGAAGAGAAGAATATTTATGGAGACGTAGAAGGGATTGAACACCATTTGAGCTGGAATGCGATGGATCGGATCACCGACCTGGTCGAGGCGCTGAAACAAGACGAGGAGTTCGTCCGGAAATTGAATATGGGAAGAGAAAAGGAAGGCGATTGGGAATGAAAGAATTGCAACCTGGTACGATGACCGAACTGGAAGTGATCGCAAAAGAAGGATCTCGATGGATCTTGGAAGGCGATGTTCAAATGAATGCTTCGGATGCGGATGAGACGCTAGAAGTAGCGGATCGTGTAACCGTGTTCCTCTATGTCAACCGGCGGAAGGAGCTGTCCGCCACGACGCAGCTCCCTCGGGTGACAATCGGATCGTATGGCTGGGCCCGGGTCATCCGCATCGATGCCAAGGAAGGGGTCTACGTCGATATTGGGGCTCCTGTGGAAGTGCTTGTGAATAAAGCAGATATGCCAAGGGTCCGTGCCCTTTGGCCTCAGACGGACGATATGCTATATATGACGCTGCGCACCGATTTGGGAGGCACTCTTTTTGGCAGGTTGGTGACGGAAGAAAGAGCGCTCGAGCAAATTGCGGCGGCGCCCGCTTCCTTGACGAATGCCAATTTGAAAGCGAGGGCGTATCGTTTATTGCCTGTCGGTACGTTTCTATTAAGCATTCCGGAAAATTACCGGATTTTCATCCACCAATCGGAACGGGAGAAAGAGCCGCGCTTAGGCGAAGAATTGGACGTCCGGGTTATCGGGGTCCGTGATGACGGAACGTTGAATGGTTCTTTGCTTCCGCGGAAACAGGAGCGTCTGGCGGATGATTCGGAAGTGATTCTCCGTTATTTACAGGATAGCGGCGGCCAAATGCCGTTCACCGATAAATCAAATCCGGAGGAGATCCAGGAAATGTTCACGATGAGCAAGGGGGCCTTCAAACGGGCACTCGGCAGGCTGATGAAGGAAGGGAAGATCACCCAGGAAGATGGATGGACAACTTTGAAATGAATTCTCTATCGGGAACTTTTCGGGTCCTCCCAACGTATTAATCCGTATAGGAGAGGAGAATGATTATGAGACGGATCATCACGACACTAGCGGCCCTTTTGCTGGCGGTTGGAGTGCTGTTCCCCCAGAGCACCACAGCTGAAAAGGCGATCGATGAAAAACTTGGCGTCCCCATTGTAGTGTATGGCGCCAACTTATCGGAAACTGAAAAAGAGACGATGAAGAAAAGCTTGGGAGTTGACCAAGAGACCGAAGTCGAAGAAATCACGGTCGACGGCAATGACCTAGTCAAATATATTAAGAACGGCAATAGCCAGGCGAGAATGTATTCATCCGCCAAAATCACCCGGCAGGAAGAAGGGAAAGGGCTCGTCATTTCCATCGTCACAGAAGAGAATATTACAGAAGTGACACCCGAAATGTATGCAAATGCCATGCTGACGGCAGGAATCGAGGACGCGATCGTCGAAGTGGCGTCGCCGAAAAAAGTATCAGGACACTCCGCGCTTGTCGGCATTTACAAAGCATATGAAGTGACGGGGGAAACACTCGACACGGAACGTACTGACGTGGCGAATGATGAGCTGAATCTGGCAACGAAATTTGCAAAGGATTCCGGTATCGATCAGGAGAAAGTGTCAACCCTCCTGACGGAAATCAAAAAGCAGATCGCTGAACAAAATCCGGCGACAAAGGAAGATGTCGAACGGATTGTCAAGGAACAATTGTCTAAACTCAATATCGAGCTGAATGAGGCTGACCGCCAATTACTCATCGATTTGATGGACAGGATTCGGAACTTGGACATCGATTTCTCCAAGTTTTCCGACCAGCTGAATGATATGGCTACGAAAATAAAAGACAAATTCGGTGAAATCGATCCCGGTTTCTGGGAAAAGGTGAAACAATTTTTCGCGGACCTGTTCGAATCGATAAAATCCTGGTTCAATTGATAACTATAGAAATGAAAGGCTGTCCGGCAACCGGGCGGCCTTTTATCTTAGGTCAATCCTCCTTTTATTCGCAAACAGATTCTTTGTAATCCTTTAAGAAGCATGATAAGATGAAATTACCTTGAATTCAAGATAATTAGGGAGGGGTTATTTCAATGCGATTAGAGGGAATCCATCATGTATCCGCCATTACAGCGGATGCAGAGAAAAATTTCAATTTCTTTACGAAGGTCCTCGGTATGCGGCTGGTGAAGAAGACCGTGAACCAAGATTCGACGTCATCGTATCATTTGTTTTACGCGGATGCGGTCGGGACTCCGGGGACGGATATGACGTATTTCGATATCCCGATGGCGGGAAGAACATACCCGGGCGTCTCGAGTATTAGCAACACGGCGTTCCGGATCATGTCCGAAGAGGCGCTGGATTTCTGGCAGCAGCGGTTTACAGAGCTTGGCATTGAGCAGGATGCGATAGAAGACCGATTCGGTCGCAAGACGTTGACATTCCGGGATCAGGAAGGGTCTCGGCTTCAATTGGTCGTCGACGATGGCAAGGGAATTCCGTACGGTGTTCCATGGGTTCGCGAAGATATTCCGGAACAGTATGCGATTGTCGGATTAGGCCCGGTCACGCTGACGGTTCGCCGTGCCGGATCAACAGTGGATGTGTTGACGTCGGTTCTTCATTTCAAGGAAATCGGCTCGTATCCATCAACCGTGGCAGGCATGCCGGACATCCGGGTGTTCTCGACAGGTGAAGGTGGTCCGGCCGGGGAGGTCCATGTCGAAACGAGAACGGATCTTCCGGCGGAAAGGCCGGGGCGGGGCAGCGTGCATCATGTGGCGTTCCGCATTAAATCGATGGACGACTATGATCGCTGGGAAGAATGGTTGCGGAGCCAAGGCTTCATGACGAGCGGATTAGTCGACAGGTTTTATTTCAAATCAATTTATTTCCGGGAGCCGAATGGCATCCTCTTTGAACTGGCGACCGATGAACCAGGCTTTGCGACAGATGAGCCGCTAGAATCATTGGGCGAATCGCTGGCTCTCCCGCCATTTTTGGAGCCGCGTCGGGAACAAATCGAAGCTTCCCTGCGGCCATTGGACATTTGACCGGAAGAATCGTAACCAAATCGCCGAAAAATCGAAACATTAACGCAACCTGAATTGTACAATTTGTGATAAAGTAATAAAAAACCATCCGGCGGGTGAACGCCGTGTCGGATGGAGTGCAGTTTAGAAAGGGGCAGTTACTATGGAATTCGAATTAGTGGAACTCGGCGGTGACGCGTTTGCATTCCGCAAACAAGAGGATGGTAAGACGATTGCGGAAATTACATGGACTTTGCTAGGGGACGTCATGGTCATGGACCATACTTTCGTTTCCCCAACATTGCGAGGCCAAGGGGTTGCCAAGCAATTACTCGATCGGGCGGCTGAATATGCACGGGAAAACGAGCTGAAGATGGAGGCCGTCTGTTCCTACGTCGTGACGGCATTTGATCGCTATTCGGACTATGAAGATGTCATAGCGTGAACATGATAAAAGGCAATCCCCCAGCTTAGGTGGATTGCCTTTTATTTGAAACCTGTCATGTAAATCCCTCACAATGATAGCATGATGAAGTACACAATCGTCGTTAACGTGGATGCGCCGGCGACAGTATACAGCATGTCGGCAGAGTTGAAAATTAGCTCTTTCTTCATTTGTATCGTCCCCATTTCTTAAGATGGTGTATCTGTATATCATCATAAATACCCGCGCGTCGTTCAGGATAAACATGGTAAAGCGAGAAAACCTATTTCAGCGTCCGTTCCATCGAAAATTTTCTGCAAAAAAACGCTCCCTAGCGAATTAGGCAGCGTTCTATCCCTCAAGCCAACACAGGCTCTTGGATATAATATACATATTGGGCTGTTTCGACAGGATGCCCTTCGAAAAATTCATCAAATACATCTAAGAGTTCAAATCCTTGTTTTTCATAGAAAGCTCGTCCGTTTTTGTTATGGCGATCCACATAGACGAACAATTGCAGTGCATCTTGTAATTCGGATAGCGCATATTCGAATAGTTTCCGTCCAAACCCGTATTGTTGATGGGACGGGAGGATATAAAGTGCTGTCAGTTCGGAGTCTCCGTCTTCGTCTTTCTTCGTGAAGTTCGCAAAGCCGACCGGCACTCCATTGTGTTCTGCGATAAGCATGCAGGTCTTTTCCATCCGTTTCCGTAACATGGCTTCTGAGTAGGATCGGTCGATAAATTCCGTTTGAATTTCTTCGGGTATGATTCCATCATACGTAGCGCTCCATGTTTCTCGAGCGATGTGTTGAACATGAATGATATCTGTTTCTGTCATAGGTCGAATCATTGCGCTATCACCTCAGCAATCCTTTTTGTTATCATAGCAAAGAAACCGGGTAAAGACTACGGTTGTAATCAAATTGATATATTCGAAATGAACTTGGAAGACTTGGCTAGTTGGCTGGTGAATGTTTGTGAAATCCGCGGGTTGAAGGGTTTTATCAGGAAAAGGTTCGAGGTGTGCCGACTGTCGCCGTTTGCTAACTAGAAGTTTCTAATTCTGGATTAAAGGGTATACTCCCTGTACAATCCAATATAAATTCACTTTTGGAAGGATGATGGAGATGGCACGTAAACGAAATACTTTATTGCTTGCTACTTTGGCAACCGGTGCATACGCGTATTTTAGTAAGAAAGAGAACAGAGACAAGGCGCAAGTCGCATTCAACAATATGAGGACGAAACTCGATTCGCTCGTCCAATCACAAAAATTGAACCGTTCGCCAGATACGAAGGCCGGCCATTCGGATCCATATGATTTACAGGACAACAAAATGGTGAGTGAAGGGGCTCAGACGAGTGTCCATTACTACAATGAAGAGGTCCAGGACACAAAGTCGACATCTGAAGACGATGGCCTCTACCATAAAAAGCCCACTGGCGATACACCGATGGAAAACACGACTCCATAATGACTGCACGCTTCCTGACTTGGGAGGCGTGTTTTCTTTTGTGTAGGACATTCATTGTAATGCGCTAGCCTTTTGATGTATACTTTTTAGTAGTCGTGTCATAGCAAGTTGGACGAATGGATGCCTCCGGATGCAATTCCGACGAGGCGCAATTGATTAATAGTGGGTGAATGTATTGAGGAAAAAGATTGGTCTATTGACCTTATTGATGACAGCCGCCATATTGTTAAGCGGATGTGCCGGAGTGGAGAACAAAGAGGGCACGTTTTACAGCTTTTTTGTAAAACCGATGGACTCCCTGCTGCATTTCTTCGCCGATAAATTCAATGGAAGTTACGGTCTGGCGATCATTTTGATCACTGTCCTCATCCGGCTTGTACTGATGCCGTTGATGTTGAAAAACTATAAGGCTCAGCAAGAGATGAAAGTGAAAATGGATGCGTTGCGTCCTGAAATGGAAGACATCCAGAAACGGATGAAAGAGGCCCGGGAAAAAAATCTGCCAAAAGAAGAGCAGATGAAAATTCAGCAAGAAATGATGGGGCTCTATTCAAAGCATGGCGTCAATCCGTTGAACATGGGATGCTTGCCGTTATTAATCCAGATGCCGTTCATCATGGGGCTCTATTTTGCCATCCTGTACTCGCCGGATGTGAAGACACACCCATTCCTATGGTTCAGTCTCGGTGAGCCGGATATAATCATGATGCTCTTGGCGGGTCTCGTGTACTTTGTCCAAGCCCGTGTGTCTCTCTGGACGATGCCGGAACAGCAAAAGCAGCAAATGAAGATGTTCATCTACATGTCGCCGATCATGATCATGTTCATTTCCTTCAAAGCGATGGCTGCCTTGCCGTTGTATTGGGCTGTCGGTGGTCTGCTCCTCATATTCCAAACATACTTAGGCCGGAAGTTCTATTATAAAGAAGTGACGGCTGCCAACGTAGATTTGACCGAAGTGAAGGAAGACGTCCAGAAAATTGAAGAAGAGTTGGAAGAGGACATCAAAAAAGCGGATGATAAGAAGAAAAAGTGACAGAACAGGCTGGAGAGCAATCTCCAGCCTTTTTGGAGGGGATCTTGTATGAATTTAAAATGGATTTCGGGAATCGCCATCGTGCTGGCCGGAGTCGCTTCCCTGTATTTCATCGTCAAGGGGAATCTGAATTATGCCGTGCTGGCGATGACAGCTTTATTCACCATGACGAACGGTTTTCGTGCGAAATCCTTCCGTGAACAGGGATTTGAACGGCAATCGAAGTGGATGGCCGGCATGGCCTCGTTTTTCGGGATTGCCTTCATTGGCATCCTGATTTATATTGTCTGGGGCCAGTAGATGAAGGAACAGAACTTTCGCTAAACCGTCCTATTGGCAGGGCGAAAACTGTTCCGTTTGCTCCAGACGAGGATGGCCGTATTCTAGTTATGAATATGGACACATAATGATAGAATGAGAACGCAGCAGAGAAGCGAGATTTTTGGCAGAAGGAAGGCTAGCAGGAATGAAAAAAAGAAATTATCGCGATCGGAGGAAAAAGAGAGGGAATGGGTTGACCATTGCCTTGATCCTATCCGGTATTGTCATGACGGGAGCTGTCGCTTGGATAGGGATGAACGATTGGGATATTGAGGAAAGTATCAATCGGTTGAAGGGAAGCGCAGGACCGGCGGAAGAAACAGTGCCCGGTGGGGAGTCGGGGATTTTATTGCCGACAGGCGGAGAGGTGGAAGAAGGGACACCAGAGGAGCCCGCTGCGCCATCTACGTCCGAACCGGAGGAAAAGGCTTCTGAAGTAGAGGCGCCGCCGACAGTGGATGCAGGGGGTTATATCGAAGGGCAGGAGCTTCCGACCGAGCCGACGTATATCAAAGGCGTGCTCATAGCGAGCAAGAAATATCCGTTGCCGAAGGACCATGATCCAGGAGAAAGCCCGGAAGCCCGCGCCGCGTTCAATAAAATGGCCGCAGAAGCGAAACTGTCCGGTTTCAACCTGACTGCCTTCAGCACATACCGGTCGTTTGAGTACCAGACGACGCTGTATGAGCGATATGTCGCGCGGGATGGCAAGGAAGCTGCGGACCGGTATAGCGCACGCCCAGGATATTCCGAGCATCAGACGGGCCTTGCCTTCGACATCGGGGAAGTGAACTTTGAAAAGCATTGGGCCTCGCCGACCTTCGAAGAGACGGAAGCCGGGAAATGGGTGGCTGCCAATGCACACCGTTACGGCTTCATCATGCGCTATCCGAAAGGCAAGGAAGCGATCACCGGCTATATGTACGAATCTTGGCATTTCCGCTATGTCGGAGAAAAAATAGCAAATGAGATCTATCAGCAAAACAGTACGTTGGAAGAATACTTGGGGATTGAATGAAAGAACGGACACTCCGGCAATCGGGGTGTCCGTTTTTCTTATAAAATCGGTGAAAGGAGCCTGGATATCGACTCTTTTAATTTGATTGTCCTGGAGCGTTCTTCATACAGTTCAAACGTCAATTCAGTCGCCAACTGCATATCATGTTCGAAAAGTTCGGCGAGGGCGTGGGAGGTTTCCCGATCATAGATGAACGCATTCACTTCAAAATTCAATTTAAAACTCCGCACATCGATATTGGCGGTGCCGACCGTAGACAATTCATCATCCACCACAATCTGCTTCGTATGGATAAATCCGTTATCATAAATATAAACCCGTGCGCCCGCCTTCAGCAGTTTGCCGACATTCGAATAGGTAGCCCAATAGACAAACATGTGATCCGGCTTGTTCGGGATCATGATCCGCACGTCAATCCCCGACAGACAGGCAATCCGGAGGGCGTCCAGGAAGCTGATATCCGGGATGAAGTACGGGGTCTGGATGTAAATATACTTTTTGGCAAGGAAAATCATCTTCAAATAACCGTCTTTGATATGTTCCCACTCCGAGTCGGGCCCGCTCGAGACGATTTGCATCCCGACGCTGCCTTTCCTCGGAATCGCTGGGAAATAGCGATCCGAATATTCGATTTGATGCTTTTCGGAGGAAGCTTGATTCCAATCCAGGATGAAACGGGTTTGCAATGGATGCAGCGCACTGCCCTCGATCCGGAGATGGGTATCCCGCCAGTAGCCGAACCGCTTGGACAATCCTAAATATTCATCTCCCACATTGAACCCGCCGATATAGCCGATCCGACCATCGATGACGACAATCTTCCGGTGGTTCCGATAGTTCAGGCGGGGGTTGATGAGGGGAAGAATGGCGGGAAAGAAAGCTTCCACTTCTCCGCCTGCCTCCACCAGCTCTTTCAGGTGCTTTTTGCGCAAGCCGCGTGACCCGATATCGTCGAACAGGACCCGGACCCGGACGCCTTGTTTCGCTTTCCGTATAAGCACATCCAAAATCCGGTTACCCAAGTTGTCTAAACGCAAAATATAATATTGGAAATGGATATGATCTTTCGCTTGCTCCAAGTCTTTGAGAAGAGAGGCGAATTTTTCTCTTCCATCATTGAAAATCTGTACATCATTATCCTGTGTCAAGACCGCATGGTTATTTCGCAAGTGCATGTAAATCATGTCTTTGTAATGAGCCGTATCATCCAACCGGAAATCGAGCGTGCTGTCTTCGATTGCTTCGATTTGATAATCAATCAATTGATCAATCCCGATTTTATGGCGGCCCTCCCAACGGAATAGTTCATCCTCCCGCAGCCTTCTGCCGAGCAGAAGGTAGATGAAAAACCCGAAAAACGGGATGAAGAACAGAACGAGAAGCCAAGCCCATGTAGCGGTGGGGTCTCGTCTTTCCAAGAAAATTAGGGCGATTGCCAGGAGGATGTTCAGGATGAGGATGATCGTAACAGACAGACTAATCAAGTGAGTCACCAAACGTCCTCCTTCCGAGTGTCGTCATGAGTTCATTATACCGGAGTGTGCCGGGAATGGGCCAGTGGAGCAACGCGGATGGATATCCCAGTCCTCTATCATATGGCTCGTAAGAGAAAAAGGTTTCGTGCTCCACTATGGAAAGCCGAAACCTTCTTAGTTGAAAACCAATTATCAGTTCGCAGCGGCATCCGCATTCCGCAATGAATGGGTCGATTTCCGGAAGGTGAAAAGCAGGAGTATCGAAAGGACAGCAAGAATGGCGGAGATGTAATACATATTCCCCGCTTCTCTCGTGAAAATCCACGTGAACAACAGCGGCCCGATAATGCGCCCCATATTATCCATCGAGTAGGTCATGCCGGCAGCTGTTCCGTATTTTCCACCCGATTCCTTTGTTGTCAGGGAGACGAGCACGGTCCGGGCCAATGCGTTTCCAGCAGTGAAGACGCTTAGCGCGAATCCGGCCCAAAATAGGTTTGTCGTGAACGGAATGAGCAGCAAGCCGGCTGCTGTAATCAATTGTGCCACGAGAATCCATGTCGTTTCCGTCCCGTTTTTCACCCGGCGCACGACACCGCCCTGGATGGCCGCATCGACCAAGCCGCTCGCCATGAACAAGTAGCCGACCTGCAACGGCGTAATGCTGATTTGATTGATTTGAAACAACTGGAACGTCGCTTCAATTCCTGCCAGGATGAACGTCACCATGAACGAGGTCAAGAAGAGATAGCGGATCCGGTATTGCCATAACGTGGCGCCGCCTTTCGGGAGGAGCGCCCGTTTGTTGGCCTCACCCCGACGCTCAGGCTCTTTCAACACAAACTGGGCATAGACTAGGAGAAGCAAGGTAAGGATACCGGATGCCAAATAAGGGGCTTGAAGATCGATATGGCCCAATATTCCACCGATAGCCGGTCCAAAAATGAAACCGAGCCCAATGGACATGCCCAGGAGACCCATGTATTTATTTCGATTCTCCTCATCCGTCATATCCGCGACAAACCCGGTGACCGCCGTATATAGCGCCCCTGAGAACACCCCACCGACTACCCGAGAGAAATAGAGAAGCGCCAAGTTTTGCATGAACAACGCGAATAAAAAGAAACTTGCGCTGAAACCGACGAGCCCGACCAGAATCAACTTCTTTCGGCCGGTTCGATCGGAGAATGCGCCCCAAAACGGGGCAGTGAAAAAGGATGCGAGCGCATACACAGTGAGCAGTCCACCAACATGCACCTCGGAATACCCCTCATGAAGAACCACTTCAGGCAAGATCGGAATGACGATGCCGAATCCCAAATACACAAAAAATTGAACGGACATCAAAAGGAGAATTGCTTTTTTCATAAAAAAACCTGCTTTCTAATGAATTGCTACTCTCATTTTACTCGTCTGAACGGAAACGTACAAAGAAAATGGACAAAGGTGCCAACCGATGGACGCGGAACTGTCATGGCAATCGATCAAACTTTTTAATATCCCGCGCCATCCCGGCAAAATTCCCTCCTCCCAAATAGCTTCGTAAAGAAAAACAGAAGCAAATGTATAAAACGTTTACAAAAGGGCGAAATTTGTAACAGAAATGAAAGATTCAAGATTGGGGAGGGGTGGTATGATAAGAATGACTGGATATTGGTATATTTTAGATTCTGCAATCAAGCGGAATATGACTGATTTTCATTATCAATTAAGGAACTTTTCTTGGCTCATTGCGTCAGATTATTACAGAAAGGTCGAGGTGGAATAGATGGCAAAAGAAGTGGACTTGAAAATGATCATTTCCAACTTGGCGAAGTTGGGTGTTTCGGCAACAATGACGAAATCCCGTCTAGACATGCTGAAAGCCCTCGCGCCGCCTGCACAAGACCCGCAAATCCAATCTCAATGAAGTGTACGCTAAGAAAACGACGCCGTTTCCTTGGCGTTTTTTTTAACTAGCCTCCGTCAAGATCTCCGCACTTCCGTAAGTGGCGGGATAATACTAAATATGTTTTCAATCCAGTGGGGGTTCCAGCCCCGGCTGAATCAAGTCAAGCCTTCGGCGGATGTCACGGATTCGGGGGGTAAATCGAGAAAGCCTGGTTTCCAATCTGAAAATCGTCACGTCGAAGCATAATTGATAGGAGTCAAAACAAATGACCGGTCATCTGGCCCGAACGAAAAGGATCGCTGTCGGTACGTTGCAGACAACTGCCATCTTGTATCTGTTCCTTCTGACTCTCTCCCTCGTCCTCACGGCATTTTCCAGCAAGGAAGAGCCCTTGCCGGCATTCGCAAACAACCAATATCAACTGATGAAATTGAATGAAGAGCATGTTATCGGAAAGGCCAACGCGGATGGTCGATTCGACGTGCTGTTGACGGATGTGAAAGGGTATTGGCAGGGAGCGGGAACGACTTATATTGCAGGGGGAGCGGAGGAGTTCCTCGTGATTGACGAGAAAACCGGCGCCTTCCACTTGAAAAAAATCCAAGATGCGACCTCAGAGGAAGCGGAAGAGCTGGCTAAAATCACCATATGGAAGCCTCTAGAATGAACAAAAGGGCTGGGTGTCTGAAGCCCAGCCCTGAACATAGAGTTATCATTTCCCATACAAGAACAAAGGACTGCCGCTGGCTTGGAGGCCAGAGCAGTCCTTTTTAGTCATCCTCATCCGAACTGAACATATAGGTGCGATGATGGAACTTCATGCTGAAAACAAGTCCGATCGCTAGCATATTCCCCATGAGCGAACTTCCGCCGTAGCTGATGAACGGAAGGGGAATCCCGGTAATCGGCAGCAATTGAATCGTCATGCCGATGTTTTCAATGACGTGGAAGGTAATCATGGCGATGATTCCTGCACAAATATACGTACTGAACGGGTCTTTTAATTCCAGCGTAATTTTCGTCAAATGGTAAATGAGAAAGAAATACATGCAAATGACGATGCTGGCGCCGACGAAACCCCAATCTTCTCCGATTGTCGTGAAGATGAAGTCGGTATGGCTTTCCGCTACATACACTTCGCGTCCTTGGAACCCTTTTCCGAAAATTTCTCCGGATCCGATGGCATTTAAGGAGGTGATGAGGTGGCGGCCTTCATTTGACGAATATGAATAGGGATCGAGCCAGGAATAGATCCGCTGAAACTGGTATGGTTTAAAACCGAGTTGGACGAGGAAGTCTTGCGCATACATCGCCATCCAGAGGAGGAGGCCGCCTAGACCGACCGCTCCTGAAAACAACGGCAACAATATGCGCCACGTAATTCCACCGACGATGACCATGGCGACAGTGATCGCCAAAAAGACGAGGGCGGTCCCAAGGTCCGGCTGTAGTAGAATGAATGTCAGCGGGATAATGAGCACGAGTCCGATCTTCCCGAGTAAATAAAAATCGGATTTGATCGTCTTTTCGACAAACTTTTCATGGTGCTGCGTGATCATCCTCGCCATGCCGATGATGAAAAACGTCTTCATGAACTCGGCAGGCTGGATGCTTCCGATGCCGGGCAAATGGAACCAGCTCTTCGCGCTATTCCGTCTGGCAACGAGTTCCATGCTTTCAGGCAATATGAAGAGAAGGGCCAACAGTAACACACCGCCGCCATAAATCGCCCAGGCGGCTTTTTTATATTGTTCGGGGTCCAAGTACATCGCGATTGCGATAATGACGGCCCCGACGAAATACCATTGAATCTGAGACGGGATGAAGTTCCGGTTATACTGCCCGGTTGTCTGCGCGGAGGCGATGGCGATCAGACTGACAATCCCGAATAGCAGCAGGATGAAAGCAAGCGTCCAGTCGAAACGCTCCATCGGCTTTTGATCTGTTTTCATAGGTGTCACCTTTATCCTTACTGTAAGATAGTGCAGACTCTATTATACCGGAGTCGTTACAGTGCCGCGCAAGTGTCAATTGTTACAAATGTTTTTAAAGCGAATTCACTCATCTTCATCCGTACTGAACATATACGTCCGATGATGGAATTTCATGCTGAAGACTAGCCCGATTGCCAGCATATTACTGAACAACGAGCTCCCGCCATAACTAATGAAAGGCAAGGGGATTCCGGTAATCGGCAACAGTTGGATGTTCATTCCTATATTTTCAATGACGTGGAACGACAGCATCGCAATGATTCCCGTACAAACATACACGCTAAATGAGTTCCCTCTCAATTCCAATGCCACTTTCGTCATATGGTAAATCAGGATGAAAAAGAGGGTAATGACGATGCTGGAGCCGATAAACCCATATTCTTCACCGATTACACTGAAGATGAAATCAGTATGGTTTTCAGGGATATACACTTCCCGCCCCTGAAACCCTTTTCCCGTCAATTCGCCGGAACCGATCGCCTGCATGGTGCGGATGAGGTTGTACCCTTCATCGGTTGGATAGGAATGGGGATCAAGCCAGGAATAGATTCGTTCAAAATGATGCGGATAAAAACCGAGCTTTCTCATGAAGTCTTGAGCGTACAACGCCATCCACATCAGGCTTGCCCCTCCGGCAGCTGCCGTCAGGAAAAGAGGTAACAGGATCTTCCAAGAAATCCCGGCAACAATAATGATGGCCGCTGTGATGGCGATGAAGACGAGAGCCGTCCCGAGATCGGGCTGCCTCATGATGAATATAAGCGGAACGATTAAAATAAGCAGGATTTTGCCGAGCAACAGGAAATCTTGCGATATTGTCTTTTTTTGCTCCATATACCGTTCCTGATGCTTGGCAACCATATTGGCCATCCCGAGGATGAAAAAGGTTTTAATGAATTCCGATGGCTGGATGTTACCGATAACCGGCAATTTCAACCAACGCTTCGCCCCGTTTTTGACTTCTGCAATCTGTCCTTCTCCACCTGGGGCAAGCATGAGGAATAATAACAGGAAGACGCCAAGGCCGTAGAGCCACCAGGAAATCTTCTGATATTGCTCGGGCTCCAAAAACATCGTCATGGCAATGATGAAAATGCTGAGAAGATACCAACGGATTTGCAATGCTACGTAATTGATGCCGTATTGGCCAGATGTCTGCGCCGATCCGATCGCAAAAAAACTGACGATCGAAAACAATAATAAAATAAAGGCGAGCGTCCAATCGAAGTGGTCCGCCGGCCTGGTTGCAAGTTTCATATCATTCACCTGTCAGTATCGTAATATCCACCTATTTTAGTATAACTCATTGAAGTCCTGGATGCATATGTACCTATTGGACGAATGGAACAGGATGAAGTTTCCTGTCCGTCCGGACTACCTTAGGAAACTTCATGACAGGCACAAACATATTTTATTCATGAGTGGGTCGACTTCATGGTAAAGTAAAGGAATGAAAACTAACGGACAGCGAGGGGAACCGATATGAAAAAGAAGTTAGGATTGGTCTACGGAGGCAAGTCGGCGGAGCATGAGGTTTCATTATCGACAGCACGGGCTGTGACGAATGCAATCGATTTCGGAAAATATGAAGTGATTCCGATTTATATAACGTATGAGGGCGAATGGCGTAAAGGCAAGCCGCTTGCACAACCTGCCCAAACGATTGAGGAGCTGCGGCTCGAAGGGGAAGGGGCCAGTAAGCCGGACACAATACAGAGCTTTTTGAACGGGGAAGGGCTCCCTGA
The DNA here is from genome assembly GCF_000829195.1 of Bacillus sp. OxB-1. GTDB lineage: Bacteria > Bacillota > Bacilli > Bacillales_A > Planococcaceae > Sporosarcina. The sequence continues at coordinate 494,466 of NZ_AP013294.1, read as the reverse complement.
TATCGTTTTTCCTCTGTTGCACGGAACGAATGGCGAGGATGGAACGGTCCAAGGGCTATTCGAAGTGATGAACTTGCCGTATGTCGGGAACGGGGTACTCGCTTCGTCGGCCGGCATGGACAAAGTCGTCATGAAGCAATTGTTCGCGCAAGTCGGCTTGGAGCAAGTGCCCTATGTCCATTTTATCCGAAGCGATTGGAAGAAAGGGAAGGAGCAGTGGTTGGACCGGATGGAACAGGAGCTGAGCTGGCCGATGTTCGTCAAGCCTGCGAATCTCGGGTCCAGTGTCGGCATCAGTAAAGCGGCGGACCGCCAAGAGTTGAGTGATGCGGTTGAACTGGCTCTGAAATTTGACCGGAAGATCATTGTGGAACAAGGGGTCACTGCGCGTGAAATCGAAATGGGCGTTCTCGGCAATGACGAACCCGCCTGCTCCGTTACAGGAGAAATCAAACCGATCGCCGCTTTTTACGATTACGAAGCGAAATACCAAGACGATAGCACGGAACTGGTCATTCCTGCCGACATCCCGGATGAAGTGGCTGCCAAGATGGAAGACATGGCGCTCCGTGCATACAAAGTATTGGATTGTGCGGGACTCGTGCGAGCTGACTTCTTCGTGACAGCTGCAAATGAAGTCCTCATCAATGAAGTGAACACGATGCCCGGTTTCACGCCGACGAGCATGTTTCCATTGCTTTGGCAAAAAACAGGTGTCTCCTATCCCGAATTGATCGATAAACTGATTGAATTGGCATGGGAGCGGCATACGGAAAAACAGACATTACAATATACAATGGATTGAGCGTGGTAGGAAATGAAACGACAATTGAACGAACTGGCCGCTTGGCTGGGCGCGGATGGGCAACATATTGAAAGTGTCCTAGTAACCGGAGTTTGCATCGATTCACGGACTGTGGCGGAAGGGGATCTGTTCATCCCGTTTCGGGGCGAACGGGTCAACGGGCATCAGTACGTGCAGAAAGCGATGGAACAAGGGGCGGCCGCCTCGCTTTGGTTACGGGATGAGCCGAATCCTCCAACTGATGTGCCGCTGCTCTTCGTCGAGGATGCGGAGCAGGCCCTTCAGCAGCTTGCCCGAAAATACCGGGAAGAACTGGACTGTGTTGTGATCGGAATCACTGGATCAAACGGGAAAACGTCGACGAAGGATTTGGTCGCCAGCGTCCTCTCCCCTTATTTCAATGTGCGAAAGACGGAAGGCAATTTCAATAATGAGCTGGGCTTGCCGTTGACCATCCTTTCATTGGAACAAGAAACGAAAGTGGCTGTCTTGGAAATGGGAATGAGCGGCTTCGGGGAAATTTCATTTTTATCCGAACTTGCCAAGCCTCATTACACCGTCATTACGAATATCGGAGAAGCGCATATGCAGGACCTCGGTTCCCGTGCCGGAATTGCAAAGGCGAAGTTCGAAATTATCGATGGACTGCAAGCGGGCGGCAAACTTTTTTACGATGGCGACGAGCCTTTATTGCAAGAACTGATTGCGCAGCATAGTGAGTTGGACGCCGTGTCGTTCGGCTTCTCTCCGGAAGCTGCTTTGACTGCTAAAGCGATTGAATCAACGGACGGAGGCAGCCGTTTCACGGTGACTGGCGCAGTGGAAGGTGAGTTCACCATCCCGGTCTATGGCGCGCACCAAGTGAAAAATGCGCTGGCTGCGATCTTGATTGCGAAGGAATTAGGGCTTTCGCAAGAAGGGATACAGGCGTCCTTGCAAGACAGTGAACTTACCGCCATGCGCATGCAGCCGATCGTTGTCGGCAATGGCGCTCTCATTATCAACGATGCGTACAATGCGGCGCCGACTTCGATGCGGGCAGCGCTGCGGTTTATGGATGAAACCGATTTGCGGGAGGAAAAGTGGCTCGTGCTCGGCGATATGCTCGAACTGGGGACGGAAGAGCAGCAATACCACGAGGAACTCGCGGATGATATCGAATCGTTGGAGTTGAACGGAGTGCTGTTATACGGTCCTCGGATGAAGTGGCTGCACGACGAACTGCAACGCCGTGGCTTTTCAAGAAAGCTTCATTGGTCGGAACAGTCGTATGAACCGTTAATTGCCGAATTGGCGGAGGGCACTGGAGAACATTCCATCATCTTGCTGAAAGGATCGAGAGGGATGGCGCTCGAGAATATATTGGAAGGCTGGAGCAAGGGACAATGAAGACCGGTGTTTTGCTCATTCACGGTTTTACGGGCGGTCCGTATGAAGTCCGCCCGTTCGTTAAATTTTTGCAAGAAAAGACGAATTGGAAGATGGCCGTGCCGACGCTTCCGGGGCATGGCGTAAAACTGGAACTGTGGAAAGCGTCAGCTGCGTCTTGGCTGATGGAGGCTGAGACCGCGTTCCGCAAATTGCAGAAGGAGGTCGACCGCGTCATCGTCGTCGGATTTTCGATGGGCGGGTTGATCGCCTTGTACCTCTCCCTTCGATATCATGTCGACAAACTTGTCCTGCTCAGTGCGGCGGCTAAATACATCAGCCCGCGCATCTTGCTCGAAGATATCCGGATCATGCTGGCGGAATCCATCACGAAAAAGCACTCGCCGAACACGTTTTATCATCTGTACAATTACAAGTTGACCCACACGCCGCTTCAGGCGACCATCGAATTTTTACGGGTTGTCAAAATGGTGGAGCCGTATTACGACCTCATTCAAACACCGGTGTGTATCGTTCAAGGTAAAAAAGACGGCATTGTCCCGTTCGCATCGGCGGAACATTTATACAAATCCCTCGGCTCCGACGAAAAGGTCCTCCTCCAATCCGATACAGGCAAACATCATATTTGCTACAGTGACGATTGCCACACATGGTTCAAGGACGTCCTTGCGTTTTTGGGGAAATGAAGGAATCATCTATTCATATGCCTGAATTTCCGCCTGAATCTAGGAAGAACTTAGGCCTTCATTCCCACTTTGTTATTCCGTTACTCAATCTTTTTCGCAACTAAGAATAAAAAGCAATAAACTGATTATTACTAATAAAGCGGATTGATTGCATGGCGGGTTTGGGCATGATACACTGTAGTGAGCATTGGATACATTTACACGTGACTCTTCAACCGCTGAAGAGTACTTTTTTTTGAATAAAAGGTTTGATCGACAGATAATGGTCCTATTTAGCGACTGTGGTTGACCGAACCGCTCGGCAAAAGACCGGGCTTTCCTTTTCAACGATACCCTCTTTGGAAGAACGCTTCCCTAGAGATGACAAAATATCGGAAACGTTCTTTTCCAGGCTCTAATTTGCCGCGCTTTCATTTGAAAATGTAACCAATTGTCAAATGAAAAATAAAAGGAGATTGAGAAGTTTGACAAATTTTTCAGAGTTAAATATCAGTGAATCGACACAGAATTCACTGAAACGAATGGGTTTTGAAGAAGCTACCCCAATCCAGGAAGGCACCATTACATTCGGGATGGAAGGCCGGGACATCATTGGTCAAGCCCAGACAGGTACGGGAAAAACAGCCGCTTTTGGAATTCCGATTATTGAAAAAATTGACACGAGCAATCCGGCTGTACAAGCGCTTGTCATTGCCCCGACTCGTGAATTGGCTATCCAGGTTTCCGAGGAAATCTATAAAATCGGTTATGGTAAACGGGCCCGCATCCTTTCCGTTTACGGCGGTCAGGAAATCGGACGTCAAATTCGTGCGTTGCGGAATAATCCGCAAATCGTCGTAGGGACGCCAGGTCGTATCTTGGACCACATCAATCGTAAAACATTAAAGCTGTCTGGCGTTCAAACGCTTGTATTGGACGAAGCAGATGAAATGTTGAACATGGGATTCATCGAAGACATCAACACAATCTTGGCAAGTGTGCCGGAAGAGCGCCAAACGTTGCTATTCTCGGCAACGATGCCTGGACCAATCCGCAAAATCGCGGAAACGTTCATGAAGAACCCAGAAGTCGTCAAAATCAAATCAAAAGAAATGACAGTCGAAAACATCGACCAATATTTCGTCAAAGCGCATGAAAGCGAAAAATTCGAAATCCTATCCCGTTTATTGAATGTCCACCAACCGGAGTTGGCGATCGTTTTCGGACGGACGAAGCGCCGTGTTGACGAGTTGTCACACGCGTTGAGCATTCGCGGGTACTTGGCAGAAGGAATCCATGGCGATTTAACACAAGCCAAACGGATGTCAGTTCTTCGCCAGTTCAAGGAGAATAAAATCGATGTTCTTGTCGCGACAGACGTGGCGGCACGTGGACTCGATATTTCAGGTGTTACTCACGTATACAACTTCGATATCCCGCAAGACCCGGAAAGCTATGTGCACCGGATTGGTCGGACAGGCCGCGCAGGTAAAAGCGGAATGGCTATCACATTCGTGACGCCACGTGAAATGGGGTACTTGCGAATCGTCGAGGAAACGACGAAAAAACGCATGACACCACTTCGTCCACCATCCTCGGATGAGGCTTTGGTCGGGCAGCAACGAGTAGCTGTGGAGCAGTTGACGGAGGTCATCGAGAAGAACGAATTGAGCGATTACTCACAGTTGGCAGCTGAACTACTTGAAAAATTCGATGCCAATGACTTGGTAGCAGCAGCTATTAAATCATTGACGAAAGAACCGGATGGAACGCCAGTATCCATTACGGAAGAGCGTCCGTTGCCGATGCGCCGTGGTTCCTCACAAAATCGCGGGGGCTATAAAGGCAATCGCAGTGGAGGCGGCCGTTCCTTTGGTGGAAGCCGTAGCGGCGGATCACGTCGCAGCGGTGGCCGAGACGGTTCACGGAGAGACGGAAATCGCTCACGCTCCAACAAATACGATCGGTAATTACAAAATCCAGGCGTGCTCTTCAGCGCGTTCTGGATTTTTTTATTTGTATAGAGTGGGGTGTAAAGTCCTGACATGTAGAAATGTTTATGTCCCACTCCGCGCGTTAGTCCTCCCGGTAGCGGTTTTTTGGCCACGATCGGTCGTTTAAATGGGGCTTAACTGCCCGGGGTGTGGCAGTTAATTCCGAGGGTAAGCAGGTTTTCGATCAAGGTGTACCAGTTCGTCCCGAGGGTGTGCGAGTTTGCCCGGGGTGTGGCAGTTTATTCCGAGGGTAAGCAGGTTTTCGATCAAGGTGTACCAGTCCGTCCCGAGGGTGTGCGAGTTTGCCCGGGGTGTGGCAGTTAATTCCGAGGGTAAGCAGGTTTTCGATCAAGGTGTACCAGTCCGTCCCGAGGGTATGCGAGTTTGCCCGGGGGGTGGCAGTTTATTCCGAGGGTAAGCAGGTTTCCGATCAAGGTGTACCAGTCCGTCCCGAGGGTATGCGAGTTTGCCCGGGGGGTATGCCAGTTAATACTGGTAGCATCCGAGTCCCCGTTCAAGGCATGCCAGTCGCTGTGCCTTCGCTTACCGTCGCATAATCGAATTGTCTATTACTGATAATGAAACATTTCCGCATCATAAACGTATAAAAGGAATAGTAGAGGAAGAGGTGGGTTTTATGCGGGCGCAACCGGTGAATCGGATATCGAAGAAAGGGCTGGCCGTTTGGCGGGTGTACGGGGTACTTCAAACCGTTCTCATTCTAGCGGTGGCAGCCGGGGTCGGTACATTGACTTACATATTTGATTGGCCTACATGGGTGTATGTGGTGGCGGGGGCGGTCGTTCTCGTCTTTGCTTATCTTGTCATTTTCCTGTTCCCGAAAGTGCGATGGATGAGATGGCGATATGAGGTGCGGGAGTCGGAAATCGAGTTGCAGCATGGGATTTTCATCGTCACGCGGACGCTGATTCCGATGGTGCGCGTTCAACATGTCGACACCTCGCAAGGTCCGATTTTGCGCAAGTATGGTCTGTCGGTCATCACCATTTCGACTGCCGCGACGAATCATGCCATTCCTGCGCTATTAATGGAAGAGGCGGATGAACTGCGTAGTCGGATTTCCGTGTTGGCAAGGGTGGCGGAAGATGATGTCTGAGAACCGGTATAAATTGCATTGGGTTGCGGCGGTCATCGAGGCGTTGAAAATGATGAAAGAAATGATCTTCCCCTTCCTCTTTCTCATCGTGGCCAATGGCTGGAGAGTGCCGTCCGGAGGGAAGTGGTATGAGTATTGGTCTTTCATTCTCTTCGGTCTCATCGTCCTGCTTCTTTTGATCAGCGGAATTATCAAATGGAAGCGGTTTGTCTACTGGTTCGAGGAGAGTGAATTGCGGATCGAGTCGGGCTTATTCGTCAAGAAGAAGCGGTACATCCCCTTTGACCGGATTCAAAGCTTGGATTATACGGAAGGTCTCTTCCACCGACCATTTCAACTCGTCAAGGTGAAAGTGGAAACGGCGGGCAGTTCTTCGTTGACAAAGGCCGAAGCGGAATTGACCGCTATTACGAAAGAGGCCGCAAATCGGATTGAACAGGAAATGGCCCAAGCGAAACAGAAAAAGCGATTCCCGAGTGCTCAACCGGATGAAAACTCCATGGAGATCGAGAATATGCCGGAAGTCCCGATTGCCGAAGCACCCGTATCCAGGAAGGTATATGCAATGACGACTGACGAGCTCCTGCTATTGGCGACCACATCCGGAGGAATCGGGGTCATTTTATCGGGGGTCGCCATCTTCCTATCGCAATTCTCCGACTTGATCCCCTTTGAATGGATGTTCGAAGAAGTGTCTGCATTTATCAAATTCGGTTACCTGATTGTTGCCGTTGCGCTTTTCATCGGTTTCTTGCTCGTCTGGGTGCTGTCCGTGTTCGTGACGTTATTATCTCACTATGGGTTCACTGTGGCGCTAGAAGGGGGGGACTTGGTCATTACGCGAGGGTTGCTGGAAAAGAAGCGGATCACCGTGCCGCTGAAGCGCGTCCAGAGCGTCAGCATTATCGAGAATCCACTCCGGCAAGCTTTCGGTTATGCGACGGTCGCCATCCACAGTGCAGGAGGGGCGGCGGAAGGCTCCAAAATCACCCTATTCCCGTTAATTAAGAAAAAGGCGATCTGGGAGCCGCTGCATGACATCTTCCCGGAGTTGGACATCCGCGAACCGACGCATACATTGCCGTTACGGGGAAGGCCGTTCTATTACCGGATTGATTTCTTTTGGATGCTGCCGGTCATCGGGGTGATCACGTATTATTTCTTCCCGTACGGCCTCATTTCGCTGGCCATTATACCGATTATCATCGCCCTCGGCATCTGGCAGCATCGCTCTGCCGCCTATAGCTTACATGGCAATCAATTGACGATGCGCTTCCGAGGAGTCAGTTTGCAAACAGCATTCGTCATGCGGAAACGGATCCAATCCATGGACATGAGGCAAAGCTATTTCCATAAGCGCAAGCAGGTGGCGACCATTGTGGCGACCGCCAAATCCGGCATCAGCACCCATAAGATCCATGTTCATCATATGGAACAGGAAGAGGCCGAGCGGATTCTCTCCTGGTATGAAAAAAAGAATCCGCCGGAATCATGACAAAAGAGGCTGTCCGACCGGACAGCCTCTTTGTTTCCTCGTGTAAAGGCGGGGGATTCATTTGATCCGCTGGATTTTCTTTTTTCTCCAACTGACGATGCGCTTCGGATGAAAATAGCTGAGCCCGATCAAAAAGCCGATGATGAAGCCTGTAATATGGGCGACAATATTTATATTCGGCTGCAAGAAGGTCATAATTAAACTGATGACGATAATCGGCAGCATGACTTGCCTAAGTTGTGGAAAGGCGTTTTTCGTATAATAGACAAGCGCTCCGAAGGCACCGAAAATACCGAAAATAGCGCCGCTCGCCCCGACGCTGATTGTCATCGGGTCCTTCAGAAAGAATGTGGCGATATTGCCGAACAGCCCGGCCAGTACATAGATGTTGAGAAACCGGAGTTTTCCCGCGAGTTTCTCCAGTTCGGGACCGAAAATGAAAAGAGAAAACATATTGAACAGCAGATGCATCAGTCCCCAATGAAGGAACATTGGTGTGACCAACCGCCACCATTCCCCCTCCGCAATCAAATAGTTGGCGCCGGCCCCGCTATACAGAAGGGGCTTCCCGATGAACGGCAGCATGGTTACGATATGGATGACGATGTTGATGATCAATAAAGCAGTGACAACCGGATAGAGCCGGATGTATTGTGAAAAGCTCTCTGTACGGATAAACATATCTTCACCTCAATCTGTCTCCCATTATACAGATATTCTATGCAGGAAGGAAAGGAGGTAACTCTTAAAATGATAGCAGGAATCGGACTCGATATCGTGGAATTAAATAGAATCGCCAAAATGGACGCCCGGTCGGATAAACTCCGCCTGCGCGTCTTGGTTGCCGATGAATTGGCATCCTATGAATCTCTTGCAGCCCACAGGCGGATTGAATTTCTCGCCGGCCGATTCGCGGCGAAAGAAGCCTTCGCCAAGGCGATGGGCACCGGAATCGGCGCGGACTGCCGATTCGAAGACATCGCCATTTTGCCTGACTCGAAAGGGAAGCCGGTGCTCTACTTCAAAGGAGAACCGGCAAATGGCCTCGTCTCTATCACCCATACTCAAACGGTAGCAGCTGCTCAAGTGGTTTTATTGGAACTTCCGTAAAAATCATCTCGCATAAATGCTCATCCATTCTCATAAGATGACCTACCCGATTGAAATGAGAAAGGATGAACTGAAATGCGTAGCCGATTAGTTGCTTTTTTGTTAGTCGTTATCATGGTACTCCTTGCGGCATGTGGATCTCCATCGAAAGAGGATGTCATGAAGAAACTGAGTGGGAAGTGGAGTGATACGAAAGGATACGATCTGCAAGCGACAATGGAAATTAAAACCGGGGCGGAACCGCGTGTCTACGATGTTAATGTATGGCACACGAAACCTGATTTTTATCGGGTGAATGTGACGCAAGAGGGAAGCGAGGATTCCCAAATGATCGTGCGCAATGAGGAAGGGGTCTTTGTTGTCACGCCGTCGCTGGGCAAGACTTACAAATTCCAAAGCGATTGGCCGGCTCAAAATAGCCAAGCGTATTTGATAGGCACTCTATCCGATGACATCAAGGCGGATAAAAATTCGACCATGACTGAAAAAGACAATACGTATATTTTCGAAACCGCGACCCGGAACAACCACAAGAAAGTGTTGCCGACTCAGCAAATCCATATCGATAAAAAGACGCTGCTTCCGAAATACGTATCGATTTTGGATGAAAATAAAGAAGAGAAGATCCGGATTACGTTTAAGAAAATCACTTTAGGCATGGAACGGAAACCTGCTGACTATGCAGTGGAAATGGAAAACACGGGAACGGAAACGCCGCCGACTGAAAAAGAAAGCATGGCGCTTTCCTTATATCTCCCTTCCATCGAATGGGATGGCGTTTCGCAGGTGGCCGAAGAAGTGGTGCAAACCGATAACGGCATCCGTTCATTCATGACATACGGGGGCACGAAAGAATTCATCATCGTCCAGGAACCGGCTTCCAAACCGGAAGGCAAAATGGCGGTTTCTGTTGAAGGGGATCCAGTCGACCTCGGATTTACGGTGGCCGCTCTGACGGAGAAGTCGATCAGCTGGGAGAGTGACGGCGTTTCGTTTTTCATCGCATCCGATATGTTGACGCAGGATGAATTGATTGAAGTCGCGGCTTCCATGCAGCCGGAACAAACAAAATAAAATGGATTGACGCGAGCAGGTTGGGGGAATAATAATAGGGCTATTATCTGAAGTCAGCGGAGCACTCCTGGTTCTTGCCAATCGGCAGAATGTTCAACGGCTATTGTCCGTTGAATTCAGATAAAGCCTTCGGCGGATGTCGCAGACTTTGAAGGGAATTGATTCAAAATCTGAAAGAATTACGTCGAAGCGCAATTGATAAAAACGAGGGATGTTCATGGGAAACCCTATTCATTACCGCCCAACCAAGGCGATTGTCGATTTGACGGCAATTCAACGCAATATTGAAAATATGCAAAAGCACGTAGGCCCGGGTGTGGGAATCATTGCTGTAGTGAAAGCGAATGGCTATGGCCATGGTGCCGTACAAGTGGCCCGGACTGCTCTTGAAACCGGCGCGCTGCTGCTTGCGGTGGCTACGCCGGACGAGGCGGTCCACCTTCGGGAAGCGGGCATAACGGGTGATATCCTCGTCCTCGGGCCGTCTCCGTACGAATTTGCCGAGCGGGCTGCCGAGTTGGGAATCCTCTTAACTGTGGCGAGTCCGGAATGGCTCCAAGCGGTGCTAGGTTCGTATGCTTCAGGTTCATTCCGAAAAAGATTGAAGATCCATGTGAAAATCGATTCGGGAATGGGTAGAATCGGAATACGGGAAGCGGGCGAGTTGGCAACGTTGATCGAGATGATTTGCAAATCGGGCGACGTGGAACTGGACGGCGTTTTTACACATTTTGCCCGGGCGGATGAGGAGGATCCATACCATACGGAAAAACAATTCAACAGGTTCATGGACCAAGTTAACCGATTTCCCGAGAAACCGCGGTTGGTACACGCCGCCAATAGTGCGGCCGCATTGCTTCACCCGGAATATGCGCTGGACGCAATCCGGTTCGGCGTAAGCATGTATGGCTTTGCGCCATCCGCTTATGTGGGCCGAATGCTTCCTTTCCCTTTGGAGAAAGCGGTCCGGCTCACGACCGAGCTGTCGCATGTGAAGCTGATGGAACAGGGAAGCCCGATCAGTTACGGCGGGACCTATGAAACGACAGAGGATGAATGGATCGGAACGTTGCCGATCGGCTATGCGGACGGACTGCGACGCGGTTTGCGGGGGCAGTCCGTCCTAGTCGGCGGCCAGCGGGCACCGATCGTAGGGACGATCTGCATGGATCAATGTATGGTAAGACTCCCCCATGAATTTCCGATCGGCGAACCGGTCGTACTAATCGGAAAACAGGGGAATGGAGAAATCACAATGGAAGAGTGGGCACAACGACTCGATACAATTCCGTACGAAATTACGGTGTCCTTAAGAGGAAGGATACCCCGGATATACGCAACGACAAATGGACAACATGTATAATACTTGCATATTCGACAAAACCTCCAGTTAATTTGCAGAAACCTGTCAGTAATATTCTTTCTATGTCTTCTCATTGTCGATGTTCAATGGTAAGATGTACTTGTATAGAAATGAGGGAACGGGTTTGTCGGAGGTGCTGACGTTGCGAGCTAATAAAAACATGAAGGAAGTCATTGTTAAGATTCCGAAACGGATGCTGAATGAAAATGAACATACGGTCGTCCATCAGGAGCCGGAACGTGGTGATTTCGTTTATATTTCGACAAGGCGATATGTGTCTGACTACGAAGCGGACACGATCCGAGAAGAAATGATGAAGGGCTATGTCGAAATGTCGCAAATCAATCTGAAAATTGCCGCGGAATGCTTGCATGTTGAGTTTGAAGCCCAGCATACGGTGGAACGTCTCGTAAGCGGAGGATGAAAAGTTGGCAATTAAACGTGGAGACGTCTTTTTTGCAGATCTGTCGCCTGTCGTCGGTTCAGAACAGGGAGGGACGAGACCGGTCCTGGTCATCCAAAATGACATAGGAAACCGGTTCAGTCCGACAGTGATCATTGCAGCAATTACTGCGCAAATCCAAAAAGCGAAATTGCCTACACATGTTGAAATCGATGCGGCGCGTTATGGTTTCGAGCGGGATTCGGTTATTCTGCTCGAACAGGTCCGCACGATCGACAAGTCGAGGCTGACTGATAAAATTACGCAGCTAGATGATCATTTGATGGAAAAGGTCGATGAAGCGTTGGAGATAAGCTTTGGCCTCGTCAAATTTTGAGCATACATATTAAAAAATGCGATGAAGCATGACTTCATCGCATTTTTTGTATCAAAAAATGAAAAAACGTGTTTTCCTATCCATTTTTAGATACAATTGAAAGTACAACTACCTTGTCAGTTGAAGGAGGAAGTCTGGTACAGTATGAATAAGACAATGATAGTGGCAATCCGGAAGAACATGGATGAGATAATTGAACAATGGCAGGAAGAGATGAAAGATGAAAAAGGCGAGCGCTTTTTTCACTTCATGCCGACAGATTTAATAAATAAGACAAGTAAAGAGTTTGCTGAATTGATGACGTCGAATATCGCGGAAGTGGACTCGGTCAATCCTGAAAAGTTGGCGAATTTCACAGAAAAAGTGGTCCGTTTCGGATGGTCCATCAAATTTGTCAATAAAGCGATCGACAATTTCATGGCAACGACCTTCAAAATTCTAGAGGAGCATGGAGTTATCGGGAATGACAATATGCGGGACCATATCCGGCTATTCCTGAATTGGATCAATCCGCTTCGGGAAAGTATGATCGAAGCCTATTCCACGGAATGGGAACGGACGGTCAGTTTGCAGAGGATTGCATTGCAGGAGCTGTCCGCCTCTCTCATTCCCGTATTTGAAAAAATATCAGTCATGCCGCTCGTCGGTACGATCGATACGGAACGGGCCAAGCTGATTATGGAGAACTTGCTGGACGGTGTTGTGAAACAGCGGGCGGAAGTGGTCCTGCTGGATATTACGGGCGTTCCTGTCGTAGATACTATGGTTGCGCATCATATTATCCAAGCGGCGGACGCGGTACGGCTTGTCGGGGCAAAATGCATGTTAGTCGGAATTAGACCTGAAATCGCCCAGACGATTGTGACCCTTGGTATCAATCTTAATGAATTTACAACAACCAGCACGCTGCAGCGTGGGATGCAGGAGGCACTGGCACTGACAAACCGAAGCATAGTGGAGGTTGAAGAATGATGAATATGCGCATACCGATTTTAAAACTGGATGATACACTCATCGTGTCCATCCAATGGGAACTGGACGATCAGAAGGCACTGCAATTTCAAGAAGACTTGTTGGTCAAACTATATGAGACTTCCGCGAGGGGAGTAGTCATCGACTTGACTCCGATTGACTTTATCGATTCATTCATCGCAAAAGTGTTGGGGGATGTCATCAGCATGTCCGGCCTGATGGGAGCTAAAGTTGTCATTACGGGTATACAACCCGCCGTTGCTATTACGCTAATTGAGCTCGGCATTCGTTTGGAGGACGTCATGACAGCACTGGATCTCGAAAACGGATTGAAAAAACTTCAAAAAGAACTGGAGGCCTGAGCATGAATCACCGGTCTTCTGTGGATATATACACGGAATGGGATATTGTTGCTGCGCGACAGTTAGGCCGGAAAGAAGCGAAGCAAATTGGTTTCGGGACAGTCGATCAGGCGCGCATTACAACAGCGATAAGTGAATTGGCAAGAAATATCTATTTATACGCGGGCAAAGGCAGAATAGAAATAGAGATAGCAGCCGCTGGAGGTTCCGTGGGGATGCTTATTATCGCGTCTGATGAAGGACCGGGAATTCCAGATGTCCGTAAAGTGATGGAAGATGGGTTCTCCACTTCCGGAGGTCTTGGAGCCGGCATGCCGGGTGTCAAGAGATTGATGGATGAATTCAAAGTGGAAACGGAACCTGGCGTGGGTACAGTGATTACTGCAACCAAATGGCTCCGGTAAGGAGATGAACATGGATGCCCAAAGAGGTGGGGAAACAATATAGGGCCCTTTTGAAGCAATATATAAATAATCAGAGCGAAGAGGGCCTGTACTTTGGTCAACAGTTTAGCAGGAAGTTTATCGAGAAGAGCATTGCTCCGGAAGAAGTCATCAGCATGCATAAGACAGGGGTGGAGGAATTATTCCCGGACCTTCCTGACGAGTTGATGCTGACATATGATTTCCTCATTGAGATGATGATTCATTATGGACTTGCCTTGCAGGAACATCAAAGCCTTATCCGGAAACAGGAAGAAATCCGGGTGGAGATGAATCTGGCCACCAAAGTCCAGGACACTTTATTGAAAACGAAACTACCGGATGTGAAAGGGTTGGACATCGGTTATTTGACGATGCCGGCCAAGCAGATGAGTGGGGATTATATCTATTTCCTGAATGAGGCAAGCAACGAAGCTTGTGTGGCTGTTGCCGATGTCATCGGGAAAGGGATTCCCGCTGCGCTTTGCATGTCGATGGTCAAATTCGGCATGGACAGCTTGCGGAAAGAGAATACCAATCCGCACCATGTGTTGGATATTGTCAACCGGATTGTTGAGAAGAGCGTGGATGATTCGATGTTCATCTCCATGTTCTACGGAAAATACGATGCTGACCGCTCGGTTTTTTCGTACGCCTCGGCGGGGCACGAACCGGCCCTGCTATTCAAGGCGGCGGACCGCTCATTTATGGAACTTGACGCAAAAGGACTTTTGCTGGGGGTCCAGCCGAATGTCGTTTATGAGGAGCATTCCGTTGAGCTGGAGATCGGTGATATTATTGTTATCATGACGGATGGTGTGACGGAAGCGCGGACGGAAGATGGGTTCATCGATCAAACGGAAATCCAAGCGATGATCGGAGAAATGAGCGAAGCGTCTGCCCAGGAAATCGCGGATACCGTTTATGACAAGCTTGTCAGTCTTCAAAACTTTATTCTCCATGACGATTTTACGATAGTCATAATTAAAAAGATAAATGACGTTTTAAATGATGATGACCAGGGTAAATAACTCACTAGCGCGTCTTTGCGTGCAAATCAATACAGAGAGTATGGGGTGTGGACATGACTTTACAAGTTGAGTTGCTGGAAAATGATAGTGTTCATTGCTTTAAGATCGTAGGAGAGATTGATGCCTTCACGGCGCCTGTGTTAAGGGAGCGTCTTGCATCTATTGATATAGCTGAAGGAATGCAAACCGAATTGGATTTAGCTGAAGTGGATTATATGGACAGCATGGGTCTCGGAGTGTTTGTCGGTTTCTATAAGACTGTCAAAGCGAATGGAGGCCATATGAAAATTACTGGTGTCAATGCCCGTTTGAAAAGGCTTTTCGATATAACTGGGTTGGTGGAAGTGATGGACATCGTAGAAGAAAGTGGGGACCGAGATGCAACCGTATGATTATATCGAAATCCGTGTGCCGGCGAAGGCGCAATATGTGGGTGTCGCCCGTTTGACGATATCAGGGCTTGCCAGCCGCCTTGGCTTTACATATGACGAAATCGAGGATTTGAAAATTGCCTCGAGTGAAGCGATCACCAATGCAGTCCAGCATGCCTACGAGGAAGATGAAGAAGGTGAAGTAATCGTCGGCTGCGCCTTATTCGAAGACCGGATGGAAATTATGGTGGCGGACCACGGGAAAAGCTTTGATTTTGATGAGATGAAAAAACATATAGGACCTTACGGCGAGCAGGAGGAGGTACAATTTCTCCGAGAAGGTGGATTAGGCCTGTATTTGATGGAGACGCTAATGGATAGCGTACAAATCCATCAGAAAGAAGGTGTCACGGTCTTCATGACCAAATATCTCGGTAGAGAGCGAGGGGAAGAGGATGTCGAAAGAACAATCTCCTCGTAACACGGGAACGAAAGAACAAGTACTCCAGTGGCTCAAAGACTTCCAGGAAAACAACGATGAAGAAGCTCAGACGAATCTTGTCCTTCATTATGAACGCTTGGTGCATTCCATTGCACGGAAGTATTCGAGCGGCAAACCCTATTATGAAGATATCGTCCAAGTCGGCATGCTTGGATTATTAGGGGCGATCCGCCGGTACGATTCCGAGTTCGGAAAAAGTTTCGAAGCGTTTGCGGTCCCGACAATCATCGGGGAGATTAAGCGATTCCTGCGTGATAAGACATGGGCGGTGCATGTGCCGCGGCGTATCAAGGAATTGGGACCCCGCATCAAAGCAACCGTCGAAACATTGACGACCGAACTGCAACGATCTCCTTTGGTGAGCGAGATTGCCGAATATTTGGAGGTCGATGAAGAGTCTGTGCTGGAAGCGATGGAAATGGGCAGAAGTTATCAAGCCCTCTCCATGGATCATACGTTGGAAGCCGATTCCGAAGGTGGGACGGTCACTCTGTTCGATATTATCGGGTCGACCGATGGCGGATATGAAAAGACGGATCAGCGCATGATCGTCGCCAACGCGCTCAATGTCTTGACAGAAAGGGAAAGGCAAATCATTCAATATACATATATTGAACAGTTAAGCCAGAAAGAGGCGGGAGAACGCCTCGGCATTTCACAAATGCACGTTTCCAGACTCCAGCGAAAAGCGATTAAGAAATTGCAAGAAGCCATATTGTCAATTGGTGGTGCATCATAGTGGAAACCTTTGTCAATGACCATGTGGAGGCCTACATCTATCAGCAAGCGAAAAATGGGAATCATATTTCGGGAGATGCGTATTTCGTCCACTCGGAAGATGATTATTTCATTTGCGCGATTGCCGATGGATTGGGGAACGGGCCGATTGCCCACCAATCGGCCCAAGTCATCCCTGACATTTTAAAAGAGTTTCATCATGAGACAGTCGATGAGTTATTAATGCGCTGCAACATGAAAATGATGCACAAACGCGGGGCGGCTGTTGCGATTGTGAAAGTGGATTACACGACAAAAACGATCCATTATAGCTGCGTCGGAAATGTCCGTTTCTATGTGTTGCAGGACCAAGTGAATATGATCTACCCGCTGCCGGTCATGGGGTATCTATCCGGAAAGCCGCAAAATTTGAAGATGCACCAATGCGAGTACCGGAATGGCGATTTGTTTATCCTCCATTCTGACGGAGTCGACTTAAAGAGTCCAAAGTCCTGCTTGAAAAATAGCAAAGAACCGTATCGGCTGTATCAAAATGTTTTGCCGTCTATCAATCATAATGACGATGCCACCTTTATAGCGGGACGCCTGCTTCTTTAGAATGGGAAGCAGGTTTTTTTGCGTCTAATTCTTATAACCATGTTAAAATTGAGGCATGTGAAGGAAGGGTGATGGGATTGACAAAGCAGATAGCCAAGGCAACGGCCGAAAGGGCAGGCATCCGCCTGGGACAAGTGGAAAAAGTGATCGCGTTATTGGAGGAGGGGAATACCGTCCCTTTCATTGCCCGGTACAGGAAAGAGGAAACGGGTTCATTAGATGAAGTGCAGATCAAAGAGGTGGAAGATTCCTACCATTACGTAAGAACGCTTGAGCAACGGAAGGAAGAGGTCATCCGCTTGATCGAGGAACAGGGCAAGCTGGATGATGAATTGAAGAAATCGATCGAGGAAGCGTCCGTTCTTCAACGGGTGGAAGATCTGTATCGGCCGTTCAAACAGAAAAGACGAACCCGGGCTATGGCCGCGATTGAGAAAGGGTTGGAACCGCTCGCGGATGCCTTACTGTCATTTTCCGCAGAGGTCCCGGAAAAGTTGGCAGAGCCTTTTGTAGATGAAGGGAAGGAAATACTGACTGTAGAAGAAGCATTGGCGGGAGCGCGGGACATCATCGCCGAGCGGGTGGCGGATGATGCCGCTATTCGGGAGAAGGTCCGCGACCGGACGTGGGCCGGTGGAACGATTATCTCAGCAGTACGCAAAGAGGCGGTTGATGAACGGAATGTCTACGGTAATTATTATGAATATGAAGAACCATTGAAAAAGATCGTGCCCCATCGGGTTCTCGCTTTGAACCGGGGAGAAAAAGAAGAGGTGCTTCGAGTCACAATTTCTTTTCCCACCGACCAAATTGTTGTAGATCTCGAACGTCAAGTGATCCGCAAGCCCGGTTCCCCGACTGCGGATCAAGTGAAAGAGGCGGTCGGCGATGCCTTCAAACGATTGATTGCCCCGTCGGTGGAACGGGAAATCCGGGCAGCTTTGACTGAAAAGGCCGAAGAACAGGCCATTCATGTATTCTCGGAAAACTTGAAAAGCCTGCTCTTGCAACCGCCTCTAAAAGGGAGGGTGGTGCTTGGAGTGGATCCAGCTTTCCGGACCGGCTGTAAACTGGCTGTTGTCGATGAAACAGGGAAGCTGCTCGAAATCGGCGTCATCTATCCGCATCCACCGAAACCCGATAAGGAAAAGTCGAAACGCACCATTCTGGCCCTATTGGAGAAATACCCGATTTCGTTGATCGCCATCGGGAACGGGACAGCTTCGCGGGAGACGGAATTGTTCATAGCAGATTGCATCCAGGAAGCACCTTCCCCGGTATCCTATGTCATCGTGAATGAAGCGGGGGCGAGTGTGTATTCGGCCTCAGCCCAGGCGCGGGAAGAATTTCCGGAACTTCAGGTCGAGCAGCGAAGCGCGGTTTCCATTGCGCGCAGACTGCAAGATCCATTATCGGAACTTGTGAAAATCGATCCGGGTTCGGTCGGAGTTGGCCAGTACCAGCATGACGTCTCCAAAAAGCGTTTGGCGGAATCCCTGTCATTCGTCGTGGAAACAGCGGTTAACCGAGTGGGAGTCAACGTGAATACTGCATCTTCTTCCTTACTGCAATATGTGGCGGGCCTGTCGAAGACGGTTGCGGAGAACATAGTGAAAGCCCGAGAGGAAAATGGCCTTTTTATGAAACGGGGACAATTGAAGAAAGTACCGCGCTTAGGGGCGAAAACATATGAACAGGCCATTGGATTCTTAAGAGTGCCGGAAGCAGCTGATCCGTTTGATTCAACAGGTATTCACCCCGAAAGCTATCCATTGGCCGAGAAAGTACTGCAAGAAGCGGGCGTCGATAAAAAGTCGATCGGCAAAAAAGAGGCAGCCGAATCGATCGCGGCAATAGACAGCAAAGCATTGGCCGTTAAACTCGGAGTGGGTGAAGTAACATTAAAGGATATTATTGAAATATTGCAGCGACCGAATCGGGATCCGCGGGAGGATTATCCTCAGCCATTATTGAAAGCGAATGTACTGGATATGGATGATTTGGTGAAAGGGATGGAAATGCAAGGAACCGTCCGGAATGTAGTCGACTTCGGAGCCTTTGTCGATATCGGCGTAAAGGGAGACGGCCTTGTCCATATATCTAAAATGAAAAAAGGATACGTCAAACATCCGCTCGACGTCGTATCATCCGGTGATATCGTAACGGTATGGGTCGACGGGGTAGATAAGGAGAAGGGCCGCATTTCATTGACCATGCTGCCTCCCGGATTAAAAGAGGGATAATTATGCAAATGACAGAAGAAAAATTGCAAATGATGATCAAAACCATCTCCACGGAAGTTTTCGGCAAATCATTTCGCCACGCAGCCCGGATCAATAGCCGATTACGGACGACAGGTGGACGGTATAAACTATCCGACCATTCCATCGAAATCAATCCGCTCGTTTGGGAAATGCACGGGGAGGACGAGTTAATCGGCGTCATCAAACACGAGCTTTGCCATTATCATCTTCATATAGAAGGGAGAGGCTATCGACACGGCGATCAAGATTTTCGGGAATTGATGAAGAAGACGGATTCCCCACGCTATTGCAAAACACTGGTAGAGCCGAGAAGGCGACGAACAACACTGCACTTTTACAAATGCACCAATTGCCATCTGTCTTATAGAAGGAAACGGAGAATGGATCCGAAAAAGTATCGCTGCGGTAAATGTGCAGGAGCCATCGTCGAAGTCCCCTCATAGGATGAATAGGATCGTTGAATGCAATCGATACGCTGCTTTATAAATCGCATAAGCAATGCCGTCAGTACTGGGAGATAGCGGCCTGACGGCATTCTTGCATGTAAATTAAAAAAAGTTTATAAAAACAGTTGACGAAAAGGACAACACTGTCTATAATAGAAAAAGTCGATAAGGAACAACACATTGCTTCCCCGACACAACAACTTATATGGCCCCTTGGTCAAGCGGTTAAGACACCGCCCTTTCACGGCGGTAACACGGGTTCGAATCCCGTAGGGGTCATCTCTTCTAAATAAAGAGTATAAGGACAGAGGTTTCTGTCCGATGCAAACTTATTGGGGTATAGCCAAGCGGTAAGGCAACGGACTTTGACTCCGTCATTCGTTGGTTCGAATCCAGCTACCCCAGCCAAACTTTTTAGCCGCTTTGCGGATAAAAAGTTTTGCGACAGACCCGAAGGGTTTGGAGCAAAGCTCAATCTAGGCTGAAGAAGTTGGGAAAACATGAATCATTATGTAGTTAAGTTTTAATATCACAAGCACGAGCCATTAGCTCAGTCGGTAGAGCATCTGACTTTTAATCAGAGGGTCGCAGGTTCGAATCCTGCATGGCTCACCACTTTCTTGAAAAAGTAGTTGACATTCTTCGCGGAAGTCGTATAATAGAGAAGTCGCTAAAACAAGACGCGGTAGTGGCGGAATGGCAGACGCGCTAGGTTGAGGGCCTAGTGGGGGTTAACCCCGTGGAGGTTCAAGTCCTCTTTACCGCACCAAATACCTTTTCAATCTAGGAGCGCCCGTAGCTCAATTGGATAGAGCGTCTGACTACGGATCAGAAGGTTATGGGTTCGACTCCTGTCGGGCGCGCCAAATATATACTATAAAAACGCGGGTGTAGTTTAGTGGTAAAACCTCAGCCTTCCAAGCTGATGATGAGGGTTCGATTCCCTTCACCCGCTCCATAAAAAACACTTGACAATAAAATGTTGAGATGTTATAGTGGAAAAGTTGCTAACGAGCAACGAACACATGAACCTTGAAAACTGAACAGCAAAACGTCAACAAATAAAGTCCAAAAGCCGACCCCGTCGGTGAAAAGGACAAAACGAATCTTCGGATTCAAAATTGACATCTTAAATGATGCCAGCAAGAAACTCGAGCTATTCAAGTTTCTCTAACTGGCGGTTGAGACGTAGTGCAGTGCTAGGAAGCATGCGAGTGAAGGAGGGAGCGTACATCAGTACGTGACCGACTGATCGAGCGCGGCTGACAACGCAATCCGCTGCGTATCGACTAGCCAGATCTGGTGGCCGAGGTGTGGTGGAGTGCTAGGAGGCGACTGAGCGAAGGAGGGAGCGTACTATGGTACGTGACCAACTGAGCGAATGAAGCCGATAGCGCAATTCGCCGCGCATCGGTCGCCAGGATTATGGAGAGTTTGATCCTGGCTCAGGACGAACGCTGGCGGCGTGCCTAATACATGCAAGTCGAGCGGACGGATGGGAGCTTGCTCCCTGAAGTTAGCGGCGGACGGGTGAGTAACACGTGGGCAACCTGCCCTGCAGATGGGGATAACTCCGGGAAACCGGGGCTAATACCGAATAATCAGTTCCTCCGCATGGAGGAATTCTGAAAGACGGTTTCGGCTGTCACTGCAGGATGGGCCCGCGGCGCATTAGCTAGTTGGTGGGGTAACGGCCTACCAAGGCGACGATGCGTAGCCGACCTGAGAGGGTGATCGGCCACACTGGGACTGAGACACGGCCCAGACTCCTACGGGAGGCAGCAGTAGGGAATCTTCCACAATGGACGGAAGTCTGATGGAGCAACGCCGCGTGAGCGAAGAAGGTTTTCGGATCGTAAAGCTCTGTTGTAAGGGAAGAACACGTACGGGAGTCACTGCCCGTACCTTGACGGTACCTTATCAGAAAGCCACGGCTAACTACGTGCCAGCAGCCGCGGTAATACGTAGGTGGCAAGCGTTGTCCGGAATTATTGGGCGTAAAGCGCGCGCAGGCGGTCCTTTAAGTCTGATGTGAAAGCCCACGGCTCAACCGTGGAGGGTCATTGGAAACTGGAGGACTTGAGTACAGAAGAGGAAAGCGGAATTCCACGTGTAGCGGTGAAATGCGTAGAGATGTGGAGGAACACCAGTGGCGAAGGCGGCTTTCTGGTCTGTAACTGACGCTGAGGCGCGAAAGCGTGGGGAGCAAACAGGATTAGATACCCTGGTAGTCCACGCCGTAAACGATGAGTGCTAAGTGTTAGGGGGTTTCCGCCCCTTAGTGCTGCAGCTAACGCATTAAGCACTCCGCCTGGGGAGTACGGTCGCAAGACTGAAACTCAAAGGAATTGACGGGGACCCGCACAAGCGGTGGAGCATGTGGTTTAATTCGAAGCAACGCGAAGAACCTTACCAGGTCTTGACATCCCGCTGCCCGGCATGGAGACATGCCTTTCCCTTCGGGGACAGCGGTGACAGGTGGTGCATGGTTGTCGTCAGCTCGTGTCGTGAGATGTTGGGTTAAGTCCCGCAACGAGCGCAACCCTTGATCTTAGTTGCCAGCATTCAGTTGGGCACTCTAAGGTGACTGCCGGTGACAAACCGGAGGAAGGTGGGGATGACGTCAAATCATCATGCCCCTTATGACCTGGGCTACACACGTGCTACAATGGACGGTACAGAGGGCTGCGAACCCGCGAGGGGGAGCCAATCCCATAAAACCGTTCCCAGTTCGGATTGCAGGCTGCAACTCGCCTGCATGAAGCCGGAATCGCTAGTAATCGTGGATCAGCATGCCACGGTGAATACGTTCCCGGGTCTTGTACACACCGCCCGTCACACCACGAGAGTTTGTAACACCCGAAGTCGGTGGGGTAACCCTTACGGGAGCCAGCCGCCGAAGGTGGGACAGATGATTGGGGTGAAGTCGTAACAAGGTAGCCGTATCGGAAGGTGCGGCTGGATCACCTCCTTTCTAAGGATATTTACGGAATATGAACCTTGGGTTCATACGTTGACGTTTTGCGTTCAGTTTTGAAGGTTCATATAATGGAACTTCATAATAATCCTGGAAGGGGCCTATAGCTCAGCTGGTTAGAGCGCACGCCTGATAAGCGTGAGGTCGGTGGTTCGAGTCCACTTAGGCCCACCATCATATACTTCTGGGGCCTTAGCTCAGCTGGGAGAGCGCCTGCCTTGCACGCAGGAGGTCAGCGGTTCGATCCCGCTAGGCTCCACCAATTAAAACTTTGCTCCTGCCGCTGCGCTTTCGTCGCAAGACTGCATGAAGCAAAATCAGCGAAGTGAATCATGAAGTGATTCAGGCAGCTGTCTTGTTCTTTGAAAACTGGATAAAACGACATTGAAAGCAATAACACAAGTAATCAACCGAGTCGATCACACTAGTGATTGAACATGCAACACTTTGTAACGATCCGGAAGCCATATCGCTATGGCGGAACGATCGACCAATTCTGGTCAAGTTAGAAAGGGCGCACGGCGGATGCCTTGGCACTAGGAGCCTATGAAGGACGGCACTAACACCGATATGCTCCGGGGAGCTGTAAGTAAGCATTGATCCGGAGATTTCCGAATGGGGAAACCCACTGCCCGTAATGGGGCAGTACATGTACGTGAATACATAGCGTACATGAGGCAGACCCGGAGAACTGAAACATCTAAGTATCCGGAGGAAGAGAAAGAAAATTCGATTCCCTGAGTAGCGGCGAGCGAAACGGGAAGAGCCCAAACCAGGAAGCTTGCTTCCTGGGGTTGTAGGACACTCTATACGGAGTTACAAAGGGATGGGTTAGGCGAAGCGACCTGGAAAGGTCCGCCGCAGCGGGTAATAGCCCCGTAGCCGAAAGTCCATCCCCTCCAGAGTGGATCCTGAGTACGGCGGAACACGTGAAATTCCGTCGGAATCCGGGAGGACCATCTCCCAAGGCTAAATACTCCCTAGTGACCGATAGTGAACCAGTACCGTGAGGGAAAGGTGAAAAGCACCCCGGAAGGGGAGTGAAAGAGAACCTGAAACCGTGTGCCTACAAGTTGTCAGAGCCCGTTAAGGGGTGATGGCGTGCCTTTTGTAGAATGAACCGGCGAGTTACGATTCCATGCAAGGTTAAGCCGAGAAGGCGGAGCCGCAGCGAAAGCGAGTCTGAACAGGGCGAATGAGTATGGGGTCGTAGACCCGAAACCAGGTGATCTACCCATGTCCAGGGTGAAGGTAAGGTAACACTTACTGGAGGCCCGAACCCACGTACGTTGAAAAGTGCGGGGATGAGGTGTGGGTAGCGGTGAAATTCCAATCGAACCTGGAGATAGCTGGTTCTCTCCGAAATAGCTTTAGGGCTAGCCTCAAACAACGAATCTCGGAGGTAGAGCACTGTTTGGACTAGGGGCCCATCCCGGGTTACCGAATTCAGACAAACTCCGAATGCCGATGATTTAGGTTTGGGAGTCAGACTGCGGGTGATAAGATCCGTAGTCGAGAGGGAAACAGCCCAGACCACCAGTTAAGGTCCCCAAGTATCCGTTAAGTGGAAAAGGATGTGGCGTTGCCCAGACAACCAGGATGTTGGCTTAGAAGCAGCCACCATTTAAAGAGTGCGTAATAGCTCACTGGTCGAGTGGCGCTGCGCCGAAAATGTACCGGGGCTAAACGGATCACCGAAACTGTGGATTGACACCGTTGGTGTCAGTGGTAGGAGAGCGTTCCAAGGGCGTCGAAGCCAGACCGGAAGGACTGGTGGAGCGCTTGGAAGTGAGAATGCCGGTATGAGTAGCGAAAGAAGGGTGAGAATCCCTTCCACCGAATGCCTAAGGTTTCCTGAGGAAGGCTCGTCCGCTCAGGGTCAGTCGGGACCTAAGTCGAGGCCGAAAGGCGTAGACGATGGACAACAGGTTGATATTCCTGTACCACCTCCCCGCCGCTATCAGCAATGGGGGGACGCAGTAGGATAGGGTGAGCGCGCTGTTGGTCATGCGCGTCGAAGCAGTGAGGTGTGGAACGAGGCAAATCCCGTTCCTGTAACATTGAGCTGTGACCGCGAGGGGAATTGTTCCCCGGAGTCCCTGATTTCACACTGCCAAGAAAAGCCTCTAGCGAGGCGGGAGGTGCCCGTACCGCAAACCGACACAGGTAGGCGAGGAGAGAATCCTAAGGTGATCGAGAGAACTCTCGTTAAGGAACTCGGCAAAATGACCCCGTAACTTCGGGAGAAGGGGTGCTCTGGTAGGGTGAATAGCCCGAGAGAGCCGCAGTGAATAGGCCCAGGCGACTGTTTAGCAAAAACACAGGTCTCTGCAAAACCGTAAGGTGACGTATAGGGGCTGACGCCTGCCCGGTGCTGGCAGGTTAAGAGGAGGGGTCAGCGCAAGCGAAGCTTCGAATTGAAGCCCCAGTAAACGGCGGCCGTAACTATAACGGTCCTAAGGTAGCGAAATTCCTTGTCGGGTAAGTTCCGACCCGCACGAAAGGCGTAACGATCTGGGCACTGTCTCAACGAGAGACTCGGTGAAATTATAATATGCGTGAAGATGCGCATTACCCGCGACAGGACGGAAAGACCCCGTGGAGCTTTACTGTAACCTGATATTGAATTCCGGTGCAGCCTGTACAGGATAGGTAGGAGCCTTGGAAGCCGGAGCGCCAGCTTCGGTGGAGGCATTGGTGGGATACTACCCTGGCTGTATTGGACTTCTAACCCATGCCCGTGATCCGGGCAGGAGACAGTGTCAGGCGGGCAGTTTGACTGGGGCGGTCGCCTCCTAAAGTGTAACGGAGGCGCCCAAAGGTTCCCTCAGAATGGTTGGACATCATTCGCAGAGTGCAAAGGCATAAGGGAGCTTGACTGCGAGACCTACAAGTCGAGCAGGGTCGAAAGACGGGCTTAGTGATCCGGTGGTTCCGCATGGAAGGGCCATCGCTCAACGGATAAAAGCTACCCCGGGGATAACAGGCTTATCTCCCCCAAGAGTCCACATCGACGGGGAGGTTTGGCACCTCGATGTCGGCTCATCGCATCCTGGGGCTGTAGTCGGTCCCAAGGGTTGGGCTGTTCGCCCATTAAAGCGGTACGCGAGCTGGGTTCAGAACGTCGTGAGACAGTTCGGTCCCTATCCGTCGCGGGCGCAGGAAATTTGAGAGGAGCTGTCCTTAGTACGAGAGGACCGGGATGGACACACCGCTGGTGTACCAGTTGTCTTGCCAAAGGCATCGCTGGGTAGCTATGTGTGGACGGGATAAATGCTGAAAGCATCTAAGCATGAAGCCCCCCTCGAGATGAGATTTCCCTTTACATTCGTAAGTAAGATCCCTCAAAGAAGATGAGGTGGATAGGTCCGGGGTGGAAGTGCGGCGACGCATGGAGCTGACGGATACTAATCGATCGAGGACTTGACCTATATGAAATGCCGAGGCGGCCTGCCTAGACTCGACAGGCATAAGACAGGCTGGCGAAGCGGTGCTTTTGCCGCACAGCCGGAATGGCTTATGACCCGAGAGTCTGGCCGCCGAGGCTGGACAATACAAAGGTTGCATGGCTTGTGGCAGACAATGTTGGTTTTATCCGGTTTTGAGCGAACAAGCTCAACCAAGTCTGGTGACGATGGCGAAGAGGTCACACCCGTTCCCATACCGAACACGGAAGTTAAGCTCTTCAGCGCCGATGGTAGTCGGGGGCTTCCCCCTGTGAGAGTAGGACGTCGCCAGGCTTGCCCATACATTTCGACATATTTTGTGACATGGTTAGAACTGATCAATTACAAATCTGCAGTTAAGAAGCCTCACCTTGTCGAAATGTCATACATAGTTTAAGGTCCCGTGGTGTAGCGGTTAACATGCCTGCCTGTCACGCAGGAGATCGCCGGTTCGATCCCGGTCGGGACCGCCATTTATTTTGTCATCTATAACCGATTCCGCGGATTCTTTCCGGAATCGGTTTTTTGTATACTTTTTTATTGAAGGCTTCCCATCGGAGAAATGGAATTGTTTCCGAACCAAAACCGGTTTGCTTTCCGACCGGTTTGTTATTAGGTACACTAGAACAAAGCACGTGAAAGGAATTAAGATATGATAAAGGAAATTGAAGTACACTCTGTCCAGGAGACGGAAGCGATTGCCGAGCGGTTGGCCTCTCTTCTTGCCCCTCCGGATGTCATTTTATTGGAAGGTGATTTGGGCGCCGGGAAGACTACGTTTACGAAGGCGTTAGCCAGAGCGCTTGGCGTCACCCGGACGGTCAATAGTCCGACTTTCACGATACTGAAACAGTATGAAGGACGGCATCCGCTTAATCATCTGGATGTATATCGGTTAGCGGATAGCGAAGAGGATCTAGGTTGGGACGAATTATTTTATGGCGATGCCATTTCGGTTGTGGAATGGGCGCATCTCATCGAAGACGATCTGCCATCTGACCGACTGGAAATCCGGATTGCCCACAAAGGGGAAGAATCCCGCACCATTACATTGAAGCCTATAGGGGCCCGTTATGAAAAGATTTGTGAGGAGTTGGCATTATGATCTGGCTAGGTATCGATACCTCGAATACCCCCTTATCCATTGCACTTGTAAAGGACGGGGAAGTGCTTATTGAAGAAAATGCCACGCTGCCTGTGACGCATTCCTTGCGGGCGATGCCGGTCATTGAGGAGTTAGTGGGGAAAGCGGGGTTGACCCCGGATACGATTGATCGCATAGCGGTTTCTGAAGGTCCTGGCTCTTATACGGGTATCCGGATCGGTGTCACGATTGCGAAGACCCTTGCATGGACATTGGACAAACCACTTGTCGGAGTATCCAGTTTGAAAACGCTCGCTGCTAATGGGCAGCTGTTCCCTAACTTGGTTTGTCCGTTGGTGGATGCGCGTAGGAACAATGTCTATTCAGGTGTATTCCAGTTTGAGCAAGGTAAGCTGACTGCCCTCATGGATGATGGCCACTATCCATTGGAGGAGCTGCTGTCCTTTTTGGAAGAGCAATCGGTTCCTGTCCTATTTATCGGAAAGGATACAGCTCTGCATCGAACGAGGATAGAGGAGCGTTTAGGCGAATTCGCTTCATTTGCCCCACTGGCCTTGAATATACCTCGAGCCTCTGTTCTCATTGAACTGGCAATGCGGGAAGAACAATCAGAGGAAGTTCATACGTTTGTTCCTGAGTACCGTCGTCTTGCCGAGGCAGAAGTGAATTGGCTGAAGGAGCAGCAACATGGAAACAAGTAACCTTCAACATATCGAATATCGGAAAATGACACGGGAGGATATTCCTGCTGTTGTGGCCATTGAGGAAGAAGCATTTGCCACTCCTTGGTCCCCGGAAGTGTTTGAGCACGAGATGACGGGCAATCAATACGCCCATTATATTGTCGCCGTCCATGAAGAGGACGTAATCGGGCATTGTGGAATGTGGATCGTGCTGGATGAATGCCATATTACCAATGTGGCGGTCCGCGTGCATATGAGAGGCAACCATATCGGGGAAGGGCTGATGCGACAAGCCATCGCCTATTGTAAGGAGAAGGCTGTTCGATTGATGACATTGGAAGTGCGGGTGTCGAATCATACAGCCCAAAATCTTTATAGAAAGCTTGGTTTCCAAGAAGGCGGCATACGAAAAAACTATTATACGGACGACCATGAAGATGCGCTCGTCATGTGGGTGGAATTTGAATGAAAGACATGTATGTATTAGGAATAGAAACGAGCTGTGATGAGACTGCGGCTTCTGTTGTGAAAAACGGTTCAGTAATCGTCTCCAATATTGTCGCTTCTCAAATTCAGAGCCAAAAACGCTTTGGCGGTGTCGTGCCTGAAATTGCGTCACGCCATCATGTGGAGCAGATTACACTGGTCATCGAAGAAGCGTTGAAGGCAGCGGAACTTCAGCCAAAGGATCTGGATGCGGTTGCCGTCACGGAAGGGCCGGGCCTCGTGGGAGCTTTGTTGATCGGCATCCATGCAGCGAAGGCCTTTGCTTTCGCCCATCAACTGCCTTTGATTGGTGTCCATCATATTGCCGGCCATATTTATGCCAATCAACTTATCCAACCAATGGAGTTTCCGCTGTTGGCCTTGATTGTCTCTGGAGGCCATACCGAACTAGTATTGATGGAGAGCCACGGTTCATTCCGATTGATTGGAGAAACACGGGATGACGCGGCAGGGGAAGCGTATGACAAAGTGGCCCGTGTGCTCGGCCTCCCTTATCCTGGAGGTCCTCATATTGATAAACTCGCAGCGGAGAGCGAGACGCCTATCGAGTTTCCGAGGGCTTGGTTAGAGCCGGATTCGTATGACTTCAGTTTTAGCGGGTTGAAATCTGCGGTAATTAATTACAAACATAATCATGAACAGAAGGGGGAGTCGGTGGATCCCGCGCAAGTGGCGGCCGGCTTCCAAGCGAGCATCATCGACGTACTCACGACGAAAACACGGAAGGCGGCCAAAGAATTCAACGTCAAACAAGTGATTGCCGCGGGTGGAGTCGCGGCTAATAAAGGCTTGCGCACGTCTCTGGAGAAAGTTTTCAAAGAAGAGGGCATCCCTTTTTACGTGCCACCCATTGGGCTGTGCACCGACAATGCTGCAATGATTGCCGCCGCGGGATCTGCCATGTTCGTGGATGGAATCCGTGGGAATCTCGCGATGAACGGACGACCTGGTATGCCGCTTGTCTCCTGGAACTAATTGAAAACACGGAATTTGACAATCCTAGTCAAATTCCGTGTTTTTTTTGAACAACTGATTTTCATTTGTCAATAGAGAACGTGTGCACTTATGCACATTTTGTGGATAACTTGTGCATAACATTAAACATACTGAATCTAATCAAGTTGATTAAAGGATAACTTTGTGAACAACTTAAGAAGATTTTGTGGATAGTGTGGAAAACCATGCTCGATTGCTGGATTCATCCATTTTCTACTGTGGACAAATTTGTGGAGAAAGACAGGCGCATTTCGACAAGACTCTACAAAAAAAGCTCCCGTGCATGGGAGCTCTAATCACTTCATATAGGTTTCCAATTCTTCCTGCGTAAGGAGCCACTCCTCCGATATTTCATCATGGTCCGCTTGCAGCTTGTCGATTTGGGCTTGCAGATCCATCAATTTGACATGGTCATTTGCATAAGCGGGTGTGGACAGTTCTTCCTGCAACGCGGCGATTTGCAGATCCAACGCAGCGAGCGAAGTCTCCAGCTCATCAATGCGTCTCGTCAATCTCCTCTCTTGCCGTTTCCATTCTTTCTGATCGGCTCTTTCCACTTCAGGCAGCGAGTCGGAACGTTTCGGTGAAGGTTGCAATTCAGCTTGCAACTCTTCCTGTTCCGTCTTTTTCTCTACATAATAATCATAGTCGCCAAGGTATTCCAAGGAGCCTGAATTACTGATTTCCATCACTTTCGTAGCAATGCGGTTAATGAAATACCGATCATGTGAAACGAAAATGATGGTTCCTGGGAAATCGTCCAGTGCATTCTCCAATACTTCCTTGCTATCGAGATCCAAATGGTTCGTCGGCTCATCGAGCACGAGCGTATTGGAGCGCAACAGCATCAGTTTGGCAAGCGATAATCGGGCTTTTTCCCCACCCGATAACGTAGTGACCGACTTTTCCACGTCTTCCCCGGAGAATAAAAAACGCCCTAATACGGTGCGCACATCTTTTTCATTCATCATCGGCCATTCATCCCATAATTCCTGCAGGACGGTGCCTGAGCCGACCAATGTCGCCTGTTCCTGATCGTAGTACCCAAACTGGACATTCGTGCCATAGCGGATTTCTCCGGCGAGCGGCTCCTGCTTTTTAACGATTGTTTTCAACAATGTCGATTTACCGACGCCATTCGGACCGATGATTGCAATCCGATCTTGTTTATATACACGCATGTCGATTCCTGTAGAAACAGGGACATGGTCATATCCGATGGCGACTTTCTCAAGGCCCAACACGTCATTGCCGCTTGGGCGATCGATGGAGAATGTGAAGCTCGCCGACTTTTCATCGCCTTCCGGGGAATCCATCCATTCCGTGCGCTCCAATTGCTTCCGCCGGCTTTTCGCCATCTTGGAGGTCGAAGCACGCGCGATATTCCGTTGAATGAAGTCCTCCAACTTCGCTCTTTCGCTCATCTCCTTCTCATAAAGCTTCTGGTCGCGCTCAAAGTTTCTCGCTTTTTCATCGATATAAGCACTGTAATTGCCCGTATACTTTGTCACTTTCCTCCTCGATACTTCGTAGACGATGGTGACGATCTGGTCCAGGAAATACCGGTCATGCGAAACGATGAGGATGGCACCTTCATAGGAGGCGAGGTATTTTTCCAGCCAGGCGAGCGTTTCAATGTCCAAATGGTTCGTAGGCTCATCCAGAATGAGCAAATCGGGTTTGCTCAACAACATTTTCGCGAGCGCGAGCCGGGTTTTTTGGCCTCCGGACAATAAGTTCACCTGTTTGTCGAAATCGTCCGGAAAGAAGCGCATGCCATGCAAGACCGAACGGATATCCGACTCAAACTGATAGCCCCCGGAATCCTTGAACTCGGTTTGCAGGGCATCATATTCTTTCATGACCCGCTCATATTCGGCCGGCCTTTCATAGACGCCTGGATGGGCCATCTGCACCTCAAGTGAGCGGAGCCGTTGTTCCATCACTTGGAGGGATTGGAAGACGGTCATCATCTCTTCCCACACAGTCAACGGGGAATCCAGACCGCTATGCTGCTCCAAATACCCGATTTGGACATCCTTCGGGATGATCAAGTCACCCGAATCCGGGGTCATTTCCCCTGCAATCAATTTCAGAAGGGTGGACTTGCCTGCGCCATTCCGTCCAACTAACGCAACCCGGTCACGATGTTGCACTTCCAGTTTTACATTTTGCAATATATCAGTTCCGGAGAACGATTTTGATAATCCGTTTACTTGTAACACAATCATAATCCGCACCTCGATTCCTCTTCAGTTTAATGGAATGGTGCAAACCGTGCAATGGTCGGCTTTACATCATTCCGTATCTACTGTACGATAGAATAGGCTCATAGAACTTGCAGGAGGTTTACTATGTCGGAGGAAACGCCAAAAATCCCACAGGCAACGTCCAAACGGTTGCCCCTCTATTATAGATTTTTGCAAAATTTTGCGAACGCAGGAAAGAAACGAGTTTCATCCAGCGAATTAAGCGAAGCAATGAAAATCGACGCCGCCACAATCCGACGGGATTTTTCTCATTTCGGGGCGTTGGGACGAAAAGGATATGGGTACGATGTACAGTACTTAGTCGATTTTTTTCGCCAAACACTGGATCAGGACGAAGAGACGGACGTCGCTTTAATCGGTGTCGGGAGTCTGGGCAGCGCTTTTCTAAAATATAATTTCCAGAAGAACCATAATACCCGGATTGTCATCGCATTTGACCGGAAAGCGCCGCCGGAAGGGAAATTGATCAGCGGGATTCCCGTCTATCATCCGGATAAGATAGAAGAAAAGATCCTAGAGCTTGGAGTCGAGGTCGTCATTTTGACCGTGCCTTCCCGGGTCGCCCAGGAAATCACGGACCGGCTTGTGGCAATCGGCTTGAAAGGAATCCTGAATTTCACCCCGGTACGGCTGGCTGTTCCTGAAGGGATCCGGGTCTTGACGATCGATTTGTCGGTCGAATTGCAAACGCTTATTTATTTCATAAAAAATGACGTAAAAGATTCACAAATATGAACTGCCACGAATAGAAATTTCGACATGTTTCGTGTAGAATGGATGTATTATGAAGGAGGTGCCCGGAATGCCAGGTCCAATGAGTTTAATCATCATTGCAATCATTGCATTACTCGTATTCGGTCCGAAGAAGCTGCCTGAAATCGGAAAGGCGTTCGGTTCTTCGTTGCGGGAGTTCAAAAACGCGACAAAAGGCCTCGTTGAAGATGATGAAGTAAAAAAAGTCGAAGACAAGAAAGAAGTTAAGTAAGTTAGGATGTTTGTCCGATGAAAGAAAAAAACTTAACGATCATTGAACATATAGATGAAATTAGAAAACGGCTGATGGTAATCGTCGTTTTCTTTCTTATTGCGGTGGCGGGCAGTTTTTTCATCGCCAAACCCCTCATCCACTTTTTGCAATATGATGGCGCGGCCGAAAATATAACACTCAACGCGTTTAAAGTGTTAGACCCTCTTATGATCTACGTGAAAATGGTCGTAATTATCGCATTTGTTCTCATTTCACCGGTTGTCATGTATCAGCTATGGGCCTTTGTCTCTCCAGGTTTGCATGAGAAGGAAAGGCGGGCGACGCTAAGTTATATCCCGTATTCATTCCTTCTTTTCTTAGGCGGAGTTGCCTTTTCATATTTGATATTACTTCCATATGTGTTGAAATTTACGATGAATATATCGAATGAGCTCGATATCGTGCAAACGATCGGGATCAATGAATACTTCTCGTTTTTGTTCCAATTGGTCCTCCCATTCGGATTGATCTTCCAATTACCGGTCGCGCTGCTGTTTCTAACAAGGCTCGGTATCCTGAACCCGCAATTGCTTGTGAAAATCCGGAAGTATGCCTATTTCACGTTGTTCGTCATTGCGGCATTTATTACGCCGCCTGACCTGTTATCCCATTTATTCGTCACAGTACCGTTATTCATTCTATATGAAATCAGTATTTTCATTTCCCGATTCGGGTACCGAAAGTATTTGAAAGCGGAGGAAGAACGGCAACAAGAAGAGGAAGAGGCGGAGCGGCAGCGGTTATTCGCTGAAGCAAAAGCAGAACAGCAGCGGCAGATTGAGGAATTCAATGCTAAATGATTAATAAAAAAGCTGTTCCGTGTTTAGGCACATTGCCATACAGAAAAACGGCAGCTTGTACATAAATAAAGTTGGGGCTGTCCAGAAAGTGGATTTTCCGTAAACACGCAAAAAGCAAGGGCTCTGGTCGCTTTCCGCGGGCCAGCCGACGAGCCTCCTCCGGCTTACAGCCGTGCGGGGTCTCGTCGGCCGGCTTTCCCGCAGGAGTCTCCCGGCGCCCTTGCTTTTTGCTAGTATCCAACTCTGTGCCTGGACTTTTCGGACAGCCCCATTAATTTATCTCTTTATTTGTTGATTAACCCTCCATTACTGGTTCATCTTTACGATAATCCTCATCGATAATTAGAATCGGTTTAATCGTTTTTCCACTATTGGAGTCTTCGCTTGCCTCATTAATCTCGTCGAACTTATAAAATTTCACTAACTTATCAAACGGGAATTTACCTTCTTTGTGGTATTGAATAAGTTTTGGAATCGCGAGCTGTGGAACAGCATCGCCCATTAAAACACCTACTACTTTACGATTGTTCAGTGTTAATTCTGTAAATGGATTGAATTCAAGTGAATTAGGCGTAACGGCTAAAGGAACTGTACTTCCGCCAATCGTGAGAATATCAAGAGACGATTTCATGACGGACGATATACCCGTTGTATCGATTGAGTAATTGACCCCTATGCCGCCAGTAATTTCAGCTATTCTTTCTTCAAGATTCTCGACTCTGCTATTTATCGTATGGGTTGCTCCAAGTTCCTTGGCCCTTTCCAGACGTGAATCATGAATATCAATAGCAATAATTGGTGAACATCCTTCGATTTTTGCTGTCATAAGTGCACCAAGGCCTACAGCTCCTGTGCCAAATATCGCAATCGAGGAATTGGTTTCTGGTTTCAAGCCATTAACGATTGTGCCAAATCCAGTTAATAAGCCGCACCCTAACGGTCCTACTAATCGCAAATCAGTTTCCGGATCAACTTTAATCAAATTATTTGCATAAGTAATGGTATACGTTGAAAAAGAACTTTGATTAAAAAAGTTGGATACTGGTGTGCCATCTGCCTTAGTAAATATATAAGTGCCATCTGAACGCGGGCTGCCAAAATTTATGGGTGTCCAATCCTTACAAGATGAAGGATGTCCCGTACGGCAACTAGGACATGTGCCGCAATAGTCATAAGCCATTACGACTTGATCCCCCACGGCGAGATCTTTAACTGCACTCCCAACCTTTTCAATAATGCCTGCCCCTTCATGTCCAAAAACGGCAGGCATCGGATATTCAGCA
The DNA here is from genome assembly GCF_000829195.1 of Bacillus sp. OxB-1. Classification (GTDB taxonomy): domain Bacteria; phylum Bacillota; class Bacilli; order Bacillales_A; family Planococcaceae; genus Sporosarcina. The sequence goes on along the minus strand of NZ_AP013294.1, from coordinate 459,876 downwards.
TCTCCAATACGCAATGCTTCATCTGAGTGACATATACCAGTTGCAACCACTTTTACAAGCACTTCATCAGCACGGAGTTCACTTAGTGTTAACTCCTCCATTTCATATTTCTCATTAACTCCATTAACTACAGCTGCTTTAACTTTCATACTATTTTTCACCTTAGCATCTTTAACTGCTGCTGTATTAGTTTGCATAATAAAGTCCTCCATATTTCAATTTTTTGTGTACATGTCAGAATCAGTTTGCGCTTGGTTTTCACGTACTATTTTTTGTGTATGGTGAGAGTTACGTCTTTGGGACCTAGAGTCGGATCACGTACATTTCCGGCTCCAAGTGGTCTCGTTTGTTCTACCATTTGTGCCGCTCTCATTGTAAAACCTCCTTTAATTTTAAATCCATTGATTCACTATTTTATACTGCAAGATTTATGCCAACACGAAAACGCTTGCAAATCGTGTTTTTCTTATATTGAAGTTGTTTCATTATGGAATGGGAATGGACAATAACGGAACATAAGAGTGAGGATTCTTGTTTGATATAATTGTGAATCTCACCTTTAAATCGGGTATTTAAGTTTTTTCAGCTTTCGATAGAGGGTGGTTCGTCCTATTCCGAGAAGACGTGCTGATTGAGAAATATTACCGTCCGTTTTTTGCATTGCTTTTAAGATGGCTTCGTTTTCCAGTTCTTCTAAAGCGGATTCTGCAGATTGATCCATTTGTGTAAAATGGGTGCGGATGTACGTTGGGAAACAATGAAAGTTAATAATGCTATTTTGCGATAAAAAGGCCGCCTCTCTTAAAGCACTGACGAGCTGGCGAACATTTCCGGGCCATGTGTAGTTTTCAATTAATTGCTGAGCGCAGTTTGAGAGTATGAGCGTGCTCACGTTCAGCTCTGATTGAATGTCTTTCAATAAACGAAAAGCATATTGCAAACGGTCGGTACGTTCCCGCAACGGCGGCAGTTCGACATGGATTCCTTGCAAGCGGTAAAACAAATCTTCACGGAAGCTGCCATCTTGAACCTTTTTCCATAGTTCGGTGTGAGTTGCGGTAATGATCCGGACATCTATTTCTTTCGGTTTTGTGCCGCCGACTCGTGTTACTTGAAAGTCTTGCAGTACCCGCAATAGTGCAATTTGTATTTCCATTGGCAGCTCGGCGATTTCGTCCAGTAATAAAGTGCCGCCATTGGCTCGCTCAAAGACTCCCGCATGACCGGATTGCTTTGCTCCTGTGAAAGCGCCCGGTTCATATCCAAACAATTCACTTTCCATTAAACTTTTTGTAATCCCTCCGCAGTTCAATGCGACAAATGGCTGCTCTGCTCTTGGGCTTGCATTATGGACCGCCTGGCTGACCATTTCTTTCCCTGTACCGCTCTCGCCTGTAATCATAATCGTATAATCGGTGGCGGCTGCTCTTTTAGCAATTTGTAGTGCGGATTGGAATGCTTTGTCTTTTCCATAAAGATCCTGGAAAGAATAGCGGGATATTTTGCTTTTTCTAATTGGCTTTTTTTCAATCTTCGAAAATGAAGTAGACCTTGGACGTGTATCGATTAAAGTGGAAGCAAAGAAACGACTGTCTTCTTGGCTTGGTTTATGAAGATGAACTACTGACTCATTTACTGTTCCTTGTAACAGTTGCTCTGAATTCATTAACAGTTCACTGATGTGCATCTCTTGAGGGGAAAGTTTCTTGAGATTTAAGAGATGAAGGGCCTCACGGTTTGCTCCGATTAGATGACCGTGTTGGTTCAAAGAAAGCAATACCTGCTTGTCCGAATTTTCTTTAGGATGCAGTGAAATAACAATTTGCGGATCCGCCTGGCAAAGGAGCATGCGGTTTTCAATTTTTCTTGCAATCGCGTCTGTGAATTGAAGTAATGACGGCTGATATAGATCTGAATAACCGCTTATATTTAACACTGCAAGTAGATTACCGCTTGGATCAAAAATAGGAGAGCCAATGCAGTAAAGCATATGGTGGGGTTCTAAATAATGGTCTTTGCCTACAACTGCAAGTGTTTTTCTTTCGATGCTGACTGTTCCTGCAGAATTTGTGCCGCGTATTTCTTCTGACCAGCAAGCTCCATTTTGCACATGTATTTTTTCAGCATCTTTCAGGAACTCTGGATCTCCAATACTTTCAATAATAATGCCCGATGGATCTGAGACGGAGACAATGGCATGTGACGGTTTCAGGAAGTGTGCTAAATGTTCAAGAGTTGGATAAATATCCTGAAGAAAATATTCCTTTCTCTGTCTATGTTGTCTCAATTCATATTCTGGAAGGATTGCGTTCTTTGCATTTGCAAAATCTACACCGTACTTTTTGCTTCGCTCCTGAGACTTCTTTATTGTGTCAGCAGATGAACAGTTCATACCTTATCTCTCCAATCCATTATAATCTATTAATATTGAATATACGAAAAACTCTATCAAATAATTAATAAGAATTCAAACGTTTCATTTTAGCGTACAAACTGTTCCGCAATGGAACATGATCCGAAGACAAAAGTGTGTTAAATGGGCAATTTCAATTGGCATGAAACTTGCAAATGAAATATCGACAGAAACTTTAAAATAATTCGGGGTGGGTGAGAACTTAGAAACCTTACTGAAAGAAAAGCTGGTGATTTGAGATCTTTTTACTTTTTTCATTGAGCCGTAACTATTTTGTGAAAAATGGAGGAGGAAAAATATGTCCAGTGTTCAAACAGTAGACGTGAGCCCAAAAGTAGCTAAGTTTTTGAGTGAAGGACCTAAAAAGCTGTTTATTGGCGGCAAGTTTATTGAATCAGCATCGGGGGAAACTTTGGATTCAGTGAATCCTTCCACCGGGGAAGTGCTCGTTTCTGTTTATGCAGCGGGTAAAGAAGACGTGGACCGTGCTGTTGAAGCGGCGGAAAAAGCTTTTCAAGGAGACTGGAAAAAAATCACCCCAAGTGAGCGGGGACGTTTAATTTGGAAACTGGCTGACTTAATGGAAGAGAATTTAGAAGAACTGGCACAATTGGAATCTCTGGACGGCGGCAAGCTGATCAGCCATGCAAGAGCCGTTGATGTCCCGTTGGCGATTGACCATTTCCGCTACTATGCAGGCTGGGCAACTAAAATAATGGGCCAGACGATTGAGAATTCAGCCGGTCAATATATGTTGACATACACAAGGAGAGAGCCAATCGGTGTTGTCGGACAAATCATCCCCTGGAACTTCCCTCTCCTGATGGCTGCCTGGAAACTTGGTGCTGCGTTAGCAACCGGAAATGTTGTTATTTTGAAAAGTGCAGAACAAACACCGCTGTCGGCTCTTTATCTCGGACAGTTAGTACAGGAAGCCGGTTTCCCTCCAGGCGTTGTGAATTTGATAACGGGGTATGGAAAAACTGCAGGGGAAGCGATTGTCCAGAACCCACGTATCCGAAAAGTCGCATTCACCGGATCAACAGCAGTCGGAAAGCGCATCATGGAGCAAGCGTCCGGCAACTTAAAACGTGTATCACTTGAACTGGGTGGTAAATCCCCGAACATTATTTTCCCGGATGCTGATTTTTCAAAAGCAATTCCCGGCGCATTAATGGGAATTTTCTTCAATCAGGGTCAAGTGTGTACTGCGGGTTCTCGTCTTTTTGTGCATAAAAAAGTGTATGACAATGTAATGGCGGACTTAACTCGCTACGCATCCAACATGAAACAGGGACCGGGTATGGATGAAACGAGTGAAATCGGCCCGCTTGTCTCTAGCCAGCAGTTTGAACGAGTCAAGAGCTACTTACAGAAGGGCCATGAAGAAGGAGCGAAATCACTGACGGGAGGTCAGCCGCTCGATCGATCTGGTTTTTTCATTCCGCCGACAGTTTTCTCGGGAGTGGATGATAATATGACGATTGCTCGGGAAGAAATATTCGGTCCTGTCATCGCAGCTATGCCGTTTGATGATGAGGAGCAGGTTGCCGATGTCATTCGTCGGGCGAATGATACGGAATATGGACTAGCAGCCGGAGTTTGGACAACAGATGTCCGAAAAGCACACCGGGTTGCGCACGAACTAGAAGCGGGAACTGTTTGGGTGAATTGCTACAACGTGTTGGATGCGTCCATTCCGTTCGGAGGATACAAACAATCAGGTTTCGGCCGTGAAATGGGATCTGAAGCGCTTGAGTTATACACACAAGTGAAATCTGTTATAGTCGATTTGAATTAATTCAACTACTTGCAAAAATAAAGCTGCCGCAGATAGCCGGATAGACCGGTCATTCTGCGGCAGTTTTTAATGTAGCCCGAATAGGATGAAGGCTTGTTTCATATCTTGTAATTGTTGAATCTTGTCGCTATTCAGCTGGACAACCGCAACGAAGCCGTTCATGAGGAAGTGAGCGATCATCGGGGCCAGCAGTCGTTTGGTCCGGTAATACAAATAGGAAAAGACAAGCCCGGGCATGAGGTACATAAGCAAGTGTTCCAACTCATTATGGACAACAGCGAAGATCAAGCCGCTCACGATTGCGGCAATCCAGAAATTCGTTTTTTGGAAGACGCCTCCGAAAATGACACGCCGGAATACAATTTCCTCCAAAAACGGTGCGAATAACACCATTGGGATGAGCATGATGGGAGAGAGTCGTGCGATCTCGGAAAGAACAGCCGTGTTTTCAGATCCCAATTCGACTCCCATGGCAGTTTCAATCGTTGCGGCAAGCATTTGCCCGCCCAGAGCGAGGAAAAAGCCTAGAAATCCCCATAGAATCGTGTTTCCAATCGAAGCTTTTTTGCCGGTGAATATTTTTAGATACTTTTTATTCGGAATGATGAATAAAAGGAAAAGAGCCGAAGCGGCTAAATTGACGGTGAACAGGGACCAGGCGACCCCGTTAAAGACAGCTTCCTGCTCGGACATGCCTGGGCGGCTTTGAAAATAGCCAATTAATAATTTTCCTAAGTAGATACTGCCAATCTGCATGGCTATATAAGTCAATACTAAGTAAATCGAGACTTTCCAGTTTTTCAATCGATCCACCCTCTCATTGTTCTAGTAAGCGCGCAATCTTTTCCGCTGACGTCAATTTTATCGGTTTCCCGCGGGATAAGCAAAGAGGAAATGTTTTCGCTTGCATTTTATTTTGAACTTCATTATCATAATAATTGTGTTAGCACTCCATTGTGATGAGTGCTAAAAAGGAAAATATTTGAGGAGGTTGTTTCACTTGTTGAAACCATTAGGTGACCGTATCGTAATCGAACTGATCGAAGCAGAAGAAAAAACGTCAAGCGGTATCGTACTTCCGGATTCCGCAAAAGAAAAACCGCAAGAGGGGAAAGTCATTGCGACAGGCACCGGTCGTGTGCTGGAGAACGGCCAACGTGTTGAGCTGGAAGTGAAAGAAGGCGACCAGATCCTCTTTTCCAAATATGCAGGAACAGAAGTGAAGTACGAAGGCAACGACTACCTCATCCTGCGTGAAAGCGATATCCTTGCAATTATCGGATAATTGAAAATGAAAATGTATGACCTATCAAATGAATAGATGAAAATTCAGGAGGGACTTACAAAATGGCGAAAGAAATCAAGTTTAATGAAGACGCACGCAGCGCAATGCTACGTGGTGTAGATACATTGGCGGACGCTGTCAAAGTGACGCTTGGACCAAAAGGGCGCAACGTCGTTCTGGAGAAAAAATTCGGTTCTCCGCTCATCACGAATGATGGCGTAACGATCGCGAAAGAAATCGAGCTAGAAGACGCGTTTGAAAACATGGGAGCGAAACTCGTTGCAGAAGTCGCTTCTAAAACAAACGAAATCGCAGGGGACGGAACGACAACTGCGACAGTTCTTGCACAGGCGATGATCCGCGAAGGGTTGAAAAACGTAACAGCTGGCGCAAATCCAGTTGGCATCCGCAAAGGGATCGAGCAAGCGGTGCTGAAAGCAGTCGAAGAACTAAAAGGCATCTCCGATGAAATTGAAAGCAAACAAGAAATCGCACAAGTTGCAGCAATCTCTTCCGGCGACGAAGAAGTCGGCGAATTGATCGCTGAAGCGATGGAGCGCGTAGGCAACGACGGCGTCATCACGATCGAAGAATCCAAAGGGTTCACGACTGAACTGGACGTAGTAGAAGGAATGCAGTTCGACCGCGGATACGCATCTGCTTACATGGCAACAGACACAGATAAAATGGAAGCGGTATTGGACAATCCGTATATCTTGATCACCGACAAGAAGATCACGAACATCCAAGAAATCCTTCCAGTACTAGAGCAAGTCGTACAACAAGGTAAACCATTGTTGATGATTGCGGAAGATGTTGAAGGTGAAGCACTTGCAACACTTGTTGTGAACAAGCTTCGCGGAACATTCAACGCAGTGGCTGTCAAAGCACCTGGCTTCGGAGATCGCCGTAAAGCAATGTTGGAAGACATCGCTGTATTGACAGGCGGACAAGTAATTACAGAAGATCTGGGCCTTGACTTGAAATCTACTGATATTTCACAGCTTGGTCATGCAGCGAAAGTTGTTGTCACAAAAGACAACACAACGATCGTCGAAGGCAGCGGAGATTCTGACCAAATCGCAGGCCGTGTGAATCAAATCCGCACACAATTGGAAGAAACAACTTCCGAATTCGATAAAGAAAAACTACAAGAGCGCCTAGCGAAATTGGCAGGCGGCGTAGCAGTCATCAAAGTTGGAGCAGCTACGGAAACAGAATTGAAAGAGCGCAAACTTCGTATCGAAGACGCATTGAACTCCACACGTGCAGCAGTGGAAGAAGGAATCGTCTCCGGTGGAGGAACAGCACTCGTCAACGTTTACAGCAAAGTGGAAACATTGCTAGAGTCCACTGAAGGCGACGTAGCAACAGGTGTACGCATCGTCCTGCGCGCTCTCGAAGAGCCAGTACGTCAAATTGCGAACAACGCAGGCCTCGAAGGTTCCATCGTTGTGGATCGCCTAAAACGCGAAGAAGTCGGCATCGGCTTCAACGCAGCAGACGGACAATGGGTGAACATGATGCAAGCAGGTATCGTCGACCCTACAAAAGTAACGCGTTCCGCACTTCAAAACGCAGCGTCCGTGGCAGCAATGCTTCTCACAACAGAAGCAGTCGTTGCAGACCTGCCTGAGAAGAATGCAGCACCTATGATGCCGGATATGGGCGGCATGGGCGGCATGATGTAATTCCGAAAAGCGGAAGCGGCTCGCTCAGCCCCGACAAGCATAAGACGATCTAAGCGAGAAGGCGCAGCATGCCTTCTTCTTAGAGTGGCTTATGACCTCGAGGGGCTAGCCGCTGTAGCTGGACAAAGAAAAACTCCAAGCCCTTGATATACCAAGGGTTAGAGCAAATTTCATCAAACCGTGGTCATTTTATTGGTCATAAGCGACAATAAAATCACTCTAAATATGGAGGTCTCTCATTAATTCACTGAATTTTTGAGAGGCCTCTTTTTCTAATCCTCTTGTTAGATGTCCGTAAATTTCGTCCGTGGTCGCTACTGAAGAATGCCCGAGCCTATGGGAGATAACTTTCATATTAACATTTGCTTCAATTAACAACGAAGCGTGTGTATGCTGGAATGAGTGTGGCGTGATGTGCTTAAATTTTGAGCGCGATAAGCTGTAAAATTTCACTATGAGCATAATACGAAATATGTTATATTGAAAAATTATAAATAAGGGTGGAGTTTAATGCAATTTATGTTAGACCGTTCAATAAAAAAGCCTATGTATAGGCAACTTGCAGAACAAATAGAGAATGGGATTATATCGGGAGATTTATCTCATGACCAGCCATTGCCATCAGAACGTGAGTTAGCAAAAAAGTTACAGATAAATCGGAGTACAGTTGTGACTGCTTATGATGAGTTAGAAGCGAGTGGATTAATTGTCAGAAAAAAAGGAAGCGGCACTTATATAAATACGGATATATGGGGACTAACTCATAAAAGAGTCCCCAATTGGGGGAGATATGTAGAGGATGGCTCATTTCTTCCGAATCTTCCGTTGGTGCAGAAACTTCGTCTTGAAACTGAGCAAGAAGGAATGATTAATCTATCAAGCGGGGAACTTGCAGCAGATTTACTACCGAACGTCCAATTCGCTAGGATTCTTAAGGATCATGCGTTTGATGAGCATTTAGGTTACGATCATCCTTTAGGCGATGCGGGATTACGGGAGACAATTTGCAAACATGTAAAAACCTATAAAAATATGGTTGTTGAGCCAAACTCCATACTGATTACATCGGGTGCTCAGCAAGCAATCCACCTAATCGTTCAATGCCTGTTAAAACCAGGTGATACAGTAGCTATTGAAGATCCATCCTACGCATTCTCTTTACCGATCTTTCAATCGTTTGGTATTAGAACGCTATTACTCCCAGTTGATCAATATGGCTTAAATCCTGATGATATTGTAGCTTTACAAAGAAAACATCGAATTCGTATGCTTTTTTTAAATCCTGATTATCAAAATCCTACTGGCACAAAAATGTCTCTGGAACGTCGAAAGAGAATATTGGAATTATCATCAAAGTACGGTATTCCCATAATAGAGGATGATCCTTATAATTTGACGTCATTCGATGGGCGCATTGGACCCACGTTAAAGTCAATGGATGATAATGAAAATGTTGTATACATTAGTTCGTTATCAAAAGTTGTTGCATCAGGATTACGCATTGGTTGGATTATTGGGCCAGAAAAAGTGATTCAGCGTTTATCAGATGGCAAACAGCAAATTGACTTTGGGCATAGTGTTTTTCCTCAATGGTTAGCGAATCAATTTCTAGATTCCCCTCAATTTGACAAACATGTTTCAACTTTAAGGATTCAACTGAGGGAGCGTAGGAATGCGTTAATTTTAGCATTGGACAGTTTAACTAAAAATGAGGTTACATATTTAGTGCCACAAGGCGGAATTCATTTATGGTGTAAAATAAATCACGAAATTGATGAATACAAGTTACTTGAAGAATCTATGAAAAAAGGTGTTTCATTTGTACCTGGAAGAATAATGGGTTCAACAAATGGATACGTTCGATTTACTTATGGAAAAGGTAACGTAGCCTCAATACAAGAAGGCATTTCAAGGTTTGTCTGCGCGCTGAGAAGTTTTGAGATATGAAGGTATTTTATTCTCGGGTGGTGTTTGAAAAAATGATTACATTTTATAGACTGCCAATGATTTTCGGTTACCTCATTTATTCCTAAGAATTGTGTCGTTGTTGTATTGTTACGTCAATAACGTAATATAAGGGACGATTATGAATAATCTCCCCCGGTCAAAGGTCTATAGGGTGAATCTAATGGATGTATCATTGAAATACGAACTTTTTCAGTGGGCTTAGACGGTTCCTGAGACTCGAAAAATATATGTGCTTCTTCACTGGTCCCGAACCGTCCTCCGTTGTTAAATAAATATAAATATAGCTATAAGAGTCAATATGACCAGGAATGGGATTGATAAAACATAAATCCACAGCAACTTGGAAAAACTTTTTCCACTACTGTAGTTATTATCCGTAGAATTAGCAACGGATATGGTCAAAATAAGTCCGATAGCTAAAACAATGACCACGAGAATCGTTGATACAATAAGGGCTACCTTCATGCCTTCCTCCTTTTTAGAAATAAATTTCTTCGTCCTATATGTTATAATTCTATAATATAAAGCATGTTCGAGAACCATCCAATTAGGGGTTATTTAAACCAACCACTTCTTATGTAGCGAGAATCTTGTCGTCGAGTGCCACAGTCACTCACACATTTATGACACAGAAAAAAAGTGTGTAATTTTTTTATTTTCTAAGGTTTACTTAATTTAACAAATGAATGTTAAAAAGTAAAAAACCACGAATTCTCGTGGCTTTCTTTCATATCTCAATAATAAACGGCACAATCATCGGTCGTTTTTTAGTCCGTGCGAATAACAGTTTTTCTACGGATTTCCGGATTGCATGCTTGAGATCATTTCTTCGATTTCGGTTCGGCCGCGCTGAATCTTTAACGATCGTAACGACCAATTCATCCAGTTCTTTATACAGTTCCTCCGCCCCGCGCTCGTAAACAAACCCGCGTGAAATTGTGTCGGGGCTTGTCAGAAGCTTTCCATCTGTTTTGCTCATTGTTAGGATGATGAGCAGCATTCCCTCTTCCGACAGCAGTTTGCGGTCGCGTAAGATCATTTTACCGACTTCTCCAACGCCGCCGAGACCATCGACGAAGACATGGCCGGCTTGCACGTTTCTTGTTTGGCGCGCTGTGGACTGCTCGATATCGACGACATCTCCATTGTTGATGATGAAAATATCTTCTCCTTCCACTCCGACAGATTCCGCCAATGCCCGATGCTGTTGAAATTTCGAACCGGAGTCGATGACCAGTAGATCGTCCCCATATTCCAGCACATACATATTCTTTCCAATCTCATTAATGCCGCCCAATGCGAAAACAGATAATGTTTTGGCTGTATTCAACGTAATGCCCTCCCATTCTTCCATTGCAGAAAAAAGCCCCTTCAAAGAAGAGGCCTTTAGACTCCGAAAGTAGGACTCGAACCTACGACCAATCGGTTAACAGCCGATTGCTCTACCACTGAGCTATTTCGGAATGAAATGATACTGACCTTATCGTGCCCGAAAAAGCTAAAAATATTCACTTAGATTCTCTAATACGCGAAGTATCTGTGCAGGACAAAGACATAGTCCCAAATTTCATTTGTTGCAGACAGAATGGTTTTCATTGAGAATAGGATATTGAATACATAACAATTGATGGCAACTGCTTACCATCGTTATTCAATGGGAGGTGAACGGGTAATGGGAATCAGGATGCTAATCGGTTTTACGCTCGTGGTTATTATTTTTCTAAATTTTGTTTATCAAACGATCCGGTTGTTCAGAGGTTTGAGTCGTCAAATGTATGATAAAGACACAGTTCAGCGGTTTCAATGCAGCAAGTGCGATGAAATTCATTCATTGACAGGCCCAGAATTAAAGAAACTTCGCTGGGCGCCGCGGATTCAAAAAAGGACACCCCGCAGTCAAAGTACGGCGATTGTTTTCCAATGCCCGCATTGCCATAAACGTGCGTCGCAAACCGTGCTTTATGATACGAATGTGACGAGAGGGGCGGGGATGGTGCGTGTCCAGATGAATGAAGAACAAAAGCCGCTTATTTTACAATTTTTGATCAGAGGTCTGCTGCCATTTTTCTTACTAAGCATGTTCTCCCGTTTTTTCTTTTGAATGAATGTCAGTTGACATGAAAAGGTAGAGGCCCCCATGGAACTCTGTCTGCTCTTGAATACTCGTCCTATTCAGATTTCAAACTGATAAGAATAAGGGTGATCCCGGCAAACAAACAAATCATCCGGGTTAATGAAATCTTTTCAGTCAGGCCGAATAATGCGATTCCCGTTGTAATGATTAACACACAAGGGCCGACTAGTGCCAATAACGTATTGATGTAAAAAGCTTTTTCTAAGTCATTGAACTTATACATCAACATGGCGGCTGTAATATCCACACTTCCCGAAAATATCCGTAACAAGATCATCAGAAGCAGAGATGTTTCAATCAATCACAGAGCCCCTTCCGCTAGATATGAAACCTATCATAGTGTATGTGGGCTGTTTTACTTTCATTAAAGAACATTTGGGGGACCTGGTTGAGGGAATAGGGAAATGTATTGTAGTGAATCGAAGGGGGAGGTAACAGCGGGGCTATTATCCAATTAGCTACCCTGTCACCTTTTGATTTCCACAATTTAAAGTTCTATGAGTAGTTGACAAAGTGAATGGAATTCCTAATAATAAAGGATGATAATGATTATCATTATCTATAAAAGTATTTTGTGAGAGGCATTGAGAGGAGATTACATCAATGAAGAAAAGGTCAAACCTATCTAGGCTATTATGCTTTCTAATGGTTATTATTGCAGCAATTGGATTAGTTGGATGTGGTTCCAAAGCGAAAGAAGAACCTGAGAATAAATCAGATAAAACTGCAGATACCACTGCGAGTGCAACAGTAGAAACGAAATTCGGCAATATAGAGATTACAGACAAGCCTAAACGTATTGTCGCCCTTGGCTGGGGAGATGCAGAAACTGCTTTAGCTCTTGGAGTGGAACCTGTCGGCGCCAGTGACTGGCTTGCTTACGGCGGCGAAGGTGTCGGCCCTTGGTTAGAAGGAGCCTATCAGACTGCTCCCACCATTCTTGGAACGATGGAGCTCGATTATGAGCAGATTGCGGCACTTGAGCCAGACCTGATCCTCGATGTTAGATCTTCCGGAGATCAAGAACGGTATAATCGCCTTGCAGAAATTGCTCCAACCATCGGTGTTCCTGAAGGGGGAGACAGCTATTTGACCTCTTATCAACAACAGGTTCAAATGATCGCAAAAGCTCTAGGCAAGGAAGCCGAGGGAGAGCAGCTATTGCAGGATATTGACGCCGCTTTTGAAAAAGCGAGAGCGGATTATCCGCAGTTTGCCGGCAAAACGGTAGCAGTAGGTGCATACACATCTGAAGGTTGGGGAGCATATGTGAATGGTGATGCACGTGTTGACTTTATGACTGAACTTGGATTTACAAATAAAGAGGAAATTGAAAAACAAGCAAACGGTGCTTTCTATATTAAAGTGGCAGACGAGCAATTGGAACTTCTAGATGCTGATTTGACAGTTGTTTTGCCGATTTGGGTAGATACAAAAGAAGTGACAGGGAATGCGCTTTATCAAAAAATTCCTTCCGTTGCAGAGGGGAGATCTCTCATCATTGAAGGCGATTATGCAAATGCCTTTTCGTCAGGTACAGCACCATCTTTATTATGGGCGATTGAACAATTGCCAACTATGCTTGATAAGGCTTTAAAAGGCGGGGAGTGAAAGCGGTGAAAGCGAGCACGCAGCCAAGTGGCGGACCGAAAAATACAGTTGAAAAGAAGGGGAAGCCGGTTGCTGCTTTACGGTTGCGACGAATTATCGGATTGGTCTTCGCTCTGCTCCTTTTAGCAGTCGTTGTCTTTCTAAGCCTCATGATTGGAGCGAAGCCACTTCCTTTTGAAGTCGTTTGGAACGCTCTGTTCTCCTCCACCAATAGTTACGACTATACAATCATTCATGAATCCCGGATACCACGGACTATCATTGCCCTTGCAGCTGGACCGGCTTTTGGCCTGGCTGGGGCGGTAATCCAAGCTTTAACACGCAATCCATTGGCTGACCCAGGCATTCTCGGTGTGAATGCGGGGGCAGCCTTTGCTGTTGCATTGGCAGTAGGGGTTTTTTCGATTACCTCTATATCCAGCTATATTTGGTTTGCACTCGTTGGGGCTTTCATAGCAACCGTTGCCATCTATTTAATCAGCGGCGGCGCAGGCAGGAAATCGCCTACTCCCGCACAAATTACCCTAGCTGGCGTGGCGATGGCTGCGGCATTGGACGGAATTACTACTGCGTTATCATTGGCGAATAGCCGGGCGTTTGCGGGGATGCTAAACTGGAGAGTTGGTTCGTTGGCAAGAAAAAGTCTGGAGGATCTTTGGCCGATCACGCCCTTTCTTGCAGTGGGTATTTTAGTAGCTTTGGCGATTGCTCCAGCTTTAAATGCGATGGCCTATGGCGATGATCGAGCCGCGTCACTCGGGGTGAATGTGAAGATGATTCGAATCTTCGGTCTTGTTTCCATTACTTTATTAGCAGGTGGGGCAACGGCAATCGCGGGTCCTATCATTTTTATTGGTTTAATGGTTCCCCATGCGGTGCGCTGGTTTATTGGTCCTGACCAACCATGGATTTTTATCTATTCCTTGATCGTTGCGCCGTTGATTTTACTTCTATCTGATATTATTGGAAGGATTGTTTTGTCTTCAGGAGAGGTTCCCGTCGGTATTATCACTGGATTCGTCGGTGCCCCGGTTTTGCTTATCTTGGTGAGGAGAAGAAAAGTGAGCAGTTTATGAGAAGGGGGCAGGGGCGGTGATAATAAGGACTGTCGATAGAAGGAGTGACTTTTATGGGACGTATTGATTTTGGAAGGAAATATTGGTTGGTCAAAGGCCCGATGAAGTTGCGCGTAGATGTCAGAAGTATGGCCATTACTGCAGTTCTCCTTACGGCTATTATTGGCCTTTCTATTTTTTCTCTTATGGTTGGAACTATTACATTAAGCGTGTCAGAGGTGTTTTCCGCGCTATTTGGAGACTTGACGGGTTTTAAACGGACTGTTGTTATCAATTGGCGGCTACCTCGGGTCGTAGCTGCTATTGTTTTTGGCGCTGGCCTGGCAATAAGCGGTTCTATTTTCCAATCGATCACCCGGAACCCTTTAGGCTCACCTGACATTCTTGGTTTTACTTCCGGTTCCTATACAGGAGCATTGGTCGTAATGCTCGTATTTAAGTCGATGTCCTTTGTCAATATCGCAACCGGGGCACTGATTGGAGGGTTTGTAACAGCTTTCGTCATTTATCTATTTGCATTTCGCAAAGGGACGCAGGGCTTTCGAATCATTATTGTCGGTATCGCCATTTCGACTTTATTAGGCAGCGTCAATTCTATGTTGCTGCTGCAAAGTCAAGCTGAAGTCGCATTGACAGCAGGTGCTTGGGGAGTAGGGTCTTTGAATGGAATCGATTGGGACCATGAGATTCCAGCAATCTTATTTATTGCTGTTTTGATTATCTTGGCAGCGATCATGAATCGGCCTCTCCGTGAAATGGAATTGGGCCGGGATGCAGCCAAGTCCCACGGTGTCCATTTTGAACGGACCCAATTGGCAGTGATTTTGATCGGGGTAGCTTTAACAGCAACTGCGACAGCCATCATGGGACCGGTGACGTTTGTTGCATTAGTTGCTCCACAAATTGCACTGCGTCTTGCAAATACGGCTGAAAGCTTAGCTCCAACGGCCGTTGTCGGTGCATTTGTATTATTAAGCGCTGATATTCTGGCACAGCGGATGATTCCCGGAATGATTTTGCCTGTAGGCGTGCTGACTTTATCGTTGGGTGGTATGTACTTAGTGTGGTTATTGTTCCGTCAAGCACGTTCCATCGTGTGAATTGATCTTATATTCTTGAAAGAGGTTGTAATTGCTTATGGGTAGACCAAAAACAGATAGACAAGGACAGACGACTTTACATGTGCATTCGCGTCTTGGAGTTGAAAATATCACCGCTCAATACGATCAAAGAGTGATCTTCGAAAAACTCTCAATTGAAATACCGGACAAATCCTTTACAGTCATTATCGGACCGAATGCGTGTGGAAAATCCACCCTGTTACGTACCCTTTCCAATCTGATCAAACCTTCAGCTGGTCATGTACTTTTGGATGGTAAAGAGATAAGTTCATATAAATCAAAAGAGGTAGCAAAAAAGCTTGGGCTATTGCCGCAATCATCCATTGCTCCTGATGGAATCACTGTTGCGAATTTAGTGGCACATGGACGTTATCCCTATCAAAATCTTATTCAGCAATGGACGGAGGCAGATGAACACGCCGTATTAACAGCGATGGAGCTGACCAATACATTAGATATTGCCAATCGCTATGTCGATGAGCTTTCCGGAGGGCAGCGACAGCGAGTCTGGGTGGCGATGGTGCTTGCCCAGCAAACGCCATTGCTTTTGCTGGACGAGCCGACCACTTACTTGGATATCTCCCACCAAATTGAACTGCTCGAATTATTTACAGATCTTAACGAACAGGGAAATACGTTAGTAGCTGTGCTTCATGATTTAAATCATGCTGCACGCTATGCCACTCATCTGATTGCTATGAAAGCGGGCAAGGTGATTGCTCAAGGCAACCCATCCGACATTGTTACGGAAGAACTTGTCGAGGAAGTGTTCGGACTGAAATGCAAAGTCATTCAAGATCCGATAACCGATACGCCGCTAATTGTCCCCCTTGGCCGTGACCGCTCCAAGTAGTCGGAAAGAATTCTTGAGTTGCCCAATCCCACTTAACCAACAGGGCAGTACTATTTCCTCTTTTCCCAATAACGTTCCGTCATACATGAAATAAAGGAATCAGCTGATACCTTTATTTCATGTACTCTCCGCAAATATGTTAACCCGTAATAATTCTTATCAACCTATCTTTCAACTCTAATTTACTTGACTCTAATAGTCCAGGTTGAAAAAAGTCAACATACGTATACATGGAAGTAAGGAGAATACACCTATAGTTTTTCAAGTCGCATCGTAATAAGAGACTTTGAAACAGTAAAATTTTTCTGATGGGATAGGGGTGGATGCTGTGCTGAATAGGTGCTGCGGACTGCGTATAGGAATCCTCTTTTTATTAGCGCTTATTATAAGCGGGTGTCAAACGACTGCATCTAAAGATAAGAATCTTGTTGAACACGAAAATTCAACAGAAAGCTTCGTACAACCTGCTGCAAGAGAAAGCAAACAACAGGAAGCGGTCTCGAATGTGAAGTCGGATGATCAATCACCCTTGGATAGCGAGGAAGAAAAGCAAATCCATTTGCCCGAGGATTTTCCATTGCCGGAAGACAGTAAAATTACGACCTCCACTTTAGGAATGGACGGTGGCAAAAAAAAAGCACTTCTAATCTTTGAAACAGAGAAAAGTATGGATGAAGTAACAAAAATGTATACTGATTATTTTGATGAATTATCGGAAGAAACGCAAATTATTGATGAAAAAATGTTATAATTCAAGGAATAGATCAAGATAGAAACTCTGATTGGTCAATGATTGGAGGACTATTGTCTAATCGTGATGGCGTGATTGAGCTTCAAGTGACATGGACTGAACTGTAATGTGTTTATGGAAAGAATAAGCCGGACTTTTTAGGATGGCCATATACTTTCCCCGCTAAGCATGCAGTCCTCAATGGGATTGCAAGTTTTTTTATATGAAAAATGATAGCAATCTAAAGGAGGACTTTGAATGTCGGTAACCAATTGCCAAGTGTGTGGATTTATCTACAGTGAATGGTTTGGGGATACGAGAAATGGAGTGCCTAAAGGGACATCCTTACACGAACTGGCTGGCAGCTTGTGCAACCGCTGCGGGATGCAGGGGGAGAGGCACGTGAAAGAGTTGAGCGCCATCTATGAAAGCATGGAAGCGGATTATTATGATCAATTTGCAGGGAAGTCTGGGATTTCTTTTTATGGTGATTTACTGGAGCGTGACGAATCGGCTCAACATGTGCTGGAGGTTGGGGTGGGCACAGGACGCATCGCAATCGAAATCAGCCGAAGGGGCATCCCGGTGACAGGTATTGATAATAGCGGCGA
This sequence comes from Bacillus sp. OxB-1, assembly GCF_000829195.1. GTDB lineage: Bacteria > Bacillota > Bacilli > Bacillales_A > Planococcaceae > Sporosarcina. The sequence continues at coordinate 442,582 of NZ_AP013294.1, read as the reverse complement.
CATGTTAAAGTTTGCGAAGAAAAAAGCGAAGGCCTTGTTCAGAAATCGCCCTTCTTTACTTGAGGTCGTTGAAATGGATGCTCTGCAGCTGGAGCTCCCCAAAACCTTTTCACATATTCTCTTGCCTGACGGATTCCTCCAGCATTTTACAGCAATGAGCGAACAAGTTGGGCTACTTCAGAAAGTACATAGCCATTTGAAAAAAGATGGGATTTTGGCGGTTGACATTATCTTGCCGCCAGTGAGCCGGGAATGGACTTTCAGCCATCGGAAGAAATTGATGAATCGCCAAGAAATCTCTTTGGATATCCGGGGAGGGACTTCTTTGACCCGGCAAGTCTACTACTATGAAGCGACATTTGAAAAATTCGTCAACCGGAACAGCGAGGGCAGGTATCGCGTGGATCGCGAGATGAGTCTCATGCTTCCAAAAGAAGCTGGGCTTTTATTAGAGAGCCAAGGCTTTACTGTGTTGGAGATGGTGAACAACTATCAATTGTATAAGCCTCAAGGTTGGACTACGTCTTACTTAGAAAACTGCGTTGTTACTCCTTCCTTAACGAAAGAGGATAGTTTGCAAGAAACAATCCAGGATGGACTCCAACCGTTTCAAGAAAACGTTTGGCAGAATGGAGGATATCCATTGGGTGGAGTCATCCAAGAGCAGCATGCGGGCGATGTCGAATATTGGACAATCATTGCGAGAAAAGCATGACGCGCTTGCTAGTCATGCCTTCCATTGCAAAAACTCCGGCTCTAACCGGAACCTCCTGATACATAAAGAGGCATCCCACTTTACTCAACCTCTTCAAGCTTTGTAATTAATTCCTTCTGCATTAAAATATGCGGGATTCCAGCTTCCATAAATACAGTAGATGAAGTAAGATAGCCCAGTTTATGATAAAAGCCCTCGGCCTGCGTCTGCCCATGTAATTTAACGCGGGCCAATCCCTTTTGTGCTGCGATTTTTTCCAAAGCTTCAATAATTCCTTTTCCAAGCCCGAATTTACGATAATGCTCTAAAATGCAAATCCTTTCTAGTTTTCCAAAGTCATCCGTCACTCGTAATCTTCCCGTTCCAACGGCTTTTCCATCATAATAGACTAATATGTGTTCACATGGTCCATTCAATGTATCAAAACTGTCAAATTCCTCTTCTAACGGAACGCCCTGTTCGTGAACAAATACTTCTTTCCTGATTGCAAAGGCTTTTTGTAAATTCTCTTCAGTTGTAATTACTTTTGATTGCATCATTCTTCAGTCCTTTTTGGAATTAATTTTAGACAATCGATAATGAATGTTCTACATTTCTAAGTATATATATCTTTTTTATTGCATGTGCAAAATTTTAGGGAGTTCCTTATGAAGAAAAAGGAAAATATCCCACCGAGAAGGAAAGAATAATCGTATCAAAAAAACTTCTGACAAGTGTATGGGGCTTACTGCTGAGGGCCAGATTGTTAGCAGAGTACCATGCGTCCAAATCGCAAAGGAGACAAACACAGTTTGAAAATCATGGTTACGAGTATATTTGTACAAGATACGTAAAGCCCTCCCATTCTCCAATTGCAGAAAGGGGCTGTCCAGAAAGTGGATTTTCCGGTTAAACACGCAAAAAGCAAGGGCTCTGGTCGCTTTCCGCGGGAGAAGGATTTCCCTGACTATAATGCTCAAAAGTCCTTCAAAGATGGCATAGAAGTGCCTTATGGAGAAAAAGGCAGTTCCAGACCGGATTTGTATCAGACTGGCCATAGTATCGAGGTGAAAAATTATAAAATTACTACGTCAAGTGGACGGAGCAGTCTGGTTAATAACGTGTCAAAGCAAGTAGAAAAGAGAATCAGTGATTTGCCCGTCGGGACAAAACAGTCCGTGATAATTGATATTAGAGGACAAGATGTATCGGATGAAATCCTTGAAGGGTTGTATGAAAAAATCATGAATAAAACCAACGGCAACGTAGATATAAGATTTAAAACAAATTGAACGAGGTGAGAAGAATGGCTGTGGGATTTAAGGTAAAATTTTACTGGTATCAAGTGGGGCATGGCGATTTCTTACACTCTTTTTTCTCTACAATAAGCTATCATTTAGAACAAAATGGATGGGGAACTGAATATCCTTTCTTATTAAATGAACTCTATAACGGGAAACTTGAGAATAAGAATATTGAAAGCGCAATAAACGAATTAGAGGAAATCAGAAAGAAATTACAAGAATTTAGCCCGTCACAAGTAATATGGGATATTGAAGACTTATCTAAACAACCGCCTTGGGGAGATAATATTAGCAATGATATCACAAACTTATCCAATTATTTTGTAACAAGTGATGGTGAGGACTTAATAGATATTTTAATGAAAGCATTGGAAAAAGGACAAAAAACTAATTCAGATATTTATATTGAGAGCATATAAATGAAGCCATTCCCCCTCCCTCTACGCCTAAAAACGCCGGTTCTTATGACTAGGACCGGCATTTTCTTGCTGCTTCCAATATCAATCGTCCGGGACGGGGGATTCATCGAGCTCTTCTGTCATCCTGAATAAATAGTACGCCGAAATCCAAGAGGTGATCGGGATGACGAGAGCGATACCTGTGCCGGCACAAAGGATCAGCATCATTTCGGAACTGAACACTTTTGAATTGACAATGTCCCCAATGGATGAGCCGAATATAACGGAACTTGAACATCCCACAGTACAAACAGCGCGATAAAAATAGTTGGGGAGGGCATCAGGAAATGAAACAGAGCGACACGAAAGACCTGACGTTATTGGGAAATCAAAATACCAAATATGAATACGAGTACAATCCCGATGTGTTGGAGACATTTGAGAATCAGCACCAGGAAAATAACTATTTTGTAAAGTTCAACGTACCTGAATTTACAAGTTTATGTCCAATGACAGGACAGCCGGATTTCGCTTCGATTTACATTTCGTACATTCCGGAAGTGCGGATGGTGGAAAGCAAATCATTGAAGTTATATTTGTTCAGTTTCAGAAATCATAGGGCTTATCATGAGGATTGTGTAAATATCGCTATGAAGGATCTCATCGAACTGATGGATCCGAGGTATATCGAAGTATGGGCGAAGTTCACTCCGCGTGGCGGCATATCCATCAATCCATATTGCAATTACGGGAAACCGGGAACGAAGTTTGAAGAGATGGCGATGAACAGGATGATGCAGCATGATATGTATCCGGAAAACATCGATAACCGCTGAGCCTCCTATTCAAATTATCGGGAGGCTTGTTCCAAATGCTGTTCCTATCTTCCCGTTAGAATAGAAAGATCCGGCCCCTTGCCTAGCACAACTGGTAAGGATCGCCGGATTTTTTATTTGGAAATAAAAAAAGAGTGGATTTTCCATTGGGACGTGGTTATAATCCTAACTAGGAACTCGTATTTGATAATGATTTTCATTATCGTTAAGGGTGAACAGAATAATAATGTGTAGGGGAGAAGAGAATGAGTCTATTGTCGAGTGTAATTCAGAAGAGGTCGATATTTTTATTCGTCATGGCTGCGGTGCTTACAGTCTTTGCAGCCGGCTGCGGGAATAAAGAGGCAGAAAAAGGAAATGCCGGGGAGGAAAAGGTTTCGTCCGATTCAGCAAGTGAAGAAAGCCGTACCATCACGCATGCTTTGGGAACGACGGAGATAAAAGGGACTCCTAAACGGATAGTGACTTTGTATCAAGGGGCAAATGACGCGGCTGTGGCGCTTGGTGTCAAACCGGTCGGAATTGTAGAGTCATGGGCAGAACAGCCGGTCTACAACTATTTGAAAGAGGATTTGGATGGGGTTCAAATTGTCGGGCAGGAAACACAGCCTAATTTAGAGGAAATCGCGAAATTGAAACCGGATTTGATCATCGCCTCCAAGATTCGCCATGAGGAAGTATATGAGCAATTATCGGCAATTGCGCCTACCGTAGCACATGAAACGGTATTTGCCTTTGATGAAACTGTTGAACTGATGGGGCAAGCGTTAGGCCAAGAAGAAAAAGCGAATGAAATTATGGATAGCTGGAACGAGCGGGTAGCGGATTTCCAAGTGAAGATTAAGGAGAAAATGGGTGATCAGTGGCCGCAACATGTTTCTGTTTTGAATTTCAGAGCAGACCATGCCCGGATTTATGTGACTGGATTTGCAGGGTCTATTTTATCGGAACTTGGATTTGAAGGTCCAAAAAACTTGCAAGATAAGAGTCAAGATATTCTGAAGCTGACGGACAAAGAAAGCATTGCTGAAATGAACGCAGATACGTTTTATATCTTTATGGATTCGAGCGATCCGGCTGTTGTGAAGAATTATGAAGAGTGGACCAACCATCCGTTATGGAAAAACCTCGATGCTGTAAAGGCGAATCGGGTTTATGAGGTTGATGAAATTGTTTGGAATCTTGGCGGCGGCATCCTCGCGGCCAACCTAATGCTGGACGATATTTATGATCGTTTTGGTCTAGAAAAATAAGAAAGGGGGAGGGGGCTCGCCCTCCTCTTTCGTTGTTCATTTATTGCAGAGAAAGCAGGTGTCTTATGAGAAGTTTCCATTCTCGTACGCCTTTTAAAATTTTTGTTTTAGCTCTAAGTTTTGTCGTTGTCTGTCTTTCGTTTTTTTTAAGTATCGCTCTCGGACAAACTTCCATCTCCATACAGACAACCGTGGAAGCGTTATTGAGATTCGATGAAACGAATACGGAGCATATAATCGTGACGACATCCAGATTGACAAGGGCTGTCGTTGCCGCCTTGATAGGTGCCAATCTTGCAGTCGGGGGGGCACTCATGCAGGCAATGACAAGAAATCCATTAGCTGCACCCGATATTCTCGGCGTCAATGCTGGGGCGTTATTCTTTATTGTGCTTTCAGCCACTTTCTTTTCAGTCGATTCCTTACAGATGTATATGTGGGTTGCCTTTTTAGGGGCTGCCTTTGCCGGCATTTGCGTGTATTTCCTCGGATCATTGGGAAATGACGGGCTGTCTCCCATTAAAATTGTTTTAGCGGGAGCGGCTATTTCCGCACTCTTCATCTCCTTTACACAAGGGTTGCTCGTCATCGATGAGCAAAAAATTCAAAGTGTATTGTTTTGGCTAGCTGGTTCAGTTGCCGGCAGAAGTATGGATATGTTATTGCCTGTATTGCCGTATATGCTTGGTGCATTAGTGTTTGCACTTTTTTTAGGAAAACCGGTTACCATTCTGATGTCTGGAGAGGATATTGCCAAAAGCTTAGGCCAGCGTACGGCTCTCCTCAAAGTAACGATCGGGGTGATTGTTATTATTTTAGCGGGAAACTCTGTCGCCGTGGCTGGCTCCATCGGTTTTATCGGATTAATCGTTCCTCATGTGGTAAAGGGGCTTGTCGGCCCCGATTATCGATGGGTGATTCCTTTGAGTGCACTATTAGGTGCCAGCTTGCTTCTGTTAGCCGATGTGGCTGCTCGGTTTGTCATCGAACCACAGGAAATGCCCATTGGTGTCATGACTGCATTTATCGGGACACCATTTTTTATCTACATTGCCCGGAGAGGGTTGGTGAAAAGTGGGTAAATACATTTCGTTGAAAAATAAATCGGAAGCCGTTTCCTTTCAAATTCAAACGAAAACGATGGCGGTTTTGCTGATTCTCAGCTGTTTATCCATCATCCTTTTCGTATTCAGCCTTTCTATGGGGAGTAGCTTTATAAGCCCGTGGGCAGTTCTTCAGGCGCTAACCGGCGCAGGAGAACAAGATTTCATCCTTCATCAATTAAGGCTTCCGAGAGTGTTGCTGGCATTCATGGTAGGTGCAGCACTCGGTGTTGCAGGTGCTATTTTGCAAGCGGTTGTTCGAAACCCGCTCGCTTCTCCGGACATCATTGGGATAACGGCAGGAGCCTCCGCGGGTGCTATCCTCTTTTTTGTTTTTTTAATGGGGAGCGTCAGTGCCGGCTTGCTTCCATTTGCAGCTATTATAGGAGCCGCCATCGTTGCGGGTGTTATCTATTTGCTCGCTTGGAATAATGGCGTCACCCCGATTCGGCTAGTCTTGATCGGAATTGGTGTGGCGGCTGCGATGAAAGCAGTTGTCATGATGATGCTTGTTTTAAGCGATACCGCAGTAACGACGAAAGCGTATCTTTGGCTGACCGGAAGTTTGTATGGATCCAACTGGAGTCATGTGTATGCCATGCTTCCATGGATAATAGTATTCATTCCCCTGACAGGGATTCTTGCTCGGTCCGTTAATGCTAAGGAATTAGGGGATGATGTTGCAGTCGGGCTTGGGGTGAATGTTCAATCGAGACGTTTTACACTCTTGTTCGTAAGTGTGGCTCTAGCTGGCTCCGCTGCTGCATTTGCCGGGGGCATCGAGTTTGTTGGATTGATAGCACCGCATATCGGGCGGATGCTGATTGGGCGATCGTTTGCAGCGTTAATACCCGTGTCGGCGCTGCTTGGCGGAATGATTGTCGTGCTGGCGGATCTTGTAGCCAGAACTGCTTTTTTACCGCTGGATATCCCAGCGGGTGTATTTACAGCATGTATAGGAGCACCGTTTTTTATTTATTTGTTGTTCCGCAATCGAAGTATGTAATCGGTTAGAAAGGAGTGGTGAGAGTGAGTACGTTGGAAGCAAGTTCCCTGACTTTGGGATATAGTGAAATGAAAATTATCGAGGATCTGCATTTGACGATACCTAAAGGGGAAATAACTGTCTTTGTCGGGGCGAACGGCTGCGGGAAATCGACGTTATTGCGATCGTTGGCTCGCCTCCTGAAACCGCAATCGGGTGGGATAATTTTAGATGGAGAGGAATTACGGAGTTTGTCCACCAAAGAGGTGGCCAAGAGGCTTGCGATTCTCCCGCAAACGCCGCTTGCACCGGAAGGGCTGACTGTTCTGCAGCTAGTGAAGCAGGGGAGATACCCCCATCAAAGCTGGTTGAAGCAGTGGTCGAAAGAAGACGAGGTTGTTGTGAATCGTGTTCTCGAACTAACGAACATGAAAGAATTTGCGGAAAGGCCTGTAGACTCCTTGTCTGGCGGGCAGAGGCAACGGGCGTGGATTGCGATGACGTTAGCTCAAAAAACGGAAATCATTCTATTGGATGAGCCGACAACCTACTTGGATTTGGCTCACCAGATTGAGATTTTGGACCTCCTATTTGATCTGAATGAGGTTGAAAACAGAACGATTGTCATGGTGCTGCACGATTTGAATTTGGCATGTAGGTATGCTCATCATATTGTAGCCATTTGTGATAAAAACATCTATGCGCAAGGGAAGCCAGAAGACGTCATTACACCACAAATGGTGAAGGATGTCTTTTGCATGAGTTGCGATATCGGAAGGGATCCGATTTTTGGCACGCCATTATGTATACCGTATGGGAAAGGCAGGAAGATAGAATAATGAGGTGTTTTTCAGATGAACTCTAAAGAGATTCTAGATGTGACAATTATTGGAGGCGGTCCTGCAGGATTGTTTTCCGCGTTTTATAGCGGCTGTAGAGAGCTGAAGACTAAACTGATTGAGTATCATCCATACCTTGGCGGTAAATTGAATGTTTATCCCGAGAAAATGATCTGGGATGTGGGTGGGATTGTCCCTACTCCAGCTCATCAATTAATTGAACAGATGGTGGGGCAAGCAAACACATTTCAACCTGAAATATTGCTCAATACAAAAGTGACGTCCATTTCAAAAAATGAAAATGGTATCTTCATAGTACATACTGCAACAGGGGAAGAGCATTATTCGAGGACAGTCATTTTAGCGATCGGCGGGGGAATCTTAAAACCGACGAAGCTCGAGATTGATGGGGCTGAGCGATTTGAAGTTACGAATCTCCATTATACGGTCAAATCCCTTGCTCAATTTAAAGGAAGAAAAGTGCTTATTTCGGGTGGTGGGAATTCTGCAATTGATTGGGCAAACGAATTGGAGTCGATTGCGGAGCAAGTGTATATAACGTATCGAAAAAATACATTGAAAGGTCATGAAGCCGAAGTATCGAGGTTGCTGAATAGCACAGTCCAATGCTTTTTGAATACAACGATTGAAAAACTTATAGCATCCGACAGTCATGAAACAATTGAGCAAGTGGTCTTACGAGACGAGGAGACGGGTGAAAGTATTTACGTGGAAGTAGATGAAGTCATTATCAACCATGGCTTTGAAAGAGAAAGGGAGTTGATCGACAACAGTACGGTTGATATTGAGATGGCCACCGACATTTGGGTAGCCGGCAATTCGATGGGCGAGACTTCCGTGGAAGGCTTGTTTGCGGCTGGAGACATTCTGGAACACGAGGGGAAACTTCGGCTGATTGCAGGTGCATTCCAAGATGCGGCGAATGCGGTAAATCGAGTAAAACAATTTGTAACGCCTGAAGCCAGTTCCCGTGGGGTCGTTTCCACTCATAACGAAATGTTCAAAGAGAAAAATAAAGAGATCCTTAAGCAAGTCGTTTCCAAGAAGTAAGCATGACTTTAGGGTATATGAACAAGACCCCGACAAAATGCCGAAGAAAGAGAGGATCCCTCCTTTCTGTTATAATGGAAAGCAGACTACGGACGTTGGAGGGAAACAAATGAATTTTATTCGTAACCGGCTCTTGGGTTACGGAGTGGATGAGGCGTGGGTTGGCTATCTTTCAATTGCCATTATGATCGTTTTTATCGCGTTACTTTGTATCCTCGCGAATTTTATTACGAAAAAAGTGGTCATCCGATTCATCACTCATATCGTGAACAAGAATAAATTCAAATGGGATTCTATTTTACTGGAACGAAAAGTGTTCCATAAGTTGTCTCATATTGTACCGGCTATCATTATTTATATGTTTGCTGTCACCTTTCCCGCTTATCAACATGTCATTGAAAAAGCAGCACTGGCCTATATCATCATCGTGGCACTTATTGTGATCAATAGTTTATTGAGCACCGTGAATGATATTTACCAAACGTATGAAGTTTCGAAAGTGAAGCCGATCAAAGGATATATCCAAGTGATCAAAATAATTGTCTTCATTTTGGGCATTATATTAGTCATTGCGAATCTGGTTGGCGAGAGTCCACTCATGCTGCTCAGTGGGATTGGGGCCCTTTCCGCAGTGCTGATGCTTGTTTTCAAAGATTCCTTGTTAGGGCTGGTGGCAGGTGTTCAGCTATCTGCCAATGATATGGTGCGCGTGGGCGATTGGATTGAAGTGCCAAAGTATGGCGCAGATGGGGATGTCATCGATATTTCCTTGAACACAGTGATGGTACGGAATTTTGATAAGACGGTGACGATGCTTCCGAGTTATGCGCTTATCTCGGATTCATTTAAAAACTGGCGAGGGATGCAAGCATCCGGGGGCAGGCGCATCAAGCGCGCGTTGAATATTGATACAACCAGTATTGCATTTTGCACGCCGGAAATGATTGAGAACTATAAAAATATCCACTTCCTAGCGGATTATATTACGGAGCGGGAACGTGAAATCGTCGTGTACAATGAAACGAATCAGATCGACCGCAATAATATTGTCAATGGGCGGGCACTGACGAATATCGGAGTTTTCCGGGCCTATATTACGCAATATTTGCAACGCCATCCGGGCATCCACCAGGATATGACGTTAATGGTACGTCAATTGGCGCCCGGGGAGAATGGGCTGCCGATTGAAATTTACGCCTTTACGAATGATACGGCATGGGCCGTATATGAAACGGTGCAAGCTGATATTTTTGATCATTTATTTGCAGTTGCACATGAATTTGGACTCCGTGTGTTCCAAAATCCAACAGGTAGTGACTTTCAAAGGGTGAGTGAGAAACTTAGTTAGAAAGGGGGGGATTCGTTGTTACAAAAGCTTTCGGCTGAAAACCATGCACAACCGTTCCGGGGACCATTCACCATTACACGTGTTCAACCAGGTAGAATTTTGGGAGATAACACAGATACCGCATTTGGCCCATTGGCGATCATCGATCATGCGGTCATGAAAAAAGGGTTGACCATTAAAATGCACGAACATATCAATGATGAAATACTAAGTTACGTAAAGACAGGTGTTATGCACCATAAAGATTCTGCCGGGTTTGAAGCGCCGATTGCAGCTGGGAAGCTCATGATGATGAATGCGGGGGCGGGCTTTTGGCATGAGGAAAAAGTGAAGGAAGACGAGGTCGAGATGCTACAAATCTTCATTCGACCGGAGGAAACGGATCTTTTACCGAATATCCAATTTCATGACAAGCCGGCAGACAATCCTGATTGGTATGTCATGGTAGGGCCCGAAGGAAGCAACGCTCCCCTTTATGTTAGACAAAACGTCTTTATATTAGATGCGCATCCTAAAGCCGGCGAGGAGCTGAAGATTCCAGCCTATGTTGGACTTACGCCATTTTTATATGTAATGGACGGAGAGATCACGGTTCAAGATTTCGTCATTGGAAAACAAGAAGCAGTAACGGATTTAGTTAATCCACTGCCCGAGCTATCTACAAATGAAGACTCGACGATTGTATTATTCCTTGTCGATATGGATGCACAGATGTCCATGGATGGGACCGTTAGTGGTTTGTAGTAACTCGACTAAAGCAAAGGGGCATAGAAAGTCAGTTATAATGAGTTCCTATGCCCTCCAATTTATGAATTACAGGTTAAACTCTTTTTTTATAATGGATACCGTATTCTTCACTATATCATTTACAATCAACTCGCCAAGTTCAGCGCATCCATTAGTTGGATTGCTTAATGCCCCCGACTCGTGGACAGGCCCTCTTTCCTCGGGATATACATCGTACATGGGGAAGGCTATATCTGGTACAGGAACTGCCCTTTCCATATGAACTAAATCTGGTCTAAAGTACAACATTAAGGAAGTCTCTACTAATCCGGCATGCTCTAAGTCTATGCTTTTCATTCCGTAGACTTTTAGCTTTTCTACAACTTCTTCACTCATCCCTCCTGGAACTACTTTAATAATTTTTACATTATCAACGTTATGTTCTTTTAGGGCTAGGTCAATTCCTTCATGTAAAAACATTGCATTTTCATAATGGCCATCAAACACAACTATCCTTTTGGCACCGTGGCGAATAAATTCAGACAGAATATCTTTCACCATTGATATCAATGTCGTTCCACTCAGACTAGTCGTTCCTACAAAGGTTTGTCCCCCACCACTCTTTTGCAAAGATTTATACCCATACGTTATAACAGGGGCAACGATCCCGTTTATTTCTTTAGCTATCAATTTACATTTTTCATTAGCTTGATACGAATCTGTACCGAGTGGTAAATGGTATGCGTGTTGCTCAGTCGAGCCTACTGGCAAAATGACCACACCATCTTTTATTCTTTCTACATATTCCGGCCAAGTCATTTCCGACATTAAAACAGTCATCTTGTCCTCCTTCATAAATTTAATAATCCAGGTACATTAATTAATTCCGGGTTTTGTGGAGTTTTATAAGAGTATATCTTACTATTGTGAAGGCCTAATCCTATAAGGGACTCCACTACTTTTACACCTGCGGCTACCGGGTCGATCACCGGGACTTTTACGATTTCTTCCATTTCCTTAGCGAGTCCTGTCATTACTCCACAACCTAAAATGATAACTTCTGCAAAATCCTCTTCTATAGCATTTCTAGATTCCCTAATAATTAATTCTTTTACATAATCGCGATTAGTAAACGAATCCGCCGAAGCAATAACAGGTGACCTTAGAGAGGCTAATCTATTTGCAGCATTACATTTAGATACCACTTCTTTATAAACCCATCTGGACCATGGACCGACCGTGATGATTGAGAAGTTTTCACTAACGAATCTAGCCAACATTATGGAGGACTCCCCAATTCCTACCACAGGTTTATCTGTGAGTTCCCTGGCTGCATGAACGGCTGGGTCTGCAAAACATCCAATCACATAACCGTCATAGGATCCTTCTTTTTCCGACTTGATTATCTCTTCCAAAATATGATAACATGCGATTTCTTTAGTAAAGGCATTATCTATAGATTTGGGTCCTGCTGCAGGATTCGTGCAAGTAATGACCGTTTCTTTGCTAGCCACCGCTTTAGCGGATTCTTTCATCATAGCGGTGATTTCCTCATTCACATCAGGATTAATGATTTTTATTTTCATATGAAACCCCTCAATCTTCTAAGTTATAAGCATTTTGGTTGATATCTTTTGAATAACTTTTCAAGGCCCGAAACTTTGTTAGATAGTAATAGGTGATTCCGGATACTAGGAAAGCGACCAACAACATATAACTCCAAGAGAAAATGGAGGCTACTACGCCTAGTGCATAGGCAATGAATGCGATAGGGTTGCTTCCTTTAAAGTATTGATATTCTCCCTTAGAATAATAAAGATCATCGAGATTTATGATTCGCTTCCTTATCAAATAATAATCCGTTATGATAATACCTGCTATAGGCGCTATTAAACTCGCCATAATACCCATGGCATTTGAAATCGACTCGGCTGCATTCCATGGCTGGGCGATTAAAGCCACTGCCACCACACCAGTCGCAGCAAGCCTTAAGTTTACCTTCTTATTCAGCATACTGCAGACGATATAAGCAGATCCTAAAACATTTGCCCCGGCATTTGTAGATAATAGCGCCAAAATAATGAAGAACTGACACAGGATCACGATACTGGTCGAACTCTGACCAACTGTTTGTGTAATGACTTCAATTGGATTTCCGTTTCCGGTTAGCGCTTTAGAAACGGCACCGATATATCCAAATAAGACGGAAGCCGGTATGAGCCCCCAAAATTGTGCAATTGAAAACTTCACATTGCCTTTAAGCCATGTTTTTGTGCTTTCTTCATTTGTTTTACATTCTCTTGTTATATCATTAAAACCAGCTACCACCATAATCCATCCACCTGCAATAACCATTGTGGCAAAAACAATTTCCTTAATACCGCCGGTTGTTGCACCCATTGCCATCACTTCATTCAAATTCGCGTCATTTATTTTTAATATCATATACAAGAGGTATATTCCCATGATTAAAAGTACAGGAGAGACAAACCAGTTAAAAATTGCGACGAATTTAGCACCATAGAACACTAGTAACACTGTACATATAGCGATTATACCCATTGATATAAACAGGCTATTAAACCCGATAGTCAGTTTAAAAATTTCATTAAGTGCCATCCCGGCTATCCAAGTATTAAAGCCCGCCCAAAAAACGGAAGGAACTAATCTGATTAGCCCTGCAAAATGTCCTCCCTTATAACCGAAGGACAATGTGATGCTTGTTGCAAATGAAATACCATATCTAATACCTATATCACTGATTAATACGGAGACTCCCCAACATAGCGTTAATCCGGCTATCAAAGCAATGACTATCTGACTTAAGGATAAGATATCAACTAGTTGGCCACTAACTAGAAAGACACCAAGTTGGACAGACATTCCAAACCAAGTAACTCCCAAAGTTAAAGGAGTAATATTTCTTTCTTTATACGTGTAGGGCCTTAAATCTTTGTTATATAAGTCGTGCTTTTCAGTTAATTTGAAATCTACCATTTCCTTCACTTCCCCCTCGAGGATAATATGAATCAACCCTAATCCCTTGGTGTGTCTATCATCAATCCCTTTCTCCATCCAGTTTAGCAAAGGATGGAGAAGGGAGTGAGACGGTTATTCAATAGAAAACTAAACCAAATTGACTTCGTTTTGCGACAATTGATATCTCTTTTCTTTTGCCTTAAAAATAAAACCTAAAAATTCATTAATAAGTTGTTGGGCTAGATGACTAGTAATTCCCGAAGGATCATAATCAGGTGCGACTTCTACCAGATCAAACCCGATCACTTCTCCCTTATTTGCAATCGTTTCCAAGATGGTTTGAATCTCGTGAAATAAAAAACCACCGGCCGAAGGGGTTCCCGTCCCTGGTGCAATGGAAGGGTCAAGTCCGTCAATATCCAATGTAATATAATATCTTTCTGCATCCGGAATGTAGTCACCGATATTATGGATACCTATTTCTCGTATTTGTTTGACTGATTTGATAACGCTTCCATATTCGTTGGCATCTTCAAAATCTTTTTTGTAACTACTTCCAACCCCCCTGATACCAAGCTGCGCCATTCCATTCACATAATCCATCTCTGATAATCTTCTCATTGGGCTACCCTGACCCAGCTTTTGACCACCAGGAGCATCTGACCAATCCAGATGTGCATCAATTTGGATCACACAAAAATCTCCAACCTGATTCAGGCCTTTTCCAATGGCTGCTGTGATGGAGTGATCTCCACCTATTACGACAGGAAGCGCACCTTTTTTAACAATTTTTCGAACATCTTCCTCGATGTTTTTAAAGCTGTACGTTAGGTCCCCATGGAGTATGTCGACATCTCCACAATCGACGATTTTAACTCCTTTTAGAAACACTTCATTTCTTTCATGGTCATAAAACCCTTCTTCGTTATTCCCTAATGTGGACGCTTCTCGGATTCTTCTAGGAGCAAGCCTAGCACCTGCTCTGTAAGCAGTTCCCATATCATACGGTACACCGATAATCGCAACATCTGCATCAAGTTGATCCAAATCAGTGCAAATTGAATTTCTACCAAAACTACAAATACCTACAGCTGGAATATCTACTCTGTTCTTCATGAAATAACATCTCCTCTAGTAATTTTTATTTACTTGGCGCTGATAAAAAACGAGTTCCTATCATCCCTGTTTCCTAATACGGTTGTTTAGAATTTTTGGATAAATGGGACTGTGATATAATAATAGTCAATATAAATGATAAAATACATATTGAACGGGAGGGGTTTCCTATTAGATAAATCCGTTTGGAAGTAAAGTCTCGCCATAAACTTTCGTTTCGGAGGTGTGGGATAGATGGATGAATTGGATATTCATTTAATAAAACTATTACAGTTGGATGGACGACTCTCCCTAACTGAGTTATCAAAGAAAATTTCGCTCAGTCGTCCAAGTGTCGCGGAAAGGTTAAAAAGACTTCAAGAAAAAGGAATCATTGAAGGCTTTTTTGCCCTGGTCCCTCCAGCTGCGGTGGGAAGAAAATTATTGGTCATGGTCGAATTAAGTGAGATACGGGTATTAGGACACGAGTTTGAGCGAATGATTGTCAATGAGCCTGATGTTATTGAATGCCATCGAGCGACGGGACATGTTCATTACTATATAAAGGCCGCGTTAAACGGAATGGACGATTTGACAAAACTGATTGAAAATCTAACCCCTTATGGGAATACCAGAACTTCTATTTTATTGGGCACACCGCTGGTCAGACGTGTTATATTACCTAGTGACCAGCTTGAAACATAATTGTCGAAGGCTGAGTGGACATGAAAATACCCAAGCTACCGATTCTGGTGATCGGAAAACTGGAGATAGGAGGTCAATATGGCACAAGACAAGATCAGCGTGATTGTAGAAGAAATTAAAGAAGAAACGCCTCTCGTGAAGTCTTTTAAGCTAACCTCTGCAGATGGCTATGAGCTACCTATGTTTAGTGGAGGTTCACACATTACTACCTATATTGATCCTCCGAATCAAGAAACACTCGTACGCACCTATTCATTGATCAACAATTCCAAGAAAACAAGATACTATCAAATTGCGATTCAGTTAAATGACAAATCCCAAGGCGGGGCTTTTTATTGGCATCATCACGTGAAGCGGGGTGATCGTTTAGAAATTAGTTATCCGAGTAATTATTTTCTCCTTAGTTTTCAAGCGAAGCATCATGTGTTTTTTGCGACGGGCATTGGGATTACCCCTTTTTTATCCATGATAGAAGACATCGAACACACCAGTGAAACATTTGAGCTGCACTATGCCGCCAAATCTAAAAATAAGTGTGCCTTTTATCATTTCCTCAAAACAAATTATCCAGATCAGGTGAACTTCTATTTTTCGGAAGACGGAAATAGAATGAGCAAGGACCTGCTGGAAAACCAACCAATCGGCTCACATGTGTATTTCTGTGGAACAGAGGAAATGATCAATGAATTTTCCAAAACTGCTAGAGCATTAGGTTATCCTGAGAAAAGTATTCATTTCTATTAATATTCGAGTTATCAGATGAAGGAATTTGGATGAGGCAAGATTTCATGCTTTTTAAGAAATTGCAAAATTACTATTAGTAATATAAAATAAGGATAATTAACAAAATGGTAAATGAGGCAACGGCGCCTTTCACGTCCTGAAGAATGTCTTTTCAGGATGACGTGAAAGCGCCTTTTTTTCGTTTTCACTTCATTCAGCAAATGCTTTTTGTGAGCGTTATCAAAAAAAGGGGTGTTGCACGGTGAAATTATCCTGTGTAGTAAAAGGAACTCATTATTCGTTTACGTCGGTGAAAGATGTACTGGCCAAAGCAAGTGAAGCGAAATCAGGTGATGTCATGGCGCGGGTGGCGGCAGAATCATCGCTTGAGCGCATGGCGGCAAAAGTAGTGCTCAGCGAAATGCAGCTGAAAGATATTTATGAGAACCCTGTCATTCCATACGAGACGGATGAAGTGACCCGTCTAATTTATGATGATATTAGTGAGACGATTTACAAAGAGATTCAAAACTGGACAGTTGGAGAACTGAGAAATTATATTCTTTCCCATGAAACCGGTACGGATCAACTCGTGAAACTTTCGAGAGGCTTGACAAGTGAAATGATTTCGGCTGTTGCCAAGCTCATGTCGAGTATTGACCTTGTATTGGCTTCACAGAAAATAAGACCTCAAGCTCATTGCAATACGACAATCGGGGAACCGGGCCGCCTGGCATTCCGCTGCCAACCCAATCATCCGAATGACGTGCCGGAAGGAATCTTGTATTCCATTAAAGAAGGCTTGTCTTACGGAGCGGGCGATGCGGTGATCGGCATTAACCCGAATGTGGATACGGTCGAGTCAGTCAAAAGGATTTTGACCTTGTCACATGAATTTATGGAGCAATGGAAAATACCAACTCAAAACTGTGTGCTGGCCCATATCACGACCCAAATGGATGCCTTGAAACAAGGCGCACCTATTGCACTGATGTTTCAAAGCTTAGCCGGTACACAAAAGGGAAATGAAGCATTTGGCATATCGAAAGAAATCATTGATGAAGGTTATGAGATGATGGCTCGCTATGGTACATCAGCAGGACCGAACTTTATGTACTTTGAGACAGGACAAGGCTCGGAAGTATCGTTAAATGCCGACCATGGTGTAGATATGCAGACGCTGGAAGCGAGAACTTATGGGTATGCACGTCACTGGAAGCCATTCATGGTGAATAACGTTTCCGGGTTTATTGGACCAGAAACACTTTATGATGGGCGCCAGTTAATCAGGGCCGATCTGGAAGATGTATTTATGGGGAAATTGCATGGCTTGCCAATGGGCATCGCCCCGACTTACACGAATCATATGGATGCCGATCAAAATGATCAAGAAGTAGCTGGTATGTTAACCGCATTGGCAGGAGCAAATTTCTACATGGGTGTACCAGGTGGAGATGATGTGATGCTGAACTATCAAGATACAAGCTATCACGACGATGCTAGTTTGCGCGAGCTTCTTGGGCTGCGTCCGCTTCGCGAATTTGAAAAATGGATGGAAAATATGGGCTTGATGGAGAACGGTAAACTGACCAAACGAGCAGGAGACTTATCGATCTTTGACTAAAGGAGGGGAGGGGTACAATGGATATTCAAGAGATTGTTAGAAAAGTAATGGAAGAACTGTCGAAAGAAAACGAATTGCCGAAAGACAACGCCGTGCAAGAGACAGGAGAGATTATCAACTTTCCTGAGGAACGGGTTCAGGAAGTGGAGGAACCGCATAATGCTGCATCCATTAAGCGGGCCCAAAGTATTTCACCTGCCCGAATTGGAATTGGCCGAGCTGGGACCCGGATGCGGACGACAAGTTATTTACAATTCTTAATTGATCATGCAGCTGCACAGGATGCAGTTTTAAAAGATGTAAGTGATGATCTTCTTCAAGAAATGGATCTGCATAAACTGGAGACGAAAGCTAAGGATATGAAGACCTACTTGATGGATTTGGACGCTGGGCGAAAGTTGTCGGATGAATCCGTTGCGTGGTTAAAGGAGAATGGCGACAAAGGGAAAGAGGTCCAAATTATCGTGTGCGATGGACTAAGCTCCTCAGCTGTAGAAGCCAATATAAGGGATTTGCTTCCTGCTTTAATGCAAGGATTGCAGTTAAAAAATATTAGCGTCGCCAAACCGTTTTTTATTAAGCGAGGGCGCGTGTGGGTGCAGGACGAAGTCGCGGCCATCGTGGATTGCGACCTTGTCATTTCGTTAATAGGCGAACGACCAGGCTTAAATACCGATGAAAGCTTGAGTGCTTATATGATCTACCGGCCGAATGAAAACACGGTTGAGGCGGATCGGACTGTCATTTCCAATATTCATAAAGGCGGGCTTGCTTCAGTTGAGGCTGGTGCTCATTTGTCTGAGCTGATTGAGCAAATGCTTCAGGCTAAGTGCACAGGGGTTTCGTTTGCCAGGAAAAGCAATCTAAATTTGTAAAGAACATGTGCATGCACTTGTTAAGGATCTTGCCAGAAGGACCAAGCTAAGCCGTTTTATCTAGAAAGGTGTGAACGCAATGGACAGGCAATGGATTGAAAAAGTCGTCGCCGACGTGACGGTGCACCTTCGGGAGACTGTTGCAGCCGCATCGCCGGATATCGTGATTCCGGTTGCGGTGTCAGCTCGGCATGTTCACCTGTCCCTTGAGGATGTAGGAGCCCTGTTCGGCGAAGGATATGAGCTGACGAAACGCAGGGAATTATCCCAGCCGGGTCAGTTTGTTTCTAATGAAACCGTTGTAATTGCGGGACCGAAAGGGAGTCTGGAACATGTACGTGTTCTAGGTCCGGCCCGCAAGCTGACGCAGGCTGAAATCAGCCGGACCGATGCAATGAAAATCGGCCTTCGCCCGCCAATACGTGAATCTGGCAATATAAAAGGATCAGCGTCATGTACCCTTATTGGTCCCGCTGGAAGCGTATCTCTCCCAGAAGGGCTGATTATTGCCCAAGCCCATATTCATATGTCTCCTAGAGATGCGAAAAACTTTGGTGTGATCGATGGAGAATTTGTGACAGTAGAAGTTAGCGGTGAACGGCCGTTGACAATCGATAAAGTATTGATTCGTGTGTCCGATCGTTATCGCCTTGAAATGCACATCGATACTGACGAAGCAAATGCAGGATTTATAAGGTCTGGTGCCCCGGGACGGATTGCAGCCGAACGCACAGGCATTGGAAAGCACAACTAATGGGGATTCCTTGAATCAAAAAATTCGAAACCCGGGGGCCAACATGGAAAGGCGGTGATTACTAACTTTCCATGTTGGCCCCCTTTACATGCCTTTCATTATAAATATTCTGCCGCGTTTTGAGAATCTCCCATACCATGCTATCCCTCCCGGCTTTGAGAGCATCCCATCATTCTTAATCGAGAATCCTATATCATAGTTGAGAATTCACGCTGACATTTGAATTTATTATCCATCAATAATATACAGATCTTCATTATAAACATTGTCAATGTTTATACATGAAGAGAGAAAAAACGACAATTATGAGTGTATTTGTTGACAAAAATGACTGGGTATATAATAATTAGTATGTAATTAGAATTATTATAGTTAAGCAGTGATCCTTAGATAATGATTGCTGCGGTTTAGGTTTTTATGAAATGACCTAGACTAACTATAAATAACACACTAGGAGGAATTTTTTTATGTCGTTAATCGGAAAAGAAATCCTGCCATTCAAAGCGTCGGCTTATAATGCAGGTACTGGTGAGTTCATCGAGGTTACTAATGAGGACTTGAAAGGCCAATGGAGTATCTTTTGCTTCTACCCAGCAGACTTTACATTTGTTTGCCCAACTGAACTTGGCGACCTTCAAGACCAATACGCAACACTAAAAGAGCTTGGCGTTGAAGTTTATTCCGTTTCTACGGACACACACTTTACACATAAAGCTTGGCATGATCACTCTGATACAATCAGCAAGCTCGAATACATTATGATCGGTGACCCTTCTCAAACAATTACACGCAACTTTGATGTGCTTGACGAAGAGGCTGGTCTTGCAGATCGCGGCACATTCATCATCGATCCGGATGGCGTTGTACAAGCACTTGAAATCAATGCGGGCGGAATCGGACGTGACGCAAGCATCCTAGTCGACAAAATCAAAGCGGCACAATATGTACGCAACAACCCAGGTGAAGTTTGCCCGGCGAAATGGAAAGAGGGCGAAGAAACCCTTAAACCGAGCCTTGACCTAGTAGGTAAAATTTAATATCACGATAGTGGAATAACGGGGGCGGCCCCTTTTCATTAGGGATAGGGGCCCCTTTTTTTTAGGCATTCGGTGGATGCCTTAGATGTTGAATCGACTAACTCGATTCAACATCTAAGGCAATCACGCCGACTTATGTTTAAGTAAAGTACAAATTAAGGAGTAGATTACATGATACTAGATGCAGATATAAAAGCACAATTAGACCAATATCTTAAAATGATGGAGGGCGATGTGCTGCTCAAAGTTAGCGCGGGAGATGATAAGGTTTCGCGTGAAATGCTGGAACTTGTGAATGAACTGGCCACCATGTCATCACGCATTGAAGTGGAGCGTACAGAGTTGGAAAGAACTCCGAGCTTTAGTGTCAATCGCATCGGTGAGGATACTGGAGTCGTTTTCGCTGGTATTCCGCTTGGACATGAATTCACTTCACTCGTCCTTGCTCTATTGCAAGTGAGCGGCAGGGCGCCAAAAGTGGATAAGAAAGTCATTGAGCAAGTGAAGAAGATCGAGGATAAGCTTCATTTTGAATCCTATATTAGCTTGAGCTGTCAAAACTGCCCGGAAGTGGTACAGGCACTTAACCTCATGAGCGTATTGAACCCAAACATTACGCACACGATGATTGACGGCGCAGCATATAAAGAAGAAGTGGAAAGCAAAAATATTCTTGCTGTCCCGACTGTATATTTGAATGGGGAGCCGTTCACAAACGGTCGGAAGACAATCGAAGAAATCTTGGCTGAACTCGGAAGCGGCCCGGACGCTTCAGAGTTTGCCGATAAAGATCCATTTGACGTACTCGTTGTCGGCGGAGGACCAGCTGGTGCGAGTGCTGCGATCTACGCGGCTCGTAAAGGGATTCGTACAGGAATTGTCGCTGAGCGTTTCGGCGGTCAGATTTTGGATACGGCTGCAATTGAGAACTTCATTAGTGTCAATCGCACGGAAGGTCCTAAACTGGCGGCTAGTCTTGAGGAGCACGTGAAAGACTATAATATCGACGTGATGAATTTGGTACGTGCGAAACGTTTGGAGAAGAAAGATCTCATTGAAATCGAATTGGAAAACGGTGCTGTTCTGAAGAGTAAATCCGTCATCCTTTCAACAGGAGCGCGCTGGCGCAATATCGGTGTACCGGGCGAGGCGGAATTCAGAAACAAAGGGGTTGCCTACTGTCCGCATTGTGACGGTCCGCTATTCGAAGGCAAGGATGTTGCAGTCATCGGTGGAGGTAACTCTGGTATTGAGGCGGCAATCGACCTTGCGGGAATCACCAACCATGTTACCGTCCTTGAATTCGCACCTGAACTGAAAGCCGATTCTGTTTTGCAAGATCGCCTGTACAGCTTGCCGAATGTCACTGTCGTGAAAAACGCTCAAACAAAGGAAATCACCGGTACGGATAGCGTAAACGGAATTACGTATATTGATCGTGATTCAGGTGACGAACACCATATCGAGCTAGCTGGTGTCTTCGTTCAAATCGGTCTAGTCCCTAACACGGATTGGCTCGGCGACGCAGTGGAACGCAATAAATTCGGTGAAATTGTTGTCGATAAGCGTGGCGCCACGAACGTCCCAGGCGTATTTGCTGCGGGAGACTGCTCCGATAGCGCATATAAACAAATCATTATTTCAATGGGATCCGGAGCGACTGCATCACTAAGCGCATTCGATTATCTCGTTCGAAACTAAATCATTCCTATGCAGAGGAACAGGTCAAAAATAGACCTGTTCCTTTTTTCTATCCTATATTGGATTTTCGAGGTATGGTACGTAATAAAAAAGCACCTGTCTAATTGGAATGACAGGTGCTACTAAAAACACTTAATTATTCAAATGAGAAGTCCACTTCAATTGTATATGTTGATCCTTCCATCCCAGACACGTGAACTTTAGCATCACTCCAGGCTCTTGCAGCACCGTCTCCCGAAAGCCTTGGGTTCCAATCCCATCCAGTAATGTAAGAAAAAGTGTTTGAATCAGGGCTTCTAGACAGGTTATTACCCATGAATGATCCAGCATGTGCATACACATTTCTATTTGATAAATAATAAATACTAGAATTTGGGCTCCAACTACCCCACACTCTATTCACTCTAATGTCATTACCCCGTACGTCATAGTTGGCATTTAATCTAGCTGTTACACCGCCTTGATTTTTTGAACCTCCCGCATCTATAAAAGGAATAATATCAGAAGAGTATAGTTTTTCTAGCGGAATAAAAACATCATAACCTACTTCTATTGACTCCTTATCAGATTTAATAGAATTAACTTCTATTAAATCCTTTGTCTCTATTGGATTTAGTAAGGTAGTTTCCCCAGTTTGATCATTTGTTACACTAATTTTAACTTGATTATTTATTCCGTAACCGGACAAATCCCCACTTGCATAGCTTGTACTTGTTGCCAACAAACCAACAAAAAATACTGTTAAAATGGGCGTTAATATTTTCCTTAAAATGTTTATCTAAACCACCCTTTCCATTTTTATATTATAATGGTAACATATATTTAATAAATGTAAAGTTAATTCCGAATGTTCATTTAAATAAAAACAGTTGTGGAATAAGTTTTTTGAGTAACTTAATAAAGTCTGTTTATCAAATTTGTTTCAGGTCCTGAGCTAACTTCACGCGGTTTATAGACTTTATTATTTAAAAAGGGGTAGAATAGTTTCAAGATAAATAGTTTGATTGGGAGGTTATTATATGGATTCAAAAGAAAAACCCCAGGAAAAAAGAGAACGGCTAAGACAAGAAGAATTAAAAAAAAACCCCATGGGTTCCTTGCATGATGCCTTAAACAGAGGGAGTAGTGGAAATTTAACTGATTTAACAGGTGGTATGGGTTGGAAAGGTACAGGTATATTAATTTTAGTGTTAATTTTGGGGTTTATTATTTACAAGTTAATTACAAGTTAATTACAAGTTAATGGGAAAGACTTTCGGATAGCTCCCCGTATTATTGATTCATACGGAAGGATCTCCCTCCATAAACAGTCACATGGCGAATCGTTTTGGGCCACCTTCATGAACCGGCTGCAAGGAAAAGGGATTTATCTTATGGATGAGCCTGAAGCTGCGTTATCTCCGTTGCGCCAATTGTCCATGCTATCCCGAATTCATGAATTGGTCGGACAACAGTCGCAATTTATTATCGCGACTCATTCTCCGGTTATCATGGCCTATCCGCATGCCCGAATCATTGAATTTACAGAGGATGGGGCAAAGGAGACATCGCTTGAAGAAACAAACCATTATCAAATGATGAAACAATTTTTTGATGATAAAGATCGGTTGCTGCATCACTTATTCAATGAATAACAACGCACACCATTTCTGAATCAAAAACTGCCATTTCCTTTGTCTGATAGGGAGAGGCAGTTTTTTATTCTATTTAACAGTACCCAAAACCTCTTTTTCCGCTATGAAGGGAACGTATATTCCTATTGTGGTGGAGGAGCGAGGTGATATGAAATGGCACACAAAGCACACAAAGCATACAAATTCCGGTTGTATCCGACAAAGGAGTAGGAAGTATTTCTAACCAAGACATTCGGATGCGTCCGTTTTGTCTATAATAAAATGCTTGCCGAACGGAAGGAAACCTATGAGCGATTCAAAGAGGACAAGGAATCGCTAAAGAAACAGAAGTTCCCGACGCCTGCGAAGTACAAGGAGGAGTTCGAGTGGCTCAAAGAAGTGGACAGTCTGGCACTTGCGAATGCCCAGTTGAACCTGCAATCGGCGTTCTCCCGTTTCTTTTCCGGCAAATCCGGCTACCCGGAATTTAAAAGCCGCAGATCCAGGCACGACTAATCTGGTCAGCGGGAACATCAAGCTTCTGGACGGCTCCATCAAACTGCCGAAACTGAAACAACATCGTGACATCCCAACGCACCACATCATCAAGTCCTGCACCATTTCCCAGACATTCCAATCAATGAAGGCTATATGAACCCTGTTACGGTGACGGCACCGGAAGGGACAGTAGTGAATCCTCGTCTGCCAGCGCCATGCGGCCATGCCACAGCATGTGTCGGGGCGGAAATTGCGGAAGCTGTACTGGAAGCGATCTCCCAATGTGCCCCAACGAGGGTGGGAGTCAATGCCCACAAGCTGCCGCTGGCCTATTCCCATGGAAAATACGATGATGGCAAACCGTGGGTCAATCTGAATTTCTACGACTATACAGGCGGTGCGGGCGCGGCCTATGAGACAGACGGTTGGGGCCTTTATCCACCTGTCATGACGGGTGTTATCCTTCCGTCGATTGAAATGAATGAAGTACAATATCCAAGCCGTGTCTTGAAACATGAATACATGAGCGACTTTACAGGGGTCGGAAAGTGGAGAGGTACGCCTGGCTTGGATGTGCAAATTCAGCATCTCAAAGAGAGTTCCACCAGTGTCATGATGGCGGGTGTCCGGAATACGACAAAAGGATATTGCGAGGGCAAGAACGCGCCGTCGAATAAAGTGATCGTCAATTACGGAACAGCCGAAGCGCAGATAATAGAAGAAACCGCGTTTGAAGTGAAGATGCCGGCAGAGGGAATCATCCAATTCTACCGGGCTGGCGGCGGTGGCTGGGGAGATCCTTTGGAACGAGATCCGGCCAAAGTGCTGGATGACGTGTTGAATGAATTTGTCAGCATGGAATCCTCGCTGCATGACTATGGCGTTGTCATCGATCCGAAAACCCGTACGATCGATGTTGCTGAAACAAAGCGTGTCCGGGCTTCCCGAAATTCCTAAAAACAGTGAGTTCATGGCAGTGAATTCCAATAAGATCTCCGACTGGAGCCAGCTAGTCGGTGTAATCGTGGTTCACCAGATTTCAAAATAACAAGCCCCTCCTCCTAATCGGCAGATGGAAGAGGGGCTTGTGTCATTGAACCCGGGATGCCGGGTACAGCCAAAATTCGTCCAGCCCGCGAACAGATTCTATAGCCTGGTACCCCAGTCTATCGCAAAGCGCATCGATTACCTAAGTCCATTCAACGGTATGTCATATACTGTACTACACTCTTATAAATGGAGGTGTCAACTATGGGTGCAGGTACAGGCGGATATGGCGGTTATGGCCAGGGAGCAGGATTTTATCTAATCGTGGTCCTTTTCATCCTTCTGATCATTGTCGGTGCTTCATGGGTAGGTGGCGGTTATTAAGAGATGACGCACCATCGACAGGCAGGTCCAATTGAATGGGCCTGTCTTTTAGTTTCCATGTAACAGTCCTCTCTTTAGCGACTTTTTTACAATGTTTGTTTGGCAAGCAGGAATTACGAGTATATTACTATGTACTACGAAAACGCGTGTAAAGTGGGGCGAAGATTGTGAAAGAGCAATTGCTGGCGTTTTTGAAACGCGGAGATACGACAGGGGCCCTTGCTTTGTAAATTTTATCCACTGTTGGACGAGTGGTTTGCTAATTATGAACAGGTAAACGAAAATCGTCTTGCTCTGCTGGAGGAAAATGAATTTTGGATGTCTTCGTATTCGAATTTAAATGATCCCTATGAATTTAAAGCCTTGCTCTATGAAGAGGCCCATTTGGCTCCCAAGGGCCTGCATACGGATGCCTTATACCAATTCATCAAAGAGCGGCAGAGCCATTATGGGATCGGTTGTTTCAGCACGAATTTCAGTCGGAATATGCCGATGTGGGCTCATTATGCAAATAATCATAAAGGGTATTGTGTGGAATACGAAGTGATCGATCCACGTAATATTTTTAAAGTCTTCTATGAGGAGAAGCGGCAGAGACCCACTTTTTTATTTCCATCGGCGGTTCAGGAAATCCAGGAGGTCGAGCAAGGAAAAAGGCGCAGGATCTCCAATAATACGGAAGTGATTTTCCTTCTTCTGTTCTTAACGAATTTCATGAAGCATGAAACCTGGTCTTATGAGGATGAATATCGGATTTTATATAACTTCCACCGCAATATCGGTGAGGGACGGACAATCTCCAATGGGAAATTGGGGATATGGCCGAAAAGCATTTACCTCGGCTTGGCAATCAGCGATGTTCATCGTTCCGCTTCGATTGAGATTGCAAGGAAACTCCGGTGTGCGGTGTATCAGATGAAATTGGATGACAACAGTGAACTATTCGAGCTGCTGGCGATGCGGATTGATTGATAAACATGACTGGCCAGAAGGGATGCTCTGCCCCTCGTTTAGAGCTTATTCTCAGTATTTGCGTTTAATTCCTACCGTTTAGAGGAAAAGTAGGGGGAAGAGTCTTTTAGGAGGGGTAACGTGGAGAAGTATATTGGGTTGGAACAACAATATATAGCAGGGCAATGGCGTGAGGGGACGGGGAAGTCGGTATATCAAAACAGGAACCCGTATACGCAGGAAGTCATTCAGGAAATTTATATGGCGAGTCAAGAAGATATTGACGAGGCCTATGAGTCGGCGGCGAAAGTTCAGAAGGAATGGGAACAGGTCAATGCGTTCCAGAAATCTGAAATTATGGAGAATGCCGTTCGCATTATGAAGGAGCGTCGGGAAGAGTTGGTGGAGTGGTTGATGACGGAAGGGGGATCTTCATTCATCAAAGCGAATGTGGAAGTGGATTTCTGCATCGCCATCACACGGGAGGCTGCGGGTTTCCCGATGCGGATGGGCGGTGAAATGGTCCCATCCCTTGTACCCGGAAAGGAAAACCGGCTGTTCCGCAAACCGTTAGGCGTATTGGGAGTCATCAGTCCATTCAACTTTCCGATGTATCTCTCGATGCGGTCGGTAGCCCCTGCGTTGGCTGTCGGGAATGGGGTTGTACTGAAGCCGGACGAGCAAACGGCGATGACGGGCGGTATCCTTCTCGCGAAAATATTTGAAGAAGCCGGCTTGCCGGAAGGTTTGTTCAATGTAGTCATCCCTTCGATTGAAGAAGTGGGGGATGGTTTTGTCGACCATCCGATACCACGGATGATCTCCTTCACCGGTTCCACCCCTGTCGGAAAGCATATTGGCGCGCTCTGCGGGAAAAACGTCAAGAAAGTGGCTTTGGAGCTTGGGGGCAACAATGCTTTGATTGTCTTGGAAGATGCAGACCTGGACAAAGCGGTCCACTCCGCAATTTTCGGCAAGTTCATGCATAATGGACAAATATGCATGGCCATCAATCGGATCATCGTCCAAGAGACTGTCCGGGACGCTTTCTTAGAGAAATTCATCGAAGCCGCTAAGAAAATCCCGGTTGGGGACCCGTTTAATAAAGAAAATATGATCGGCCCTTTGATCAACCCGGGAGCAGTGGAACGGATTCTCGGAGAAATTGAAAAGGCGAAACAGCAAGGTGCCGAAGTCGTACTGGAAGGGAAAGTGGAAGGCAGCGTCATGCACCCGACTATCCTGACATCCGATACGAATGATGTCGCCACGGCCCAGCATGAAATGTTCGGTCCGGTAGTCACGGTCATCCCATTTGCGACAGAAGAAGATGCAATCCGGATTGCCAATGATACGCAATATGGGCTAAGTGGTGCGGTCCATGCAGGTTCTATAGAAAAAGGCGTCCAAGTGGCACTTAAGCTGGAAACCGGAATGGTGCATGTGAACGACCAAAGCGTCAACGATGAACCGCTGATTGCATTCGGCGGAGAAAAGGAATCCGGTATCGGACGCTTTGGCGGCAGATGGTCATTGGATGAATTCACAACCTACCAGTGGATTTCGACACAAGATGTGACAAGGGAATACCCGTTTTAAGGAGAATGCGGGTGGAGAGCTGACGGACTGGCGGTTCAACGCCTACTGTCAGCTTTTTTCTGGAATCCGACCTTCGCCGATAATCTGATATGGGTTCTTTCAATACTGCCACCCATTCCGCTATAATGGAAGTCAAAAGGGTATCGAAAAGGCTTGTGTACGGCGAGCGTTGTCCATTGCTAGTTCGGCGGCACGTGGTGGAAGTATGGAGAAGTGGGCTGTATTGCCACTACAGAAAAAGCGTTGAGCCTATTATATTAAGGGGGTAGAAAGTATGCAGTTCATTGTAATGGCGTATGATGGCACGGACGACGAAGCGCTAAGTCGCAGATTGCAGGCGCGGGAGCAGCATTTGCAATCGGTCACCCAACGTGCAGAAGCAGGAGAGCATTTATACGGAGCGGCCTTGCTCGATGACGATGGCAAGATGATCGGTTCCATGATGGTGGTGGAGTATCCATCCCGTGAAGAGTTGGATCGATGGCTAAAAGCGGAACCATATGTACTCGGGGATGTCTGGCGGAAGATTGAGATCAAACCATGCCAAGTGCCCCCGATTTTTCTGACATGAAGAAGATGATCCCTTTCCGTATCAGCAGTTGGACATGGAAAGGGTTTTATTATGTGGCAGGAGGACCTTGGGATTCTTATTTCTGTGCCACCTTCTTCAGGCCAGTTTCCTACCCCCATCCATCAGTTTCCGATACTTGTTGGAAAAGCCGATGATGAGAGGGACGAGCACAATTGTCGGGAGAAACCAGACAATCAAGCTGACGGCGTCAATCCGGAGTAGGCGCGGCGCTCCGAAAACAGTGAACGCCGTCACGGTAGCTATGCAGCAGGACAACATTCCGACAATATGCTCCACCATCCAGTGGGATTTCGTCTTCGGCACTTTTAGCCAATACACCAACTGGGAGCCGCCCAGGAAGATGCCGAGCAGCGGAAAATATTGCAGTAACGGGAAGTCAATGATCCAGCCGTAAATCGAAATCCCGACGCCTGCCCCTGC
This sequence comes from Bacillus sp. OxB-1, assembly GCF_000829195.1. Taxonomy (GTDB): domain Bacteria; phylum Bacillota; class Bacilli; order Bacillales_A; family Planococcaceae; genus Sporosarcina. The sequence goes on along the minus strand of NZ_AP013294.1, from coordinate 413,488 downwards.
CAATAAAGTAGGGAAGAACAGATCCACGATGTGCCGATGGGCTTCTTTCCGACGTTTCTGTCGAAGGACGCGAACGCCATACCAAGCGGTTGCGGAACTTAAAATCGCGATGAAGATCAAGAACCATGAAAACGGGATGGCATCCGCATCCGGGCCCGCGTCCCATGTAAGACGGTAAATCCCCATGCTAAAGGCAGTCACCGAAACACTCGCCATTGCCCATACATAGATCCAACCGATCCGGGTATGCGCTTTTCCTCCTTTTTTCGTAATGATAGGCAGCCAAAACACGGAGAGGGCTAGAAACCCGCTCAGAATATGCAGCCAACGCAATCCGTTGAAAAGCCATTCCATACAATCACAACCTTTTTCAATTTGTAACCTAACGTCTATCGTGTGGGTAGTTGTTGCGTTCAAGAATATAATTCGTCAATCATCACGTGACTCCTTTTCTGAGGAAGAAAGTAAATGGGGAAAACCACAAGTTGCAAGTAGAACATCCTAGAGTGCAAGCAATAGGCGTCCGAGTGCAAGTAACAGGCGTCCAAGTGCAAGCAATCCCTTTGCGGGTGCAAGGAAAGCGGTCCGGGGTGCAAGCAAACCTGGCTTCCGCGCAATCAAATGAACGTGTGCAAGCAATAGGCGTCCGAGTGCAAGCAATCCATCTGCGGGTGCAAGGAAAGCGGTCCGGGGTGCAAGCAAACCTGGCTTCCGCGCAATCAAATGAACGTGTGCAAGCAATAGGCGTCCGAGTGCAAGCAATCCATCTGCGGGTGCAAGGAAAGCGGTCCGGAGTGCAAGCAACCCCGACTTCCGCGCAATCGATTGAACGAGTCAAATGAATGTGTGCAAGCAATAGGCGTCCAAGTGCAAGCAATCCCTTCGCGGGTGCAAGGAAAGCGGGGTGCAAGCAATCCGTCCATAAGTGCGATAGAGCCGTTCCGGAATATAAACGAAATCAAGCTCAAGGGAATCCGGAATCTCCCCGCACCAGTTCCTGCAAGCGGCTGTTCCATCCCATCGCCAAGTGCGTGGTATACTGGAAGCCTATAAAAAGTGAAACCGTACAGCGGAGGAATGTACCCATGAAACAACTTGCTGGAGGCATGCAGTGGGCCATCTTCCTGATTGCATCGTCCATTGCGGCCCCGATTGCCATCGCGCATATTTTCGGCATGGATTTGACCGATACGTCGCTTTTCATACAACGGACAATCCTGGTCCTCGGCATCGCGGGTCTCCTTCAAGTGCTGATCGGCCATCGGTTGCCGATCAATGAAGGGCCCGCCGGACTATGGTGGGGCATCTTTGTCGTCTACGCGGGAATGGTCGGCGTCTTTTACAACACAACGACGGAAGCTCTGCAAGCTTTGCAAAGCGGAATGCTGTATAGCGGCGTCCTGTTCATCCTATGCGCGGCTACTGGGCTTGTTGAAAAGATGAAGCGGTTATTCACACCTGCCATCACGTTTACGTATTTACTGCTGCTCGTCTTGCAATTAAGCGGGACCTTTTTGAAAGGGATGCTTGGGGTCGAAACGATGGAGGACCGCCTCGACTTGGTCATTGTGGTCGGCAGTTTGGTTGTTCTCTTCATCACTTTTCTCACTATGGGGAATAAACGGCCGTGGATTTCGAAATATGCGGTCCTCTTATCTATCTTGCTCGGATGGGGAATCTTCTTATTGATCGGCAAAGCCCCTTCGCTCGTCCAAGGGCCGAAACCGGTCATTCAACTACCTGGCGTATTTGTTTTCGGCCCGCCTGTCTGGGACGGTGGCGTTTTCGTCACAGCGCTGTTCATCACGATTCTGTTGATTGCCAATCTCCTTGCTTCTGTCCGTGTCATGGAACATACGCTGAAGCATTCCTTTTCCATACAACCGTCCGATCGGGTACGGCAGGGCTCATTCATCTCGGGCATCAGCCATCTCCTCGCGGGTCTGTTTTCTGCTATCGGTCCGGTTCCCATCTCGGGGGCGGCCGGCTTTGTCGGCACGACGCGAATGGCGTCCCGGCTTCCGTTCCTGATCGGCAGCATCCTTGTCATCCTGATCACATTCTTTCCGAGCATCATGTCCGGATTTGCTGCATTGCCGGCGCCCGTTGCCTATGCCGTGACATTTGCCATATTCACGAAAATGGTCTCGATAGCTTTCGAAGAACTCGATGCAGATCCCGAGAAGAAGAGGGCTCGAAAAGCGGTTGCATTCGGCCTCATGGTCGGAGTCGGTATGATGTTCGTCCCGGCTGCCAGCTTCTCGGATCTGCCCGCAGTCCTGGCGGCTACGCTTTCCAACGGATTGATTGTCGGGACAATCGTCGCAATCCTGATCGAGCAGGCATTGATTCGAAAAAGTAAGGGGAAGGAATAAACAAGGCAATTGGGGAGAAAATCCAGTAATCAAAAAAGTAGAGAATGGAATCAACGGGATTCCTTCTCTACTTTTTATATGCCGGTGAATAGTCTTTCCAATTATCGTTTCCATAGATTGGATCACATGCTCTGTTCCATAGATCATTACTTCTTTGAGAGAACGGGAGAGTGAAAGATGATGTAACTATTTGAATTTGCGGAGGTCTACTATATGAAAAGGAGGGATGAAGATTGAGGAAATGGATTTTCATTGCAATGTTATTTGTTGCGGGGTGTACACAGAACGATACTCAAACTGGTTTAATTCAAGATTCCTCCCCAAAGTCCACAATTGACTGGGTTGATTTCATCCAATGGGAAGGGGCCATGTATGAGAAGAATCGGCAAGCCGCCTCACTGGAGAGGCAATGGACCCCAGGCAAAAAGCTTGGGGAAGTGCAATTCATGCTAGATGAGCACGCAGATGCCGGACATATGCTGGAAAATGGTGATGCCGCCTATTTGCCTATTGGAACGAGCGTGTATGAACTGGAAGGCTACAGTCCGGCATTCCGGCTTTTGGCAGACGGCGACATATACGAAGTTAAGGAACCTACCTCGGCACAGACAATCGGTGACTTTCTGGATATTGAAAATCACGTAGATAGTATTGCCTTGCTTAGCAATAAGGATAGGTCTGAACTTGGACAATTGTCCCAGACTTCAACGAAGGAATTGATTACAGAACTCCTTGCCTTGCCATATGACTCTTCTCTGCGTGATCAGAATGCGCAAACCCGCTTGTTTTTTCAAATCCGTTTAAAGGACAGCACGACAATCCGTTTGACTTATACGCCGGAATCCGGAATCATCAACAACTATGCAATAGTTTCCGATGAAATGAAGTCTCTGTTGGAAAGGGAAGTGGCTGCGATACAAGAGGCAGGGAGGGAACCGGAAAGATAAAAGGCAATCCGTCCAATTACCGGATTGCCTTTTTCTCTTTCTTCAGGGCACGTCTTTTTTCATGTTGATCAATGAGACTCGTTCCGACCAAATCACCGGTCACATTCAAAGCAGTGGCGCCCATGCCGATCAATGCGTCAATCGCGGTCAATAAAGCGACGGCTTCCATAGGCAGTCCAAGTTGGGCGAACACGGTGGCGATCATGATGATTCCTGCTCCCGGGACTCCCGCCGTTCCGATTGAGGCGAGCGTTCCGACGAGCACGACCATCAGCATATCCGTGAAACTTAGCGGGGTGCCGGCGATATTCGCGGCAAACACGGCAGAAACCGCAATCCGGATGGCGGCCCCGTCCATATTGATGGTCGCTCCGAGCGGCAGACTGAAACTATAGAGACTGTTGGGAATTTTCATCTGTTCCGCCGCGTTCAACGACAAAGGCAACGTCCCTGCACTGCTCTGGGTGACAAAGGCGGTGACAATCGGCGTGCGTCCGTATTTGAAAAACGGGCCAAGCTTGACGCCGAACAGCAGCATAAGAACGATATACAACAGAAAATGGGCAATCAAGGCGAGGTAAAAAACCCCGATCATCCCACCGAGGGAGGCGAGCGTATCCAACCCTTGGCTTCCGACCGTCTTTGCCATAATGGCGAAGATGCCAATCGGCACGTATTGTAAAATCGCTTTTAAAATGAGTAAAGACGCTTCATTCAACGCCGTAACAGTTGTGAATAAACTTTCCCCGAGCTCCTTGAATGGCTCGGAAGACCGCATGGCGGAAATGGCAATTCCGAAAGCCAGCGCTGTGAAGATGATGCCGAGCAGATTGAGCTCCGTAAAAGCGGAAAAGATATTCGACGGCACAATGTTAAGCAAGACGCTGATTACATCGGGATGCTCCGGGACATCAACTTGCTCCGTGCCTTCCAGCTGCATCCCCGTCCCCGGATGAAATAGGCTTGCTATGAGAAGGCCAACGACAATAGCGATCGCTGAGCTCAATGTGTAATAAGTGAATACCTTGCCGCCCATCCGTCCCAAGTTTCCGATATTCGTCTGATTGATCCCGACAATGAGCGTGAACAGAATGAGTGGGATGATGAGAAATGTCAGCAAGCGAATCAGCAAATCACCGAACGGCGCCAATACCGAAGCCTGCTCACCCATAACAAAGCCCGCCAAGATCCCGAGAACAAGGGCAACTGTAATTTTGACGATCAGAGAAGTATGCAAGTAAGAATTCCATAGCTTTTTCAACTTACCGCCTCCTTTAAGTACGAGTCGTCCTGATTATATCCTTACCCTAATGCCAAGAGGATACACGAAGATGTATATCAAAATGTGAGCTTAAAGGTGAGGGGAGGCTGAAAATGAAAAAGAAAAAGCTAATGCAGTTCTGTAGATAGATGCTCTATTTATTCACATTATAATGATTTGTTAAATGGTCAATAAACGCTTGGACTGCTAATGAAGTAAAATTACCTTTCCGATAAATAAGACCTATTTCATTCATTGGCAGTGAGTCCGCAATGCTCAGCAGTTTAATTGGAAGATCGGCGACATCCTTTGCATAGATTTCGGGTATTATAGTGATTCCATTATGTAGTAATGTCATTCTGACTAATGAGTAAATATCTGATAGTTCAACAATAGGATTCAATGTAAAGCCTAATTCAAAACAATGCTTATCAATTGTTTGCCGTATCAAATAATGTTCAGGTAATAAAAATATAGGGTGTAATTGCAATTCGTGCATATTAATACTATCCCTATCAGCAAACGGATGAAAATATGAGACAGCAACAGAAAGTCTTGAGGAGAACAATGGGATAGTTTGTAACTGCTCATGATGCACGGGTAAAATGACCGCTCCAATATCCAATTCTGAACTATGAATCCTCTGAACAATTTCCTCAGAAGTGAGATCATAAACTGATAGTTTAATCTTTGGATATTTTTCATGGAAGGATAGAAGGGGAGCATAAAGAAGGTGATTGCCAGACGAACCGATTCTTAGTTGCCCGCGATTCAATCCATTTAACTCCTCAATTTTTTCATTCGCACGATCAATCTCTAAAAAAATCCGGTTTGCATGCTCCAGCAGTATAACACCCGCAGGCGTCAATTCAATTTTTTTACCAATTCGATAAAATAGAGTGGTGTCTAATCGACCCTCAAGTAAGCGGATCTGTTGACTTAGGGTGGGTTGGCTTATACCTAATCTTTCAGCAGCCCTAGTGAAATGAAGTTCCTCACTAGTAATCTGGAAGTAATGCAAAAGGCGAATATCCATTTAAGACTCCTTTAATCATAGTTTTTTTCTATTATATATATAGACATAATAGTATTGTACTATTAAAAATAGTGATATACAATTCATCCTAGCGATTAATTCAAATACTTTTAAAGGTTCAGAGTAGTATGAATCCTAGTGAGAAAAGAGTGATAATTAATGGAAACCAATTACACAACAAGCATGGCTTTCTTAGAAGCCTTGCAAGAAGCTGGAGTCACCTACTTATTTTCTAACTTTGGAAGTGATCATCCCGGAATTATTGAAGCCTTGGCTATAGCAAAGCGTGAAGGGATAGAGCTTCCGAAAGTTATCACTGTTCCACATGAAATGGTGGCGCTAAGCGCCGCTCATGCTTATGCACAAGTAAGCGGAAAGCCACAAGCTGTTTTTGTTCATGTAGAATGCGGGACTCAAAATTTGGGCGCGGGCCTTCATAATGCTTGGAAGGGAAGGGTGCCTGTTCTCATCTTTGCGGGAAGTTCACCATTTACACAAGAGGGGGAATTATTGGGAAGTCGCAACGAGTTCATTCATTGGATTCAGGACGTTCCGGATCAACGAGGGATTGTAAGGGGTTACATGAAGTATGACAACGAAATTCGTACGGGGGCAAATGTGAAGCAGTTGGTTCATCGTGCATTACAAATCGCCAATAGCAGCCCAAAAGGTCCTGTCTATTTAATGGGAGCACGGGAAGTGATGGAAGAGACAACAACCAGAGTTGAGATTAATACTGAACAATGGCAACCAATCTCTGCACCGGCCATAGCACCCAAAGAACTTGATCTACTGATAAGCGACTTACAAAAAGCAAGAAATCCACTCGTTATTACATCATATCTAGGAAAAAATAAAGCAGCAGTGGGGGAATTGGTGAAGTTTTGTGAAGCATTTGCCATTCCAGTTATAGAATCTGTCCCTAACCATATGAATTTCCCATCTACGAACAAACTTCATTGCGGGTATCAGTGGAACGGCCCAGAACAAAATGACTTGATTGAGGAAGCAGATCTCATTGTCGTTATTGACAGCGACGTGCCTTGGATTCCGTTGTTTAATAAGCCTTCTGAAGACTGTATTGTCTACTATATTGATGAAGATCCTCTGAAAGAAGGCATGCCGCTATGGTATATTCCTTCCAAACGTTTCTTTGAAGCTGATGCAGAAACTGCACTTCAGCAAATCAATGCAAAGATTGCAACAGTAGACATCCCGAAGGCTGAATTGGTTAAACGCCGGGAGAAGATAGAAGCATACCATAACAAGCAACGTACCAAATGGAAGCAAAAAGAAGAGTACTTAGAAGATAGGATCACAGCGGAATATGTTACGGCATGTATCCGTGAGTTATGTGATGAAAATACGATTATTGTAAATGAGGGAATCTCCAATTACCAAACCTCTTACACGCATTTGAAAAGAACAGTCCCAGGTTCGATTCTAGGGAGTGGTGCCGGTGGACTTGGTTGGAACGGGGGTGCGGCCGTTGGGGCGAAACTTGCAGATCCTTCCAATACAGTTGTGTGTATTACTGGAGACGGTTCTTTTATGTTCAGTGTTCCATCAAGTGTCCACTGGTTATCTAGAAAATATAATGCTCCATTTTTAACGGTTATTTACAATAATAGAGGGTGGAAGTCGCCAAAACTATCAACACTTGGTGTCCATCCAGAAGGAGTGGCAAATGAAGAGAATGAGTTTTATGTAGATTTCACTCCACATGCAAACTTATCAAAAGTGGCAGAAGCGGCAGGAGGCGCTTACGCAAGAAAAGTAGAGAATTCTGCGGAAGTGAAAGAGGTGTTAAGAGAAGCTTTTGCAGTTGTAAAATCAGGTCGTTCTGCGGTAGTTGATGTCTACTTACCATCGATTCAAGAAGAAAATAATATGAAGGCGGGGAAAGAGCATGCAACAGTCTGAGACAATTACGAAAAGCTATCTGAACGGGGAAGTAGTCGAAGGGAAAAGCTATCTGAACGGGGAATGGGTTGAGGGGGAGAGTAATCGGATTTACAAAGATCTAAATCCCTATGACCGATCAATCATTGCTGAAATAAAGTTAGCTTCGAAAGAACAAACCGTCGGAGCTTTTGAAAAGGCAGCGGAAGCGCAAAAGAAGTGGGCAAAATCTTCTGTTGAAGAGCGTAACCAAGTAATTAAAAAAACCGCAGAGTACTTGACAGAACATCGTGAGGAAATCGTGCAGCTGATTAGCCGAGAGACTGGTGGTACGCTTCTAAAAGCAAACATTGAACATGGCCTTGCGATGGCAGTCTTAGTTGAAGCATTAAATTATACAGATCAACTTGGAAAAGTGAATGAAGTCCCTGGTGGGCCTAAAGGAAAAGTGAATAAAATTTATCGATTGCCGTTAGGTGTAATTTCTTCCATTTCACCATTTAATTTTCCGGTCAATTTATCTATGCGCTCCATAATACCTGCTATTGCGCTTGGAAACGCGGTTGTTCATAAGCCGGATATTCAAGTGGGGCTTGTAGGAGGAGTCATCCTGGCAAAAGCATTTGAGTATGCCGGTCTTCCAGCAGGGGTATTTAATATGTTGTTGACCGATATTGAAGAGATTGGAGATGAGATGTTAACAAATCCAATTCCTCGTTCGATCAGCTTTACAGGTTCAACAGCAGTTGGTCGTCATATCGGTTCGATTGCAGGTAAAAACTTTAAAAGAGTTTCACTTGAATTAGGCGGGAATAGCCCGTTCGTTGTATTATCCGATGCAGATATTGACCAAGCAGTAAATGCAGCCGTTTTTGGCAAGTTCATTCATCAAGGTCAAATTTGTATGATAATTAATCGCATTATTGTTCACAAAAATATACATGATGAGTTCGTAGCGAAATTTACAGATAAAGTGAAAGGTTTAGCTTATGGAGACCCACAAGACCCTAATACGGTCATTGGACCGCTTGTTAATGAGCAACAACTTCAAAAAGCAATCGGATTTATCGAGTTGGCGAAACAAGAAGGGGCAACAATGGTGCTTGAAGGAAAGCGAGAGGGGAATGTCTTGACACCTTCCGTTATTACAAATGTAAAGAACGACAGTAAGGTAGCACAATCTGAACTGTTTGGCCCCATCGCTTTAATTATTAGGGCTGAGACAGATGATGAAGCCGTGAAATTGGCAAATGAGACAGATCATGGGCTAAGTTCAGCGATTTTCACAAGTGACTTGGAAAAAGGTGAAAAGTATGCATTAGCTATTGATTCGGGAATGACTCATGTCAATGATCAAACGGTAAATGATGCGCCCAATATTCCTTTCGGGGGTACGAAAGCAAGTGGGATGGGGAGATTCGGGAATCCATGGATGATTGATGAATATACAACGATGAAATGGATTTCTGTTCAGACGAAATTTAGAGATTTTCCATTCTAAAAATGAACTGGGTGGATTGAGGTTTGGCAAACGTTCGTTTCTTAGATATAAAGATTCAGAGATACTCAATTGAGGATAGATTGCTAACCTGGAAAATTAGGTTAGCAATCCGTGTTGAAGGGAGTCAAGCATGAAAATATCTATTATTGGCGGCGCAGGCACATTAGGCTCGGCAACCGCTTTTCGACTAGGACAAAATGAACAAGTGCAAGAAATATGCCTACTAGATATAAATGATATGTTAGTCACTAATCATATTATGGATTTTCAAAACACCTATCCTGAAAAAAAGATTTATAAAGGGAATTATAAGGATCTGGCAGAATCACAAATTATAATAATTACTGCAGGAGTACCCAATCGAAATGATGTTACTTCGAGAAACGAATTTTTAGAGGGAAACATTTCGTTATTTCGTGAATTCGGTAAACAGATTAAACGATATTGTGAAAGCGCTTTCATACTGACGGTATCCAATCCAGTGGATGCTCTTAACTATTTTTTGTATCGCGAATTTAAATTCAAAAAAAGTCAATTGCTTGGTTATACGTTGAATGATTCACGAAGGTTTGAACATTCTATTCGGACTATCATGAAAATCGATAGTGCTGAAAAAGTGTTTAGCCCTGTTATCGGAGAACATGGAAGAACCCAAGTTCCGCTTTTTAGTCAAGTTCGAATAAATGATGAAAAAGTATCGATAAATTCTCAAGTGCAGCAGGCTGTTCGAGAAATGGTAAGCAATTGGTTCACCGAATTTAATGGTCTGAATATTGACCGAACTACAGGTTGGGCCACTGCTGCCGGTATTGGAAAAATTGTAGACGGCATTACAAACAATGAAAAGATGAAGACGATAGGGTCTGCAATTCTAGATGGAGAATATGGGATTTTCGAAATAAGCATGGGAGTCCCGGTTGTCGTTGATCAAAATGGTACCGTCTCTATTCCAGAGTGGCAATTGACAAATGAGGAAAAGCTTGCTCTTCAATGGTCAGCGGATACGATTAAACAGACAATCCACCCGTTTGTATCTAGTTAAAATGGATAAGTTTGAGTTTCCAAATAGCTTATGTGATGGTCCTTTTTATCATTCTATATATTTTCAACTTACTTTCGAAAAAAGTATTCCAAAAGTTCCATCTAGAAGAATTGAGACAATAATTTGAAAACTCATTCATCTATAATAAACCGTGAGAAAACGTTTACATCAATGAATTATAATTTCAAAGGAGGAGTTGTTATGTCTAAGAAAATGTTGTTTGCTTTTCTCGTAATCATGTCACTAATGGTATTAACAGCATGCGGAGGGTATTCAAAAGACGACGGTAGTACGGCATCTGCGGAAGGGGAAGCTGATACGGCTGTAAATGATTCGGCTACAAGTGCCGAGACAGGTAATGCTACTTATAAGTTGCGTCTTGGGCACCAGTCACCTGAAGCAACGAATATTCATGAATATGCCGTACTCTTTAAAAACTTGTTAGAAGAAAAAACCGATGGTGAAGTCCAAGTTGATATTTTCCCGTTCAGACAACTTGGAACAGATCGGGAACTTCTTGAGGCTATGCAGTTTGGTACTTTGGATTTCGGGGTAATTAATGGACCTCCCATTTCAGGTTTTGCACCCGAAACAGCTGTAGTTGACTTGCCATTTTTGTTCCGCGATTGGACTCATGTGAAAGGATTTCTAGATTCAGATGTAAGGGATGATTATTTAGAATTAACAGAATCCGCCAATTTGAAAAACATGGGAATCATGGCACGTGGTTTCCGGCATATTACAAACTCCAAAAAACCACTTAAAACAACTGAAGATGTGAAAGGAATGACGATTCGGGTAATCGAGAGTCCTGTCTATGTAAATGCTTATAAAGAGTTAGGTGCTAGTCCACAAAGTATGAACTGGGGAGACGCTTATACAGCGCTCGAACAAAAAGCGATAGATGCGCAAGAGAACACAATGGATATAATCCATGACGAAAATGTAGCAGAAGTCCAAGATTATGTATCCAAAACAGGTATAAACTTTGTATTCAGCTTCATCATGGCGAGTAAGATGGAATTCGATAAGTGGCCTGAACATATCCAGGAAGCCGTTTTGGAAGCTGCTTATGAGGCAGGGCAAGAAATGACAGAGCTAAACGAACATAATGAGAGTGAGTTCGAGGAGAAGTTGAAAGCAAAAGGAATGGAGATCAACGATTTTGATCGTAACCAGTTTGAAGGGAAATTTGAGAAAACATATGAAGCGTGGAATAAGGTACATGGTGATAATTTACTGAAGAAAATTCAAGAGATTCAATAACTATATTATCTTCAGGCTGCCTTTCTACAAAAGAGCAGCCTGAGCTTAAGATAGAAAGCTTTAAGGGGGGAGCAGTATGTTGGAAAGAGTTAGTTACTGGATTGATTCAGCATCTCGAGTATTTCTTATAATCTTTTTAGTCTCAATGACAGCCGTGTTGGCAACGCAAGTAGTATTACGTTATTTTTTTCAATTAGGTATTATCTGGTCCGATGAACTTGCCAGGTTTCTGATGATTGCTCTCGTATACATCGGCGCTTCCTCGGCTGTACGTGATAACAGTCATATTACGGTTTCAGTATTCGAAGATAAGTTTCCGACATTACGAAAATGGTTTGCTCCCATCCAGTGGATTATGATCTTTATTTATAGCCTATTTTTAATTAAATTTGGTTGGGACGCTCTGAAAGTTGTGGAAGCTCAGAGTTCCGCAAATATGGGGATTTCCATGGCCTGGATTTATGCGGTGATTCCCCTATCGGGATTGTTAACGATCATTCATTTGGTAGGGAGATTAGGTAAGAAGAAGGTTAAACAGAAGGAGGGGTTCTGATGGTTGTAATGTTTTTTGCTTTGACGATTATTTTATTTTTGCTTGGCGTCCCAATGGCGATCACCATCGGACTTTCTTCTATTATTTACGTTCTGCTTGCAGATATTACCCCTATGATTGTGGTCCAGCGACTTTTCACAGGAGCCGATGTTTCGGCATTAATGGCCATACCATTCTTTATACTGGCTGGAAACTTAATGCTTACAGGAGGATTGGCACAAAGGATATTAGATCTGGCCAATTCGTTAGTTGGTAAAATTACTGGTGGTCTAGCTTTAGTGACAATCTTGGGGTGTATGTTTTTTGCAGCTATTTCCGGCAGTGCGATCGCTACCGCAGCTGCACTTGGCACGCTAATGATACCAGCGATGGAAAAAAAAGGATATAACCGAGGATTTGCAACAGCTATAGTTTCGAATGCAAGTCCGATGGGAGTTATCATTCCACCAAGCGTGTCATTAATAATTTATGGAAGTTTGTCGGGTTCCTCTATCAAGGATTTGTATATTGTGGGAGTTCCGGCTGGCCTAATTGTGGGATTGTCTCTTTTAATAGTTGTCTATGTGATTTCAAAGAAGCGTGGATATAAAGGGAATGACGAAGCCTTTGAATTTTCAACGTTTCTAAATGCTTTACGCCGTTCTTTATGGGCGCTAGGAACCCCGGTTATATTACTTGGCGGTGTCTTTTTAGGGGTAGTGACGCCGACAGAATCAGGGGTTGTCGCTGTCATTTACGCCGTTATTGTCGGTCTATTTATTTACCGAGAATTAAAGATAAAAGACCTCATCGGAATTATTCTGGATTCTGCAAGATCGACAGCAGTCATTATGTTCATCGTTGCCAATGCGGCTCTCTTTGCATATGTTTTGGCATATGAAAATATCCCGACCATGATAGTGACGAGTGTAATGTCCCTCTCCGAGAATCCAATTATAATTTTATTATTAATCAATATCATTCTATTATTCTTTGGTGCTTTTATGGACACCATGGCAATCTTGGTTATTGTAGTACCAATGTTCTTGCCAGTAATTATTGCCCTTGGGATAGACCCAGTCTTATTTGGAATTATTGTGGTAGTAAATACAGCGATTGGAATGGCGACACCACCATTTGGAGCTACATTGTTAATTGCATCTAATATTGGGAAACATCCGCTGATGTCCGTGGCTCGAGAATCAGGGTGGCTGTTACTTGCCTTAATTATCGCTTTGTTTATCATTACATATATTCCCATTGTAGTAATGTTCCCTCTTTGGGGTTTTTAAATGTTAACAGTTAGTTTGGCAGATCTGAGAACTGGACAGGAGGGGTTAATGTGAAAGTAATAATTGCCGGGGCCGGTGCAATGGGATGCAGATTTGGAAGTTCTTTATTTAATGAAAATGAAGTAATCCTGGTCGACAATTGGGAAGAACATGTAGATAAAATAAACCGAACGGGATTATCTATCACTGATGATAAAGGAAGAGCCCTTATACCTATTTCGGCAAAACTGCCCGAAAATTGTAACGAAAAAGCGGATTTATTAATAATCTTTAGCAAATCAGTGCAAACAGATAGTATTATTCAAAGCTGTTTGCAGATGATCACATCAGAGACGAAAATTCTAACACTCCAGAATGGAATTGGAAATGTGGAAACCCTGACCAAATGGGTACCAGTCGAGCAATTATTTGCTGGGATTACAACATATGCTGCCAATCTAAATGGTCCTGGGACTGTAGAAGCTACTGGATCAGGAATTATTGAAATAATGCATATTACAGGAAAAAGACGAAGAGAAGCAGAATTACTCATTCAATTATTCAATAAATCAGGGTTAAAGGCCGAACTATCAGGAAATGTTATACAAAGTATTTGGGAAAAAGCAGCTTTTAATGCAGTCTTAAATCCACTTTGTGCCCTAACCTCGAGCACAGTTGGACAAATTGGTGCATATGGAATAATTGGGGATGTTATTAGAAGTGTTCTAGGTGAGATAGAGTTGGTTGCTGAAGCGGAAGGCGTAGATTTTGATAAGTTGCAGGTAATGAATGTAATTGAAAATGTATTTAATCCCAATATGTCTTCGCATCATTATTCTTCTATGTATCACGATCTACAAAATGGAAGAGAAACAGAAATAGAATATCTAAACGGGGCATTCATAAAGAAAGCTAATCAATATAATATTCCTACACCTTATAACACCTTACTTTATCATTTAATAAAAATTGCTGAAGGAAATCGGAAGATCGTTCATGAGTTTAGTTGAAAATTATCGTTCACTTGTCAGAATCCAAAAAACTTCCCCTAGCACTCAAAAGTGTTAGGGGAAGTTTTTTAATTCGTATAAGAAAGCACCGCATTCTTGCTAAAACGCAGCAATGCTTGTTTTGCCTCGTCTCTGTTCGTGTATTCAAAGATTCGATAGTCTTTCTGATTAAATACGGTAATGACCCACATGGTATGATCCCCTGTCTCAGACCTGTTGATTAACCAAAAATTATCCAACTCTTCCAAGGTAAAATCGTTGCTGCCATTCCAAAATGTCTTTAATTGCGAGTCGCCATTCAATTGGAAGGTCATCACAAAGAAGCAGGCGCTGAAATCCCGCGAAAGATAAGGGTTTGCAATAGGCTGCCTTGCCTCCTTCAGAATGCAGGAATTTAAGGAGAACATACGTAATCAATGCGGCGAACAGCTGATTAAATACGGCATTTTCCGTTGTGCCAAACAGAACGGGAACATTCAGGTTTTGTTTTACCCATCGGAAGAAGGATTCGATTGCCCAACGGGATTTGTACATATCGGCGATTTCTTCGGCAGTCACATTCATCAGACTTGTGATGGCGCTGATTATCTTGCCTTCGTAATCCATAAACTGAACGACTCGATGCCGTTTACGTGTCTGCTTTTGCGGCGTTCCGAGGGTGCATGTGAAATCGGCCACAACATTGGAGTCTTTGGACCGACTGCCTTTAAGCGATTTTTTTCGATTTAGTTGAATGTTATCTTTCAAGCGGAACACGAAATCCTGTCCATTATCCCGATAGTCATCCACCTTATCAATCGAAAAATACGCGCGGTCGCCGACAAGGATAAACCGCTTGTCCTCAAGCTTCTTTCCAATCGGTCCATCATGCTTTAAGCCTGTTGTTTCGACCACCCGGAGCGGCATCCCAGTGTCATTCGTGAAACTAATATGCAACTTGATCCCTGCCCGTTCTCCATGATATACAGCCCAAGGTAAACGAGTTTTTCCGACTGTGACAGTCGTCGAATCAATGGAAAGAAGACTTTTTGGCATCTTCAATTTCCGACGTGCAGCGCGATTTAATTTGCCAATGATCACTTCCAGGACCCGCTTCATGATGGCGTAATCGAGAGCTTTCATGTGTTTCGAAAGAGAAGAGTGGTCAACAGTTGTCAATCCGACGCTATTGCCTAGGTCTGCAGCGTGCCGCATGCTTTTCCACTCATTCGCCGCTGAGTGAATGAGATAGGAAAGGAGTACGGAAACCGTACATTTACGCGCCTTTTCTTCATACTTGAACTCTTCAAGGATTGTTTGTAATTCTTCTTCAGAAAGAAAGTTTTGAACCAAGGTCTGTAGCGTGGTATTCTTATTCATGAGAGATGCCTCGTTTCGTAAATGTGGTTGTGGTGACTTACATTTTACAAGAGACATCTCTTTTTTTATATTTTTTTGATTGGAACAACTTGGTTAATCAACACGCGTGCCCCTGTCTTTTAGTTTTTTGCCTTGCAATAAAGCCATAAACTGAGATGCTCGCGTGGACTGATAGGAAATGCTTTACTTGATTCTTATCATACCGCATTATATTCAGAAAAAAACCTTTTTGTGAATCAATTCACAATACGTTCATATTCAAAACGCTTTCATTGAACAAATTGTGAAAAAAACCATAATTCAAGGAATCCCATTCTTCGCCAACCGCATCGACGAGGAAAGAAGGATTTCACACCACGGACCGAAAGGCGATGACAGCCAATCGGTCCGCGGTTTTTCGATTTAACATTATGGTTGAAATAAAGTTGTTTTCTTTTGGTAAAAAGCTGAATAGGGAATCATAAGCAGAAACGACTTGTCGGTAATAGCCAACGTAATAAAACAAAAATAAAGGAAATACTTGCGATGTATATTCAAAAAACTGGAAATTCAATATATTTCAATCTATTTCCGCTGTCGTCCAATAGCAAATCCTACTAAAAATATAAGTAAAAGTTTAAGTTTTCGGAAGTATTTGACTTTTATTATTTGGAAAGGTACATTCAAATTATGCAGTTTGTTTTTCCATTTGTAGATATGCTGTACAACAATTTTTGATTGAGGGGGAAACGAGATGTTAAATGTTTCAGAGAAAAGCAGGTTTTCCGATTACCCGCAGCAACCACATGGAGGCAAATTAGTGAACAAGGTAGTGACAGGAGAAGAGCGGGAGGCGGAGATGCTACGCGCCAAGGAATTGCCGACCATCATGGTCGATATGGAAGCGATCATTACGCTCGAAATGATTGCGACCGGCGTGTTGTCACCGAACGAAGGGTTTATGAATGAAGCCGATTACAAATCCGTCCTGACAACAGGCCGTTTGGTGAACGGCGTGATTTGGCCGGCTCCCCTCAGTTTTGCACCGATCGGAAACCGCAATGCGGAGATCATTAAGACACTGTCCGTCGGCGAGGAAGTAGCCCTGGCAGATGAAAACAATGAGCCGGTTGCGATTCTCCAAATTGAAGATATTTTCAAATATGATAAAGACTTCCGTGCTTCCAATCTATTCGGAACGACCGACCGGAATCATCCGGGCGTCGACGCAATCTATCGCCGTATGGGAGACGTTGCATTAGGTGGACCAATCCGTTTGCTGCGCCGTGTCGACTGGGGACCGTTCGAAAAGCTTCGTCTGGAACCGAAAGATACATGGCATACATTTTATGAAGAAAAGAAATTCCGTTCAGCTGCCGGATTCATTACAGGGGCGAATCCTTTGCACCGGGGGCATGAATACATCCATAAGAATGCGTTGGAGGAAATCGACGGCTTACTTCTTCAGCCACTCGTCGAGATGGCGAAGCGCGAGTATACCCGGCATGAGTTCCGGATGCTGTCGTACCGCAGCGTGCTGGAAACG
Organism: Bacillus sp. OxB-1; assembly: GCF_000829195.1. Lineage (GTDB taxonomy): Bacteria > Bacillota > Bacilli > Bacillales_A > Planococcaceae > Sporosarcina. The sequence continues at coordinate 396,461 of NZ_AP013294.1, read as the reverse complement.
TATTATCCGAAAGGACGCTCGATTTTAGCGCCGTTGCGTGTAACTTATATTTTCGCAGGTCCCCGGGAGACGGTGCTGCATGCGTTGATCATGAAAAATTACGGTTGCACCCATGCACTCATTGGCCGGGATCACGCGGGTATCGGCGATTATTATGATAAATACGCCAGCCATAGTATTTTTGATGAATTCAAGCCGGAGGAGCTCGGCATTGATGTCCGGCTGTTCCATGAAGTTTTCTATTGTACCCGCTGTGATGCGCCGGCAACGACGCAATCCTGTCCGCATGACGAAAGGTACCGTATCAATATTTCCGGAACGGGAATCCGGGAAATGCTGCGACATGGGATTATGCCGCCAAAGGAAATCGTCCGTCCGGAGTCGGCACGAATTGCCATTCAAGGAATCCAGCCAAAAGGATTGGATGCGAATGAAAGCGCTATCTCTCCTGTCGGTAAAACAATCAAGAGCATGTTCCCGTTCTATTTAAAGAGAACGAGACTCGGTGGAGCTCTGCGGAAAACGCCACTCACTGTCGAAGATTTAACGAATCTCGATTTGGAAATGGTCAACTTGGATGTGCGGGCTAACGCTGATCGGGTCTACCAAGATATCTTTGACGAATACAGCAATGTCGGCGATACGAATCGCAATCTGCAGCCGGACTGGATCAGTGATGCCCGGGAATCCTTACGCAAGCAACAACAAATGGTCATTTCCGACTTGGAGGAAAAAGTGGGGCAGGCTCCTGCGGCTGCTTCCGACGAGTTCATGTACCAAGACAAGGAAGAATCACAACGTGAATTGGAAGTCGCCAAACAGATTCTTGACGACATTCCAAAAGATCTCCGGGCAGAAGATTTCCAATACCGGACGTGGAATGTCTTGCCGTACCATCGCTATCGGGGCAGTGATGAGCCGAATGAATAAGTAATAGATGGAAGACATCCGCCAAACTGATTTCTGGCGGATGTTTTTTCGTTATGGTTTGAAAAGTTTGGGGGAGGAGGAGGGGGTTCAAGGTGAAAGAAATTGGTACTGGGCCGAGCTGAGATTTTAAAAGGGGACTGTCCGAAAAGTCCAGGCACAGAGTTGGATACCAGCAAAAAGCAAGGGCGCCGGGAGACTCCTGCGGGAAAGCCGGCCGACGAGACCCCGCACGGCTGTAAGCCGGAGGAGGCTCGTCGGCTGGCCCGCGGAAAGCGACCAGAGCCCTTGCTATTTGCGTGTTTAACCGGAAAATCCACTTTCTGGACAACCCCAACTTCCAACCGTCTTGATTGCTTCGTATGTCTCCCTATACTATACTTTTGTTTAGTTTCACAAACTAATAATAATGGATGGAGTGAGGACTTGAAACCGCATAAGCAGCTTTTTTATGAATATGCAATGTTGCATCGTCCCTATATGAATGAATTAAACGCCCAATTGGCTCCGTTTCACTTGTCGTTGCCGCTTTGGTTGATGATGAGGGTTCTTTATCATGAAGGGGAGCATACAATTAGCGGACTTTCAAAGAAAAGGAATGTCGAGAAGCCAACGACGACGAAGATGGTTCAACGGTTGGAGGAACTTCAATTGGTGGATGCGCGTTCGGGAAGTGATCGCCGGACTAAGAATCTTTATTTGACGGAGCATGGACTGGAAGTGAGCCGGCAAGTGGAGGGCAAGATCAGCCGTTATCAGGAAAGCTTATTGGAAGGTGTATCGGAAGAGGAACGGCTCCTGGTGGCGCAAGTATTGCAGAACATTTCAAAGAAAATTGCGAGCGGTAAAGGAAGAGTATATGCAGCAGAATGAGAAATTATGGACAAAGGATTTCATATCCATTTCAATCGTAAATTTCGTCCTTATGCTATCGATGTATCTATTATTAGTGACGATAGCGACATACGCCTCTGGACAATACGGAGCAAGCGCAAGTACTGCCGGCTTGGTCGCCAGTATTTTCATCCTCGGTTCTTTAGTAGGCCGGTTGTACGGCGGCAGCCGGATTGCCAAAGTGGGAAATAAAAAAATGTTGATTTCCGGGACCGTATTTTTTGTTATCATTACGCTCTTTTATTTTATTCCCGGAAATTTATACTTCTTGATTGCGGTGCGCTTTTTGCATGGGGTTGGTGTCGGGTTGGCGACGACAGCCACGGGAACAATCGTGGCCCAAGTGATTCCACCAAGCCGGCGCGGGGAAGGCATTGGCTATTTCAGCTTGAGTGCAGTATTATCGACAGCTGTCGGACCGTTGATCGGACTGATGCTCATCGATAAATTCGGCTATACGAGTATTTTCGTCTTTTCGCTTGTAATGGGAATCGTCAGTTTGCTCATCGCCTTGCCCGTCCGGTCGCCGAAAATTGAATACAAGCCGGAAAGTGAAAGAAAGGGTTTTTCGTTGGGGGAATATTTTCGAACCGACCGCCTTGCCCATCTCTATTGTGATGCTAGTAGCGGCTCTCGCTTATTCTGGAATCCTTTCATTTGTCACCGCTTATGCCCATGATCGAAACTTGGTGATGGCCGGAAGTTTTTATTTTTTAGTCTACGCCATCATTATTTCCTTTTCCCGTCCGTTTACGGGAAAATTAATGGATATAAAGGGTGGAAACAGTGTGGCGTATCCTGCGCTAGTTTTATTTGCGCTTGGTATGTGGGTGTTGAGTCAAGCTGACACAACTTTAATGTTCCTACTCGCTGCCGCCATTATCGGATTGGGGTACGGGAATTTCCAATCGTGCACGCAAGCGCTCGCTATTAAAGTTACCCCACCGCACCGTATGGGGCTGGCCAACTCGACCTATTTCATTTGCCTGGATCTTGGGTTGGGTTTGGGGCCTTTCTTGTTGGGATACTTGGTACCCGCTTTCGGTTACAGCGGTTTGTATTTGACGTTGGTCGGCGTTATTGTCCTGGGAATTTTGGTGTATTATTTTCTGCATGGCGGAAGGGACCAAGAGATTCATCGCTCGGTCGAATCGGCCAGGTGACAGTCACCTGATCAATTGTGTTTGTTCCAACAATCCTGTTTGTTTGAATAAACGTGAATGTATGTACAACTGTGATTACTTAAAGTTCGAGAAAAAAGCCATGGGAATCGGCTGCATTGTGCAGCACGACCATGGCTTTTTGGCGTACGAACAATACACAGGGGAACCGCCTTGCTTCAAATACCTTTGAATGCTTTCAACTAGGCATCTTTCCTCGGCCGTAATCATACGATTCGATTAGGGGCTAGTTAATGGTGGAGTGAAATTCCAATATTAACAATTCATTGAAGATGAAGTATACTGAATAGACTACGAACTTAGGAGGATGGTTTTGGCTAAATCAAGGAAAATCAGTACATTACTCACCTGCTCCGCTTTATCATTTGGACTGTTCGCATCCGCGGCACAAGCATCTGCCCATATGGACGAGCAATCTACCAAAGTGCCAATTGAAGTCGCTTCCACGGAAGTTGAGTTCAGCAAAAATGATTTGATTCAGAAATTTCGTGACTTGTTTCCCAATCAGTTCGATTTCCTATCAAGCAACGACTTTCAGATGAGCGGCGGTCATATGTATCCCGACGATGAAAAAATTCGATATCATCTCTATTTTTCGAAGGCAGTCAATGGGAAGCAATTGCACGGAAGTGTTGGGTTTGTTGGAGATGATTTGGAAATTGAACATTTCTCTTTCCAACCTCTGAACGAAGCGGATGCTTTATTTCCCGCAAAGGTATCAAAAGAAGAAGCACGGAAAATAGCAATTGAATTCATGAGTCACATTCCGACTGAAGAGGCATACCAATTAGAAACGGATATTCAACAGTATTACCCACACCGAATACTGACGGAGCCTATCCGCTATTCGTTTATGTTTACACGGACGAAACATCAAGTGCCGATTGCGGACCAGAAAATGCAAGTCACAGTCCTCGGAAATGGGGATGTAGTGGAGTTTTATAAGAACCCGGTTCACAAAGGGGCGGCCACTTTCGAGGATGTCGAAAAAGTGAAAGACGAGAAGGAAATCTTACAGAAAATCAAAGACAATCTCTCCGCCGATTTGTATTATTCCATTAATATGGATACGGGAAAACGCACGATTGAGCTCGTCTATCAACCTAAGACAAGTAACGTTCACGCTTTGACAGGTCAATGGCAAAGGGCGAACGGCTACTCAACAGAGCCTCCGAAGAAAACGAAAATAGAAAAGATTGTGGCTGAACCGCTCCCGCCCAAAAAAGAGGGCATCACGAAAGAGGAAGCACGTAAACTGGCGGAACAGCTATTGGAAAGTAAATCCGATGATGTCAAATTGACAATCCAATCGGTTGAAGAAATGAAAAATCATAATGGACAACAAGTGTTCAGCATTCACTATATGTATCAAGTTGCAAATGGCGGTTATGGAACCACTTTGGAAATAAATAAACATACGGGCGAAATCATTCAGTATTCGGATATGTCGTACCAAATGCTGGAGCAGGCTGGCAAGGAAGCGCCGAAAGGGAAGCCGCTGTCCGAGAAGGAAGCGCTTGCATCCGCCATTACACATTTGAAAGAATGGGCTCCTTCCTATTTGCATCATTATGCCTATCCTTTGGATGAAGCCCATGTGGATGAGCAATCGGGCGTATATTATTTTTCATTCCCAAGAGTGGTCAATGGGATTCCGGTAATAGGGGATCAAATCAGTGTAAGTATCAATCCGGATAGCTCTTTAAACAATTTATACGTTCAGTATCAAGAAGAGGCCCAATGGCCGGCTATCGATGAAATCATCTCTGAAGAAGAAGCAAAGGCCATCTATGAAAAAGCGCTAAGCGCCCAGCTGAATTACACGAAAAAAGCAGAGGCGCAACACTATGACCTCGTCTATGTTCCTGTATTCAACGGACAATCCTTCAGTACACTAGATGCCAAAACGGGGAAATGGAATAGCTTGACGGGCGAGGAGAACACTATTGTCGTCACGCATCCTTGGGCGGAAAAGGAATTGAATTATTTACTGAACGCCAAAATTCTCGAGGTGAAAGATGGGGAAACCTTTAACGGCGATGCCCTTGCTACGAAGGGGGAAGCCTTGAAGGTGATCGTGAATTCGCTGACGTATTTCTATGCGGACTGGTATGGTGAACGGGAGGATCGAAGCCAGACGTTTGAGAATATAAATCCGGATCATCCGTACTATCAAGTCGTTGAACATGCGGTAGGAATGGGCGTCATTAAGCAAGACACGAGTTTCAATGTGGATGCGCCAATCACACGGGAAGAACTGGCAGTTTGGTATATTCGCATACTTGGACTCGAACAGGCAGCTAAACATAGCGACATCTACAAACTCGACCTCCAAGATGCTGACCAAGTTCAGGCAGGGAATATAGGATATGTCGCCTTGGCAAACTCCATCGGCTTGCTGCCGGCTGAAAAAGGTCACTTCAACCCGGATCAAGAAATGACATACGCAGAGTTGGCCGTCTCTATCATCCGGCTCGCCCACGAAATGTCGGTAAGGTGACAGGCACCCGAACAATCGTGTTAGTTTAAATAATCGTGTAAGTTCAAACAAACGTGAAAGTTTCTACTTTCACGTTTGTTTTAGTGCCTGGCACCGGAATGGATTTCCGGATATAATAGTAGCATTCTGAATGAAGGAAAAGGTGTACAGCATATGGGTTTATTGACTGTCAAAAATTTAAGTCACGGTTTCGGGGATCGGGCGATTTTCGAGGATGTGTCTTTCCGTTTATTGCAAGGAGAACGGATCGGATTGATCGGAGCGAATGGGGAAGGAAAATCGACGTTCATGAATATTATCACCCGCAAGCTGGAGCCGGACGCGGGAACGGTTACTTGGGCGAAACGGGTGCGGGTCGGTTATTTGGACCAGCATGTCGTGTTGAAACAAGGGATGAGCATTCGGGATGTTTTGCGGACCGCTTTCCAATATTTATACGACTTAGAGGCGGAGATGAACATGCTCTTTGCCAAAATGGCAGAGGTCGAGGCGGACGAACTCGAGGCGCTCTTGGAAGAAACCGGCCAGATGCAGGATGAACTGACGAATCGGGATTTTTATATTATTGATTCCAAGGTCGATGAAGTGGCGAACGGGCTCGGGCTGGATGAATTCGGTCTCGACCGGGATGTCCATGATTTGAGTGGAGGGCAGCGGACGAAGGTGTTACTCGGCAAACTATTGCTGGAGAAACCGGATATCCTCCTTCTCGATGAGCCGACCAACTATTTGGACGTCGAACATATCGAGTGGCTGCGGAATTACTTGCAGAACTACGACAATGCGTTCATCCTGATTTCTCACGACATTCCATTTCTGAATAGTGTCGTGCAATTGATTTATCATATGGAAAATCAGCAGATCACCCGCTATCCTGGCGATTATGATGAATTTCTACGCGTCTACGAAATGAAGAAGCAACAGTTGGAGGCGGCTTACAAGAAGCAGCAAAAGGAGATTGCCCATCTGAAAGACTTCGTTGCCCGCAATAAAGCCAATGCGGCGACGAGCCGGATGGCGATGTCACGGCAAAAGAAGTTGGATAAGATGGATGTTATCGAGTTGGATGCGGAAAAGCCGAAGCCGCATTTCGATTTCAAACTGGCCCGCACGCCGGGACGATTCTTGTTCCAAACGGAGAACCTAATCATCGGCTATGATGAGCCATTATCGAAAGAATTGAATTTGACGATGGAGCGGGGCCAGAAGATCGCATTGGCCGGTGCAAACGGCATCGGGAAAACGACGTTGCTCCGAAGCATCCTGGGTGAAATCCCCTCCCTCGCCGGTTCTGTCGAGCTTGGGGATCATTTGGAAATCGGCTATTTCGAACAGGAAATGAAGACGGAAAACAACCGCACTTGCCTCGAAGAGATCTGGGAGGAGTTCCCTCATTTCACCCAATATGAAGTGCGTGCGGCGTTGGCACGCTGCGGTTTGACGACGAAGCATATCGAAAGCAAAGTGAAAGTGTTAAGCGGCGGCGAACGGGCAAAAGTCCGTCTCTGCAAATTGATCAACCGCGAAACGAACTTACTCGTCCTCGACGAACCGACGAACCACCTGGACCAAGATGCGAAAAATGAATTGAAACGGGCGTTGAAAGAGTATAAAGGCAGCATCCTCCTCATCTCACATGAACCTGAATTTTATGAAGGGCTTGTCACGGACGTATGGAACGGCGAAACCTGGACGACAAAAGTTTTCTAAAGGTGACAGTCACCATTACAAATCAGACACTATTCCGAATTGTTTCCATATTGACTTGGTGACTGTCACCAAGTTGTTCCTGTTTTGATTCAGAAGAAATGGGAATAATATGAGAAATGGACAGGAGGAGTGCGAAACGATGAGCAAAAGTTATGCTGGCGACAAAGACGGACCGAATAAAAATTCACAAGACGCGGCAAGCATCGCCAATGAAGCTGCCCGAAAAGCGGAGCAGCAAGTGGAAGACATCAAGAGGGAAGCCGCCGACGAAATGAAAAAACAACAAGGCCGATAAATATGGGAAAACACCGGAGAAACCCAACAGGGATTTCCGGTGTTTTTTCATCGTACAATCTGGTTTCTTACTAGGAAGCGTCCGTCAAACGTGAGAGGAACTCCTTTCCCATCGAGCTCCGCATGGATGTGCAAATGGGGTTCGCTCGTATTGCCGGAATTGCCCACCTTTCCAAGCGGTTGCCCTGTCTGCACTTCGTCCCCCATCTGAACGAGAACACTCCCTTCCTGCATATGTGCCAAGTAGACGATCGCATCATGGCCATCACAGGCAAGCGCGACATGGTTGCCAACCGGATGGTCGGGGTCCGAATCGGGGGGCGTCAGGTCAGGAGAAGTGTTGTGCATGTCTGTCACCCTCCCGGTGCAAGGACTATAGAGGGTCGCTCCGTAAATGACATACTTCTCAAGATCTTCGGGATAAAGTCCCGAAGCCCGCGCGCCCCATTTGTTGATGCCGACAATATCAAGTGCATATTTCTGGGGCGGGTGCGCATGGTGATAGTTTAACAGCACATGGTCGCCGCCATGCCCTACGTAATAGGCTCCGTCAAGCAATGGAAACGCCAAGTCCAACGTTTGTTCATTCACAGAATGGGCCGTACTGGTCGATACATTATAAAACCCGAACACGAGCAAGAGGATGACATAAATTCCAATGGAAAATTTCTGATTGCCCGTATACTTCATGAACAATGGTAGCTTGCGGGTCTTTTTCCATGAAATCACCAGGGCAATAATCAATAGGATGAGCCACAAGTATCGCACGGGATAGCCGATCCAACTCCAATTTCCCGAACGAAACAACCAGACGATGATAAGGGTGGTTGTGAGGGCGTCCAAGAGCCACTCCAACCGGCTTTTGAAATTTGCCCTCCAGAGAATAAAAAGAAAAACGACCGGCAACGCAACAAGCATCATGAGAGTAGTTATAATTGGAAAAATTGGTTTGACCCCCTCTACTCATGATATGGAAAACATTACCCCGAGTATACGGGACTGTGAGCCGAAGAGCAACTTGTTTAAAATAATTCAAAGAATATAGGCTATTGTTGTTTGGTAATGATTAAGTTAACCGACAATTAACGAAACGGCGGTACGGAAAATGACAGCTTCAACGACTTTCGCTTCAGGACTTTCTATTATTCCGTGCTATGCCAGCAACATTCGCTTGCGATGTCCAACGAAGAGGTGGAGAAGTCCAACCATTCGCTTGTGATGTCCAACGATCCCGTCGAGTTGTCCAACGAAAGTAGGGAGTAGTGCAACCATCGTCCAGTTGTCCAACGAAGAGGTGGAGAAGTCCAACCATTCGCTTGTGATGTCCAACGATCCCGTCGAGTTGTCCAACGAAAGTAGGAAGTTGGCCAACCACTGACCAAGGCGCGTCTAATGTAACAGTTACAAAGCTGGATGGAACAGGAAGTTTGGAATCAATTACTACACCATCCCCCACCTCTCAACATCCTCACCAAACTTCGAAACGAACCCTGACCACTACACAACATCCTCACCGCATTTCGAAACGAACCCCCACCACTCCACAACGTTCCCACCAAACCTCGAAACGTGCCTGAACTACCTTACAACATTCCCGCCAAACCTCCCAACGTCTCATTCTCATCCCCTATTGAGTGCATCTTTCCACAGTGTTACTATAAAACTAGACAGTCATGATTTAGGCGGTCGCGGTGGCGCGGTGCGTCATCGATCGGAAGGGAGATGCCTCGTATGAAAGTGACCTTGTTTGCCACCTGTTTGGTAGATATGTTCCAAACGAACGTCGGCAAGGCGACGGTAGAGTTATTGGAACGCCTTGGCTGCCAGGTTGAATTTCCGGAGTCGCAAGTGTGTTGCGGCCAACCTGCGTACAATTCGGGTTATGTGAAAGATTCCAAAGAAGCGATGAAGAAGATGATCGATACGTTCCAAGATGCGGAAGTGATTGTCTGTCCTTCCGGCTCCTGTGCTTATATGTTCCATGAATATCAACATATTTTCGAAGGGGACCCAATTTGGGAGCCGAAAGCTAAGAAATTGGCGGAGAAGACATTTGAATTGACGGAATTTATTGTCGATGTCTTGAAAGTGGAAGATGTTGGCGCCCGTTTGGAAGGGAAAGCGACGTTCCACACGTCCTGTCATATGACCCGGCTGCTCGGTGTCAAAGAAGCGCCGGTTAAACTGCTGAAACAGGTCAAAGGTCTGGAATTCACGGAGTTGCCGAATAAGCATCAATGCTGCGGCTTCGGCGGTACTTTCTCGGTGAAGATGGCGCAAATTTCGGAACAGATGGTTGACGAGAAAGTGCAGCATGCGGAAGAGACGGAAGCGGAGATCCTGATCGGGGCAGATGCGGGCTGCTTGATGAATATCGGCGGCCGGATGGAACGGGTCGGTGCTCCGTTGAAAGTGATGCACATTGCAGAAGTATTGAATAGTCGATGAAACGGGAGGTGTATGTCAAATGCCTATGAAAATCGGAACGGATAATTTTAAAGAACGAGTCGACACGGGACTCCACGATGATTTCATGCGCGGAGCGGTGTCAGCCGCTCAAGATCGTTTGGAAAACAGGCGGCTTGCAGCAGCGGAAGAGCTTGGAAATTGGGAAGACTGGCGCTCTTTGGGCGAAGAAATCCGTCAGCATGTTCTCGCCAACCTTGATTTCTATTTGAATGAACTAAGTGAGAATGTGGCCAAGCGCGGGGGGCATGTCTTTTTTGCGGAGACTGCGGAAGAGGCCAATCGTTATATTGTCGAGGTCGCGAAAAAGAAAGAAGCCAAAAAAGTCGTCAAATCGAAATCGATGGTGACAGAGGAAATCGATTTGAATGCGAACTTGGAGAAGGCGGGATGCGAAGTCATCGAAACGGACTTAGGCGAGTATATTTTGCAAGTCGACGACCATGATCCCCCTTCCCATATTGTCGCTCCAGCTTTGCATAAAAACAAAGAACAAGTGCGCGATGTATTTACAGAAAAATTGGATTACCAAGGGACGGAGAAGGTGGAAGAGCTCACGCTGCATGCCCGTAAAATGTTGCGGGAAGATTATTTGACGGCAGATATCGGCATCACAGGCTGCAATTTCGCTGTTGCTGAAACAGGATCAATCTGCCTCGTGACGAATGAAGGGAATGCCGACCTGGCGACGGCACTGCCGAAAACGCAAATTACCGTCATGGGGATGGAGCGGCTCGTCCCGACATTCGAGGAGTTGGAAGTGCTCGTCGGTTTATTGTCTCGCAGTGCCGTCGGGCAAAAATTGCCGAGCTATGTGACAGTTCTGACAGGACCTAAGGCCGCGGGGGAAGTCGATGGACCGGAGGAATTCCACTTGGTCATCGTCGATAATGGGCGTTCGGATATTCTGGGCAGCGAGTTCCAGTCGATCCTGCAATGTATCCGCTGCGGGGCGTGCGCCAATATTTGCCCAGTGTACCGGCATGTCGGCGGCCACTCGTACGGCTCGATCTATTCGGGTCCGATCGGCGCTGTCCTGTCTCCGCTGCTTGGCGGATATGATGACTACAAGGAACTGCCGTACGCTTCCACGTTATGCGGAGCGTGTACGGAAGTCTGCCCGGTGAAAATCCCGCTTCATGACTTGCTCCACAAGCATCGGCAAGTGATTGTCGAGAAGGAAGGCAGGGCACCGATTTCAGAGAAATTGGCGATGAAAGCATTCGGTTTGGGTGCGGCATCGCCTGCGCTTTATAAGATGGGCTCCAAATTTGCACCTACGGCAATGAACCCCTTCACAGCGGGTGACAAAATTTCCAAAGGTGTCGGCCCATTGAAAGCGTGGACGGAAATCCGGGAATTTCCGGCACCGCATAAAGAGCGGTTCCGCGACTGGTTCAAAAACCGCCCGAAAGGAGAAGACGAATGATGACGGGAACTATCCAAAATCGGGACAAATTCCTTGGTAAGCTGGCCAACCGGCTCGGCAGGGATTCGATTGCGACGGATGTACCACGTCCGCAATGGAGCCGCCAGCCCCAGGATGATGTTTTGAAAAATGCCACGCCTGACGAATTGCTAGAAGTACTGAAAACCCAATGTCTTGTCATCCATACGGATTTGGAGACGACCGATCTGGCAGGCTTGCCCGACCGGCTTCATCAAGTCGTGGCTGATTACGGCGGCGGTCCTGTCATTACGTGGAAAGATGAGCGGTTTGAGAAGTTCGGCTTGGCCCCTTTGTTCAACGAAACTTGGCCCGCTGAGAATATCGATCTGCATGTATGGAACCCGGAGCAGGGCGAAGCCAATATCCAGTTCGCAGAGCAGGCCAATGTCGGCATCACCATCAGCGACATGACCCTGGCCGAATCGGGAACGGCGGTTTTATTCAGCGAGCCGGATAAGGGGCGGACGGTCAGCTTCTTGCCATTCAAGTCCATCATCCTCATCCCGAAAAGTACAATTGTCCCACGGATGACCCAAGCGGCCCGGGCGATCCGCGAGAAAACAAAGAACGGTGAACAGCTCGCGTCATGCATCAATTTCATCACGGGCCCGAGCAACTCCGCCGATATCGAAATGATTCTCGTCGTCGGTGTCCATGGCCCGGTGAATGCGACATATATTGTGATAGAAGATTTGTAAAATGAAAAACATCCTGACGGGTTTTCACCTGCAGGATGTTTTTTAGGTTGAATTATCCGACTTGAAGAATGAGTAGACTGGCATACTTGTAGCTGCAATGTTCCTGCAAGTGGGCAACGACCTGGATCACGTCGCCCGCTTGTAAGGCGAGCAGCTGGGTGGAAGTCAAAGTTGCGGAAGTCGTTGATTCGGTCATGGAAGGAAGGGGGGCATCGCCGCCGTTTACTTTCAGATAGAAAGAGGAAGGGTCGCAGCTGATCATTTTGGAATCCAACAAGACTTGATAACTGATTTGATAGACACCATCCTTATTCACTTGCAATCCGGCTTCTGCCGGCGCCACCTCTCTCAACGGACCGGTAACCGGCAGGTGGATCGGACCGGATGTCGATTGGCGGGTATCCGTATGGGCAAACCCGTAAGCCGAATCGGATGTTCCGGCAGGTCCCGTTTCTCCTCGAGGCCCCGGTGGCCCTGTAGATCCTTTCGGCCCTCGTTCTCCGCGTTCCCCTTTCGGTCCAGGAGACCCCGCAGGCCCCCGTGGCCCCCGTTCTCCCTGAGGTCCGCGCTCGCCTTTTTCTCCTTGTTCTCCTTTTTCACCCCGTTCACCCGGCAGTCCTTCCAATCCGTGAAATCCCCGTGGACCGCGTTCCCCCTTTGGGCCAGGCGGTCCCGGTTCTCCACGTTCGCCCGGTGGTCCGGGACAGCCCGGTTCACCAGGTGGTCCTTGATAGCCTCGCGGTCCCCGTTTCCCTCTTGTGGCTTCGCCGCATGTACAAAAAATGTCTTGATGACATTTTGGACATCGCTCCATTTGTTTTCCTCCTTTCCTTCAACTGGAACGAATTATATTCGGGAAAATCCCTTTGGTATTGTATGTACAAAGGAGGTAAAACGAAAGGGCACCCGCCGTGAAAAGAGAATCTACTCCGCTGCAATCGAAGGACAACTTCCGTTTGCATACCCCATGTCATAGCGTAAAGAGAGAGGAAGGGGGATCCCCGGAATGGATACGATAATCTGGCTCTTCCTATACTTGGATAGTTGTCTGTTTTTCGGCTTTTATTTGTATGTGCGGAAAATCAAGAAACGGATCGGCTTTCAGCTAGGGATGAATATTAGCATGGCAATGGGCGGAATGATGGCCATGCTGTCCGGTGTTCTGTTCATCCTTCAATTCCCTTTTCATTTTACGTATATTACGATGCTATCCGCACTGGTTGGGATGGGGACGGGGGCCGTATTTGGACATCTTTTTGATTATCAGACGTTTGTGACAGGCCTGACGAATGGAGCCGTTGTCGGATTGATGTCACCGATGATTGGGACTGTCGTCGAGATGCCCGTGCTATTCGTTTGGAGTCTCCACATCTTATTTGTCATCAGTTTAATGGTGATTTTGAGTTCCATTCAAAGGTCGTGAGGCACATTGCTGCTCATCCTAGTTTTACTTTTTTGGAATGTCGGTGAAATGGGGATTATCTATCAAGTGTTCCGAAAGAAGCACTTACTTTTTGACGATCGGTATACGAAGGCGATGTGTACGGCATTGGCCTCGATTTCTTCATTCGTCATTGCCCTTTATTTGAATTTACTCCTCCCTGCTCATCCGGTTACGTATTTTCTCCCTTTCTTCGCAGGTGTTTGGATCGGTTGGCAATTCGGTTCATTCATGAAAGCACCCGCCTCTTTGAACAGCGTGTAGAACGGGACTCTTGGCGGAATGATGGGCATGATGTTCGGTGCTGTCCTTCAGAATCCGGCGCTTTGCAACATCCCGATGGAAACGGAAGCATTCATCACCTCCAATCTCATAAGATTCGTCATTTTTTGTGCCGGCCTTCATACGCTCGTCCACTCTGTTGTCCGCTATTCGCTAAAAAAATAAAGGAAGGATGCCGTTGCTGAGAATCGTCTGGGGTATCGTTGTCCTCGCTCTTGGGTTGGTTGCATTTTACTTATTTTGGCCCCGCTCGCTAGCGTTGCCGCATATCGGAACCGTACAAGAGTGGCCATTTACAGAAGTCCGTGAATTCAATATTTCATTGATCGAGCTGCCTATTACGTACAACAAACAAGGGTGGCATGATCCCAAGGGCAGGATCTATGTGTTGGATGAAGACTTGGAGGATATTTGCGCGGGGAGGAAAGAGCCGGAGCCTCTAGTCATCCATGCACCGGCCCATACTTGTTTCCGCATTAATTATACAAATCGATTGCCGCATCTTTTGGATGGGGATGCGTTTCAATTGGTCACCCGGACTTATGAAAACGGGTTCCATATTCATTTCGTCAAATTCGATGTGCTCGTGAATGATGGAGCGAATGTCGGTTGGAACTATGATTCTTCTGTATTGCCGGGTGAAACAATTCAATATTCCTATTATGCTGAAGTCGAAGTAAAGGCTTGGTTTTTCCATGATCATCTCTACCCGAACGCCCATCAGCAGCATGGTGTGTTCGGCTCAGGCGTCGTCCATCCTCGTTTCACAGAATTCCTCGATCCGCGAACTGGAAAGCCTGTGGTGCACGGAACGCAAATCACGGCAAAGCATCCATTGATTCCGGATTACCGGGATTTCGCTTTATTTGTCCAGGATTTCACTCTATTGTTCGATCGGCACGGAAAACCGCTGCAACCTCCGAGATATCCAAGTTCCGATGATGATCCGGGTTTATTCGGCGTGAATTATAAGAACGAGCGGCTGCAATTCCGGTTAGGGGAAGATTGCGATCCCGCCTATACATTCAGTTCCTATCAGAATGGGGATCCCGTGACGCCTATTCTACGGGCATATGAGGGCGATTCGATTCGCATCCGGCTCCTGCAGGGCTCGCAGGAGGAATCCCATAGTTTCAACGTACATGGGCTGAGATGGCATAAGGAGCGCGGCAGCTTGTACTCCTCTTTAAAAGATCAGGAGCATATCGGAATTTCGGAATCCTTCACGATGGAAACGTATATCGAAAGGGCCGGCGACTATCTCTGGGCGTTTGAGACGGAGGAGGATTTATGGAATGGGCTTTGGGGATTGATCCGGGCTTATGATGAGAAAGTGCCGGATCTGATTACGCTGTCAGATCGGCCCGAGCCGTTGAAACGGTCCAAACCGTTGCCGGAATATACGGGTTCGAAGCCGCCGCAAGCGGAGGATCCGAGTGTTCGCCCTGTGAAGGGGCCCATCCGTAAATTCGATGTAGTCGCTTTCCAAACTCCGCTTCTCTATAACGATTTCGGCGACCATGATCCACACGGCATCATTTTTGCTTTGCGGGAAGATCGGGAAGCCATTTTAAAAGGGAAGAAACGTCCGGAACCGCTGATTCTTCGGGCCAATGTGGGGGATACCGTGGAAGTTACGTTGACGAGCGAGTTGGAGTTGGATAAATTTCCGTTCCCAGACGGCATCTATCCCTACCCTGTCGTGAAAGAACAAGCGTGTTATCCGCCGTCCCTACGGATTTCCTTGCATCCTCAATTGATTCAATACGATGTTAAAACGTCGGCCGGGGAAACGGTTGGATTCAACGGCGATCAAACGGTGGGACCGGGAGAGAAGCGGACGTATCGATGGGGGGTGGATTCTCAAGTAGGCGTTTGCGGTTTGTGGGATATGGCGGACATTCGCAATCATAAATCGCAAGGTGCGTTCGGGGCCTTCATTGCGGAGCCGAGGGGCACGAAGTATGTGGATCCGTACACATTACAGCCTGTGAAAACAGGGGCGAATGTCGTGTTGCGCAATCCGTTCTTGCCCGATATCCGGGAATTTGTTGTAATCATGCACGATGGAATCCGATTGTATGACAAACAAGGGCAGGTCATCTTCGATCCGGTTGATGGAATTTTGGTGCCGCCTACGGAAATCGATGAAGATTTGTTGGACACTTATGATCAAGGATCCCGGGGGATCAATTATCGGAGCGAGCGGTTGATCAACCGTTATCGCAAAAATCCTGAGCTGCATGAGTTGTTCAGTTCCAAGGTGTTTGGGGACCCGGCGACTCCCGTGTTTGAATGTTATGTGGGAGATCCGGTAACCATCCGGCTCGTGACGCCGGCGGAAAGAAGAAGAGCGCATTCTTTTCATTTGCATGGGCATCGATGGCGGTTCGATACGAAAGATATCGAATCCCGGACAGAGGCCTTTGTCGGATTTCATGTCGCAGGGGCGGCCAAGAACTTGGAGTTGCTTGGGGGAGCGGGAGCATACGGGAAATTTCCGGGCGACTATTTATACCGCTCCGGGAATATCCGATGGGATATTGAACAAGGCATGTGGGGCATCATGCGGGTTCACGAGAAGCTCGTTGAAAAATTGCCGAAACTAGAGCAGTAAAGGGAGGGGAAGCATCTTCTCCTCTCTTTTTATAATGGAAAGGAGGTGTCAAGTAATGAAAGAGCGTGATGGGAAAGATTGTCCGGAAATACTCCCGACTCCCCAGCTCCCCAGCTCCCCTCTCCTACCGATGATCTGCCGCCCGAACTCCTCGAAGATATCCAAGATGCGAATGACTTATTACTGGATTTGGCTTTATCGGATGACCGATCAATCGATGAAACGTACCAAAAGGTGTTCGACGGATTGAGCGACCTATCCGTACAAGTGATAGATCAGTCCGGAAATGCGATCGAAGGGAAGGTGATACTGGCCGGTTTTGATTTTGTCGTTCTCGAAGGGGAGGCGAGCAACATCATTTTACCGTATCCGAACATTAAAAAGGTGTTGCCCGCGGGCCGTTTTGCCGAGCCTTTCCCGGCCCTCGATCTGTTGGATGCTTCATCGGGCTGCAAGCGCGAACTAGCCTTTCGTTTCGGGGAGACGGTTGCCTCCTCGCCAGAGTTGATCCATCTGTTCTTCAGAATCCGACTGGCCGTCTATTTATTGACGTTGGAGAAGCTTCCCATTGAAGTGATAACTGAAGATGATACCTTTCAAGGAACGCTTGGGTATGTGAGCAAAGAAACGATCTGTTTAGCTACCGAGGCAAAAGAGATAGAGATTCCGATAGGTCGCATCCGTTTGATCCGGGTCGTTTATTGAAAAAGAAGAAGTCAGCCAATCTAATCGTCGGCTGACTTCTTCCGGGTTATTGACAAGGTCGGTGAGGCTGCTCGCCAACGACCTCGACATGTGCAATCTGATCGAGTGAAAAAATCCAAGTCTTCCCGACCGGCTGTTCCCGCTTTTCGGATTCGTGCTCCTCCTCTGGAATGCTTAAGGTTGTCTCACTTTCCTGTGGAAGGGCGTCGTCGACCAGCACTTCCAGAAAGTTCGATCCGACCGAAACGATGGTCCCGGTCACTTCATCTCCGCTCTCCAGCTTGAAATGCGCTTCCTTCCATAACAATCGAAGGAGCCTGAAGTGGAACCCGTCCTGCAAGCCGGCCAACCGGATACTGAAATGGCGGCAGCAACTGCTTCGGCAGCACCCGCAGTGATGGCGGGAATGCCCGCAACGATCGGAGTGGCGACATGAAGAACATCCACACCTATGATCCTTGTATCGTATTGTAGAACATCCACAATGGCATGATCCCATAGTATAACCTCCCCTCGGCTTTGCACTTACTATATGTAGCTGCTTGGAAAGACCTTGGTTGGTCAACCTATGGGTTATGAACAGAATGAAAAAGACCTCCAATCATAGGCAAGGTCCCTATGACTAGAGGTCTGGTAAAGCCGATTAGCTATTCTTTGATTGGAATTCCAGCATGAAATCACGGAGTGCCTGGCACGCTTCAACCGGAACCGCATTGTATGTGGACGCACGGCATCCACCGACCGAACGGTGGCCGTTCAAGCCGACGAATCCGGCTTCTTTAGCTTCCGCGAGGAATTTCTTCTCGAGCTCTTCATTCGCCAAATTGAACGTAATATTCATGAGGGAACGGCTATCCGGTGCGGCATGACCCGTGTAGAAGCCGTTGCTGTCATCGATTGCATCGTAGATCAACTTCGCCTTTTCCTCGTTTTGCTTCGCGATCGCTTCCAAGCCGCCTTTTTCTTCAATCCAGTTCAACACTTCGCCGAGCATGTAAATGCCGAATGTCGGAGGTGTATTGTACAATGAATTGTTTTTGACATGGGTGCTGTATTTCAACATCGTCGGAAGTTCGCTTTTCGCTTTTTCCAGAAGGTCTTTGCGGATGATGACCACAGTCACACCGGACGGGCCCAAATTCTTTTGCGCTCCCGCATAGATCATCCCGAATTGGCTGACATTCACTGGCCGGGACATGATATCGCTCGACATATCGGCGATCAACGGAGCATCGCCCGTCTCAGGGAACTCGGTCCACTGCGTTCCATAGATCGTGTTATTCGAAGTGACGTGGACATAAGCGTCCGTAGAATTGAATTGAAGTTCATCCAACCCTGGGATACTGCGGTATTTATTGTCTTTCGTGCTCGCCAATTCATAGGGCCGGCCCAGCAATTCAGCTTCTTTATATGCCTTTTCAGACCAAGAGCCTGTCATGACGTATCCCGCTTGTTGTCCTTCTGGCAAGAAATTCATCGGAATCATGGAGAATTGCAGGCTCGCTCCGCCTTGAAGGAAAAGGACTTCATAATTTTCAGGAATGGCAAATAACGATTTCAAGCGATCGATCGCAGCATTATGGACTTCTTCAAAAGCGGCGCTGCGGTGGCTCAATTCCATGACGGACATGCCCGTACCGCGGAAATTGACCAGTTCCTCTTGCGCTTTTTCCAATACCGCCAACGGAAGTGCGGATGGACCCGCGTTGAAATTGTATGCACGTTGATTAGTTTGACTCAAGTTGAACACTCCTTCTAGGAAACAAATATATATATGAAATTATACACCTTTGAAAGTGGAAATGGTTGAAAATATCCGAACATTTTTTGAGGATTTCTCTTGAATGATAAGCTTAGCGCTTACAAGCCCTCGTCCAGTTCTCATAAGTCCCCGTCCCGCGCTCATAAACCCAGCCTTGCGCTCATAAGTCCCCGTTCCGCGCTCATAACCCCAGCCTTGCGCTCATAAGCCCCCGTCTCACGCTCATAAGCCCGTGCCTCGCGCCCATAAGTCTCCGTCTCACGCTCATAATCCCAGCCTTGCGCTCATAAGCCCCCGTGCCGCGCTCATAAGCCCAGCCTCACGCTCATAATCCCACATTCCGCGCTCATAACTCCACGCCCCCCGCTTATAGCAACCCACACCACCGATCAATACCTTCCAATCAACAAACAGTCCAAACATCATACTATCCATTCCAATAAGAAAACAGCCCCATTACGGCAGGGCTGTTAATAAATCCACTATTACGGCAGAATGGCGAAGGAGCGGACCGGGAAGCCGGATGCTTTCTCCGGTTTTGGAACGATGTTGAAAATAACCGCTCCTTTTGCCGGCAGCTTATCCAAGTTGGTCAACAACTCAATTTGGTACGTGTCCTGTTCCAATACGTAATATTCGCCAAGCAATGCGTTGTTTTTCTGGAAATCAATCGCTGAATCCGTATCATACGTTTCGTGGCCGATCGCTTTCACTTTCCGCTCTTCGAAGAGGAACTTCAGCGCTTCCAACCCCCAGCCCGGGATGCGGTTATTGCCATCTGCATCCTTGTTGTCGAACGCTTCTTTATCCGGCCAGCGTTTGCTCCAGTCCGTGCGCAGTGCGACGAATGTGCCATCTTCGATTTCCCCGTGTTCCGCTTCGAAGTCGAGGATGTCCTGAACCGCCAGCGTAAAATCATGGTTTTCCGCAGCTTCTTTTGATTTGTCGATGACGACCAAAGGCAAGACCAGTTCTTTCAGCTCCAGTTCCTCCAAATAGCGCGTATCGCGGACAAAGTGGATCGGCGCGTCGATATGGGTTCCGTATTGGCCGGCGAACGTGAATTGCTGAGCGAAAAACCCGTCATCATGGTCGAATAAAGTAACGGTTTCCGCCGCGTCGAATGCGGAGAAATGAGGAGAATCCTTCCCGAACGTATGTGTCAGGTCGACCCATTCTTTCGACTTCACCAGTTGAATCGCTTCGAGAACTTCGTTGGTTAATGTTTTTGTCATGACAAATCCCTGCTTTCTTTATTTTATTTCAACAACTGCAAAATCTTTATTCACTTCGGCAGCCGCCTGCAGCGCTTGTTCGAAATCCGCAATTAAATCATCGACATGCTCGAGCCCAACAGAAAAGCGCAGCAGACCGTCGGTGATCCCTCGTTTATCCCGCTCCTCTTTCGGCATTGCCGCGTGGGACATTTGCGCCGGATAGGAGAGGATCGATTCCACTCCGCCCAGACTGACGGCAAATACCGGGATTCGGATATGATCGACGAATGCTTTTGCCGTTTCCCGATTCGGCAGACGGAATGACAGTACCGCTCCGGCGTCAGAGGATTGGGCCGCGTGGATGGCATGGCCCGGATGGTCGGCCAATCCCGGGTAATAGACGTGCTCGACTAACGGGTGTTCATTCAAATAATCTGCGATTCTCTTCGCGGAGGCGGACGATTGGGCCAACCGTGCGCCGAGCGTCTTGATACCCTGGATGAGGGAGAATGAATCTTGCGCTCCCAAAATGGCGCCGAATGAGTTTTGGATGAAGGCGAGTTGATTGCCTAGTTCTTCATCTTTCGTCACTGCTAATCCAGCGATGATATCGCTATGGCCGGACAAAAATTTTGTTGCGCTATGCAGTACGATATCTACACCGAGTTCAATCGGACGTTGATAGAGCGGCGTCATGAACGTATTATCCAAGAACGTCAGGCAACCGTTTGCTTTGGCCAGCTCCACGATAGCGGCGATATCCGTAATGCCGAGACGCGGGTTCGATGGCGTTTCCATGTAAATCACTTTCGTATTCGGGCGAATCGCTGCGGCGGTCGTTTCCAAATCCGCCAAGTCGACAAATGTGTGCTCAATGCCGAATTTCGTCAATACTTGCGTGATGAAACGGAACGTCCCGCCATAGACATCTTCCGTCACCACGATATGGTCCCCGGATTTCAGCAGCATGAAGGCGGAAGAGATGGCTGCAATTCCGGAAGCGAATGCCAGCCCTCTTGCGCCGCCTTCCAACTCCGCGATGGCCTTTTCCAGCGCATCCCTCGTCGGATTGCCCGAACGGCTGTAATCGTACGGGCCGAATGAATCGAAATCTTCCTGATGAAAAGTGGAGGATAGATAAATCGGTACGTTCACGGCTCCCGTTTTCTGTTCAAAATCGCCGCTCGTGGATGCGTGGATGAATTTCGTTTCCAATCGCTGGTAGCTCATCGTTGGGGTCCCCCGCTTTCCAATTTCGCGAATACTTGCTTCAAGTCGTCAATCAAATCATCCGCCTCTTCCACACCGACGGAAAAGCGCAACAGCCGATCGCAGACCCCGCGCCGCATCCGCTCTTCTTCCGGAATATCCGCGTGAGTTTGCGTCGTTGGATAGGTGATGAAACTTTCCACTCCGCCCAAGCTTTCCGCAAAGGTGATAAGTTGGAGACTTTCCAGGAATGTTCCGACCCATGCACTCTCCTTTAGACGGAACGACAGCATGCCGCCTTGTCCGGCATAGAGGACATCAGTCACTTTCGGTTCGCTCTTTAAATACTCAACAATCGCCTTTGCGTTGGCATCATGTTGTTTCATTCGTAAATGAAGCGTTTTGAGGCCGCGGATAATGAGCCAGGAATCGGAAGGGGAGAGCACCGCCCCGATGGCATTGTGGTTTTTGCCTAGCCGTTCGCATAATTCTTCGCCTTTCGCCACAACGAGACCGGCGAGGACGTCGTTATGCCCCCCGATATACTTCGTCGCGCTATGGAGGACGATATCCGCTCCATATTCAATCGGACGCTGGAAATAAGGCGTCAAGAAAGTATTATCGACAATTAAAAGCAGACCGTGCTGTTTAGCCAGTTGCGCATACGCCGCAAGATCGATTTCCTGCATAAGTGGATTTGTCGGCGTTTCGATGAATAAAGCCCGAGTGTTTTCGGTAATAAGTTCCTCCACTGTCTCTACATTTGTAAAATCGGTATACGTAGTTTCGATTGAATACACATCGGAATAGTAGTCTAAAAGACGATACGTACCTCCATAAATGTCTTCCGGGACGATGAGTTCATCTCCAGAACGGAATAGGGAAAGGACAAGTTGGATTGCCGCCATCCCTGAGCTACAGGCAAAACCCGCATCCCCGCTCTCCAATTTCGCGATGCCGTCTTCCAAAATCGACCGGGTCGGATTTTTGGTCCTTGTATAATCATATCCCGTCGTTTTCCCAATGCCATCATGCTTATAGGCGGTGGATAAATAAATCGGCGGATTGATCGCCCCTGTCTTGGGATCGCTATGGTTCCCCAGCTGCACTAACGTCGTTGCCAAACTTCTCTTAGTCATCGTGTTCATCCTTTTCTAAATGAAATAAAAAAGAGCGCCCTTTTCGAAGAAGAGGACCCTCAGTATGTATGAAGTCAATCTCCTTATCTTCAAGGCTGCTCGCCTATTGGAATTAGCACCATACCTGAAACAGGCTGGTTGCCGAGACATCGTAGGGCCAATCCCTCCGTCTCTCTGGATAAGAATACAAATATGAAGTTGTGTGAAAAGATTAATTTATCCAACTCTATCATGAGAATCTTTTTAATGCAAGAGCTAATTTCTAGGGAAGCAACCTTCTGTAGCGAATTGGTTCTCTGTGATAATATGTTCGTATTACATATGGGTAGGAGTGGTAGGAATGGTAGCTAAACATTTGCAGGATTGCACTACTTTGTCCAACGGCGTCCAAATGCCGTGGATGGGCCTGGGGGTTTACCAGTCAAAGGGGGAAGAAGTGGTAGACGCGGTGAAATGGGCATTGGATGCAGGATACCGCAGCATCGATACGGCCGCGATTTATCGCAATGAAGAAGAGGTCGGACGAGCGCTCAAAGAATCGAGTGTTCCGCGTGAGGAAATTTTCGTAACGACAAAAGTGTGGAACTCGGATCAAGGCTTCGAGGCTGCGTTGGAGGCATTCGACGATAGTTTGAAACGGTTGGATCTCGAGTATGTGGATCTTTATTTGATCCATTGGCCGGAACCCGGCAAATACAAAGAGACGTGGAAGGCGTTGGAAAAGCTTTATAAAGATGGACGCGCACGGGCAATTGGCGTCTGCAACTTCAACATCCATCATCTGGAGGACTTGATGGCAGATGCGGAAATCATGCCGATGGTCAACCAGGTCGAATACCATCCATGCTTGACACAAGTCGAACTTCTGGCATTTTGCAAGGAGAACGGCATCCAGATGGAAGCATGGTCCCCCCTTATGCGAGGACAGCTTCTGGACAATCCAGTGTTGGTCGAAATCGCCGAGAAATACGGAAAAACGGTTCCACAAGTGATGCTGCGCTGGGACTTGCAAAACGGCGTCGTGACCATTCCGAAGTCAGTGAAGCAAAGCCGGATCATCGACAATTCGAACGTGTTTGATTTCGAGCTCACTGTAGAAGAGGTGGAGGCCATCGGGACGTTGAATGAAAACAAGCGCGTCGGCCCGGACCCGGATAACTTCGATTTTACAGGCGTTACCGTGAAACGATGAGGAAGATGGAAAATGCCGTGGCAGCTGCCCGGCATTTTTTGTGTCGGACACAAGTCCCCGCTTACTTCGGGCCGCGCTTATAAGTTGTGCTTTCCCGCTCATAACTCCACGTCCGCGATTATAAGTCGTAGTTCTACGCTCATAATTTCCGAGTCCCGCCCATAAGTGTGTGATCTTCGCTCATAACTTTTCCGCTGCGCTCATAACTCCTTCACCTTCGCTCATAAGTCATGTTTCATCGCCTATAACCCTTGCACCACCGCCTATAACCCTTGCACCACCGCCCATAAGTCGTACCTCATCGCCCATAAGCCCTCCCCCGTGCCCATACCCGGCCACCCTATTTCAAGCCCTGGCGCAAACATTCAAGTCCCATGAAAACACAGCATTCTCCGTATCAGTTCCCATGGAATTTGGCAATCCTGTAGGTTAGAACCCGCCAGATTCCGGGTACATGTAGTATACTCGGTATACTAATACATATTTAGAAGTGGAAGAAGGAGATAGAAATGAGTTCGAATTACAAAGACGATAGCTGGACATTGCATACAGATCTGTATCAAATCAACATGGCCGAATCCTATTGGGCGGACGGCATCCATAATCGCAAAGCTGTATTCGAATTGTTTTTCAGGAAATTGCCGTTCGGGAACGGCTATGCTGTCTTTGCGGGGTTGGAGCGCATCCTCGATTATTTGCGGGAACTGCGTTTCACCGAGAGTGATCTAGCCTATCTTCGTGAAGAATTAGGATACCGGGAGGATTTTATTGCGTATTTGAAGGAGCTTCGATTTACGGGGGACATTTACTCCATGCAGGAAGGCGAAATCGTCTTTGCCAATGAACCGATCATCCGGGTGGAAGCACCATTGATCCAGGCGCAATTGATCGAGTCGGCGATACTCAATATCGTCAATTACCAGACATTGATCGCTACGAAAGCGAGCCGCATCAAACAAGTGGTGAAAGATGAAGTCGTCATGGAATTCGGTACGCGCCGTGCACATGAGATGGATGCCGCGATCTGGGGAGCCCGGGCGACCTATATCGGCGGCATTGAAGCGACGAGCAATGTCCTTGCAGGGAAACGGTTTGAAATCCCGGTGGCAGGTACGCATGCCCATTCGATGGTCCAAGCGTATAAGAGCGAGTATGAGGCCTTTCATTCCTACGCCAAGCGCCACAAAGACTGTGTATTTTTAGTGGATACATACAATACGCTGAAAATCGGCGTGCCGACCGCTATCCAAGTGGCGAAAGAACTTGGGGATCAGATCAATTTCCAAGGCATCCGGCTGGATAGCGGCGATATTGCGTACCTCTCGAAAGAGACGCGAAGAATGCTGGATGAGGCGGGGTTCCCGGATGCGAAAATTATCGTCTCCAATGATTTGGATGAATACACCATTCTCAACTTGAAAGCGCAAGGCGCACGGGTGGATGTATGGGGAATCGGGACGAAGCTGATAACGGCCTACGACCAGCCGGCATTAGGGGCTGTTTACAAGATTGTCTCCATTGAAAACGAGGAAGGCGAAATGGAAGATACCATTAAGATTTCTTCATCCACCGAAAAAGTGACGACTCCCGGGCGGAAAAAATTGTACCGGATCATCGACCGGGAAAACGGCATGGCGGAAGGGGATTATATCGCGATGTATGATGAAGATCCGGCTTCCGAAAAGCGCATCAAGATGTTCCATCCGATCCATACGTTCATTTCCAAGTTCGTGACGAATTTTGAAGCGAAGGATCTGCATGTCAAGGTTGTGGACCAAGGGGAAATCGTCTATGAGAATCCGCCGCTCCGTGAGATGCGGGAATATGCCAAGGAGAACTTGGCGCTTCTTTGGGATGAGTATAAACGGTCGTTAAACCCGGAGGAATATCCGGTTGATTTAAGTCAAAAGTGTTGGGACAACAAGATGCGCAACATACAGGAAGTGCAAGAGATGGTGGAAGAATACATTGAAAATAAATGAGGTGGATGAGCGTTGACTACATTGCAGGAGAAAATCATAGCTGAATTAAAGATGAAGCCGGTGATCGATCCGAAAGAAGAGATACGCAAGTCAATCGGTTTTCTGAAAGCCTATTTGCAGAAGAATCCATTCCTTCATGGATATGTCCTTGGAATTTCGGGAGGGCAGGATTCGACGCTCGTCGGGAAGCTGGCCCAGATGGCTGTCGATGAATTGAATGACGAAAATGGCGATGAAACTTATAAATTCATAGCGATCCGTCTGCCGTATGGCACTCAATTTGATGAAGACGATGCGCAGGATGTGTTGGAGTATATCAGACCATCTTTAACGTATACGATCAACATCAAAGAGGCGGTCGATGCGAGCGAGCGGGCGCTGGTGGAGGCAGGCATCACGTTATCGGATTATGCAAAAGGCAATGAGAAGGCGCGTGAGCGGATGAAAGTCCAGTATTCAGTGGCGGCCATGCATAACTGCGTCGTGTTGGGAACCGACCATGCTGCCGAAGCAATTACCGGATTCTATACGAAATTCGGGGACGGGGCAGCGGACCTTATGCCGATCTTCCGGCTCAACAAGCGGCAAGGTAAACAGTTGCTGCGTGAACTGAATTGCCCGGAGCATCTGTACACGAAAGTGCCGACCGCCGATCTGGAAGATGAAAAACCCGCCATTCCGGATGAAGTCGCGCTCGGGGTCACCTATGACGATATCGATGATTACTTGGAAGGAAAGCAGATTGCGGATGCGGCACGGCAGACGATTGAGAACCACTTCCTTCGTTCGCAACATAAGCGGCATATGCCGATCACTATTTTCGATGACTTTTGGAAATGAAGGACAGGGCCTCCCTGTCCTTTTTGACGCTTAAAGCGTCCGGTTTCATTCATTGTGGAAGACACGTTCTTCCTGTATGATGTTAGTAGTTAAGTTACAAACGGTTGGAATGTGAATGTCCGTCAGATTTGCTTTAGCAATGGGGGAAATGAGATGACAAATAGAGAAATGATCGGAAGCATACTGGATAATATAGAAAAAGTCATGATCGGAAAGCGGGAAATCGCCGAACTTAGCTTGACGGCGCTCCTATCCGGCGGGCATGTCCTGTTGGAAGATGTGCCTGGCGTCGGGAAGACGATGCTGGTGAAAGCGCTCGCAAAATCGATTGGCGCCGACTTCAAGAGGATCCAATTCACGCCGGATCTGTTGCCATCCGATGTCCTCGGTGTGTCGATCTACAATCCGAAAGAAATGCAGTTTGAATTCCGTCCAGGACCGATTCTAGGCAATATCGTTTTGGCTGATGAAATTAACCGCACGTCGCCTAAGACCCAATCTGCTCTCCTCGAAAGCATGGAGGAATCCTCCTTGACGGTGGACGGGGAGACGATCCGCATCCCTCAACCGTTCTTCGTCATGGCCACCCAGAATCCGATCGAGTACGAAGGAACCTATCCGTTGCCGGAAGCGCAGTTGGACCGTTTTTTATTCAAACTGAAAATGGGGTATCCATCCAAGTCGGAAGAGGTGGAGGTTCTTCGGCGGGCGGTGGAGGAAGTGGCTGTCGAAAAGTTGGAACCTGTCATCACGTTGGCGGATTTACGCGACTTGCAACAAGCCGTGAAGAACGTAACGGTAGATGATACGGTCAAATCCTATATTGTTGACTGTGCAACAGCGACTCGGGAAGATGCCGATGTCTATTTGGGTGTAAGCCCTAGGGGTTCGCTTGCGCTTATGAGAGGGTGCCAGGCATACGCCTTAGGAAAGGGTAGGACCTATGTCACGCCGGATGACGTACAATACTTGGCCCCGTTCGTCTTTGGCCACCGGGTCATTGTAAAACCGGAGGCCCGGTTCCAAGGAGTGTCCCCCGACACGCTGATTCGTCGGATTTTGGGCAATGTCTACGTGCCGGTTGACCGGTCTAGGTTTACGAGATGAAGGCCGCCCGTCTACGAATCGGTCTGCTCGGGCGGCTGCTTTTCGTCGTAACCCTCCTGGCAACCTCTTTTGTGTTTGCCATGTTCCAAGGCGGCATCGTCAGTTGGACGATCTTTTATATCCTCTTGCCGTTCGTCGGATATTCGATCCTGCTCTTCTTTTATCCGATTTCCTCTATTAAGGTGGAACGGGAATTGATGCCGCCCCGTGTGCATCGGGGCGGCAGTTTGATGGTCGTCGTCCGTCTGAAACGAAAGTTCCGGTTCCCGCTGCTCTATGTTGTAGCGGCAGAAATGGGAGATGACTCGCGCCTCCATGCTTCAGCGGGCAGCCGGATGAAGCAGATTTTTCTGTTGGGAATATCCAAAGAGGTGGAGTGGACGTATACGATCGATCGAATGCCGAGGGGAGAACATAAATTCCGGGGAATCGAGATTGAGCTGTCCGATTTCTTCGGCTGGATTAAAAAAACAGCGCTGCTCCACTTGCCTGAAACGATTCTTGTCTATCCGAAAATAACAGACTTCCAATATAACCCAAGAGATAGTCGTTCAGAAACAGGTTCCCTGGACACATCGCAGAACTCGAAAGACCTCACATTGGTGACGGGCGTTCGTGATTATCAAGCGGGGGACCGGATGGCCTGGATCCATTGGAAGTCGTTCGCTAAAACTCAGAATTTAATGACGAAAGAATTTGATGGAGGCAGAGCGAAGCACCTCTTTCTCGTATTGGACGGCAGATATTCCGATGTGTTCGAGGGTCAAGTTGAACTTGCCGCTTCTTTGCTGCGCGAAACTTCAAGAAGGCAATCGGGTTTGGCATTCGCCATCCTCGGATCCAATCCGCTCCTTCTACCTTCCATTCAATCGGAAGATCAACTACACCAGGCGTTCGTTCAGTTGGCCAAGCTGCAGCCATCCAATGAGGAAGGACTTCCCGTTGTGGAACTGGCGGCGCTCCCTTCCAGTGAAAATGTCGTGATCATAACGGGGAACCCCGATGAAATCTTGTTCGAGTCTTTGTTATCACATTTTCAACAGGCACGTTCAATCGTCTGTTTTGTTATAGTGGACCAGGAAGGCCTGTCCGGGAAAAGGGAAGGGGCGATCCAGTTGGCCCGTTCAAAAGGGGTCAAGGTCCATACGTTATATCGAAAACCGTCTTCGGATACATTCAATGAGGTGGCCCGATGAGAAATGAAAGACAGATTGACAAATGGATGCTGATTCTTCTGTATGTACTTGCCTTTGTTCTGCTTTGGGAATGGCTATTGCCCGTAATGGAACTGACTTCCTCAGGGAATATGCCTCTATTTCTACTATTTGTCGCCCTGTTTTTCCTGATGGCCCTGTTTAATCTAAAATGGTGGATCGCAATCCCGGTAAAAATAACTTATATCTTATGGGCTGTCCATTATATCTTTTTTCATGAGTTGCTTTTTTCCAAACAAGCCCTTGTTTTGTTGAGGGATGATTTCATCGCAAATTTGGTGGTCCTCTTGAAAGGGCAATGGGAGGGTATTTCAAATCCCTTCCGGACGTTACTGTTTTTCGCGTTGCTATGGATGACGGCGTATTTAATTCGATATTGGATTGAAGTGAAAAAGAGCATTTTATTATTCTACGTCATGACTGTCGTCTTTATTGCCTTCATTGACACGTTCAGCCCTTATTCAGCCGAACAGTCGATTTTCCGGATCATGATGTCGGGTTGTTTGCTGCTTGGATTATTGACCATCTCCAGGCTCGTCCAAAAACAACGGAAACCACTCCGTTTGCGTACGTATCTCTTCATCTCGCTCCCGCTATTGCTTGTTGTCTCAATGAGCGGGTTGTTGGCCCATTATTTGCCGAAAGGAGAGCCGGTATGGCCAGATCCTGTTCCGTTTGTCAAGGCGGTCGTACAAGGTGTCGAGGAGTCAGGCAATATCGCCGGAGTTATGAAGAGCGGCTACGATCCGGATGACTCCAGACTGGGCGGTTCCTTTGTGCAGGATGATACGTTGATTTTCGAGGCGGAAACGGCAAAACGGCAATATTGGAAAATCGAAACGAAAAATACGTACACATCCAAAGGGTGGGAGCAGGTGTCCCCGTCCAGTGAACAGACGGGTTATCGGATGGGAGACGAACTCCGGACGGTCAGTGAAGAAGGCGAGTTGCGATGGGCGGAATTGGTATTTTCCAAACCGTTTCCATTCGTCATCTATCCATATGGATTGCATAAGGTGCACGCGGACGAGGCCTATCAGCTCATCCTGACCAATGCGACTGGGAAATATGCTACAGTCGCCGCCAATGCGAATCAAACTTCCTTCTCAGCAGTCCAGCTCCCTGTTTACGCAATGGAATTCGAGGAGCCGAAATATAGTTTGAAAACGTTACGGGCTACGACGATGAATGATTATGCCACAGTGAAGGAAAATCTGAATCCATATCTTCAGTTGCCAAGTCAGTTGCCGCCCCGCGTCCGGGAGCTGGCACAGGAGATTGCCGGGGAGTCGCAAAGTGTTTATGAGAAAGCGAAGGCGATTGAGCGGTATTTTGCAAGGGATGGCTTCGTGTATGCTCAGGATGACATCGCGGTTCCAAGGACGGGCCAAGATTATGTGGATCAGTTTTTATTCGAAACGAAGCGGGGATATTGTGATAATTTTTCGACTTCCATGGTCGTCATGTTGCGATCGATCGACATTCCGGCCCGTTGGGTGAAAGGATTCGCGCCGGGCGAAGAAACGAGGAATGCCGAAGGGGATAAAATCTTCCGCGTCACCAATAATGAAGCCCATTCGTGGGTGGAAGCCTATATGCCGGGTGTCGGCTGGATGCCGTTCGAACCGACAATCGGTTTTACGAATACAGCCGACATCGAATATGATTTGGATTTGAACGTTGGCAATGCGGAAACTCCGGAACAACAGGAGCAACGTCCAAAAGAAGTGAAGAAGAATGAACCGAAAACTGCTGCAAAAAAAGAAGGCGGGTTTACCTCTTTTATAGCGGATTTGGATAAATGGTTCCAAACAAATACGATGAAGACGGTGTTCTTTGGACTTGCCCTTTTGTTGGTCGTTTCCATGGCGTATGTCCAGCGGGCTAAATGGTTGCCTGCCCTGTTGACACGTTGGCGGCGGTCCGAATCGGGCGATTGGGAGATGTTCCGGAAACAGTACGGAAGCTTGCTGAAACAACTGGATCGGGTCGGCTTGAAGAGGCGGCACGGCATGACGTTGGCCGATTATGCCAAGGAAGTGGATCGTCATTTTGGTGGAACTTCGATGAGCCTCTTGACCGTTGCCTATGAAAAAGGCTTTTACGGCGGGGAAACAGTAGATCATGATTGGATGAATTTGCAGGAAATGTGGGAAGATTTAATCAAAAAGACTGTGGGTTGATTTTTGATTTTATTAGAAGTAAGATTAAAAAAAGAATAAGCCCGATATGCCTCATATATGTCTGATAATCGGTTCGGATGTTTCTACCAAGTCACCGTAAATGACTTGACTATGAAGGCGGAATCAGCTCAGTCATATGGGTTGTTTTCGCCTTATTGTAGATCATGAGACGCGTGGAAAGAAAGCCTTTCTAACGTGTCTTTTTTTGATAATCGGGTATTCTATGGGGAATATGGGAAATAAAAAGGAAGAGGTCGGTCAAATGTCAACAGCTCCTTTATTAGTGGAACAGGAAAAGATCGTAGTACTTGATTTGGGCAGCAATTATAACCAACTGATCACACGGACGATCCGTAATTTCGGTGTATATAGCGAACTTCATGCACATACGGTGACCGCGGAGGAAATCAAGAAAATGAACGCGGTTGGTATCATTTTATCCGGCGGTCCTGCGTCGGCCGAAGATCCGGAAGCATTGACAATCGATCCGGAAATCTTTTCAGCCGGGATACCTATTCTTGGTATCAATTACGGGATGCGCTTGATTGCAAAGCAAGTAGGTGTGGACACCCCATCATCACCTCAAGATTCGATCAACGCAATTGGCGGCGATGCAAACAAGACATACGGGATTGAATTTCAACCAGAAGCTGGCGGGTCTGTGAATGGCCTCGAATTTCTTCGCCAGTTCACCTTAACAATCTGCGAAGCGAAAGGCGACTGGACGATGGAAAGGTTCATCGAAATCGAAGTGGAGAAAATCCGTGCGACGGTCGGGGACAAGAAAGTACTTTGCGCGCTCAGCGGCGGTGTGGACTCCTCGGTAGTCGCTGCATTGATCCATCGGGCCATCGGAGATCAATTGACGTGCATGTTCGTGGATCATGGACTTCTTCGTAAAGGGGAAGCCGAAAGTGTTGTGGATACATTCAGCAACCAATTCCATATGAACTTCATTAAAATCGATGCCAGCGAACGTTTCCTCGACAAGTTGAAAGGCATCACCGACCCGGAAACGAAACGGAAAACGATCGGAAATGAATTCATCTACGTCTTTGATGATGAAGCGGCTAAACTGGATGGCATTGACTATCTTGCACAAGGGACGATCTATGCGGATATTATCGAAAGTGGAACGGCGACAAAAGAAGTCATCAAATCCCATCATAATGTCGGCGGACTGCCCGAAGACATGGAATTTGAATTGATCGAACCGTTGAAAGCATTGTTCAAAGATGAAGTTCGCGCAGTCGGGGCAGAACTCGGGCTCCCTTCCGATATCGTACATCGCCAACCGTTCCCGGGCCCGGGGCTTGGTGTCCGTGTGTTGGGGGAAGTTACTAAAGAAAAGCTTGATATCGTCCGCGAGGCCGACTGGATCCTCCGCGACGAAATCGCAAAAGCGGGCCTTGACCGCGAAATTTGGCAATACTTTGCTGTCCTGCCTGACATCCGCAGCGTCGGCGTTCGGAACGAAAAGCGTTCTTATGACTATGCTGTCGGAATTCGCGCAGTCCATTCCATAGATGGAATGACGGCGGATTGGGCAAGAATTCCTTGGGATATTCTTGAGAAAATCAGCACAAGAATCACAGCGGAAGTGGAACATGTAAATCGCGTCGTTTATGATATCACTGCAAAACCACCTGGCACAATCGAGTGGGAATAACTAAATAATCGCATCGTATAATTTGGGGAATATGGCCCTTAAGTCTCTACCGGACACCTTAAATGATCCGACTACGATTTTTGAATTAAAAACGAGATCTTTTTAATTTAACTGTCATTAGGGAAGCATATGATTGCACATCGTATGTTTCCTTTTTTTGTTACCGGTTATTCATTATCTAAACTAGAAAAAGGACGGTTATCATGAAGAAATATTTTGAGTTTGAAAAGCTAGGTACGAATTATCGGAGGGAAATCATAGGAGGACTAACGACATTTTTAGCAATGGCTTACGTTTTGGCAGTTAACCCTATTATGCTTTCACTAGAAACAGTACCTGACCTGCCGGATGCCATGCGCATGGATAAAGGAGCGGTCTTCGTCGCAACAGCACTCGCCGCGGCTGTCGGTTCCCTGTTCATGGGGCTGATTGCAAAATACCCGATCGGACTTGCTCCAGGTATGGGATTGAATGCCTTCTTCGCATATACAGTCGTTTTAGGCTACGGTATCCCGTGGCAGACTGCTTTGACAGGTGTTCTAGTATCGGGACTGATTTTCATTGTCCTATCATTGACAGGCTTACGCGAGCTGATCATCAACGCCATACCGGCACAATTGAAATTAGCCGTTGGTGCGGGAATCGGACTATTCATCACTTTTCTGGGACTCCAGAATGCTGATATCATTGTTGCGGAGCCGAACACGCTCGTCGCCCTTGGAGATTTAAGTGCTGGTCCAACGCTTCTAGCTATTTTCGGACTGGTAGTCACCATTATTATGATGGTTCGCAAAATCAAGGGTGCTATCTTCTATGGAATGATTATGACTACGATACTTGGTATGATTGTCAGTCTGATTGAGGTGCCGACAAAAATCGTCGACAAAGTTCCGAGTGTCGCTCCGACATTTGGTGCTGCGTTTGATGCTTTTTTCCATGACCCGGCGTCCTTGATGACGACACAATTCCTAGTCATCGTCATCACCTTCCTTTTTGTTGACTTCTTTGATACTGCCGGAACTCTTGTAGCAGTAGCGACCCAAGCAGGGTTAATGAAGGACGACAGGTTGCCGCGGGCAGGAAGAGCCTTATTGGCGGACTCGATGGCAACAGTGACAGGTGCTATTTTCGGAACATCAACGACGACCTCCTATGTTGAATCGACTGCAGGAGTGGCCGCCGGGGCGCGGACAGGCTTTTCTTCCGTAGTTATTGGTTTGCTGTTTCTTCTATCATTGTTCTTCTCACCACTGCTGTTTGTCATTACGCCAGCGGTAACGGCGCCGGCGCTCATCATTGTAGGTGTGCTAATGGTATCGGCATTAGGGAACATTGAATGGAATAAATTCGAAATAGCGGTCCCTGCATTTTTCGTCATCATCTCCATGCCGCTGACATATAGCATCGCAACCGGTATCGCAATCGGATTCATCTTCTATCCGATCACAATGCTGGTGAGCGGAAGAAGAAAAGAAATCCACCCCATCATGTATGGACTATTCGTCATTTTCATCTTGTATTTCCTTTTCATTAAATAAGAGTATGGGCTAGAAGGGCTTCTCTATCATGGGAAAGCCCTTCTTTTATAGTTGAAGTTCGAGGGATGAAAAGAACTTTTTTAAAAAACTTACACGAAAGTGTTGACTTCTTTTTGAGAACTTGTTATATTAGTTAAGCAGTCGGGACGAGACAACAAGAAACACTAGTTTCCGACAAAAAAATGAACCTTGAAAACTGAACAGCAAAACGTCAACAAATAAAGTCCGGAAGCCGACCCCGTCGGTGAAAAGGACAAAACGAATCTTCGGATTCAAAATTGACATCTTAAATGATGCCAGCAAGAAACTCGAGCTATT
Organism: Bacillus sp. OxB-1; assembly: GCF_000829195.1. Taxonomy (GTDB): domain Bacteria; phylum Bacillota; class Bacilli; order Bacillales_A; family Planococcaceae; genus Sporosarcina. The sequence goes on along the minus strand of NZ_AP013294.1, from coordinate 361,926 downwards.
CAAGTTTCTCTAACTGGCGGTTGAGACGTAGTGCAGTGCTAGGAAGCAAGCGAGTGAAGGAGGGAGCGTACATCAGTACGTGACCGACTGATCGAGCGCGGCTGACAACGTAATGCGCTGCGTATCGACTAGCCAGATCTGGCGGCCGAGGTGTGGTGGAGTGCTAGGAGGCGATTGAGCGAAGGAGGGAGCGTACTACGGTACGTGACTGACTGAGCGAATGAAGCCGACAACGCAATCCGCCGCGCATCGGTCGCTAGGATTATGGAGAGTTTGATCCTGGCTCAGGACGAACGCTGGCGGCGTGCCTAATACATGCAAGTCGAGCGGACGGATGGGAGCTTGCTCCCTGAAGTTAGCGGCGGACGGGTGAGTAACACGTGGGCAACCTGCCCTGCAGATGGGGATAACTCCGGGAAACCGGGGCTAATACCGAATAATCAGTTCCTCCGCATGGAGGAATTCTGAAAGACGGTTTCGGCTGTCACTGCAGGATGGGCCCGCGGCGCATTAGCTAGTTGGTGGGGTAACGGCCTACCAAGGCGACGATGCGTAGCCGACCTGAGAGGGTGATCGGCCACACTGGGACTGAGACACGGCCCAGACTCCTACGGGAGGCAGCAGTAGGGAATCTTCCACAATGGACGGAAGTCTGATGGAGCAACGCCGCGTGAGCGAAGAAGGTTTTCGGATCGTAAAGCTCTGTTGTAAGGGAAGAACACGTACGGGAGTCACTGCCCGTACCTTGACGGTACCTTATCAGAAAGCCACGGCTAACTACGTGCCAGCAGCCGCGGTAATACGTAGGTGGCAAGCGTTGTCCGGAATTATTGGGCGTAAAGCGCGCGCAGGCGGTCCTTTAAGTCTGATGTGAAAGCCCACGGCTCAACCGTGGAGGGTCATTGGAAACTGGAGGACTTGAGTACAGAAGAGGAAAGCGGAATTCCACGTGTAGCGGTGAAATGCGTAGAGATGTGGAGGAACACCAGTGGCGAAGGCGGCTTTCTGGTCTGTAACTGACGCTGAGGCGCGAAAGCGTGGGGAGCAAACAGGATTAGATACCCTGGTAGTCCACGCCGTAAACGATGAGTGCTAAGTGTTAGGGGGTTTCCGCCCCTTAGTGCTGCAGCTAACGCATTAAGCACTCCGCCTGGGGAGTACGGTCGCAAGACTGAAACTCAAAGGAATTGACGGGGACCCGCACAAGCGGTGGAGCATGTGGTTTAATTCGAAGCAACGCGAAGAACCTTACCAGGTCTTGACATCCCGCTGCCCGGCATGGAGACATGCCTTTCCCTTCGGGGACAGCGGTGACAGGTGGTGCATGGTTGTCGTCAGCTCGTGTCGTGAGATGTTGGGTTAAGTCCCGCAACGAGCGCAACCCTTGATCTTAGTTGCCAGCATTCAGTTGGGCACTCTAAGGTGACTGCCGGTGACAAACCGGAGGAAGGTGGGGATGACGTCAAATCATCATGCCCCTTATGACCTGGGCTACACACGTGCTACAATGGACGGTACAGAGGGCTGCGAACCCGCGAGGGGGAGCCAATCCCATAAAACCGTTCCCAGTTCGGATTGCAGGCTGCAACTCGCCTGCATGAAGCCGGAATCGCTAGTAATCGTGGATCAGCATGCCACGGTGAATACGTTCCCGGGTCTTGTACACACCGCCCGTCACACCACGAGAGTTTGTAACACCCGAAGTCGGTGGGGTAACCCTTACGGGAGCCAGCCGCCGAAGGTGGGACAGATGATTGGGGTGAAGTCGTAACAAGGTAGCCGTATCGGAAGGTGCGGCTGGATCACCTCCTTTCTAAGGATATTTACGGAATATGAACCTTGGGTTCATACGTTGACGTTTTGCGTTCAGTTTTGAAGGTTCATCCTTGAGATGATTCTTCAAAACGAAGGGTTTCGAGAAGCAAGCAGTACTAGGAAGCGAATGAGAGAACACCGGAGCGTGCTTAGGCACGTGAGGATGTGAACGAGTGAAGCTGACAACGTAATGCGCCGCTTATCGGAAGCCGACTTGTTCTTTGAAAACTGGATAAAACGACATTGAAAGCAACAAACACAAGTAATCAACCGAGTCGATCACACTAGTGATTGAACATGCAATACTTTGTAACGATTCGGAAGCCATATCGCTATGGCGGAACGATCGACCATTATGGGGATTTTCGTGGGGTTCGCAGCGTCTCCCTTCACTGATCTCGACGTGGTATTACGACTTTGGGCAGGAGGACTTGCAGGCCTTTCGGCGACCGGCCTTTTTGAGTTAGTAGATAAACAGGATGGCTACACGAAAGTTGATAAGCGATGAGTTTCATAGAAAAACTTGCGCCGTTTGCAGTCAAGCACGGGATTGCGAATGGCGTTTTGCCGTCTCTTATCATAGCGCAGGGAGTCTTGGAATCAGCTTCAGGAACGTCTGAACTTGCCACCAAAGCCAACAACCTATTCGGCATCAAGGTGGGCGCCGGTTGGACCGGAGAGACGTATACCAAACGGACAGCCGAGCACAAGCCGGATGGCGCGGTCTATTACATCGATGCGGCCTTTAGAAAGTATCCGTCTTATGAAGGTTGCGTCATCGACCTTGTCCACAAATATACGCACGGCACGGGATGGGAAGAGCACAATCGATATGCGGATGTGCTTGGTGAGACGGATTATCGAAAATCAACGGCAGCCGTGAAGGCAGCCGGGTATGCGGCGGATATCAATTATCCGTCCAAGCTGAATCAAATCATCGAGCAATACGGACTGACGAAATATAACAAAGGGGTTGATCGAGTGGTTAAAATTGTACTGGATGCCGGCCATGGATTTAATACGGCTGGAAAAAGATCGCCAGACGGAGAGAGGGAGTGGTCCTTTAACAATAAAGTCCTGTTGGCCTGTGAGGCCAAGCTCCGGGAGTACAAAGGATTGGAAATCCTGCGGGTAGACGACCCTACCGGCAAAACGGATGTACCACTTAAAACGCGAACTGATCGGGCGAATAATTGGGGAGCCGATGTTTATGTCTCTATCCATCATAATGCTCTATCCGGCAAGTGGCACAGCGGTGGCGGGATCGAAACCTTTACTATGGACCACCCCCGAGCCAATCCGAAATCGGTAGAGGTCGCCAAAGCGGTCCATCCCCGAATCGTGAAAAGTATGGTCTTGCGGGATCGGGGCATCAAAAAAATGAATCTGCATGTCCTCCGAGAAACCAACATGCCAGCCATCTTGACCGAAGGCGGGTTCATGGACTCCACAATTGACATCCATTCGATGCGAAATAAAACCAACCTAGAAGCACAAGGTGAAGCAATTGCCGAGGGGTTGGCTGCCTATTTCAAGTTGGAACATAATCCGAAACAGGTTGCGACTGTGCAGACGAAAAGAGAGGAGTCAGACTTGGAATTTACCTCCGGCACGTTACGAAAGGAATTTGAAACGTTTCTTGCCAACAAAGCACAGCGCGATATCGTAGTAAATGCTGCTGTCAAAGCCGGTTATGCCAAGAAGTGGATCAAGGATCTAGAAGAGGGCAAAGCCGCGGACGGCGACATTGTCATGCTGGGGATTGGCGCGCTGATCCGTACGAATAAATGAGAGAAAAAGCACCCTACCCTGTGATCCACACTTGGCAGGGTACGCCGTTCAGGGTCAAAAAGAAGTTGTAATTTATGAAGTGTTTTATTCAAAATATCATGACCTAGCAACATCATGACAAGGAGTAATCAGTTTACGTCACATCGCCAAGGCTTTTATGGGCATTCTTGAAATGAGACTACTCCTCACTTTAAGAGGTTGCAGCTGAACAGTAAATTGAAACAAAAGGTGATGACTAATACCTGTCCGGTTGGATGGGGTGCTTTTTGGCTTTCTTTAATGTGAATAGATTGGGTATATTAGCTATAACGAAAAATATTTAAGGTCGAAAAAATTAGTCTCATCCTATTTAATTGTGCTATTATAAGACACGTGAAATATTCTATTGAGCCTAATTTAATTATGATAACGAGTGTAATGAAAGGATGAAATATATTATGAGTTACGAGCGTCCGAAAACCGTAGCTATGTCTACATTAGGTTGCAAAGTGAACCATTATGAGACGGAGGCGATCTGGCAACTTTTCAAAGAAGCGGGTTACGAACGCGTAGATTTTGATAAGAATGCGGACGTCTACGTGATTAATACATGCACTGTCACGAATACAGGTGACAAGAAAAGCCGCCAGGTGATCCGGCGCGCCATCCGAAAAAACCCGGACGGCGTCATTTGCGTAACAGGTTGTTATGCCCAGACCTCACCTGCGGAAATCATGGCCATTCCGGGAGTGGATATCGTCGTCGGCACACAGGATCGCGTGAAGCTGCTTGGCTTGATCGACGAATACCGCAACGAGCGCCAACCGATCAATGCGGTCCGCAATATTATGAAAAACCGGGTATATGAAGAGCTGGATGTCCCGGCATTTACGGATCGGACCCGTGCTTCCCTCAAGATCCAGGAAGGCTGCAATAATTTCTGTACATTTTGCATCATTCCATGGGCGCGCGGTTTAATGCGTTCACGTGATCCGCAAGAAGTCATCCGCCAAGCCCAACAGCTTGTCGACGCCGGCTATTTGGAGATTGTCCTGACGGGCATCCATACGGGAGGTTACGGTGAGGATTTGAAGGATTATAACCTCGCACGTCTTCTACGTGATCTGGAATCCGAAGTGAAAGGCTTGAAACGGCTTCGCATCAGTTCCATCGAAGCGAGCCAGTTGACGGATGAAGTCATTCAAGTGTTGAAAGAATCCAAAATCGTCGTACGCCATCTTCATATTCCAATCCAATCGGGTTCCAATACGGTGCTGAAACGGATGCGCCGGAAATACACGATGGAATTTTTCGCGGAACGGTTGGACCGTTTGCGGGAAGCCCTTCCTCAACTGGCGATCACCTCCGACGTTATTGTCGGGTTCCCGGGTGAGACGGAAGAGGAGTTCATGGACACATACAATTTCATCCGTGATCATCGGTTCTCCGAACTGCATGTCTTCCCGTACTCAAAACGGACAGGCACACCGGCAGCACGGATGGAAGACCAAGTGGATGAAGAAGTGAAGAATGAAAGAGTACACCGATTGCTTGAATTGAACGACCAGCTGGCGAAAGAATATGCCTCATCCTTCGAGAATGAAGTGCTAGAAGTCATTCCGGAAGAGCGATATAAGGAAGACCCGGAAAGTGGTTTGTATGAAGGCTATACCGATAACTACTTGAAGGTCGTCCTTCCGGCTGATGAATCCATGGTCGGTAAAATCGTTCGCGTTAAAATTAACAAAGCGGGCTACCCTTATAATGAAGGCCAATTTGTCCGCGTTGTAGACGAACAAGAAATCTTTGCCTAAGAAAAACAGCTGTTCCATCCCGATTCTGGGGGGAACAGCTTTTTTCGTTGCTTAGGAAATTATAAAATTTTGACCTGTGGATAACTGTTCGATAAAATGTTCGTATACTCGAAGGGACTGAGACGCGATGAGAGGGACTAGTGGAGTCATCAAAAGAATACTGAAAGACCATTTCGATGGGTTTTGGCAAATGCACTCTACCTTGTTTCCAGAAGCTTATCGAGAGGATATAAAAGAAACCGTCCTGAAAACAATCCGTTGTGGATCCTCGGATGTCGGATATGCGAGATATGAATGTCTGGGTTGTGAAGGGAATCCATCTCCTGTCATTGTCTGTTTCACATGCAAGAGCCGCTTTTGTAATAAGTGTGGAAAGAAATATACGGATGACTGGTCCACCAAACAGCAGGACTTAATCTTTAATGTGCCGCATCGCCACATGGTATTCACCATTCCCGAGGAACTTCGGAATATCTTTTTCCACGACCGCAAAAAATTGAATGAGTTGAGTAGACAGGTAGCCGGGGTCTTCCAATTCTATTATCGTCGTAAAAGCAGGAAGCGCAACCTACAAGCCGGGGTGATCACGGTCATCCATACGTTCGGAAGGGATCTGAAGTTCAATCCACATATACATGCCCTAGTGACGGAAGGGGCGATTGATAATCGGAATGAATGGTGTTCAAGTGATTTCATTCCCTATGAATTCTTACGGAAATCCTGGCAAAAGGTGCTACTCGATTTAATGAAGAAGTGGTTTCCCGATCACCCAAAGGCCCAGGAATTAATCAATGATTTATATAGGCGATATCCGAAAGGATTCTATGTGAACGCAGAACAGAAAATGAAGGATGCCAAAGGGGCAGCCAAATACATAGGCAGATACTTGGCGAGACCGGCCATCGCCGAATATCGCATTGTCGGATACGATGGGAAGGAAGTCGAGTTCTGGTATGAAGATCATAAAACAGGGAAACGGGTGGACGTGAAGCAGTCGGTCTATCGATTCCTGTTCAATATTTTACAGCACATCCCACCAAAACACTTCAGAATGGTGGGCCGTTTTGGGTTGTATAGCAGAAGATCGTATCAGAAGGCAAATCAAATTCTAAGCCTTTATGCCTTCATGCGGACAAAACAACTTTCCATGCTTTTGGAAAGAAGGAAAAAGAGAAAAACATATCGGGAACGGATGAGGGAGGCTTTTGATCGGGATCCGTTTATTTGCCCGTGTTGCCATCGGGAGATGGACCTGGTGGAGATTTGGCATGCTGATTATGGAATCCTGTATCATTATATGGAGGGCATGAAAATTATTAAAAGATGGGAGAAGTCGGAGGATGCCAACAGACGAAGAACTGGATGAACTGAACCGAGCATTTTTACAATCATTAGAAGAGGATGACCCGTTCGGATTGAACGAAAAAATAAGTACGATTGAATTTGAGTGTCGGGATTGTCAGGAATTAGATGACGTTCCCGATTTTGTAGTGGCGGACTTTCAGGTCGACTTAAAACAGAATGAGGAAGTCGAAATCGAATGTCCTTTTTGTGGTGGGACCATGCATAGAGCGAAAAAAAGTCCCAAGTGAATCGATTCCACTTGGGACGGGGACAGAGGCGCTTTAGCGCTTTTGTTCTTGCCTTTTTTCGGACAGCGGGCAAGCGGAGAAGATGTATTGCATCCACCTTGTCGAGGGAGAGATCTACGGCGGTCCAGGGACATCGACACTTTCGGGAGGTTATCAGCTGTCTTCAATAAATATCAGCGCTCCCGGAAAGTTATCAGCAATTGTCCCGAGATATCAGCACTCCAGAAAAGTAATCAGCGGTTGCCCAAAAATATCAGTACTTCGAAAAGATATCAGCAGTTGTCCAAATATATCAGCACTCCACAGAAGATATCAGCCCTTGCTCGATATTATGGATTGATTGCAATGAAATATGGACACCCTCTCGAATTATGAGCAGGTCGCGGCACTTCACTTGCTAACATCGCATTCCATGGGCTATCTAAGACATGAGGCGAGGATTTTCCGTCTAAGAACCAGAACCAAATCTGATTCCAAGTCCGTTTCGTTTTTTTATCAGGCTCAAGGGTATATACTCAATATTCGTATGTTTTTCAAACTCTCCCAACAAATGCTTGGAAGGAAGTATTTTGAGTTCGGAGAAAATCCCCTATAGAATGGGACTATCCATGAAGGAGGTGACCCTAATGCTAACGGTGCTGATCATTTTTGTAATTAATATTGTGTACGTAACTTTTTCGACAGTCCGTATGATCTTAACCTTAAAAGGGTATCGCTATATCGCAGCTTTGGTCAGTGTGTTTGAAGTGGTGATTTATGTCATTGGATTAGGTTTGGTTCTTGATAATCTGACGAAAATTGAAAACTTAGTTGCATATGCACTTGGTTTCGGCTGTGGTATTATTGTGGGCTCCAAAATAGAAGAGAAAATGGCGCTTGGCTATATTACGGTAAATGTCATTACAGCTGAAGCCGATTCGGAGTTGCCGAGCCGTCTCCGGAAGGAAGGGTACGGAGTGACGGATTGGTTGGCACATGGCTTGGATGGAAATCGATCCGCCATGCAAATTTTGACACCACGGAAATTTGAATTGAAGCTATATGAGACTATAAAAGACATTGAACCGAAAGCATTTATTAGTTCGAACGAGACGAAGACAATTCATGGCGGTTTCTGGGTGAAATCGATTCGGAAAGGGAAATTGTTCAGATGACAAAGAAGAAAACGGTGTGGTTTGAAGTGGAAGAACATGAAACTATCGAGGAATGCTTGGGACGCATGGCCTCCGAGGGATATATTGTTGCGGGACGGAAGGAGGAACCGATTTTCACTGAAGTGGATGGCGAGTACCTGCCTGTCCGCCAACGCATTCAATTCAAAGGAATAGTAGACGAATAAACTACAAAAAGACGAACGATACAAAAATCACTTAAAATATCGTTCGTCTTTTGCATTGACGGATGAGCTTTGTCTTGTTAAAATATGTAGAGTAATAAGATATCCCTCATATATGCAAAGGAATTGGCCTTTGTGTTTCTACCAGGACACCGTAATGTCCGGACTATGCGGGAAGAGCACTTCATCCAGGATTGAAGACGGCAAGCGGGAAGGGCATCCGAACAGGTTCTCCATCCGCTCGACGTATTTCTTCGATATCCCCGGAATTAGCTCTTCATGCATATGAGGAGGCTATTCTCCGGGGATATTTTTTGATTAACAGTAAACTAAAAATTTGCATATTGATTTGAAAAGGGGCAGATACGAAGTGGAACCGAAAATCGGTGTGATCATGGGGAGCAAAAGCGATTGGGACACGATGAAACATGCATGCGATGTCCTTGATGAATTGAATGTTCCGTACGAGAAAAAAGTGGTTTCCGCACATCGGACGCCGGATTTTATGTTCGAATATGCTGAACAGGCTCACGATAGAGGATTGCAGGTGATCATTGCGGGAGCAGGAGGGGCTGCGCATCTTCCGGGTATGGTCGCTGCCAAAACGGTTCTTCCTGTCATCGGGGTGCCGGTCCAATCCAAAGCATTGAATGGTATGGATTCCTTGCTCTCCATCGTCCAGATGCCGGGCGGCGTTCCGGTGGCCACGATGGCTATCGGCAAGGCAGGGGCTGTGAATGCAGGCCTTCTTGCTGCCCAGTTCCTCGGTGTCCATGACGGAGCATTGAGGGGACGGATTGAAACGCGTCGTGACCTAATGCGGAAAATTGCCTTAGAAAGTAGCGGTGAGTTATTGTGAAGACCATTTTACCGGGGCAGACGATCGGCATCATCGGCGGAGGCCAGCTCGGCAGGATGATGGGATTGGCGGCGAAAGAAGCAGGATTTAAAATTGCGGTTCTCGACCCGACGATGGATTCTCCTTGCGGCCAGATTGCCGATATCCAGATTGTCGCTCCCTATAATGACGAAGCGGCGCTTGAAGAATTGGGCGAGGTGAGCGATGTCATCACATATGAGTTTGAAAATATTGACTTTGAGGGGTTAAAGCGACTTTCCGAAATTGCGCATGTCCCGCAAGGCGCCGATCTCGTCCGGATTACACAAAACCGGATCACCGAGAAAGCGGAAATCCGACAAGCCGGCGCCCCGGTCGCTCCTTATATTGCAGCCCAGACGTTTGATGAATTAAAAGATGCCATCGACACAATCGGCTTTCCTTGCATCGTCAAAACGGCATTTGGCGGGTATGACGGAAAAGGGCAATTGAAATTAGATTCTCCGAAACATTTGCCAGAGGCAGAATCGCTCTTTGCCCATTCGGCCTGCATTGCGGAAGCGTTCGTTCCATTTATCAAGGAAATCTCTGTCATCATTCAGCGGAATGCTGCAGGCGAATCATATTGTTTGCCAGTAGCGGAAAACATCCACAAGCATCATATTTTGCATGAATCGATCGTACCGGCGCGCGTAGCCGCATCGGTCATCCAACGAGCTGAGGAAGCGGCACAGAAAATTGCTGATCACCTACAGTTGGTTGGTACGTTGGCAGTTGAAATGTTTGTGCTGGAAAACAATGAAATCATCATTAACGAATTGGCCCCACGGCCGCATAATTCGGGTCATTATTCCATTGAAGCGTGCAATGTTTCCCAATTCCATCAACATATCCGTGCTGTCTGTGGGTGGCCGCTCCGCAAGCCGAAATTATGGGCATCTTCCATCATGGTCAATGTCCTAGGGGAACATGTCGCCCCGCTGATCCGGGTCATCAAACAACACCCCGATTGGTCGGTCCATCTGTACGGCAAAGCGGAGGCTAAAGAGAAGCGCAAGATGGGGCATATTACGATTATGACCGATGATGTTGAGAACACGCTGCAAGAAATTGTCGCCACGGGTATCTGGGAAGATTAAACAGATCCGAACCAATTTGCGAAAAACAGACCTTCAAACAATTCTAATCTAATTCCATTTGGGAGGAACCAAACATGACGAAAGTAAATGTATACGTAACGCTCCGTGAAAGTGTAGTAGATCCACAAGGAATCGCGACTCAAGAAGCTCTTCACGCATTAGGTTTCAACGAAGTGGGCAATGTCCGCGTAGGGAAACTGATCGAACTGGAACTGGAAGGGACAAATCAGGAGATTGAAGCGCGTGTCACGGAGATGTGTGAGAAGCTTCTGGTGAATAAAGTCATTGAAAACTACCGCTTTGAAATCGGGGAGGTTGCGGGCAAATGAAGTTCGCTATTTTAGTGCTTCCAGGCTTAAGTTCCGATGTGGACATGCTTCATGCAGTCACAAAAGTGGTTGGTGAAGAAGCAGATTTAGTTTGGCATTTGGATGCCGACCAAAAACTAATGCAGTATGATGCAGTCTTAATTCCGAGCGGTGCTTCCTATGGAGATTACCTCCGCCCAGGCGCTCTTGCACAAGCTTCACCGGCTATCGAAAGCTTACAAGCGTTTGCGGCATCCGGAAAGCCGGTATTGGGTGTCGGGAACGGTTTTCAAATCCTTGCGGAAGCCGGGCTATTGCCGGGGGCGTTCCTTCAAAACAAAGGATTGAAGTTCAGAACAGGCAAAGCGAAGCTCGCCATTCAAAACAAATCTTCCCTATTCACTTCCGAATATGCGGAGAATCAAGAAATCTCCATCCCATTCGCGCATCAATACGGCAACTACTTTGTCGATGAAGAAACATTGGAGGAACTGAAACAGAACGACCGTATTGTTTTCACTTATGTGGAAGATAACAGTGACGGCAGCACGGGTGCGATTGCCGGCGTGTTGAATGAACAGGGCAATGTCTTGGGTATGATGCCGCTGCCGGAACGGGCGGTTGAAGAAATCATCGGTGGAACAGATGGATACCCTTTATTTCAATCAATCTTGAAAAATTGGAGTGAAAACAATGTCAGCCATGCATGAACCAACAGCACAACAGATCAAAGAGGAAAAGTTATATCGCCAAATGGGCATGACCGATGAGGAATTCGAACGGGCGGAAGGCATCTTGGGCCGCCTGCCGAACTATACGGAAACGGGTCTATTCTCTGCCATGTGGTCTGAACATTGTTCTTATAAAAGCTCTAAACCGGTCCTCCGAAAATTCCCGACGAAAGGCGAACGTGTCTTGCAGGGTCCGGGAGAAGGGGCTGGGATTGTCGATATCGGCGATAATCAAGCGGCTGTCTTTAAAATGGAGTCGCATAACTCGCCTTCAGCCATTGAGCCTTTCATCGGTGCGGCAACAGGAGCGGGCGGTGTTCTTCGCGACGTCTTTTCCATGGGTGCCCGTCCGGTGGCGCTCGTCAACTCTCTTCGTTTTGGCGATTTGACGGATGAACGGGACCGTTATCTATTGGAAGAAGCGGTGGCGGGAATGGCCAGCTACGGGAACATTATCGGGATCCCGACAATCGCAGGCGAAGTGCAGTTTGACAATAGCTATTCCAAACGCCCTCTCGTCAATGCGATGGCTGTCGGTTTATTGAATCACGAAGATATCCAAAAAGGAGTTGCGTCCGGAGTAGGCAATACGGTCATGTATGCGGGTGCGACGACGGGTCGTGACGGAATCCATGGGGCTACCATGTCATCAGTCGAGGTGGCAGTGGATGAAGAAGCGGAATTGCCGGTCATGCAGGCGGGAGATCCGTTTCTTGAGAAATTGGTTATGGAAGCTTGCTTGGAGCTAGTCAAATCGGATGCACTTATTGGAATCCAAGACATGGGAGCGGCCGGTTTAACGTCTTCCTCTGCGGAAATGGCTTCGAAAGCGGGCTATGGGGTCGAACTGAACCTGGATTTGGTTCCACAACGTGAAGCAGGTATGACAGCTTATGAAATGATGTTGTCCGAATCGCAAGAGCGGATGTTGATCGTCGTGAAAAAAGGCCGTGAACAAGAAGTCATCGACCTATTTGAGAAATACAATGTCAATGCAGTTGCAATCGGCCAAGTCACAGATGATAAAATGCTGCGCCTCCTCCACAATGGGGAAGTGGTGGCGGAAGTATCGGCTGACGCACTAGCTGAAGATGCACCTGTTTATCATAAAAAGTCGGAAGAACCGGCTTACTTCAAAGAGTTCCAAGCGATGGAAATGAAAGAACCGGTTGTTGATGATTTGAATGAAACATTGAAGGCGTTATTGAAACGCCCGACGATTGCCTCAAAAGAATGGCTTTATAATCAGTTTGATACGCAAGCTGGGCATAATACAGTCGTAGCACCGGGGTCATCTTCCGGTATCATTCGTGTGGAAGGGACGAATAAAGGTCTTGCAATGACAGCGGATTGTAACTCACGTTTCGTTTATTTAGATCCGGAAACAGGCGGGAAAATTGCAGTTGCGGAAGCAGCACGGAACTTGGTTTGCTCCGGTGCCGAACCGATTGCGATCACGGACTGCCTGAATTTCGGTAGTGCAGATAAGCCTGAAGTGTTTTGGCAGCTTGAAAAATCTGCGGACGGTATTTCAGAAGCATGCTTGAAATTGAATGCCCCGGTCATCAGCGGGAACGTTTCCCTATCCAACGAAGTGAACGGCGTGCCGGTCTATCCAACACCGACCATCGGGATGGTAGGGCTCGTCCATGACCTTTCCCAAGTGACAACAACTGTCTTCAAACAAGCTGGAGATGTCATTTACTTGATCGGCGAGACAGCGATGGAGTTCGGCGGAAGCGAATTACAGCAAATGCTCGAAGGGAAGATCTCCGGACAAGTACCGGCAATCGATTTGGATGTGGAAGCGAAACGTCAGCAAGAGTTGCTCGCAGCGATTCAAAACAATCTCGTTCAATCGGCGACAGACTTATCCGAAGGCGGACTTGCGGTAGCGCTTTGTGAAAAAGCATTCGGTACGGCGGGCCTCGGAGCGGAAGTCACTGTTTCGGGTTCAGCAGTTACTGCTTTATTCAGCGAAACGCAATCCCGTTTCCTTGTGACGGTGAAAGAAGAGAATGCAGCGGCATTTGAAAAAGCGGTGGCGGATGCAGTAAAAATCGGTACTGTGACAGATAACGGACAACTTGTGATTAAAGGCGATCATGACGCTACATTGATTGACGGGACGGTGGAGGAATTCCGTTCCGCTTGGAAAGGGGCAATCCAATGCTTGCTGAACTCAGAGGCATAAACGAAGAGTGCGGCGTGTTTGGCATTTGGGGAAATGAAGATGCGGCGCAGCTCACGTACTATGGTCTGCACGCGCTGCAACACCGTGGGCAGGAAGGCGCCGGTATTGCAACAAAGAATGGAAAAGGGCTCCAAGTCATTAAAGGCGAAGGCTTAGTGAATGAAGTGTTCTCCGGCGACAAGATAGAAGGGTTGAAAGGACGCAGTGCAATCGGGCAAGTCCGTTATACGACGGAGGACGGCCGCGGCATTGAGAACGTCCAACCCCTCGTATTCCGTTCTACGACAGGAAGCATGGCCATCGCTCATAATGGGAACCTTGTCAACGCTCGTGACTTGAAAGAACATCTAGAGAAGCAAGGAAGCATTTTCCAAACGACATCAGATACAGAAGTGCTCGCCCATTTGATCAAGAGAAGCAGCGGCTCATTGACACAACGGGACCGTGTGAAGAAAGCATTGGCGATTTTGAAGGGTGCTTTTGCCTTTGTCCTATTGACGGAGGAAGGTCTCATGGTGGCGCAGGATCCGAACGGGTTGCGTCCGCTATCCCTCGGGAAGCTGGGTGATGCGTGGGTCGTCGCATCCGAAACTTGTGCATTTGACATTATCGGCGCTGAACATATCCGTTCGGTCGAGCCTGGGGAATTGTTGATCATCAATGATAAAGGACTGCAATCGGAACGGTTTGCGCCGGCTGCGGATCGGGCAATCTGTTCGATGGAGTATGTCTACTTCTCCCGGCCGGATTCGGATATAGATGATATCAACATCCATATGGCGCGGAAACGGTGCGGAAAGCAGTTGGCTAGGGAAATCCACATCGATGCGGATGTCGTGACCGGTGTGCCGGATTCCAGCATTTCGGCAGCAATCGGATTTTCTGAGGAGAGCGGCATTCCCTATGAGCTCGGACTCATCAAAAACCGGTATGTCGGTCGGACGTTCATTCAACCCTCCCAGGCTTTACGGGAAAAGGGGGTCAAGATGAAGCTGTCGCCGGTCCATCAAGTGGTCAATGGCAAACGGGTTGTCATGGTTGACGACTCGATCGTGCGGGGGACGACTTCGAGGCGGATCGTCTCGTTATTGAAAGAGGCAGGCGCCACGGAAGTCCATGTCGTCATCGCATCTCCTCCGCTCGTCAGCCCTTGTTATTATGGAGTGGACATCAGCACGGACTCGGAGCTCATTGCAACAGGCCGTTCCGTAGAGGAAGTCCGGGAACTGATCGGTGCGGATTCCCTGACATTCCTTTCAATAGAAGGAATGTTGAACGCGATGGGCCGTTCCCCTCAGATGAAAAATTGCGGACAATGCTTGGCATGCTTTACGGGCGAATATCCGACAGACATCTATTCGGATACGGCAATGCCGCATGAAAAAGAAATCGTACGATAGGAGGCCTTTCCATGTCGAAGGCGTATGAAAAAGCGGGTGTAAATATTGAAGCGGGCTATGAGTCCGTTGAACGTATGAAGTCGCATGTGGCTCGGACGGCGAGAAAAGGGGTTGCAGGAACGTTCGGTGGATTTGGCGGCATGTTCGACCTTTCTGCCCTTAATTTTAAAGAGCCGGTTTTGATTTCGGGTACGGATGGTGTCGGGACGAAATTGAAGCTTGCGTTCATGGCGGACAAGCACGATACGATCGGAATCGATTGTGTGGCGATGTGCGTCAATGATATCGTGGCGCAAGGGGCCGAACCGCTGTATTTCCTGGATTATATTGCGCTCGGAAAAGCGGTGCCGGAAAAGGTCGAAGCGATCGTCAAAGGGATTGCGGACGGCTGTGTCCAGTCGGGCGCCGCATTGATCGGCGGGGAAACGGCGGAAATGCCGGGCCTCTATGATGTGGATGAATATGACTTGGCGGGATTCGCGGTCGGTGCATGCGAGAAGAGCGACATCATTACAGGAGAAAAAGTGGCGGATGGCGATGTTCTAGTCGGCATCGCTTCGAGCGGAATCCATTCCAACGGCTATTCGCTTGTCCGGAAAATCGTTTTGGAAGATGAAGGCTATGCAATCGACCAAACGATTGACGGCTATGAAAAGCTAGGCACAGTCGGCGACGCATTGCTGCAACCGACGAAAATCTATGCAAAACCGGTTTTGCAAATGCACAAGGAATTGGATGTCCATTCGATGGGCCATATTACAGGCGGAGGATTCTACGAGAATTTGCCTCGTATGTTGGCGGATGGGTTCGGAGTCGAGATTGATCTTGGGTCTTGGCCAGTTCTTCCTGTATTCAACATGCTGAAAGAAAAAGGCGAATTGACGGATAAAGACTTGTATAGCGTCTTCAATATGGGAATCGGTTTTGTCGTTGCACTGCCGGAAGCCGATGCGGCGAGAGCGATTGAAATTGCAGCGGAGCAAGGCGAACAGGCATATTTGATCGGCCGTGTCGTAAAAGGCGAAGGAGTTGTGTTCACAGGAACGCACGACGGGAGTTTGGAAGGATGACCGATAAGAAAAAAATTGCCGTTTTCGCTTCTGGAAGCGGCAGTAATTTTGCGGCAATCGAAGAAGCTTGCCGCAACGGGGAACTGAATGCGGAAATCGTCATGATGGTGACGGACAAGCCGGAAGCATATGTCGTCGAACGCGCGGAAAAAGCAGGCGTCCCGATTGCAGGATTCCGTCCGAAGGAATTTGATTCGAAACAGGCGTATGAAGAAGCGGTTTTATCTATCTTGCATGAAGCAGGGGCGGAGTGGTTGATATTGGCAGGCTATATGCGGTTGATCGGTCCGGTATTATTGGCGGCGTATCCGAACCGGATTGTCAATATCCATCCATCCTTGCTTCCTGCATTCCCCGGCAAGGATGCAATCGGCCAAGCCATCGAAAAGGGCGTCAAAGTGACAGGCGTCACCGTCCATCTGGTGGATGAAGGGATGGATACGGGACCGATCTTAGCACAGCGCGCGGTCGATGTAATTGATAGCGATGCGGTCAAGACGGCGGAAGCGATCCATGCGGTGGAGCATGAGTTGTATAAAGAAACTTTGCAGCAGTTGTTTAACTAGGACGGCTGCAAGCAACTGTCCTCTGGGTGCAATGAAGCAACCGGTGAGTGCAAGCAAGCGGGAATTGAGTGCAAGCAACCCAGGGTGAAGCGCAAGGAACTGGATGTGCAAGCAACTAATTGTTGAGTGCAAAGAACCAGCAGGTGAGTGCAAGTAAACGACAATCGAGCACAAGCAAACTAGGTTGGAGTGCAAGGACCTGGATGTCTGCAAGCAACTGTCCTCTGGATGCAATGAAGCAACCGGTGAGTGCAAGCAACCGACCATCGAGTGCAAGCAATCACCGGGCGAGTGCAAGCAAATTGTAAAGATGAAAAATTGATCTGTCCATTACCAAAAAACGGAGGGTTTATTCGTGAAAAAACGTGCATTGCTGAGTGTGTCGGATAAAAGCGGCATATTGGAATTCGCCCAGGCGCTGGAAGGGCTGGGTTATGAGCTTTTATCGACAGGCGGAACAATGAAGCATTTGAAAGACAACGGTGTCGCGGTGACAGCGGTTGACGAGGTGACCGGTTTTCCGGAAATCATGGAAGGCCGCGTGAAAACACTTAACCCGATGATCCATGGCGGGCTGCTGGCAAAACAGGACGATCCATCACACCAAGCGCAAATGGAAGAACACGGCATCCGTCCGATCGATATCGTCTGTGTCAATCTGTATCCATTCAAAGAAACCATTTCCAAACCGGATGTATCTGTCGAAGATGCGATTGAAAATATCGATATCGGCGGTCCGGCCATGCTTCGTGCATCTGCGAAGAACCATGCCTATGTGACCGTTATTGTCGACGCTGTAGATTACGATCAAGTCTTGTCCGAATTAAAAGCGGAAGGCCACACGACACCGGAAACACGCCGCCGTCTTGCAGCGAAAGTGTTCCGTCATACCGCAGCGTACGATGCACTCATTTCGGGCTATTTAACAGAGCTGGCGGGCGAAGAATTCCCGGAACAAGTGACGTATACATACGAGCTGAAGCAACCCCTTCGATATGGAGAAAACCCACATCAAAAAGCGGCATTTTATAGCCGTCCGCTCGGCTCGGATTTCTCCATCGCCTATGCGGAGCAATTGCACGGCAAAGAGCTTTCGTACAACAATATCCAGGATGCCAATGCGGCAATCCAGATCGTTAAGGAATTCGATGCGCCTGCAGCGGTTGCGGTGAAACATATGAATCCTTGCGGCGTCGGAACGGGAGTAACGATTTCTGAGGCATTCAATAAAGCATATGAAGCGGATCCGGTTTCCATTTTCGGCGGAATTGTCGCACTCAACCGTGAAGTCGATGCGGCGACGGCTGAGCAATTGTCGGGGATTTTCCTGGAAATCGTCATCGCTCCTTCCTTCACGCCGGAAGCGATTGAATTGCTGACAGCGAAAAAGAACATCCGCCTATTGACGATTTCATTCGAACAAAGCAAGAAAGATCAGTGGAACACAGTATCTGTAGAAGGCGGTCTGTTGATGCAAGAGCCGGACTCGTACGGATTCTCAGATGCGGAAATTCGCGTCGCAACCGACCGTGAGCCGACGGACGAAGAATGGGAAGCATTGCGCCTTGGCTGGGCAGTTGTGAAGCACGTGAAATCCAATGCGATCGTCGTCTCGGATTCCCGGATGACGCTGGGCGTCGGAGCGGGTCAAATGAACCGTGTCGGAGCAGCGAATATCGCATTGACGCAAGCAGGGGAGCGTGCCAAAGGGGCGGCGCTTGCATCTGACGCATTCTTCCCTATGAACGATACCGTTGAAGCAGCGGCACAAGCCGGCATTACGGCAATCATTCAGCCGGGTGGTTCGGTGAAAGATGAAGATTCGATCAAGAAAGCGAACGAATACGGCATCGCCATGGTCTTCACAGGCGTCCGTCATTTCAAACATTAAGGGGGAAATCCAGTGAAAGTACTCGTTATTGGCAGTGGCGGCCGGGAGCATGCGATTGCCCGTCAGTTCAATCAATCACCTTCCGTGAAGAGCGTATTTGTCGCTCCGGGCAATGACGGCATGAAAGCCGATGCGGAAGTCGTCGCAATCCAGGCGACGGATTTTGAAGCACTTGCGGCATTCGCCAAGGAAAACGGCATCGATTTGACCTTTGTCGGTCCGGAGCAACCGTTGGCGGAAGGAATTGTGGACTATTTTGCAGAGCAAGGCCTGACAGCTTTCGGACCGACGAAAGCAGCGGCTTTGATCGAAGGCAGCAAGTCATTCGCAAAAGAATTGATGGTCAAATATAATATTCCGACCGCGGCATATGGCACCTTCACCGATGCGGAAGAGGCAAAGGCGTTCATCCGCGAGCAGGGCGCGCCGATTGTCGTAAAAGCGGACGGCCTGGCAGCAGGCAAAGGCGTAATCGTTGCGACTACATTGGATGAGGCGCTTGAAGCAGTGGATGATATGATTGGCAATCAAAAATTCGGCGAGTCCTCCTCCAAAGTGGTCATCGAAGAATTTTTGGACGGCGAGGAATTCTCGTATATGTCTTTTGTCCACGACGGGCAGATCTATCCGATGGTCATCGCCCAAGATCATAAGCGTGCCTATGACGGAGACAAAGGTCCGAATACGGGCGGAATGGGTGCGTATTCTCCGGTTCCGCAAATCTCGGAAAGCGTCGTGCAAGAGGCATATGACAAGGTCGTCGTACCGACAGTGGAAGCGATGGCGGCGGAAGGAACCCCGTTTACGGGAATCTTATATGCCGGTTTGATCCTGACAAAGGAAGGGCCGAAAGTGATCGAGTTCAACGCACGTTTTGGCGATCCGGAAACACAAATCGTCCTCCCGCGAATGGCGTCCGATTTCGGTGAATTCATGTCCGCTCTGATGGCGGGACAACCGTATAACCTGAAATGGCATGACGAGTCGATGCTCGGTGTCGTCGTCGCAGCGGACGGGTATCCGGGGGATGTCGTAAAAGGCAATCCATTGCCGAATCTGGATGAATTGAGATCCCACGGGCTGGAAGTATTCCACGCCGGAACAAAATTGGAAGGCGATCGCTATGTCGGCAATGGCGGACGTGTGTTGTTAATTGCCGCGCAGGCGGATTCGTTGAAGGAAGCGCAAGAAAAGGTGTATGAAGGACTATCCCAGTTGAAATGGGACGGGTTTTTCTACCGAAATGACATCGGCTGGCGGACGTTCGAATAAAAGTTCAGAGTAACAGTCGATATGTGCTAGTGTTATAAAAGCCTTGGGGATTCTGGAAACAGATCTCCTAGGCTTTTTTAGTATGATGGTTTGAAACTAATTTCGTAAAGTGACATCTATCCCAAGCCCTTGTGATCGTTTCATCAATATAATAATTACTTTTTAGGAGGAGTACGGTGAGTAATCGGGTCTAGATTCATACGTACTTCTCCTTTCTTTTTACAGTAATGAGGGATTTCGGATTGAACCGGTATTTCCCCTGTCCGGTCATATGACAATCGCCAAATACAAGGGAAACTATGTCACGATGGGAACGACTGAAATTTTGATTGAAAACATCGGGGTTGGCGGACTTCGGTTTTTATCAACTGTCAATCTGCCGGTGAACCCAGACATTATCCTGAAATTCGAGACCGAAATACTTGGGGAAACAGTCAGTGTGACAGGGACGATCGTCTGGCGTGAAGTAGTCGGAGAATTTTTCCGATATGGGATTCAATTCAATGCTACTGAAAGCATACAACAATTGCTGGTTCGAACCTTGAACCGTTTCGCCATCCAACTAAAAACAGATCCAACCCCTCCCAATTGCAGTTTTATGAAGGATGGAGTTTTCAAACGACTTTCTGAAATAAAAAACAGTTGATCTTCACGCACAACGGGGCTGTCCGAAAAGTCCAGGCACAGAGTTGGATACTAGCAAAAAGCAAGGGCGCCGGGAGACTCCTGCGGGAAAGCCGGCCGTCGAGACCCCGCACGGCTGTAAGCCGGAGGAGGCTCGTCGGCTGGCCCGCGGAAAGCGACCAGAGCCCTTGCTTTTTGCGTGTTTAACCGGAAAATCCACTTTCTGGACAGCCCCGTTGTCTTATTCAATCGTTCCCGTGCTTTTTAGTTCGACATTCACTGTGACATTAAATTTGATATCGGAATAGATGCGTTCCCATTCCTCGATCAAGTCTTTTCGCGATAATCTGGTCGCCCGATAGCGCAGGCCGAACCCGAATGGATCAACATTATTTTCTTGAAGGGTTGTCAATAAATCCATCACTTTCTTTTCGATATCCTCTTCAGCTAATTTACCGTACTTTTGTAAGTGCGAGTTGTTCAGCCGCTCCGTCGATTCGCTGACGACACCAACCTTCGTAATTTTCATATCGATTCGCGGCTCCCCTTCGTCAAGAATAATTTTGTATTTCATTTTCACTTCATCGATGGATAACATCATGAGTTGGTCATTTTCTTCAATTTTATAATTAAATTGGTTTACATCATTAATAAGTGAATTTAAATATTTGGTTTGCACTTGTGTCAATTCTACAGGTTCTTCCGCCCATTTGATTACGATGGATTTATTGATTTCAAAATGTTTCTGCTCTTCGTTGATATCGATGATAGGTAACAAGGTATCAATTCCTTTGCTCAATACGCCTCGTCGGAATTCGAAGAGAAATGTTGTTACTACATAAGGGCTTTCTGTGCCGGTATTATCAAAAAAATTGTATAAGGCAATTGTTGCGGGTGGCTCAGTATCCGGGGCGAAGGAAACCGTTTCTTCGGCGGTCTTTTCAGCAACGGCAATGTAAGCAATCATTTGGATATCCCCTCGCCGAGTGAAATAATCCATGAATGTATCCAAATCTTTGGAGAGCAATTCCTTGTTAATTACAATGCTTCTGTTATGTCCCATATCCAATGTTTTATCGACATGCGTTTCCATATTGCGGATAGCTTCCGCAATCGATTTAGCGTCATAAGTTAAATACGTAAAGCTTTGGGAAATCGCCTGCTTGACGTCCCCGGCCGGCTTGGCCAGCTTCAATGACACCTTGAACCCGTTCTTCACTTTTTCGGAAGGATCGATGCCGATTGCCAATACAAAAATTCTCTTGTCAATATCTTTAAAGGCACATCCGGCTTGCAGAAGGAAGGCGGCTAACATAGTGATGGCGAAGAAGCCTTTTATCATTTTTTGCTTTCCTGACATTTGGATGCAGCCCCTTTCTTCGCCAATAAAAGGCAGCCAATTAGCAATAGTAGAAGTATCGGTAAAAAGATTTGATCAAACAACCGGACCGTTTTATAAAGCCCATTAAGTGTAATCTTTTTGGTCGTGAATATGCCGAAAGCCCAAAAGCAAACGATAAAAAAAGGCATGGTTAAATTATATTTTTTCCATTTGAACCGCTTGAAATGAATGACGCTCGATAACAACTGGATAGAAACATGCCAGTGCATGATCATGCTAATGACGGCAAGGCCTAAAAATGCGCTGATGAAGAAAAAGACGATCCTCTCAATGATCCCGAATTTCATACGCATGGAATCACTTGTCATGATCCACGGGTATAGAACATTTTTCAGCGAATCAAACCCTCCAAAGCCTATCGGAAGGAAATAGGTTGAGAAAAGGATGAATGTGCAGACTGCCGTAAAAAGAGTCATTCCTTTCCAGGTCGGTTTTTTCAAATTTGTGAAGAACCGATTGAAAATTACTAAATTGGCAGCGCCGATGACGATAAAGAGCGATGTGCTAAAAGCCAGATAATCAGGCAAATGATTAATATGCATAACGGCAACACGTATATAATCCCAATCGAGATCATGACTTAAATACCCCTTTATTAGGATGAAGGCGATAAAAGGGACGATAATAATAAATACAATTTCGCTCAAATATAAAATATTTTTTGGAGTCATCGAGATTCCGTATGTGATGACAAGTACAAAAGTTAATACGATGATATAGATGGACATCTCAGGCGTTATGAAACGTATGATAATGAACGTGTAGATGATAAGTGTTGAGAGCCCTGCGATATACCAAAGTATAGAGAAAAAAAGAAGAATGGGCATTGAAATCCACTTTGGTGTGTGCGCTTTTAAGATTTCAGGCAAGCCTTGCCCAGGGAAAAGGCTGAATAAGGAAATGATTATATAGGTCAACACCATCCCGACTGGAATTGCAATAATAAGCGAAAGGACGGCCCCGCTATCACTACCGGAGATGAGAATCCTTGGCGTGAGGGAAACCATATTTGCCAGCATGTTAACCAAAATCAAATAGAAGAGGAAACGGCTCATTTTTTGTCCATCCTTAATTCTTCGTTCTTATTCATCCATGGAATCCGTAAATACGGAACGCCTAAACTGTCTTTATTCACCAAAAGCATGATGAACCCTATGAACCCGACAATTAAGCCGACGACTCCGAATAAAACGGTGTAAACGAGAAGGAGAAGCCGAATAACCCGTACTGCAAAACTCATCTCATTAATTGGAATGACGAATGTGGAAATGGCGACTGCTGAAATGACAATGACCATGATATTTGAAGCAAGTGCCGCTTCCGTTGCAGCAGTGCCCAGTATGAGGCCACCGACAGTCGTCGCGGTGGAACTGACGGCTTTCGGCAGTCGCATGCTCGCTTCGGTCAATAATTCGACGAAGAATAGCATGAAAAGCACTTCAACAAATGAAGGATACGGTACACCGATCCGCCCGCCCGCTACAGTAAGCGCGAGTTCTAATCTCATAATATCCGGATTATACGATGTCACAGCCACATACAGACTCGGAAGCAAAAGACATACGAACAAACCTATATATCTCAATAATATTGTAAATGTCGTGACACTGAAGACGTGGTAGTTATCTTCCATCGATGACATGAAATCGAAAAAGATGACAGGTGCTACGATGACATCCGGACTTCCGTCAATTGCGATAATCACTTTCCCGTTGATCAAATTATAGACGATACGATCGGGCCGTTCTGTTATCAATGTCGAAGGGAATAGAGTGAATCTTTTATTGTTGATGAAATGTTGGAGGTCTCCCGCCGATTGGAAGAAAGGAGTGCCGAGCTCTTCCAGCTGCTTTTTGATTTTTTTTAACATCTCCGGATCGACTTGATCATTATCATAGAGCAAGGCAACCTTCCGATTCGTACTGTCGTCCGCTATGACTGTTTCAACTATTAAAGAAGGCTTATGATATCGTTGCCTGATCAAATTGATTGTCGTTTCAATTTCCTCGCTCAACCCCTTTTGGGGCCCGTGAACGGTCGGTTCCACCGTGGTTTCCTGTACTTCATTATTCTTAACGAGGCGGACCTCTAACAAAAAAATATTATCTCCAATAGCGATCAATACATGGCCCGCGGTTAATAAAACAAGCAATTTTTCTTTAGACGGCATATCAGTCTGGATCGGCAAAGATTGGATGTACGAAGCGAAACCTTCTTCGGAAGCCATTTCAAAAAAAGGCCGGATGACTGTTTGCTGCAGTTTATCTCCATCGACTACCGATTTCAAAAAGAAAAGGAATGCAGATTGGCCATTTATTTGCAACGGTGTTTGAATCAAATCATCCGTAGGTTTGAATTGGTCGGCTAGTTCATCGAATATAGGAGGGGCTTGTTTTTCAGTCAATTGCAACTCTCCCTTCAGGTGAAGCGTAGAAAAAAGTTTGTCTTTAGCGTTCCCGGTAACTAAGGAATGATACACGCTTCCTAGCGAGACCGATAAAAAGCCCCGGCTCCATCAGGAATCGGGGCAATGTTCTATTTAGTTTTCACTCATTGTGCTTTACAAATCCAGCCGCCGAACATGTTCGTAGAGAAGAACTTGGCGATGTTCCGGAAGCCGGCCTGTTCCAGCAAAGCGACGATTTTGTCTTCCGGGAGGAACGAGAGGCTTCGAAGCGTTTTTTCCATTTCATCGACTTCTGCGCGTGTCAGTTTTGTCGAGTCCAGCCAATAGGCCCTCCAGAGTGCGAATAATTCATCGTATTCCGGCTCATCCGGATCGCCGTACATGGTCGTCATGACCAAGGGCGCGCCGGTGTGTAGATGTTGCCGGATTTTCATTAACAACCGCAGCTTTTCATCTTCTTCCTTTACAAAATGAAGGACGAGCAAACAGCTGGCAGCGTCGAAAGCTTGATCTGTTTCCACATCATCGACCGTTCCTTCTATAAATTCCACTCGGTCCACCATTTGAGTCTGTTCGGCCTTCATCCGGGCCAATTCCAACATTGAATCCGCGGGATCGACTGCGGTGAACGTCCAATCGGGATTGTTCGTCCCGAAAGCGGTCAGTTCATTTTCCCCGCCGGCGCCGACGATGAGCAACCGGGCTTGCGGCTTGCAATTCACCCGCAGGAAGGTTTGGACCAGCCGCAACATCGCATCGTAGGAAGGGATGTTCCTTCGAATTCCCCGATCGTATTCATCCGCCATTCTTTGATCGAACGTCATTTTTTCCGTCATTTTATCAAATCCAATCTAGGTAGTGTATAAGGATAGTTTCCACAAAACTTTGAAGATTCCTTCCATATTGAAAATCCAGGAACTCTGCCGGCCGGTGATGCTATATCATATGTAATTTTCAAAACTCGCTGGACAAAGATCATCTATTTTTCTTTTCCACGCTATGCTACGATTATGGACAGGGGAATGTTACATGGAAAGGAAGAAATATGATGTGGGAAATGAATGAAATACAACGACAATTGCATATCATCAATGGAAAACAAGCGCCCGATCTGCTCATTACCAATGCAACCTACTTGCATTCCATTTATAAAAAATGGGTGACAGGGAATATTTGGATCGTGGGCGACCGGATCGGCTATGCAGGAAAGGACATGCCTGCCGTTACAGAAGGGACGGAAATCGTCGATGCTGCGGGAAAAAAGATTGTACCCGGCTATATCGAGCCCCATGTCCATCCGTTCCTTTTGTATAATTGCGAAACGCTGGCGGATTATGCAGCGCGTCTTGGAACGACGACATTCATCGCGGATAATCTTCTCTTGTTCCTGACATTGGGCAATGAGAAATCCTTTACGCTACTGGATCAGTTCGCGAAGATGCCGTTCTCGTATTATTGGTGGACCCGGTTTGATTCACAGACGGCCCATCAACAGGAGAAGGAATTATTCAGACCGGAATCGGTTGCCGAGTGGTTGAAGCGATCCGATGTCCGGATGGGAGGCGAGTTGACGGCTTGGCCACGTCTTGTGAAGGGAGATCCGGATATGTTCGCTTCGCTGACGACGGCGAAAGCAGCGGGCATCAAAATCGAAGGGCACTTCCCGGGGGCTTCGGACAAGACGTTGGCACGGATGAAGCTTCTCGGCGCTGACGGGGATCATGAAGCGATGACTGTGGAAGAAGTGGAAGCGCGGCTGCTCCATGGTTACGGAGTCACACTCCGCCATTCCTCGATCCGTCCGGATTTGCCGGATCTATTGAAAGGCTTGGTCGAAAGAGGGCATGATGTTTTCGATCATTTGATGATGACGACGGATGGGGCGACCCCTTCATTCTATAACGACGGCATGATGGATAAATGTATTCAAGTTGCACTCGACGCGGGGGTGCCTCCGATTGACGCCTACCAGATGGCATCTTATAACATAGCCCGCTATTATGACATGGCCGACCTGCATGGTGTCATTGCGACAGGCCGCTACGCCTCCCTCAATATATTGGAAGATGAATTCAATCCGGTTCCGACGGATGTCCTGTCGAAAGGGACATGGTTGAAGCGAAACGGTGAATCGACGGGCTCGTTAGGAACGATCGACTGGTCGGTAGTCGCTCCGTTTGCTCCGCCGTTCGAGCTGGAGGATTCGGATTTTCGCTTCGACAATACAATCGGAATTGAAATGGTGAATGATGTCATCACTAAACCGTATGAGGTCACTATTGACACGACGGAAAACCGTTTATCGGAAGAACATGACGAAAACTTTTTAATGCTCATCGACCGCTTCGGGAAATGGCGTGTCAACGCGATTATTAAAGGGTTCGCCACGAATGTGCAAGGGTTGGCTTCCTCCTTCTCCAACACGGGTGATATCATCTTGATCGGAAAAGATAAAAGAGAGATGCTTCGAGCATTCGATGAGATGAAACGGATCGGTGGAGGAATGGTCCTGACGGAGAACGGGGAAACCGTCGCGGCTATCCCGTTGCCGCTCGGCGGAGGCGGATCGATCGAGCCGTTGGAAATCTTGATGGAACAGCAAAACGAGCTGGTCGGGGCGTTGGCGGAGAGAGGATATGCGTACGGAGACGTCGTTTATACGTTCCTGTTTCTCCAGTCGACCCACTTGCCGTATATCCGGATCACCCAAGCCGGCTTATATGATGTCATGAAAAATGAAGTGCTCGTTCCATTCACTGAGAGATAGGGGGACAATATGAAAGGGATCATGAGAGCATGGCCATTTTTGTTGGCCAGCATCCTGTTGCTGTGTACCGCGTGTTCAAAAAAAGAGAAGGTGGAAGCGGAAGTGATCCCGCTTCCATCGCCGAGTGCAGATCAAGAAATAGTTGAAGAAAACGAACCGGTTCCTCAATATCCACAACCGTTCACCGGGATATTGTCGGATGCGGAAAACACCCGCCGTCCTGTGTTGGCGACGATCAATAATCATCCGCTTGCCCGTCCGCAGTCTGGCATCAGCCAAGCGGATATCGTGTATGAAATGGCCGCGGAAGGCAATGTGACAAGATTTTTGGCTTTATTCCAAAGTGAATTGCCTGAAGAGATCGGCCCGGTCCGGAGCGCCCGGGACTACTTCGTCCATATCGCCAAAGGGATCGATGCGTTTTATGTAGCGCATGGTTACAGCCCGGACGCACAGACACTATTGCAGAATCGGACGGTCGATCACATTAACGGCATGCAATATGACGGGGTGTTATTCCAAAGATCCAAAGAGAGAAGGGCTCCGCACAACTCCTATATTAGTGGGGAGAATGTGTTGGCTGGGGCTGAGAAAGTGAATGCTTCGATGGAAATGGAGAAGCAGCCTTCCCTTTCTTTCCATGAATCGATTGAAAATGCTAAAATAGGCGATATGGCATCGACCATCACCGTCCGATACGGCGCCGATCCCAATTTCACAAGCGTGTACACGTATGACGCAGAGAAAGGGATATATGAGCGGACCGTGAATGGGATCTTGACGGTCGATAAGGCTAACGGTGAACAGGTGGAACTGTCCAATATTCTCCTATTCGAAGCGGCGCATCGGACGATTGATAATGTCGGACGGCAAGCGATCGATATCAACTCGGGTGGTCGGGCTTTGTTATTCCATGCGGGTATCGTGAAGGAGATCGAGTGGAAAAACGAGAATGGCTTTTTGACGCCTGTCGAAGATGGCCTTCAGGCGAAATTGATTCCAGGGAAATCCTGGATCCATATTGTCGCGTCCAATCCGGGAATGGCAACGTCGGTCACCTATACACCGTAATGAAATCATATGAAGAGAGGGATTCCTTCTATGCAAATCGATAAGATCCGCAGTCACCAGACGGATCAATTGTTCCGAGCGATACTTGAATTGAAAGACCTCGATGAATGTTACCATTTCTTTGATGATTTATTTACAATCGGTGAGCTGCAATCGCTCGCCCAGCGGCTGGAAGTGGCCCGGATGTTGAAGCTGAAGAAAACGTACGACACCATTCAGCACGAAACGGGAGCGAGCACCGCAACGATTTCCCGGATCCGCCGCTGCGTCGACTATGGTTCGGGCGGCTACAGCAAAGTATTGGCGCGTCTGTATCCCGAACTGGAAGACAAAAAAGAAGATGCGGAATGATGGAAAACCGGAGGGGCGTGTGCGCCCTCCGGTTTTTTACGTGGGAGCTAGCCGGGGTGCCAGGTACAGCCACAATTCGCAAAGACCGCGAATGGTGTCTGTACCTGGCACCCTATATCCCTTCTGTGCCGCGCCCCGCCCATAAGTCTGCGCCCGCGCCATAACTTCACGCTCGCGCCCCATGACTCTACGCAAGCACTGATCACTCCAACAAACTTTCACAACCCCGTCCCCCGGCCGGAGAAGATTCCGTCCGGTTTTTTTGGTATACTGAAATGAATGTACATTTTGGGAGTTGGGTGGTTACGATGGATTACATATTATGGCGGCATGCCTTTAAATTAGATCCGGCCAAGCCGATTGCGGATGAGGAATTGGAGCGATTGGCGGAGTCGGGGACGGATGGGATCATTGTAGGCGGGACGGATGGAGTGACCTTGGAAAATGTGTTGGATCTGCTTGTCCGCCTGCGCCGCTATTCGGTGCCGATCGCGCTTGAAGTGTCGACGGTCGATTCGGTGACGCCGGGGTTTGATTATTATTTCATTCCGACCGTCTTGAATTCGACGAAAACGAAGTGGATCAACGGAATCCATCATGCGGCGCTGAAAGAGTACGGCCATATGATGAATTGGGATGAAATCATCACGGAGGGCTATTGCATCTTGAATCCCGATTGCAAGGCCGGGCAATTGACAGGCGTCACGGAAGTGCCGGACGAGGAGGATGTCATTGCCTATGCCCGGATGGCGGAGCACCTTTTCAAGCTCCCCGTGTTTTATATGGAATATAGCGGGATTTATGGCAAGACTGAAATCGTGGAGGCGGCCAAGCGTGTGCTCGACAAGGCGCGCCTATTTTACGGCGGGGGCATTACAAATGCCGAGGAAGCCAAACAGATGGCAGCCATCGCCGATACGATCATCGTGGGCAATATCATTTACGACGACTTGAAAGCCGCCCTTTCTACTGTCGAAGCGGTGAAATCCGTTTCCTCTTAAGGCCGAATTGCTGTATAATAAAGAACAAATGTTCCGAAAGGACGAGAAGCTATGAATACAATTTCAGAAAACCTGCTCGCCGGCATGAATCCGGAGCAAGCACGGGCTGTGAAGAAAACGGAAGGGCCTCTCCTCATCATGGCGGGGGCCGGTTCCGGCAAAACCCGTGTGCTGACGCATCGGATCGCCTATTTAGTCGTGGAGAAAAACATTTACCCTTCCAACATATTAGCGATCACGTTCACCAATAAAGCCGCTCGGGAAATGCGCGAGCGGATTGATGGGCTCTTGGGCCACGGGACGGGCGAACGGATGTGGGTTTCTACCTTCCACTCGATGTGCGTCCGGATTTTACGCCGGGACATCGATCGGATCGGCATTTCAAAGAATTTCACGATTCTCGACACCGCCGATCAGTTGACGGTCATTAAAAGCGTCCTGAAAGAATTGAACCTCGATCCGAAGCAATACGATCCCCGTTCCATGCTGAATGCCATCAGTTCCGCAAAAAATGAATGTATCGATGCGCACGAATACCGCGGGCAGATCAATTCATTCAACCCGTTCGAAAAGGCGGCGGCGGATGTCTATGACGGCTATGCGAAGCGACTGCGCCAAAACCAATCGCTCGATTTCGATGACCTCATCATGTTGACCTTGACCCTATTTGAAAAAGTTCCCGATGTCCTTGAGTTTTATCAAAATAAATTCCAATATATCCACGTGGATGAGTATCAGGATACGAACAATGCGCAATACCGCCTCGTCCAGATGCTGGCAAGCAAATTCAAGAACATTTGCGTCGTAGGCGATTCTGACCAATCGATCTACAGATGGCGGGGGGCCGATATCGGCAATATCCTGTCCTTTGAAAAGGATTACCAAAACGCTGAAATCATCCTTTTGGAACAGAACTACCGATCGACGAAACGGATTTTGGATGCGGCGAATGATGTCATTACGAATAATCGCAGCCGCTATGATAAAAAGCTAAGGACTGAAAACGAAGAAGGCGAGCCGATCTATATCTACAAGGCAAGCGATGAAAAGGATGAATCCCAGTTTGTCGTAGGAAAGATCTTGGAATTGAAGGAACAGGAAAACCTGAAACTCGACCAATTCGCCATCCTCTATCGCACAAATGCGCAATCACGGGTTATTGAGGAGTTCTTGGTGAAGTCGAATCTCGATTATACGATTGTCGGAGGCACGAAATTCTACGATCGGAAAGAAATCAAGGACTTGCTGGCGTACTTGCGTTTGATCGCCAATAATGCGGATGATTTGGCGCTCGCCCGGATCATTAATGAACCGAAGCGCAGCATCGGCGCCACGTCATTTGACCGGATGGCAAGATATGCAATTGAGCGGGACACCCCGATTTTTGATGCGTTGAAAGAAGTCGATTTCATGGGTTTGACACCGCGTGCAGCCAATGAGGTTGCGAAGTTCCATGAACTCATCGAAGGATTCACCCAGATGCAGGAATATTTGACGGTGACGGAACTGGTTGAGCAAGTGTTGGAAAAAACGGGATATCGGGCGATGCTGCAAAATGATAAGACAATCGAATCGGAAAGTCGCTTGGAAAACATCGAAGAATTCCTGTCCGTCACGGAGGCTTTCGAAAAACGGGCGGAAGAGGATAACG
Organism: Bacillus sp. OxB-1; assembly: GCF_000829195.1. Classification (GTDB taxonomy): domain Bacteria; phylum Bacillota; class Bacilli; order Bacillales_A; family Planococcaceae; genus Sporosarcina. The sequence goes on along the minus strand of NZ_AP013294.1, from coordinate 330,916 downwards.
GAGACCGATCGCTCATCGCATTCCTCACCGATCTCGCTCTCATTGCGGATATCGATTCTTTGGATAAAGAAGAGAACCAATCGTCGGAGAAAATCGTCTTGATGACGATGCACGCAGCAAAAGGATTGGAATTTCCGGTCGTCTTCATCATCGGCATGGAAGAGAACGTCTTTCCGCATTCCCGTTCCATCGGGGATGATGAGGAAATGGAAGAAGAGCGCCGATTGGCGTACGTCGGAATTACGCGTGCGGAACAGAAGCTGTTCTTGACATCTGCTTCTTTCCGGATGCTGTTCGGACGGTCGAGCTATAATAGCCCATCCCGTTTCATCGGCGAAATATCGGATGAAATAATCGAGGTGATCCCGGGAGAAGACGACTTCGGTTTCGGATCGCGTTCTTCCGTACGCCCGTCTGCACCGATGCGCCCAGCGGTCAAAAAACCTATATATCAGTCCAGCGGCGGCGAGAAGCTCGGATGGAGACCCGGAGATAAGGCGGTCCATAAAAAATGGGGCACCGGTATGGTCGTCAGTGTGAAAGGGACGGGTGAAGAAGTCGAACTCGACATCGCCTTCCCGGATCCGGTCGGTATTAAACGGTTGCTTGCAAAATTTGCACCGATCGAAAAAGCGTAAGTAAGATGGAGGAGCAAAAGATGGACATGGATCGAATCGCACTCGAAAAACGGGTGGAAGAACTGAATCGGCTATTGACGGAATACGGGCACGCGTACTACGTATTGGATAAACCGCTCGTTCCGGACTCCGTATACGATCAATACATGCAGGAATTGCTGGCGATCGAGGCAGAGCACCCTGATTTGATCTACCCGGATTCCCCTTCGCAACGGGTTGGCGGGGAAATCTTGAGCGGATTTGGTAAAGTGGTGCATGAATACCCGATGCTCAGCCTCTCGAATGTATTCAATGAAGAGGATTTGCGGGATTTTGATAGAAGGGTACGTGCATCGGCAGGGGCCGATGTTACGTATGTTTGTGAATTAAAGATCGACGGCCTGGCTATTTCCCTCAAATACGTTGACGGCCGGTTGGAACAAGGTTCGACACGCGGGGACGGTGCTGTCGGAGAGGATATTACGGCCAATTTAAAGACCATCCATTCTGTTCCGCTGCGTTTGAAGGAGCCTCTGACGATTGAAGTGCGCGGAGAAGCCTATATGCCGAAAAAGTCTTTCGTAAGTTTGAACGAAGCACGGGACGAAGCGGGGGAAGAGCCATTTGCCAATCCGCGAAATGCGGCGGCAGGCTCCCTACGCCAGCTCAACCCGAAAATAGCAGCGAGCCGGAACTTGGCGATTTTCATATATGGAATTGGCGGGGACGGCAGCGCGTACGGCCAGGATAGCCATTCGGACTCCCTTGATTTTTTGGATTCTCTCGGATTTGTAACGAATAAAGGGCGCAAACGTTGTGCCACCATCGAAGAGGTCATGGCGTATATTACCGAATGGACTGAAAAGCGATCCGACCTTGATTATGAAATTGATGGGATCGTAGTGAAAGTCGACCGGTATGAAGATCAAGAACAGCTCGGCTTTACAGCGAGGAGTCCACGTTGGGCAACTGCCTATAAGTTCCCGGCCGAAGAAGTGACGACCCGGCTACTCGAGATCGAACTGAGCGTGGGAAGAACTGGCGTGGTGACGCCGACAGCTATCTTGGAACCGGTCCGTGTCGCGGGAACGACGGTCGGACGCGCTTCCTTGCATAATGAAGATCTGATTTTGGAGAAAGACATCCGGATCGGTGACACGGTCATTGTTAGGAAAGCGGGAGACATCATCCCCGAAGTTGTGGCACCGATCATCGAACAACGGACGGGCGATGAAGTGCCATTTCAGATGCCCGACCATTGTCCGGTCTGTGAATCCGAACTGATTCGGATAGAAGAAGAAGTGGCACTGCGTTGTGTCAATCCGCAATGTCCGGCGCAAATGAAGGAAGCGATCATCCACTTCGTTTCCAGAAATGCGATGAATATCGAAGGGATCGGGGAACGCGTTGTCGACCAGCTCTACCATTCCGAACTCGTCCACGACGTGGCAGACCTGTACACGCTGGATAGAGATCAATTGCTGCAACTGGAACGAATGGGAGAAAAGTCAGTCTCCAATCTATTGACGGCCATTGAAGCATCCAAGTCCAATTCGCTGGAAAAACTCCTCTTTGGACTGGGAATCCGGCATGTCGGGGAAAAGGCGGCGACGATTCTGGCAGAAGAATTTGGAACGCTTGCAGCCTTGATGGAAGCTGATACCGATCGATTGACGACCATTCATGAGATCGGGGACAAAGTGGCCGATTCCCTCACGACTTACTTCAGCAATGAAGATGTCCAGAAAGTGCTCCGGAAGTTGGAAGCGTACGGAGTGAACATGACGTACACGGGACGATCCCGGAATGAACTGCCGACAGAAGGGCCATTTGCCGGAAAAACGGTCGTATTGACAGGGAAATTAGAGATACTGACGCGCAACGAGGCAAAAGAAAAAATTGAGGCACTCGGCGGTAAGGTGAGTGGCAGTGTCAGCAAAAAGACGGACCTCGTCATTGCGGGCGAAGATGCTGGCTCAAAGCTCGTAAAAGCGCAGGAATTCGGAATTGAAATTTGGGACGAAACACAATTGGTCGATGCCCTTGGCGAGAAGGAGTAAGCTTGTATGAAGAAATTAGCAGCAATGACCGGACTGGCAACCATATTGTTTTTGAGCGGATGTTTGCCCTCCGCTACACCCGATGAGGAGGTCCTTCAGGAAGTCGAAGAAACTGTCGAAGAGACGGTGATGATTCCCGAGGTCCAACTGAAAGATGAATTTTACCGGACGCTATTGCCCTTCAAAAAGAGTGCGAGCCGGGGGATGATCGTCAATAATATCCACACGAAATATGACATGAGAGAGGCGGAAAGAGGATTGCTGCGCATCTCCACACAATATTTCGACCCGAAGGACCACTTCTTCCAGGAAGGCCAATATATCGATCGAGACACGGCGCGCGCTTGGCTGTCCAGAAGCTCCACCGATGAAAAAGGGTTGAATCCCCCTGTGAAAGAGGGGATGAGCGAGGAGGAAATTTCCGGAAAGGCGCCTATCTATCTTGCTCATATCATTGAGCAGAATTACTTGGTAATGACCGATGAGAAGAAGGTGAGGTTGGACGGAATCTCCATCGGCCTTGCGATGAACTCTGTCAGCTATACAAGGAGCGGGAAAGAAACGGTCATCCCGGACGGTAAAATTCAGCAGGAAGGCATGAAGATGGCAGAAGAGATTGTCCGCCGTCTTCGCACACAAGAGGGGTTGAAAGATATCCCGATTGTCGTCGGTTTATTCAAACAGGAAAGTCGGAATTCTATCGTGTCCGGCACGTATTTTGCCAAAGCGGTAGCCGGTAAAGGGGATGAAGTTCCGGGGGGATGGAAAGAAGTGAATGAGCAGTATGTTGTATTCCCGGCTTCCTCCTCGATCGATCGATATCGGGAAATCAATAATGACTTCAATAAATTCAAACATGATATCGACAACTATTTTCCAAGTTTTGTCGATGTCATTGGAACCGGATTCTTCAAAGAAGGGAAGTTGAATTCCCTCCGCATCGAAATTCCGATCCAATTTTATGGAACGAGCGAGATTATCGGGTTCACCCAGTATTTGACGGGACTTGTCGTGAAGTCCTTCCCGGATATCCACACTGAGGTGACTATCAAATCGGTGAATGGACCGGAAGCGCTGATTGTGAAAGAGGCGGGGAAAGAAGAACCATACGTCCATATATATGGATATTGATTATCGTAACTTTTCATCGCTATTAGAAGGTGTTATCATTAATCGTACAGTGAGTAAATGGGAGGAAAGAAAATGACGCAATTTACGAAAGACGATGTACAGTATTTCGCCAATTTTGCAAGACTCAGCTTTTCTGATGAAGATGCCGAAGTGTATGCAGAGCAGTTGGTGGATATGATCCATTTTTCCAATGTATTGAAAGAAGCGGATACTGAAAATGTCGCTCCGATGACACATCCGATTCCGCTATACAATGTGTTGCGTGAAGACGTTCCAAAAGACGTTCTGGATCGCGATGAAATGCTGAAGAGTGTAAAAGAGCATGAGGACGGACTTATCAAAGTGCCATCCATTCTTTAAGGAACGGAATTGAGGAGGGAAACAGATGACGTTAGTAAACAAAACGGCGGCTGAACTTCAATCGCTTTTACATAGCCGTGAAGTGTCCGTCAAGGAATTGACGCAAGACACATTGAATCATATCAAAAAAGTGGATGACAAAGTCCAAGCGTTCCTGACAGTGACCGAAGAAGAGGCACTTGCGAAAGCGGAACAATTGGATAACGGCTCCACAGACAACCGCGGTCCTCTCTATGGATTGCCGGTCGGAATCAAAGATAATATTGTGACGAAAGGGATCAAAACGACCTGTGCAAGTAAAATGCTGGAAGACTATATCCCTGTCTATGACGCAACAGCTGTAGAAAGATTGGACGCGGCGGGCATGGTATCCGTCGGGAAACTGAACATGGATGAATTTGCGATGGGATCCACGACAGAACGATCGGCATTCCAAAAAACGAGAAATCCATGGAACCTCGACCTTGTACCGGGCGGATCATCAGGCGGTTCGGCAGCTGCTGTAGCGGCGGGCGAAGTGTTGTTCTCTCTTGGTTCGGATACGGGCGGGTCTGTCCGTCAACCGGCTGCTTTCTGTGGTGTTGTCGGGATGAAACCGACATACGGTCGCGTATCGCGTGCTGGGTTGGTTGCATTCGCTTCCTCCCTCGACCAAATCGGAACAATCACCCGTACGGTGGAAGATAATGCGCTTCTGCTTAACGCCATTTCAGGAGTCGACTACCGGGATAGCTCCTCTTCTCCAGTAGAGGTGCCCGATTTCAAATCCGCTTTGACAGGCGATGTCAAAGGGATGAAAATCGCGGTTCCAAAGGAATACCTTGGCGAAGGCGTCGCGGAAGAAGTGAAAACTGCAGTTCGTGAAGCATTGCAAGTGTTGGAATCACTTGGTGCGGAATGGGAAGAAGTTTCGCTTCCACATTCCAAATACGCTTCAGCAACTTACTACGTCATCGCCTGTTCGGAAGCCTCATCCAATTTATCCCGTTTCGATGGTATCCGGTATGGATACCGTCCGGAAGGCGTGAAAAATTTGGAAGAGCTTTATCTGCGTTCCCGGTCTGAAGGATTCGGCCATGAAGTGAAAAAAAGGATCCTCTTCGGAACATATGCGCTTAGCGCGGATCATCATGAAGATGTATACGTGAAATCGCAAAAGGTCCGTACGTTGATTGCCCAAGATTTCGCGTCCCTCTTTGAAAAATATGATGTTATCATCGGACCGACTTCGGCGACACCGGCCTATGAAATCGGTGGGCTTGTCAAGGATCCATTGACTTTGTATGCCAATGACGTGCTGACTGTTCCGATCAACCTTGCAGGAATCCCTGCGATTTCCGTGCCTTGCGGATTCTCTGAAGGATTGCCGATTGGTTTGCAGATCATCGGCAAACATTTTGATGAAGCGACTTTGTACAAAGTGGCACATGCGTACGAACAAGCGACGGAATTCCATAAGCGCACTCCGGCCATTGGGGAGGGAACCAACTGATGAACTTTGAAACGATTGTCGGACTTGAAGTCCACGTAGAATTGAAAACCGATACGAAAATCATGTCACCGGCACCAGCCCATTTCGGCGCAGAACCGAACATGAACATTCATGTGACGGACTTGGCATACCCGGGCGTGCTTCCGACGTTGAATAAACAAGCAATCGAATTCGGCATGAAAGCGTCGATGGCGTTGAACTGTGAAATTGCGCCAGTCATGAATTTTGACCGGAAGCACTATTTCTATCCGGACAACCCGAAAGCATACCAAATTTCCCAAGATGAACGTCCGGTCGGATCCAACGGGTGGATTGAAATCGAAGTGGATGGGAAAAAGAAAAAAATCCGCATCGAGCGGGTCCATTTGGAAGAGGACGCGGGTAAACTGACGCACTCCGATTACGGCTATTCGTTAGTCGACTTGAACCGGCAAGGCACACCTCTTGTCGAAATCGTAACGGAAGCGGATATCCGCTCTCCGGAAGAGGCGTATGCGTTTCTTGAAAAGTTGAAGGCAATCATCCAATATACAGGCGTTTCCGATGTACGGATGGAAGAAGGATCCCTCCGTTGTGACGCGAATATTTCGTTGCGTCCATTCGGACAAGAAGAATTCGGTACGAAAACCGAGTTGAAAAACCTCAACTCGTTCAACTTCGTGCGCCGTGGCATTGCCAATGAAGTCGAGCGCCAAGAAAAAGTCTTGTTGGCAGGCGGAACGATCCAGCAAGAGACGCGCCGCTACGATGAAGCGACTGGTGAAACAGTGCTCATGCGTGTCAAAGGAAGCGCAAACGATTATCGATTCATCAATGATCCGGATCTGCCGGAAGTCCATATCGACCAAGAGTGGATAGATCGGGTGCGAGCGGAGATTCCAGAGCTTCCGGACGCACGGAAAGAGCGCTATGTGAAAGAGTTGGATCTTCCTGAATACGATGCACACGTACTGACTTTGACAAAAGAAATGTCCGATTTCTTCGATGCGACAGTAGATGCCGGGGCGGACGCCAAATTGGCTTCCAACTGGCTGATGGGTGACGTTTCAGCCTATCTGAATGCAGAACAGAAGGAACTGCACGATACGGCACTCACTCCGGAAGGACTCGCCAGCATGATCAAACTGATCGTAGACGGCACGATTTCTTCTAAAATTGCGAAGAAAGTATTTAAGGAATTGATTGAAAAAGGCGGAAACGCCGAAGCAATCGTCAAGGAAAAAGGACTTGTCCAAATTTCCGATGAAGGCGCACTACTCAAAATCGTCACGGAGACATTGGATGCAAACGAGCAATCGATCGAAGACTACAAGAACGGTAAAGACCGGGCTGTCGGCTTCCTTGTCGGCCAAATCATGAAAGCGACAAAAGGACAAGCCAACCCTCAATTGGTCAATAAAATCCTTCTTGAAGAGATTAAAAAACGATAACCGATCTGCTGCGTCCTATGCAAGGCTTGAAAAAGAGTCCGAGCATAGGACGTTTTTCGCTAGACAATCAAGAAGAGCATCCTTCGTTTTAACCGCGGAACTTCGGAATTGATTCGACCTGGAAGTATCCGTACACTAAAGGAAAGGAGTGTGGAAGCAGATGAAATCAGAGAAGCAATATTTTGATGAAGCCATTTCACTTGAGCAATATATGGATCGAATGGAGAAACATAAGGACAACAGCTTTCATGTATATGAACAGTTCGAGGTGCCCCAAGATGATGAGTTCATCGAAATCTTGAAGGACAAGCAGCCGAATCTGTTAGTCATTACGGAAGATTGGTGCGGAGATGCGATGATGAACAATCCTGTCTTGCGTCGGATCGCCGAGGCGGCTTCACTTGATGTGCGAGCTGTCTACCGTGATGAAGATACGGATCTGATCGATCGTCATCTTACAAACGGCGGTCGATCCATCCCGGTGTATCTCCTGTTAGATAAAGGCGGAGAGGTTTTGGCGAAGTGGGGACCGCGCGCCGAAACGATTCAAGAGTACGTCATGGGGCTTCGACAGGAGCTGCCTTCTTCCGACGCGCCAGATTTCGAAGAAAAACAGAAAACGCTGATCGAGCGATTGACGGCGGAATATTCATCAAAACCGGAATTGTGGTTGACAGTCTACGAAGATATCCGAAAAACCTTTCTTCCGGTTCTTCAAAAGCAAGCTTAATACATCATCTGTATGAATCTGTATGAATTGAGAGGGAAATGGGATGAAACGTGCACGAATTATTTATAACCCGACCGCTGGACGCGAAATCATTCGAAAGCATTTGGCGGAGATCCTGGAAAAAATGGAGTTGGCCGGGTACGAAACGTCCTGCCATGCGACAACAGGCGAGGGAGATGCGATGGCAGCAGCAAAATCGGCGGTTGCCCGGGGATTCGACATCGTCATAGCAGCGGGCGGGGACGGAACGTTGAATGAAGTCATTGCAGGCGTCAGCCCATTTGAAAACCGGCCGACCATCGGATTGATTCCGGTAGGGACGACAAATGATTTTGCACGGGCCCTAAAAATCCCGCGCGATATTGAGGATGCCGTCGACATCATTGTCCAAGGGCAAACCGTTCCGGTAGACGTAGGAATGATGAACGACCGCTACTTCATCAATATTGCGGGGGGCGGCCGAATGACGGAATTGACCTATGACGTCCCAAGCAAATTGAAAACGGTGCTCGGCCAGCTCGCTTATTACTTGAAAGGGATCGAGATGCTCCCGTCCATTCATTCATCACATGTAAAGATCGAATACGATGGCCAAGTGTTCGATGATGAAGTGATGATGTTTTTGGTCGGCTTGACCAACTCGGTGGGCGGGTTCGAGAAACTTGCACCGGATTCCAGCATCAATGATGGAAAGTTTACATTGCTTATCCTGAAAAAATGCAACATCGCGGAATTCATACGCATCGTGTCACTCGCCTTGCGAGGGGAGCACTTGGATGATCCCCTCGTCATCTCCAGCAAAGCCGAGAAAATTACAGTAACCTCCAACGAAGAAGTGCTTCTGAACCTTGACGGCGAATATGGAGGTGTCCTCCCGGCAACCTTCCAGAACCTATGCCGTCACGTGGAAATGTTCGCCCCCGTTGAAAAGCTGCGGGAGAAAGATCGCCCTTAATAAGTGTAGAAAACCCCATCATCTGTTTGGGGTTTTTTGTTTGGTTTTGGGAGGGGCGGGGATGTTTGAGGTATTGTGGTGTTGTGAGGTTGGGTGGGGATGTTTCGTAGTGCGCGGGGAGTGTTGTGAGGTTAAGTGGAAGTGTTTCGAGGTGTGGTCTGTCCCATTCCAACTGTCATGGCAAATCTTCAAACTGGAAGGGCAATTCTCTGAACTGTCATGGCTCCCGCGAAAACTGTCATATCCCGGTCGAATTGTCATGGCAATTCTTCAAACTATAAGGGCAATTCCCCGGATTGTCATGGCTTGCGTGAAGACTGTCATGGCAAATCCCCGACACCAGGGAAAATCATTTTCTCTCGGCAAAACCCAAGATGGAATCCCCGGCAACAAAACAAAAGGCCCCTTCTTTTCGAGGGGCCTGCTTACATATTTAAATAAAATCGAGTGCTTCATCCTGTTTACCGGCCAGCTGCGGCAGGTTATCGAGTGGGATCCATCGGTTGCAATAAATGGATCCGTCGTCTTTACCATCGCTATCGACACGATGTTCCCATGGGGAAAGCACCTCGCCGGTGTAGATTAAATGGAAAATATTCCGTTCGTAGACCAAATCGCGGTCGCGCGGGAAATGCTTATTCTTGGTCACTTTCCCTCGCAGTTCGAGTTGGTCCCGTGTGATGCCAGTTTCCTCCTCGATTTCTCGATATAAGGCATCCATGAGCAGTTCGTCTTTTTCGATAGTCCCCCCAGGCACTTGCCAGCCTTCTTCGGGATGCTCCTTATTTTCGAACACAAGGATTTTGCGTTCGGTTCCTTCACCTGATGTGATATAAGCTAAGACTTTCCGTTTTAACTCCATTGTGTTCACCCCGATTTTATTTTTTTAGTTTACTCATTGTACAAAACATTCCAATAACTCGCAAGTGAATTGTTTGAAAAAAGACAAAACAACAGCTTGAAATCTTTTGCAAATTGTTGGCAATGGTTGGATTTCCTTCACAAAGGGTTCATAAACAATTCACGGATTTCCAATAATATAAATGTTAACAGACTGCATAGCGGGTATAGAATAGAGTCAGGCTATAAAATCAGTTACCCTTTTCAAAGAACGAGATCGGAGTTCCATTACCCCTTTAGCCCGCTAATGAATCCAGTGGAAAGGACGTGAGCAGTCCTATGTATAAAAAACAGGAACGGCGACTGATGTGGTTAGTCTTTATCGTGGCGGGTATCATGTTGGTATCCATCATCGGCAGAGTGTTCGGAAACTAAGGAGGAGACTGGGATGGGAAATGAAGAAGCTGTCTTTTTTTCACGGGTTTTGACCGAATTGACCTTATCATTCCATATCATTTACGCGACAATTGGCGTCGGGGTGCCGCTCATGATCATGATTGCCCAATGGGTTGGTATCAAAAAGAACGATGAACATTATATTTTGCTGGCCCGACGTTGGGCGCGGGGGTTCGTTATCACCGTGGCAGTCGGGGTCGTCACCGGGACGGCCATCGGGTTGCAGCTTTCTTTATTGTGGCCGAATTTCATGGAGTTAGCGGGCAACGTTATCGCGCTTCCTCTCTTCATGGAGACGTTCGCGTTTTTCTTTGAAGCAATTTTTCTTGGAATTTATTTATACACATGGGACCGGTTTGAGAATCAGAAGAAGCATTTGCTTTTGCTGATCCCGGTTGCATTAGGAGCTTCATTTTCCGCGGTGTTCATCACGATTGTCAATGCGTTCATGAATGCACCGCAAGGTTTTGACATCGTCAATGGCGAACTCGTCAACATCAATCCGATTTTGGCGATGTTCAATCCGGCGATGCCGACGAAAGTGGCGCATGTTGTGGTGACTGCGTATATGACCGCGGCGTTTGTGCTTGCTGCCATTGCGGCGTTCCGCCTGTTGCGGGGATCCGATCATGTCTACCATAAAAAAGCCCTTTATTTGACAATGAAGTTGGGGTTGGTCTTCTCGATTGCCGCAGCCGTCATCGGGGACTTTTCAGGAAAATATCTAGCGGAATACCAGCCGGAGAAATTGGCGGCTGCTGAATGGCATTTTGAGACAGAAGAAAATGCACCGCTTGTCCTGCTCGGTGTCCTGTCGGATGGGGAAGTGAAGTATTCCATCCGGGTCCCGTACGCGCTTTCCATTTTGGCGCACGGCAATCCGACTGCGGAAGTGATTGGGTTGGATCAATTTGCGGAGGAAGATATACCGCCGCTCTATATCCATTATCTATTCAACATCATGGTTTTTATCGGGATGTGGATGGCATTATTAGCCGCGGTTTTTTGGATTGGAGTCAAGCGGGGCTGGCGCATCGTTTCCTCAAAATGGTTCCGCTGGCTGATCGTCCTTGGAGGGCCTCTGTCCATCATTGCAATAGAAGCGGGTTGGTGGTTGGCGGAAGTCGGCAGGCAGCCATGGATTTTGCGGAATATCATGCGGGTTTCCGAAGCGGCCACGTCCAGCAACCATGTCGATACAATGCTCTGGCTGTTCGCGCTACTCTATCTCATCTTGGGGATCGGAAGCATAGTCGTGCTCACCAGGATGTTCCGGAAGAACCCGGTAGAGAAAGAAATTGAAGACCGTCAAATGGAGAAAGGCGGTGACATGCTATGACGCTTGAAATTTTAGGGATTTCCGTGTTGTGGACGTTCCTGTTCGGTTACATCCTCGTCGGGGCCATCGATTTCGGAGCCGGTTTTTTCAACGCGTATAGTTTATTGACAGGAAAACAACGGGTGTTGACGAATGTCATCCAACGCTATTTATCCCCCGTTTGGGAAGTGACGAATGTCTTCCTCGTCTTCTTCTTCGTCGGAATCATCGGGTTCTTCCCGAAGACAGCGTTCTATTACGGAACGACGCTGTTGGTCCCCGTCAGCATCGGGATTATCCTGCTGGCGATCCGGGGTTCATACTACGCCTTTGAAACTTACGGAGCTCGGGGACATAAAGGCTACTCGTTCATGTATGGGGTTGCGGGAATCTTAATTCCTGCTTCGCTCTCCATCGTCTTGACCATTTCGGAAGGCGGATTTGTGGAAATGATCGATAACCATCCGGTGCTCGACTACTGGAAGCTGTTCACAAGCCCGCTCACCTGGTCCATCGTCGTGTTGAGCATCGCAGCGACGCTTTATATATCAGCTGTTTTCCTGACTTGGTATGCGAATAAAGCAGGGGACATGGAAGCGAGGGAACTCCTGCGGAAATACGCGCTCATTTGGTCGATGCCAACCATCGTAACGGCGGGTGGAATCATATTCGAATTGCGGAAGCATAACCCCGAGCATTACAGCAATATTCAAACGTTCTGGCCGATGTTCCTACTGTCGGCATTGCTGTTTGTCGGAACGGTATGGCTTTTATGGAAAGGGAAAAAATATGGGCTGGCATTCGGTCTGTTGGCGGGGCAATTCTTCTTTGCTTTCTTCGGGTACGGAGCGTCGCATTACCCCTACTTGCTTTACCCGTACTTGACGATATACGACAGCTTCACCAATCCGGCCATGGCGATTGCACTCGTCGTCGCATTCGTTCTCGGCCTAGGCCTGCTCATTCCATCGTTGGTGCTGCTCCTGCGATTGTTCCTATTCAATAAAGACTACGTCCGTGGAAAAGAAGATTTCCATGTGTGAGGAGTGATTGACGTGAACGACTTTTTAATCTTCTACGCGCCCTTCGTTGTCCTGCTCGGCTCCCTCGCCGTCGGATTTTGGATCGCGCCGATGGATGGTGCGGTGACGAAAGAAGAGGAACGGGAAAAGTGAGGAATCGACCCTGAGAGCACGGTATCCGTCTCTTGGGGTTTTGGGTTTTAGAGGGAAATAAAGAATGAGAACTCTTCCAAGTATGATGAACTATGTCATGCCCGGTGCGTAAAAAATCTCCGAAAACATGCTACACTAAGGACATCAGAAATTTGGAGGAAATGTAATGTCTTATATAGTGAATAAAAACGACCGCCTTCACGTCGCGGTGGAAGACTTGACCCATGACGGGGCCGGCGTCGCAAAGGTCGACGGGTATCCGCTGTTCATTCCCGGAACGCTGCCGGGGGAGGAAGTGGAAGTCCAAGTGACGAAAACGTTGAAGAACTATGGCTTTGCCAAGCTGCTCGAAATCAGAACACCTTCCGCCGATCGGATCATCCCGCCATGCCATGTCTTCCCGACATGCGGCGGCTGCCAAGTCCAGCATTTGTCTTATGAAGCGCAACTCGAGCAAAAAAGAAAGTCGGTGCGCGACGTCATCGATCGGATCGCTAAGCTGCCACATGTGCCGGTCCACCCGGTGAAAGGGATGGAAGACCCATGGCGCTACCGCAATAAATCCCAGATCCCCTTCAGCACGAGGGACGGACAAGTCATCTCAGGTTTCTATCAGTCCAAAACGCATAAAATCGTTGATACCGATGTCTGCATTATTCAGACAGAGGAGGCGGATGCAATCATGACTGCGCTGAAACGAGAACTGCATTCGCTTGGCATCGACACGTATGATGAAAAAATACATCGCGGTATGCTGCGTCATGTCGTAGTCCGGAAAGCGCGAGCAACGGGCGAAGTGATGGTCGTCCTCGTCACATTGAAAAAGAAATTCCAACAGAAGGACGCAGTGGTCGAGCTGATCCGGAATACAGTGCCAGGCGTGACGTCCATCATGCAAAACCTCAACAGCAACAAAACGAATGTCATTTTCGGAAACGAAACGATCTGCCTCTACGGAAAATCGATCATCATCGATTCAATCGGCGACATCCAGTTTGAGATTTCGGCACGCTCTTTTTATCAAGTGAACCCCGTGCAAACGGAAGTCTTGTACAAACAAGCACTCGATTACGCGCAGCTAACCGGCGAGGAGACGGTCATCGATGCCTACTGCGGGATTGGGACGATTTCTTTATTCCTAGCCCAGCGAGCGAAGGAAGTGTACGGTGTGGAGATTGTCCCGCAAGCAATCGAAGACGCCAAACGGAATGCCGAACTGAATGGCATTTCCAACGCGATCTTTGAAGCAGGGGCGGCGGAAGACGTTATTCCAAGGTGGTATGCAGAAGGCAAACGGTTCGAAGTCCTCGTCGTCGATCCGCCGCGAAAAGGATGCGATGAAAAACTGCTGCAAACGATTTTGAAATACAAGCCGAAACGCGTCGTCTACGTCTCCTGCAACCCCGGCACCCTCGCCCGGGACTTGCGAATCTTGGAAGATGGCGGCTACGAGACGAAAGAAGTGCAGCCGGTGGATATGTTTCCGCAGAGTAGTCACGTAGAGACGGTCGCACTGCTGGAATTAAAATAATAATTGAAACCCTTGAGAATGCTTGTTTGACGGCATTTTTGAGGGTTATTTATATGTCTGAAATCGAGATGTGGGAGAAATTTTAGGTGTTACGCCGCCCACATCCTCCAGTATCCCTTTTTGATTTAGTTGTTCGGAAACAGTGACCACATCAATATTTTTATAGCCACCCTTTATACTCTTTAATTCTGGTTTTAATTCTTCCTCTGGAATAAGTAGAGATTGCTGAACAACTTATAATCCCATATAAATAAAGGGTTTGACGCCTTTTTTGTCGAAACAGGTGCATACCGAAAAAATAAAACTCACTAATACACTGCACAGGAGGACATGTCATGTATGAACACAACGCCAAACAAATGATCCTGCCACACGAATTCTTTTTGCCGTTCGGAGGGCACTTGAACCCGGATAACCGTTGGGTTCGCATGGCTTCTGTCATTCCTTGGGCCGACCTGGAGGAAGCGTATCTCGAGTCACTCGGCGACCCCAATCAGGGGAGTAAGGCGTACACCGTGCAGCTTGCACTTGGAGCGCTGATCATCAAGGAACGTCTCCGATTGAGTGATGGAGAAACCGTAGAAGCGATTACTGAAAACCCCTATATGCAATATTTCATCGGGCTTCCCGCTTTTCAGGAAACCCCGCCGTTCCATGCCTCTTCACTGACCCATTTCCGGAAGCGTTTTAACGCGGATCTGGTGAATCAAGTGAACGAATCCATCACAGCGGCACATCGGAAACCGGCGAACCCCAAGGATTCGGATGGTCCGGATGACGATGAGCCGAGGGGCGGGAGCGGAAGCCCGGCAGCGAAACCGGAGGCCCGGCGTCCCGAAGAATCAGCCCCCATCTACAAACAAGGAAAACTACTGATCGATGCCACCTGCGCCCCTTCCGATATTGCGTATCCGACGGATATCGGTCTCTTGAATCAGGCAAGGGAAAAGCTCGAAACGATGATTGATCGGTTGCATGCGAAACGGGGCCATGGGTCCAAAAAACCGCGTACCTACCGCCGGAAAGCCCGGAAGGAATACCTTGCCTTGTCCAAGCAGCGAAAACCCGGCTACGAAAAGATCCAGGCTTGCCTGAAGGGACAGCTTTCCTATGTTCGTCGAGATTTGAAGCACGTGGAAGATCTTGCGAATGAAGTCGGGCTCGACAGGCTGACACGGGCACAGTACAAAGACCTGCTGGTCATCCAGGAGCTGTTCCGTCAGCAAACCATCCTGTTCGAGGGCGATACTCATTCCATCCAGGACCGCGTAGTCAGCATTGCGCAGCCGTATATCCGTCCGATTGTCCGGGGAAAAGCGAAAGCATCCGTCGAATTCGGCGCAAAACTCTCTGTCAGTCTGGTCGATGGGTATGCGTATCTTGAGACGCTGCAATGGGACGCCTACAATGAAGGAACCCTATTGAAAGACGCTATCCTGGCGTACAAGGAACGGTTCGGCCACTATCCGGAAGCCGTCCTGGCGGATACCATCTACAGAACCCGGGACAACCGGAAGTTCTGTCAAGAACTCGGAATTCGGTTGAGCGGTCCGAAACTCGGCAGGCCCGCCAAAGACCAGCATGTACGTGCAGAACAGAAGAAGTTGGAGAAACAGGACCACGGCGAGCGCAACGCCATCGAAGGGAAATTCGGCGAAGGCAAACGCGCATACGGGCTGGGTCTTATTCGAACACGCCTGCAAACCACAAGCGAGACGACGATTGCCCTCCAGCTGGTCATCATGAACCTCGAAAAGATCCTCCGGGATACTTTTTTGTCGTTTTTCCTACATTCAATCGAAAAATCGGAACGTTTATTTTCCAAGAAACTTATCCTTAAGGTAGCTTGATGAGGGTTGTTCAGTAATCCCTAAGTAATGATAAGGTTTTGAATAGTTTGTCATCACCTTTGTTGCTTAACTCTGCTGCTAATTTATTTACATACCAATTAGGTGCTCCTGTCGCAATTAATCATATCGGCACATGTTTCAACAGATTTTTCAAAGCGATAAATAAATACAACTTCAATATATCTTTGTCCATCTTTCGAGTGCGGCTTAATGACTTCTAATTTTTGAAATAGGCACGAGATTTACTGGTGTTCCATACAATTATAAATTGTTATACACAACTTCCAGTGGCTTGATAATATTGTATTGACGTTGAAACAGTTCGTCCTGACGTTGAAATAGTTTGTCAAGAGTTTTCGTTATACTTTGAATGGCATTACCTGTGCCATAGTTTATTCTGGAACTCTACAAGCCCTTGCTTTATCTTTTCAATTTTATTGTCAATTACATCGGCGTATGCGAGCCATAGTGGAAATTCGTACATAAAAGGATTAGATTAGTCATGCCTAGGTCCAGTTTAAAAAATTGGGTATTGCTAGGCCTAGTTTCGTATTGCAAAAAATGTGCTATTGCCGTTTATTATTTTCAGGATAGTATTTAACAACAAGAGTCAAATTGAACAGTTGTTTTTCAGTCTTTTTTCATATCGAGAAACATATACTCAGTAAGAATGACTTTAGAATAGGAGGATCTAAATGACAAACAACAACCTGTTAAGCTTTTATGATCCATATGTTTATCAGACATTAACAACCATTGTTGGTAAAATGGTTACGGTTCAAACCATAAGAGGTAGCGTTCGTGGCTCCTTGAAAAATGTATTGCCAGATCACATTGTTGTCGAATCTGACCAAACTCCCTTTTTTATTCGTACCCAGCAAATTATTTGGGTTTTTCCTGGTTAACAAAGAGGAAGTGGAGGGGAATTAATGTTTAAAAGAATAAATAAATTGGCAATTGAACTTCCTATACCTGCACACGGCGATATGAATGCTGCAGCAGCAGTACAAGAGCTCTTAGGTGGTAAGTTTGGAGAAATGTCCACCTTAAATAATTATATGTTTCAGTCTTTTAACTTCAGAAATAAAAAAAAGCTAAAGCCATTCTATGATTTAGTGGCAAGCATTACAGCAGAAGAATTTGGTCATGTAGAACTTGTTTCTAATACGATTAATTTGTTATCGGTAGGTAATACTTTTCCTGGGAATCCTGATATCACTCCACTTCAAAATGGGAAGGATGCGAGAAACACCCTCCATTTTATTTCCACAGCTCAAACGGCTATACCTGGTGATTCAATGGGTAGACCTTGGACGGGTGATAATGTTTTTAATAGTGGTAATCTCGTTTTAGATTTAACCCATAACTTTTTTCTAGAGATTGGCGCACGTACACATAAAATGAGAGTTTATGAGATGACTGATCACCCAGTTGCTAGAACGATGATTGGGTATTTACTTGTTCGTGGAGGAACACATATCCTCGCCTATGCAAAAGCAATTGAAATAGCAACAGGAGTAGACTTGACGAAAATGCTTCCAGTTCCAAATCTTGATAACTCAAAATTTGATTATGCCAGACCGTTCATAGAAAAAGGCTTAAGCAATGTGCTATTCACATGGAGCGAAACAGAATACAGGGATATCGGAATGATTTGGAAAGGAACAAATCCGGAAAATGGGAAACCGCTTGAAGTGAAAATTGGTACTCCTGAAGGCGGACCAATTCCAGACTTAGAGGAATTACCTGAAGAATTCGCTCCTGGTATTACTAGAGACGATTATGAATTAATCAAAAAACGTCTAATGGAAAATTTATAATGGATTTTTTGTAGGAAAGTAAGCGTCAAATAGTCCCCACCTATTAAAAAAGATGGGGACTGACTTATAATTTATTTATCATGTTAATAAGACAGCGAGTTGGAAGACTATTCGACCAAGGAAGTAACAGATCAATGGCGTTCTCATACTCGCATCTACATTGGGAAGCTTCTCGAAAATGTACATCAAGTATTGATAAGGATTAAGCCCATTTTCTTTGGCTGTTTCTACAATACTATAAGTCACAGCACTAGCCTTCGCTCCTTTCGGAGTGTTTGCAAAAATCCAGTTTTTTCTTCCAATGACAAATGGCTTAATGGATCTCTCACTTCTATTATTATCAATCTCCAGTCTACCATCCTCTAAGAAAGCCTCTAGCTTATCCCATTGATTGCGACAGTATTTGATCGCTTGTCCAAGTGCACTCTTTGGTAACATTTTTGGTGTTTGCGTGCGAAGCCATACTGAAAAAGCACCAAGAAGCGGTCGGCTTTTTTCTAGTCGCACTTGATGACGTTCATCAAAAGATAAATCTTTGATTTCTCGTTCAATCGCAAAGAGTTGGTTACAGAACTGCAGGCCTTCTTTGGCTGTGACATCTTTCGACCGTTGTTGTTCAGGCAAAGCTTTTAGAGCTTCATCGAATTTACGACGAGCATGTGCCTTATTCGAGAACTTAGATAAGGCACACGTGCGCCGGTATTGGCTCAAGGCCGACAGCAAGAATGGCCGAATTGGCGTGGAGTATTGCGACCGCCTTTATCATCTGGAGCGGAAGTTCAGGAATTTGCCTCCGGGCAAACGACGAAAGGCGCGGAACAAGCACTCCAAACCAATTGTCGAGGAATTCCTTCAGTGGGTAGAGCAATCTCCTTTCTATGGGAAAAGTGCGCTTGCGACAGCAGCGGAGTATACACTGAACCGGGCGGAAGGGCTACGGGCATTCCTGAAGGACGGCCGGCTCGAGATCGACAACAATCCCGCTGAGAATGCCATCCGACCGAACGTCATCGGACGTAAAAATTGGTTATTCTCCGTGAGTGAAGCGGGTGCGCAAGCAAACGCCGTCTGTCTATCCCTTGCTGAAACAGCTAAGGTCCATGGGATTGATTTTTACTCCTATCTCCAGAAGCTATTTACCGAACTGCCGAATTTGAACTTCCAGCAGGACCCCGACCTGTTGGACAAATATTTGCCCTGGTCTAAGAACATCCGCCTTTCCTGCGGAAGAAAATAGCCCTGCATTCGTAAAAAACTCGAATGCCAGGGCTATTTGTGCAGCTGTGCGCCTTCAAGGGCGTTTTTATATTACGGGCTTACATAACAGGTAATAGTTTACTCATTTAGTGAAAGTCTACATCAATTTTCTTTTTGTTATCATTTGTTTTCTTTGGCATTCTGACTTCAAGAACACCGTTCTTATAGGTTGCTTTTACTCCCTCATTAGATACAGGGCTTGGCAAGGATACAGTCCTATGAAAGCTACCTGTATAGCGTTCTTTTCTATACATACTTTCTTCTTTAATCTCATTTGTTTTATTGATGGTACCGTTGATGCTTAACATATTATTTTCAATATCAATATTTACATCTTCCTTTTTCTCAAGACCTGGAATATCACATGAAGCAATTACTTCATTTTCAGTTTCATGCACATCAACTCTGATACTACCAAAATTATTGTTTTCCATCCCAAGATCTAGAGGGAAGTCAGAGAAAAAACGGTCAAAATTTCTTCGCATATTTGCTAGTTGTCTAAATGGATCATACGGTGTTAATGACATACAAATCACTCCTTGTTTTTTTATTACATGTATTTTGTTCTTGGAATTAAAAAATATACAAGGAAAGTTATGTGTATAAGAAATTTTATATTGTGAAAAATATTAAAGGTTAAATTTGGATTATAAGGGATATTTATGTGAATTTTTTAAAAAAACAGGCTAAGCAAATTGATGTTGAAAGTATTAAAAAACAATTATCTAACTCTCCTGATTTAGTTAATAGAACCGTAACAGTCGGAAATAAAACAATTGAATGTACTTTTTAAAGATTCTTGTTAACCGTATATCAATAGAAAAAAATATTATTTCTTTCTTAAATAATTCTACATCTGAAGAAATTAATCTAAATTACTTGTTTGAACATTTACCAATTACCGAAGTTAAAGAACTAGTTGAAACAAATGATATTTCAAAGTATATATTGGATGGTTTCACTTTTATTTATTTACCTGAATCAATTTCATAATTCCTCTTTTTAAAAATACAAACAAGAGCAGAATTTGTGGATTGTATTTAAAAAAACAGAAATCATGCTGCTTGAACTTGGCTCAAACTGCGCCGATTCGATCGGCAGCGAGTTTTGAAGCGTTGTAAATAAGCACGTGTAAGTCGAAGTGAACTTTCGCGCGTTTTCCTGTCCGATAGCGGACGTTATTCAATTGAAAGAACTCTTTCAGATAAGCATTAACACGTTCCACAGCGGTCCGGCGATGAAAAAGGATCTTCCATGCTTTGGAAGCACGGGCCGGTGCACTATATCTCCTTAAATCTGTGGTGGTAATATTGGGTTAGGAGGTGTCTATAAATGTCAGATGTAAAATTGTTCACAGCTATTTATATTCCAGAAACACCATTTGTAAATGGGGGATTAAAGCCTAAGAATACAAAGAAAAATAATTTTGATTTGCTGGAAAGCGAAAAAATAGCGGATACTCTTTATCATTTTATTTTTAAAAAGGATGAAATACAAATACACAGCTATTATTATATTGGGGATTTAGAAGATGCCTTGGAAAGATATTTATTTGTGGAGAACAATGATTTATATGATGACTTTGTTTCACAGTTTTGGGGTGGCGGACAAAGGTATTGGGAAAGTGGTATGGATACCTATTTAGATATTTATAGCCCCGAAACCGTACTTGAACAGCTAAATCAAGCATATAAGAATCGTTTTTATGAAGAGGATGAACCGACCCCTTTGTGCCATATATTTGGACAACAGATGTGGCATAGTAATGCCTATCTTATTGCCAATCGAACAGCTTTAATGGAACTTAAAGAAGCGATTGATGTTGCATTAAAGCATAAAGAAATAAGGTTAGGGTTATCCCCTTCAGATGGTGAGGGTTACGATTTATTTATTAAATGTGTTGAGGATGATTTTGAATGGGAAGAGTTGGAAATGCCATATCACGATAGAGATTGTTATGTACCTGATGAAACGGTAGGGATTCCACCACACAAGGCATTTAAGCAGTATAAACGTCATTTGCGTTAAAAACTTTATCTGATTAAAGGGAGAGATTAGATTGAAACGGGAAAAGTGTCCTTGTTGTGGTTTTCCAACAATTGAAGAACGGGGAATATTTGATATATGTGAACTTTGTTATTGGGAAGACGATGGACAAGACGACCCAAATGCGAATGAAGTATGGGGAGGTCCAAATGGCAATTATTCTCTTACAGAAGCGAGAAAGAATTTTAAAGAACACCTCATTATGTACCGAGATAGGAGAAATATAGAAAAATAAACCGATAAAGAAGTTGAATTAAAAAAATCTTTAATAAGTATGTTTGTTGAATTAGACAAGTGCAAACCTGATTCGTCAGAATATGAGGCACTTTGGAGGAAGATAAAGTCATACGAAAATATTTTAATGGAGATTTCTTATGAAACATACGGTTAGCAATTTGATTAATAAAAAGTGGGTGTCATGTTGGAAAATATGATGGATTTAGTATCTTTACTAAGAATGAAAAAAGTGAAAGTAAGAGAAATACCTAAATGGGGAGTGTATTTGAGAAAGCAGTGGGAAGATAGTTTTGTAAACCATCTGAATGATAAGGAAAAGAAGTCTATTTTTCTCCATGACTATGGCTACCTCTGGCATGTGTTTAGTTATGAAAGAAGGAAATACTTAAAAGAACAAGAAGCTGATACAGCATTTAACAAAGAACAAAAACAGTTTTGTTATGTTTTTTATCAGCATTTGGATGATGTTTATATACTTGAAAATGCTTCTTATTTAACAGCCGAGGACTTTGTAAATGAAGAAGATGTTTACGTAGTAGATAAAGAATTTAATTGGACTTACGTAAGAACGCATGAAACAGGCTGGTGCGGTCCGTATTTCAGTCGAAAAGACAAAACAAACTAAAGCTATATGGATTGGTTAGCAGTCAATCGTGATGACATTGATAGTTAAAATTGACGGATATTATCACCAAATTCTAATTAAAGGGAAAAGGTGTTCAAAAAAGGAACTTATGAAAAGGTATATAAATGCCAAAGCTCTTACTTCAGATATTTTAGACCTTCCAGCTTTATTTTGCCGAATTAACAGCTTTGACCAACTTGCCTATAATGAAGACATAGAGGTTGATTATGTAATTGATACCGACACCGATAGAATATATAAACCGTCTTATTAAGTGGGCAACTCTGCTCACTTTGATGATAGAGGAGAGGAAATAGCTTGAAGGTTATATTTTCGATATTAACAATTTTATGTATGGCAATCGCTTTAATAGGATGCCAATTACAACAAGGAGAAACAATGGTTCTTTTAGATGAAAAAATATCAGAAATTAAAATTTCAGAGTCGAATGGAACAGGAGAAATGAATGAGGAGATTATTTTATCAATCAAAGAAGAGGAATCATTAGATGTTTTTGAAAAGGCGATTACGACTTCTGTCAAACAACCAGGGGAGGTTAAGATATCTGAACCTGATTACGATGTAATGGTGGAATACGAGGCAGAAGAAGGGGGACTGCCTACACATGGAATTCATTTATGGTTAGGAAAGGAAAATGAGAAGAGTACGTTTATGTATATTACCGATGATTCGATTTATCTTACATCCCCTCAAATGACAAAGGAGTTAAGAAGGTTGATACTATCGAAATGATTATCACTTAACGTAACAGGAAATAATGTGGAAGATACGGAGAAAAGAAAATGGATTTGAATGATATTGAAAGACAACTGGTACTGATAAAAATTCAGAAATGAAAACGTAGGAATAGCAAGGGTTTGAGAAAAGTGGTGTAGCAATACAATAATATTTCTGAACAGCGCGAATGAAATCTATGTTGCCATAACACTCATCCCATATTGAATCGGTGGCTGGATTGGAATAGAACAATGACAGTTGGGGATATGCTTGTCACAAGACAAAATGAGGAGGCCGACATGAGTAATAAGGAGTTATCACCAGAACAACGTGAAGAATTACTCAAAACATTGCAAGCCCGTTTTGCAGAAAACATGAACCGCCATGATGGTCTCGAATGGACGAATGTCCAAGTGAAGCTGGAAGCGGCTCCTGATAAATTATGGTCGCTTCAAGAAATGGAAACGACCGGTGGTGAGCCGGATGTTGTTGGCTATGAAGACAAGACGGACGAGTATATTTTTTATGATTGTTCAACGGAAAGTCCGAAAGGTCGGAGAAGTGTTTGTTATGACCGGGAGGCGTTGGAGTCGAGAAAGAAACATAAACCGGAAAACAGCGCTATGGACATGGCTGCTGCCATGGGGATTGAGTTGTTAACAGAAGAACAATACCGTGAACTGCAGAAGCTTGGAAAATTTGATATGAAAACATCAAGTTGGGTACAGACGCCCGCTGCCATCAGACATCTCGGCGGCGCCCTTTTCTGTGATCGGCGTTATGAGTATGTCTTCTTGTACCATAATGGGGCAGACTCCTACTATGCTGCCCGGGGCTTCCGCGGCTCGCTCCGAGTTTGAAATTGCACGGTTGGCGTGTTAGTCAAAAGCAAGTAAAAAGATCAACGCACAGGGTGATGGTTCTCTGTACGTTGATTTATTTATTAATTGCATATTTTCCAAGCCCTCATACAGTGCCTTGAAAATATGGTAATCCTATATAAGTTGAATTTACTATTACCTATTAACTTAGTTGATGAGTAATCGAGTCCATATCCCGCTTGTAAAAGTACTCTTGGAGGAATGCAACCATGCCGAACACAGCGATTGATAATCTAGACCAAGAAATCAATCCATTTGCTGTATGGCTGATTGCAAAAGTGCAACCCTTTGCAACGGATCTTCGGAGAATCATTGCGTCCTTAAAAATCAAATCGGACATCGAGCGGCAGCTAAAATCGGGATAACGGAATCACTGATCAATATTATAAAGCTGGAGCAAATGAATGAGATTTCGCTTAAAATGCTGAAAATGGCAGTGTCTGCGTTTATCGATGGAAATATAACACTCACCAAGGAAGTAGCGGAATTGGACGACCAAGTCGACAATCACTATACCGAAACATATAAAAACATCACTGAATATTTACGGGAACATCCAGAAGAAACGGCACAGCTCGTCCAATTATTATTCATCAATCGTTATCTGGAACGAACTGCCGACCACATTACAAATATTGCTGAAAGCGCAGCGTATTTGATAAAAGGTCAGATCTATGATTTGAACCAATAAAATTACCTGGAACCTTAAATTTTCACTTTTTACCCACTTTCCCGTCAATATTTTCACCGTGTCATCATCTACTACAGAGATAGAGAAATCTTTACGGTAGGGGTGATTAGCGTTGGCGAAAAGAAATCGAGGAAAAATCTTAAATAAGCTACCTTCCAATGCGCGGGGAAGCTGCCCGTTATGTGAACGAAAAAGGATAAAGTTATTGTATCCCGTTAAAGTTGAACCGACAAAAATCGTGAAGGTCTGCAAAAATTGCAGAAATAAATGATATCCCCCACTTTATGCTATCCTACATCGCTTTTCTCAAGCGGTGTTTTTTGCATATAAATCGACAAATGAATTACAGCCGGAACTCGAAGTGAATATGCTATAATCAGATTGAATAACTAAACAATCAGGGAGGGAGTCCGAACGATGCTTGTTTCAGAGGCGATCAGGCAAAGAAGAGAGATCACGAAATATCAAGCGAAGGAAATACCTAACAATGTTTTAGAGGAAATTATTGAGTCTGCTTATTTGTCCCCAACCGGCAATAACCTGCCTTCGAGGGAATTCATTGTTGTTCAGAAAAGGGAGATGCTGGACCATTTGGCGAAGACGACGCCATTTGTTCCATGGTTAACGGAGACAACCGCGGCTATCGTGATAACCGGGCGCCCGGATGTCAGTAAGTATTGGTTGCAAGACGCATCCATCGCTTGCGGGTTTATTTGGCTAAGTGCCGTGGAACAGGGATTAGGTGCGGCATTCGGAGCGGTGTATCATTCGGAAGATGAGCTGGAGTCTGAACGTCGGGAAAGCCATGTGCGGGATGCGTTGCATCTCCCGGGTGATCGTCGTGTCGTGGCCATCATCGGTCTTGGCTATCCTGCTGAAATCCCTGCGCCGAAAAAACATGTGGCTAAGGAAGCCATCGTCTTCTATGAAAACTTTCAAAAATGACAGCTGAAAAAGTCCTCGATTCAGAAATATGAATCGGGGACTTTTTTCAGAAGGCCATTATAAGCAGTAAAGGAATATTAATACATATATGCTATCATTAACATCATAAAGTTGAGACGAGGAGGCGCCGTGTATGCTAATCGGTTTAATGCAAGGGTTGGGAATACTTTATTACTGGACGTGGATGATTTGGCCGTTTGTGTTCGTTTTTTCGTTGGTCCATGCAATCACTTCTTTAGTCAAAGATGAGAGGGCGTCCATGAAACCGGCTTTGGCTGCGTCTGTTTCGCTACTCATGATAGTGGCGGGAATAACTGCGCCGGGTTTTAATTAATCAACAGCTGAATTCAAAATTGAACGAGCCAAAGTGGTTGACAGTGATTGGATGTTCATGGTATATTTATCTCGAATTAAAGATAATTGATTTCGAGGTAAAGGGAAATTAATTATCAGATCGAACTATTAAAAATTATTGGGAGGAATTTATAATGGCAAAATGGACAGTTGACGCATCTCACTCAAGCATTGGTTTTGAAGTGAAACATATGATGGTATCTAAAGTGAAAGGACAGTTCAACTCTTACACGGCGGACGTGGAAGCTGAAGATTTGACGGATTTGACAACGGCGACAATCGCATTTGAGATTGATACAGCAAGCATTGATACAAATAGCGAAGACCGCGACAATCACTTGAAATCAGCAGACTTCTTTGATGCCGAAGCAAATCCGAAGATTGTGTTCAAATCTACCGACATTACGAAAAAAGGCGATGACTATAAAGTAACTGGAGATTTGACTATTAAAGATGTAACGAAACCAGTAACTTTTGAAGTCGAGTACGGCGGTAAAGGGACCAACCCATGGGGGGTGGAAGTGTACGGTTTTGAAGCGGAAGCTAAAATCAACCGTGAAGAATTCGGACTCACTTGGAATGCCGCGCTGGAAACGGGTGGAGTCCTAGTAGGCAAGGACATCAAAATCAAAGTCGAATTGCAATTAAATCCACAAGCTTAATAATCTTGCAAAATTCAAGCGAGTGGGCTGATGACACGATGGGATTAGTCACCAGCCTACGAGCTTTAATTTTAACTATATATCTCGAATTCAAGATAATTGTAAAAACGGAGGAATTGAAAATGAAAGAGTTAAAAGGCCTTCACCATATTACAGCTATAACAAGCAGTGCAGAAAAGATATATGAGTTTTTTACGTATACGTTAGGTTTGCGTTTAGTTAAAAAAACAGTCAACCAAGACGACGTTAAAACCTATCACTTGTATTTCACGGATGATGTCGGCAGTCCAGGAACAGATATGACGTTTTTCGATTTCCCTGGTATCCCTAAAGGGGTGCATGGCACTAATGAAATCTCAAAAACATCTTTTCGGGTTCCGACTAATGCGGCGTTGGAGTATTGGGTGAAACGGTTTGAGAAATACGGAGTGAAACATATAGGCATCCAAGAACAATTTGGGGAAAAGATTTTACCGTTTACCGATTTTGATGACCAACAGTATCAATTGATTTCAGATGAGCAGAACAAAGGGGTCGCTGCCGGCACTCCTTGGCAGAATGGCCCTGTGCCGCTGGAATACGCAATTACAGGATTAGGCCCTGTTTTTGTTCGGACTTCCCATTTCAATTATTTCAAGGAAATGTTGGAAACCGTAATGCTGATGAGGGAAATAGCGCAAGAAGATTCATTCCATTTATTTGAAATGGGAGAGGGAGGCAACGGGGCTCAAGTGATCGTTGAGTACAATACCGTTTTACCGCAGGCGCAACAAGGATTTGGCACGGTTCACCATGCTGCATTCCGGGTGGATGAGCGTGCAGATTTAGAAGCATGGCAACAACGTTTACTCGAATACCAATTACCGAACTCAGGCTATGTCGAGCGTTACTATTTCGGCTCTCTCTATACAAAAGTGGCCCCATCGATCCTTTTTGAATTAGCCACGGATGGTCCTGGGTTTATGGGAGACGAGCCATATGAAACACTTGGAGAAAAATTATCTTTACCGCCTTTCTTTGAAGAAAAGCGAGAAGCCATTGAATCGCTTGTACGACCAATCGATACGGTTCGAAGCAACAAGAAATTCGAAAAAGAGTATTTGTAAGACTTATTCAAACCGAACAACATGTGTATGGCCACATGTTGTTTGGAACCGAATGAAGGTTGATTACATCGTTGTCAAGCTAAGGGGGTTCCCTATGCGCAGGAAGCGCTCTCTGCGACATTCGGTGAATTCTTTATCACGTTTGCGTTGTTCTGCTTTGCCTTTACGACAATCATCGGGAATTTCTTCTACGCGGAATCGAATTTCAAATACTTGGTTCAAAAAGATCCGAGTAAGGTAACACTTACTCTTTTCCGGTTGGCTGCTGCCGTCATCGTCTTCTTTGGCGCACAACTCGAATTCTCGATTGCTTGGGACACTGCGGATGTCTTGATGGGAATCATGGCATTGATCAATATTCCGGTTATTTTGATACTCGGACGGATCGCATTCCGATGCCTCGATGATTATACGAAGCAGAAGAAAGAAGGAAAGAATCCCGTGTTCAAAGTGCAATCCATTGGCTTAAAAGAGAAAACGGACTTTTGGAATTAAACTGAATTTGAGGGATTGGTATGCGTACAGAATGAAATAATGGGGGCTGTCTAGAAAAGTAGATTTTACCGATAAACATGCAAAAAGCAAGGGCTCTGGTCGCTTTCCGCGGGCCAGCCGCCGAGCCTCCTCCGGCTTACAGCCGTGCGGGGTCTCGCCGGCCGGCTTTCCCGCAGGGAGTCTCCCGCCGCCCTTGCTTTTTGCCGATATCTATCCTGGTAAATGAACTTTTCAGACAGCCTCTTCTTACCTCCAGTCAATAGCTTTTTAAGAAATAATTTGTTTGGTGGGATACATTCTCTGTTCGGGAGGGGGTGCACCCCCTCCCGAACAGAGAATGAGCATGCCAAAAAGACCTAACGATTTTTCATTTTTTCGCAAGGTCATTTATGATATAGTGAATTTAATGGATTATGAGTAGTTGGTCGCTACTTCGTAATCATAGGTTTTTCCGTGTGTGATCAGGTGAAAGGCTAACTTCAAGAACTTATTCATACACGCGATACACGCAACTTTATGGGGCTTTCCCTGAGGTTGCGTTTTTAATTTGTCATAATACTCCACAAGATGGTTCTTGATTTTTTTCCGTAAATGACGATTTCCTCGTCGATTAATAATATCTTTCATTTGATGTTTCCCGGATTGCTAGACACGCAAATCAATACCGACATACGCATTTAATTGCTTGTGGGTTTTAAAACGGCGGATGTCCCCTAACTCCCCGATAATTCGAACAGCTGTTGTTTCGCCTATTCCTGGAAAGGACATTAGTACTTGATATTCCACTTTGTCCTCGGATAGGGTGACCATTTGTTTGATGAGCTGCTCTTTCTTTTCCTTTAAATCACTAATTCTACGGGCATAGTCGCGTACCTGCTCACATCGAATATCGTTTCTTGAGATGGCTGGATAGGAAAGCCTAGCTGCCTCCAATAGACATTGTCCTTTTGCTTCCGCTCGCTGTAGTGACAGGTTCTTTTTA
This sequence comes from Bacillus sp. OxB-1, assembly GCF_000829195.1. Lineage (GTDB taxonomy): Bacteria > Bacillota > Bacilli > Bacillales_A > Planococcaceae > Sporosarcina. The sequence goes on along the minus strand of NZ_AP013294.1, from coordinate 302,132 downwards.
GTATTTTGCTTCAAACGATTACGAATGACCGTTCTCGAATGGTCAAGTACTTCTTCGGGATGCGGATATAACTGGACAATATTTAAAAAGAGCGCAGAACGTGTGGAGAACAGGGTTCCCAGTTCAGGAAAACTTAGTTGTAATATCGCATGCATTCGATTATGTAAATGGTTTAGTTCTGCATCCAGCTCGGCATAATAACGTGACCATGCTCGCATTTGTCCATAATAATCATCTTCCACGTAGGTATGAACACGTTCGTTACGGAAATGTGTCCGGGCTAATCCATGGGCATCCGCTTTATCTGTTTTTTGTCGTCTCATTGTCTTGGTTTCTTCATTTGCTTGAATGGGATTTAGACAGCAGTAGGCGTACTGATAATCTTGAAGAAATCTTTCTAACCCTTTTGAATAGACGCCTGTTGCTTCGAAGACAATTTCAGGTGTTTGCCCATCCTGTGCTTTCAGTTCTTGTAAGGTATTGTGGAGCTTTTCAAAAGATGGACGATTATGTAGGATCTCTCCCTCAAATTCACATTGACGATGACGATTGTAAATAACCATCGTACTTTTTCCCATACTGACATCAAATGCCACGACATGTTTAATCATAAACTGTTCTCCTTTATAGCCAATCATAGAAGTCTTCACAGTGCCTTATCGATTCTATTTTCTTATACACGATCTCGAAGGACCCAACATACTAATCTGATTCAAATAAGGGTGTGAAGTGGGCCGGTTTTTAATACGGATTCTTTGTTGATCCACGAGGCTGTTCGGCTTTCCTCCACTTCTACTATAAAAAAATAGTAGCACAAACCATGGCCTTGGTTTGTACTACTAATGTTAGTATGTTTATATTGTTCTTATAGAGGTGGTTAAAGGGAACCGTTGCAATTCTCGCCAAGGCGTGTCAGTTTCTGGGCGGGATCACTCTGCTTTCTCCTGTAACTCCACTTTTGCCATTTTCCCTTCCCCTTCGTCCTCAACCAAGCTGCCAGTCATCTTTCTCCCGTTTTCCCCGTAGGTTGTCAACACGTCCGGGTAGCTGGTTCCAACTATATCCGTCTCGACGGTAATTTCGTAATCGGCCAAAATCTTGATCCGTTCGTTGGTTTCCGGATTTTCAAAGAGGATACGGAAGGAGCCATCCGGATTTACCGTCGCATGGCCGATAAATCCGGAAGTGATATAGTTCGGAATGAGGGCCCGTCCCCGTAGTTTTGTCCCTTCCAGTAAATTGCTTTTTCCCAAAACGTAAATATATTCGTCATCTTTTGTAACGTCGATCGAGTCGATCCGGATTTCGGTTGTTCCATAGTCCTCCGGCTGATTCCACTCGGGCGCTATGATTTCTGCTTCAGTTTGACCTGAATTCTGTGCAATTTCCAAAATCGCGGATGCTTTTTGGTATTGTGTTTCCTGATCGTAATCGGAGAGACGGACGAATGGGCCTTCCAATCGGTCTCCGGTCTCTCCGTAGTGGTCTCGGATATCTTCGTTTTGATTGATCGGTTCAAACTTGATCTCCACGGTCAGATGGCCGTCCACTTTTTCCGGAAGCTCTGTTTCGAATGTGAAGCTGCCATCCGGTTCGACCAGCGCCACTCGATTTCCGCCAATGAGATAGCCTTCCAGCCAATCAATTTGCACATAGAGCTTAGATCCTTCCAAAAGATTGGACTGGCCATCAATCGTAAGTTTCTGCCCTTCCAGCTTGACGTCTCCCGCAAAATCAATATCCATTTCGCCAATATTTTCAGAAACCGCCACGTCCTCCGGTTCATCCTGCACTACCTCTTCTTTTGGAATATCCGGCTCTCTAGATGGAGTCGGCACATCTGCCTCTGCACTCTCTGCCTCTTTAATCTCCTTGTCCTGGTTACAGGCTGCCAACAGAAATAGACTGGCGATTGCCAGCAGACTTATCGTTTTTCTCATCATAGAACAAGGCTCCTCTCGAAATAGAAATCTCTGTTTCCTATACGGGTGTCTTGTTGAAATGTTTCAAATCAACGGTATTCTGGCCGAAAAACGATTCTTTGGACACTGGGGAGTAGGACTATTTGCTAGACTGTTTCTTATGGCAAGGGGAGGCTAACGTTATGATAGAATGAGAAAAACATAAACGAGGAGGGGAAAACGGATGAACATCCATTCGTTTGAAGAGGAGCTGGACAAGAAGATTGTGGATAGAGGGCGCGACTATTTTTGGGAGGGGCGAGCCTTGGACGTGGTTCATGAAGGAGGCGGCCGCTATTCCTGCATAGTGGAGGGGAGCGAAGACTATGAGGTGAATGTGACCCTTGATGAAGATGGTTCCATCCTTTATTCAGATTGTGATTGCCCGTATGATTACGGGCCGATTTGCAAGCATGAAGTGGCGGTATTTTTTGAGTTGGAGGAGACATTCGGCAAGCCGGAAGTGAAGCGACAAACATCCACGGACAAGCAAGTTGAGTTACGGGATGTGCTGATGGGGTTGTCGAAGGAGCAGGTAGTTCAGATCCTAGTGAACTTATCTGAAGAGGATCCCATCCTGAAAAACCGCCTGCTCGCTAACTATTCGAGAGATGGAAAAGCGAACGAATTGGAGAAAAGCGAAGAATGGATCAAGGCCATCATCCGGAAGTACACGAGCAGGGGCAGCTTCATTGCCTATCGGGATGCTAGTGATTTTGTGGATGAACTGTTGGAAGTTCTGGAAAAAGTTGAAAGTACGGAGGATCCTCTTGTCGCATTGGATGTTGCCTTCTTGCTTTTGGGTGAAGCGGTCGATGCCTTTCAATATGTGGACGATTCCGATGGCTCTATCGGAGGTCTTGTCTCTTCCACCATCGAGGCGATTGAAACGGTGGTGGAGGAAACAGACGGTTCGGATGTCCGGTTGGCGGAACAAATGTTGGATAAATTGCTGGAAAAACTGGATAGTCCTGAATTGGTGGAATGGATGGAATATCAGATCGATCTGCTCCATACAGGTTTGCAACTCTTGAATTCGGAAAGGAACAGAAAGAAATTTGAGGACAAAATAGGCGAATTGATGGCGTCGACATCGAGCAAGTATTCACTGGAACAACTTCTTCACCTTAAAGGGGAAATGATTGCGATGTACGGCACGGCTTCGGAGCTTGAAAATTTCGTCGCGGACAATATCGCCTATTCGACATTTCGAAATGCACTGATTGATCGGTATTTGAAGGAAGGAAATTACCGTCAGGTTCTGGAGTTGGCATTTGGGGGAGAGCGACAGGATGCTGAGTATCCGGGATTGGTCACGGGTTGGAAGAAAAAAAGATATCTTGCCTATAAAGGGTTAGCCATGAAAGAAGAGCAGGAAGAGCTGGCGAAAGAGCTATTATTCGATGGGCATTTTGAATATTACACCGAGCTGAAAGAACTTGCTGGCGAGGATGAAAAAATATTGTATCAACTGTTGAAGCGGGAGTTGAAAGGTCAAGACGGCTGGAGAGCCCGCATGGTTTATATTCAAATGATAGAAGAGGAAAACGATTTGCCAGCCATATTGGAGCATGTCCGTGAAAATCCGATGGCCATCGAAAAATACGCGTCGCAGCTTCGGGAAGCGTATGAGGATGAAGTGGTCGACCTCTATCGGGAGTTCATTCATACTAAAGCGAAAGTGGCTACGAATCGAAAAGCGTATCAAGGCGTTTGCGGAAAACTGAAGGAGTTCGGAAACATAGCGGGCCAAAGCCGATATGAGAAACTGTTCCAAGAATTGAAGGAGACCTATCGCAATAAACCTGCTTTCCAGGATGAACTCGGAAAGATTTGAAGAATCCATTCAAAAGTAATTAACATGCACTCCTTGCAAAAAAAGTACTGGGGTATTTATTGTTGTACTCCTCAATTTTGCGCGCTCCATGGAAGTATCTGGTTAACCTGCTTCTTTGTCCATAAGAATGTTACACTAATACAGTCACAAATTTTTAAAAGGAAGTGTTAGTTGTGATTGGACGTAATGATCCGTGCCCTTGTGGCAGTGGAAAGAAATATAAGAAATGTTGTGCATCGAAACAGGCGATCTCGATGGAGGCAGTTCAATCGGAAGAGTTAGAACGCGTATTGCAAGCATTCTATGAAGAATATCCGGAACGAAAAGACATTCCCGAATACTTAAATTTGGCAAATGAATGGAAATCTTCGCTCGGAACGTATTTGCTGGAGGAGATGATCGAAGCCATCGTCTTGGATGAGTTCTTTTTCCACCATCGCCCTGACATTTGGCAAGGATATTTGGCAAAACAACAGAAGAAGTTGGTGCGTCCATCCGTTTTACGCGTACTCGAAGAATGGCAACAGCCACGTGTGTTTATCGGTGAAGTGATAGAAGTGGATGACGCTTATCTCACTGTACATAAGATTGTGGAGGATGAGACCATCCGGTTGCGGCGGGAAAGCGAGAAGCCTGTCCCGGTTGGAGTCTATCTTTATTGTTTCATTTTACCGGAGGGTGTTTCGGACAAGGAAAATCATTATTTGGCCGTGTCGAGCTTAATCTTTTTCCCAACGGATCATACTGCCGCGATCCAAGAGTTTGCGAAGAGATTGGCAACTCAAGACGAGTACACGGCTCCGAAGTACTTGAAGGAACAGGCCATCGAATTTTGGAAACTGCTTGGAGCAGATGGCTATGAGGGCGGGGAGTTCACTAATTTCGAAGCAGGCGTCCTTTTGCATGTCATGGAGTTTCTGGAGAAACACAATCGGGAATCCGAGCAGCTGTTGGAAATTGTAGAGGACTTTTTAGTGGAACAGCAACCGAACGCCCGAAAAGACGTCGCGATTGCCGCAGGGGCCATTCGATTCGGCCAGGAACAGGCGTTTTTTGAACCGTTGACCATGACGTTGAAAGAGATGGCCGAATGGTTCAGCGTTTCCCCTTCCTCGATGAATAAGTATTACAAGGAATTGGGTGAATATCACAAATCCAAACTAAGTTAAACTGTTGGGCATCCTCTGAAGAAAGAAGATGCCCAACAAACCGATTTTGGCAGGATTACTCTTATCCTCAAATATGTCTCCAAGTGTTGTCCATGTTTCTGTCAATAAAAAAATTGAATTTCATTTTTCCCTATGGTTTAATTGAAAGAGGAAAGACCTGCAATAATCAGATTCGAAAGTTTCATCAGCAGAAGGTCTTTGTACATAAAGGAGGGCTATCGGACGGTTTATCTCGATGGTCCTTTTTGTATTGACATGAAAACGGGAGAGGAATTCTTGAGATGAAAAGGATTTTAGCATTGAATAGCTTGAACAAAAAGTTGTTCACCATTTTCTTAGCAGTTGCTTTGATTCCAGTAAGTTTACTTATAGTAGGTATTAATTGGGCAGCGGAGCAGGGCTTCGATAAAATGATGACGGGTCAACAGCAAGATTTGGAGGTCGCGGTTCAAACCCAAGTGACAAAAGTTTCTGATGACTTATTAGCTTTAACTACGATGTACGCCCAACATGATGAGTTGGTTACTGCTTTTGAATCGGGTGAACGCGGTGAACTCCTTCAAGTTGTCAACAACCTCTACCCCCGTCTGCAAGCTGAACATGAATTGAAAGTGTTCGAACTTGGCGACCTATCGGGTACAGTATATTTACGAGCGCATCAAACAGAAAAATTTGGAGATGACAAAAGCGGAATTTCAGCCATTCAATCCGCGTTAGACGGCCAATCGTTTTCCGGATTTGAATTGGGGAACAGCGGACTCTCTGTTCGTGCATTCGCTCCTATTTCAAGAAATAATAAAGTGATTGGAACATTGCAAACAGGGATTGACGATACCTTTCTTCACGAATTACATGACATGTTTCAAGGAGTTGCAATTGATCTCTATAACGATGAGGGCATTATCATGGAGTCATCCAATGAGGAAAATGTAGGGGAATCTATCGAAAACTCCACCATTTTGGACTCGATTGCCAATGGGGAAACTGTCTCTAAAAGCGATGGGAAGAATTTGATCTCCTACATGCCCATGTACGACCCAACAAACCAACATGTCATAGGAATGATCGGGATCGAGCAAGATATGTCGGTCGTACATCATACAAAGGAACAGATTGTTTGGATTGGACTTCTCCTCGCCCTTTCGACGGTAATCATTGTACTTTTCGTTTCCATTTTGTTCAGCAGATCGTTATCCAATCCGATTAAACAAGTTTCCAATTGGATGGGGGATATGGCGTCTGGTAATCTGGCAATAGAAATCAAGGAAAGCAACCGGAACGATGAAATTGGAAGATTGACCGGAGCGATGCAAGTGATGAAAGATACCTTGCATGATACAATTCAACAAGTGGCAAACGCTTCTTTCCATGTTGCTGAGCAGAGTGAAGAGCTATCACAGGCGGCGAATGAAGTGAAGAGCGGCTCTGATCAAATTGCCTTAACGATGCAGGAAATGGCAGAAGGGTCAGAGAAACAGGCAGATCAACTAAGTGAATTAGCGGACACGATGAACAGTTTTTCATCGGAAATGTTCGAGTTAAATGAGAAAGGTGAACAAATTCATCAAACCTCAGTGGAAGTGCGAACCATGACAGATACTGGGAAACAGCTCATGGAATCTTCAGCGAAGCAAATGATGACAATTGATCAGATGGTGCAAGAGGCAGCAAGAAAAATGAATAACCTTGATAACCAGACCCAGGAAATATCCAAGCTCGTTTCTGTCATTCAGGAAGTGGCGGATCAAACGAATCTTCTGGCATTAAATGCTGCGATTGAAGCTTCCAGAGCCGGTGAACATGGAAAAGGATTTGCGGTCGTCGCGGATGAAGTGAGAAAGCTGGCAGAGCAAGTTTCGGTCTCTGTTACGGAAATCACCGGCATTGTAACCGGAATCCAATCTGAATCCGCCGATGTGGCCAAATCATTGGAAAGTGGATATCAGGAAGTGGAGCAAGGAACCCGTGATATTACAAAGACAACGGAAACTTTTAATGGAATCAACGATGAAATTGCTGATATGGGCGACCTGATTAGTGAAATTACCGAAACGTTAGCGGACTTTGCTGCCAATAGTGAGCGGTTGAATCGTTCAATAGAAGAGATTGCATCCATCTCAGAAGAGTCTGCATCCGGGGTCGAAGAGACAGCCGCAACGAGTCAACAATCGAGCAGTTCGATGGAAGAAGTGGCAGTCGGTTCGGACAAGCTCGCTGCTTTAGCGGAAGAGATGAATCGTCAGGTGAGCCGTTTTACGCTGTAACATTCAGTACCCTTTCTTAGGTGCATAAAATGAATGATTAACAAGGGAAGGACGTGGGAATATTGACCTCTATTACGACAAGTCAAGGCGTGCAAATCCATACCATTAGCGTGCCGGCTAGCAACAGTTCACTGCGCTCGTTTAATTTTTATTTACTACATGATGGGAAATCATTAGCGCTAATCGATGCCGGAATTTCATCGGAAAATTGCTGGGAACAGTTGACTGATACATTGGAAGCGAATGGTTGGGGCATTCCCGACATCGACCGCATTTTGCTAACCCATCATCATGGCGATCATGTTGGCTTGGTTCCTCGCATCTTGAAGGAACGGACGATACCGGTGTACGCTCATCCAACGGCTATCCCACGTTTAAAAATGGATACCGACTTCTTGGAAATGCGATATCGTTTCTTTCAACGGTTATACAAAGAAATGGGCTGCGAAACGGCCGGTGATGCCCGACTGGCGAAATTTCAGGAGACGATTCGAAACGCGGACCAGCTCGCATTGAAGACAGATATCCTGCCAATCACGGAGGGCGAGATCGTTGCCGGATTGACTGTCTTGGAAACGCCAGGCCATTCATTGGACTCGATCAGCTTTCTGGATCCCGCGCGGAAATGGCTGTTTGTCGGAGATGTGTTGATTGCCCATTCTTCAACGAATGCAATAATCGATCCCGACTTGGAAGGAAACCGCTTGCCCTCTGTCGCCCAGCATCGTGATTCTTTGTTGAAGTTGCAGGGAATCGATGCCGGCACGGTATTCCCGGGACACGGTGATTTGATCGAAGGGCATCGGGAACTGATCCAGTCCAAGTTAGCGAAAATGGATAGGAAAATGGAACGTATGATGGGACTTATCGCGAGCGGGATTTCCACTGCACACGATTTGGCGGAAGCCTACTACGGTGAGACGTACCGGAAGGAGTTCTCCTTGGTCATTTCGGAAATCATCGGTCATCTGGATTATCTGGAAGGGCAAGGGCGTATCCAAAAAACGATGAAGCAGGGCGTTTGGCATTATCAAATATGAAGACTAATAAAGATTCGGGTACCGCTGACGGTATCCGGATTTTTTGTTGTGTAGGAAATTATGATCGCCGGGTGGCAGTCTCCTTGGCCAGAATCGGTCGGTTAAAAGAGGGGGGTAATTGCCCGGAAGCGTTCTGCTTGGTCTCGATCGGTCGTTTAAGAAGGGTTTAATTGTCGGGCGATAAAACATATCGTTGGAAAATGAAAGATGGCCGAAGCCATGTCCGAAGAATGCCTCCGCTTGCTACAGTCGCTGCGCTTTCGTCACAAAAGCAACGAGTTGTTTGTTGCTTCCATCTCTTAATTCCGTTTTAGATAGCTGAAAATCCCTTGTAAAACTGGTTAAGATGTCTGGTAAGCTCGACACCAATTTTCAAAACAAATTTTACTTGTTTTGAAAATTGGTGTCTTTTTTAGTTTACGAATGTATGTATTTAGAAGTTTTGTGGCAATACTTGGTTCAGCAAGTCGCAATTATCCATATTTAAGGAGGAGTAATTAGTTGAAAATTAAAATAGGGATCATACTGGTTTTATTCATGACGAGTTTCACTGCACCTTTGGCAGAAGCCTCTTTTTGGGAGAACTTTGAAATGACGTTTGGGGAGTATACGTTAACAGACTATATTGAAGAGTGGACAGAGTCGCAGAATCCAAGTGATGAAGACGAAATGGCCGACGACACGTATACAGTGATGGAAGGGGATAATCTGTATCGAATCGCTCTCAATCATGCGATTCCCTTATTCGCTTTGAAAGAGTGGAATGAATTGACGGAGGATTTGATTCACCCCGGAGATGTTTTGATTATCAATGGAGAGGAAGGTAAGGAAGCCCTTTCGACGCCGTCTACGGAACCAGTTGCTTCAACCTCGGTTCCTGAAACTGAAAAATCGGCTCCTTCACCGAAAGCTGCTGTTCCACCTGCAAAAGCGAACGGGAAAGAGTTGACGGTGACGGCCACGGCCTACACTGCGTATTGCAAAGGATGTTCGGGTACAACGGCGTATGGGATAGATCTACGGGCCAATCCGAACCAAAAAGTGATCGCGGTCGATCCACGTGTCATTCCACTAGGGACCAAAGTTTGGGTGGAAGGTTATGGGGAGGCGCTTGCAGCGGATACTGGCGGGGCGATCAAAGGGAATAAAATCGATGTCTTCATCCCTTCCCATTCCAACGCGATGGAATGGGGTGTCAAGACGGTGAAACTTCGGGTTCTCAACTGATTTGATTCAGTGAAGTTGTCCTATGTGGCGGGACGAATGCTAGATAGGACGAACAGAAGAGATATAGGATGCCTTAATTTCCGCAAAGTGCACGGAAATACGGCAAATCGAACCCTTCGCTGTTCGATTGGCAACTGTAACGGGATCTCCATTCCGGCGCAGTTGCTGTTTTTTTGCAGAAACCTTTATTGCAAGGGGAGGGAAATTTATATTTTCAATTGCATTCTGTGAGTCGGTTCCGTATAATGCCTAGTAAATAGGTTAGAATAATAAGTTATAAACATGAAGAAAGGAAGGATAGCATGAGTCAACCGTTTACTATTCTCGCTTCAGCCGATACGAATTTGTCAGGAGCACTTCATCTTCCGACAATGAAACAACAAATCGCCATACCGCTTATCGTGTTGCTGCACGGGTTTGTCGGAAATAAAGTAGGAGAGCACCGATTATTTGTCAAAGCGGCACGTCATTTTACAGATAGAGGGTATGCTGTCGTCCGTTTCGATTTCAGCGGTTGCGGAGAAAGCGACGGGGACTATGCACAGGTGACCATGACGAAACAGCTGCAAGAAGTGCAAGCCGTCTTGGACCACCTATCTTCCATTAAAGAAATAGACGCGCGGAATGTCATTTTGATCGGACATAGTTTAGGAGGAGCGATTGCCGCTCTGACGGCGGCACAGGACTGCCGGATTAAGAAGCTTGTTCTATGGTCCCCTGTCGGCACGCCGTATGAAGACATTACCGGCATATTAGGCATTGAGAAGGTGAATGTGGCGATTGAAAAAGGGAAAGTGGACTACGAAGGCTTCTACGTAGGCCGTCCATTTCTCGACGATCTGAAAAAGCATCATCCGATCGAGGCGGCTCGTCTGTATAAAGGCCCCGCATTGGTGATCCATGCAGATGCAGATGAAGATGTACCGAAAAAGCATGCCGCCCGCTATCTTGCCGCATTGCACAGTAGACCGCTGAACCAATTTGCGGAAACGCATTATATTGAAGATGCAGACCATACGTTTTCCAGCTATGCCTTTGAAGAGAAATTGTTCGAGACGACAGTGGATTGGCTGGATAACATTGAATTTCTAGGAAGGGTAGCACTGTGAGAAGGGAAATTTTATCTGGGGAAGTTGGAAACGCAAAGCGGCAGGAGAACCTGGCACTTTGCGTTTCTTTGTAATCCTGAAAATGATGAGTGGAAATTCCCGTAAAGCCGTTCTTTCAGAAAAAGGGAAGTAAGCGAGAGAGCGGCCTGAAATTGTAATAATATCTTCATCAATCAAGCTGTTCAAGACTCCATTAATTTTATATAATAGATATATCTTTTAGTAAGGAGTTGGAGTGGCTTGAAGCCCATTTCGAAGTTTGCAACAAAGATTGTCGTCCTGGCCCTCTTAGTCATTGGAACTGTAACAACTGCTGGATGGTATCTCTTTGGTGTGACCGAGGGCACTTCGATTTCATTTTCCCAGATGGAGCAGACGATTGCGGCTCAGCACGGGAAATCGATGTCCCTGAAAGAAAAGGCGGACGGTACACTGTACTTGAAGACGGAAGATGGTTTGTACGTCACACAAGTCAGACCGCAAAGCGAATTAGTCGAACAACTGGTTCAAAAATATAATGTTTCATATAAATATAGTGGCTCCGGCCAAACAGGCGGATTGATCCTCGGAGGTTTGATCATCTTATCGTTGGTCACTTTTTTCATTCTTCATAAGAAAGGGAAGTTGGGAGTCGGCGCGTCTTCTATGAAGAACAGCACTTCAAAAGAGACCCCTCTGCCTGACATTACAATGGAAGATGTCGGGGGCATCCCGACAGAAATGAAAGAAGAGATCTTACAGACGTTAGAAATTGTCAAAGATCCGAAACGTTCTGAAAAACTCGGCATCAAACCTCCGAAAGGCATCCTTTTATATGGACCTCCGGGAACCGGGAAAACGTTGTTGGCGCAAGCGATTGCCAATGAAATCGGAGCCACCTTCTTCTCGGCGAGTGGAGCAGCTTTCACTGAGCTGTTCGTCGGCGTCGGAGCATCCCGCGTCCGCACCCTTTTCCAAAATGCGAGGAAGCAGCAGCCTGCCGTCATCTTCATTGATGAAGTGGATGCACTGGCAGGCCGCCGAAAACAGCACGGCGGGGAAGAAACGGAAAAAACGCTGACGGAATTGCTCGTCCAATTAGACGGAGGCAATGACAATGATGGTATCCTGTTCATCGCGGCGACCAACCGGAAAGACATGCTGGACGAAGCGTTCCTTCGTCCGGGGCGGATTGACTTTTCCTTCCAAGTTCCATTGCCGGATACGATGGGCAGAAGGGAAATCATCGACATCCATACGCGCGGCAAACGGTTGGCTGCGAATGTTCTTGCTTCGCTGGATGCCTTGGCGGAAAGCACATCCGGTTTTTCCGGTGCCGAATTAAGTTCTTTATTTGAAATGGCGAGCCGCAGGGCAATCCGGGATGGACGGGAAGAGATCGATAAGCATGACTTGGATTTCGCTATTGACCGGACCATTTTAGGGAGCACGTCCCGATCTTTGAACGATCCGGAAACGAAGCGTCGTGTTGCGATTCATGAATCAGGTCATGCGCTAATTGCAGCCTTGACGAAACCGAATTCGGTCCGGAAAGCGACGATTATCCCTCGCGGACAAGCGTTGGGCTATGTGGCACCGATCCAGAAAGAACTTCATTTGCAAACCGCGAGCGAACTGTTGGATCGGGTGAGCATGATTCTTGCGGGAGGAGTTGCAGAACGGTTATACCTCGGCGAGCATAGCATCGGGGTGAGCGGCGACGTCCAGCAAGCGAAGGATATTTTGGAGAGGATGGTCGATACCGGCCTTTTCCAAGATGGCTTCACATTGACCTTCAGCAAAGGCGAAAAAGAAGTGAAGATGCAATCCCTTTTTAATGAAGCACTCCGTAAAACAGAAATTTTGATTCAAGAAAATGCCCTGGCCTTCGAGGCACTCGTGGAAGAGCTCTATCATAAAGAGACATTGGATGGCTCGGAGATTCAAGAAATCATCAGCAAACATACAATGGAACTCGTTGTATCTTGAGGCAGGGGGGTTCCTCCTGTCTTTTTTTATTTTCATTAGATTGGATAGAGTGATTCTCTTGGCTTAATATGTATGTTTAATATACAAAAATGTGCATGAGAAAATACCTATTACATAACATAAAAACAAACCTTTGAGCCTATTGAAGATGTGCTATAATGAGTAACAAAACTTTAATGGCATGCAGGAAGTATTTCTTCGAGTCCTGCTTGTTTCATTGTAGATAGCATCGCCGTGAAGACACCTAGACATTTTTGAATTAACCAACCCATTTCACAATGGATGGAAGGTGGAAGACGAGTTGAGTAGTATGGATGAACAACTTCATGGATATTTAATTGATAATTTGGAAGCAATTACGGATGAGTGGCTCACTTACCGGGATGAGAAAGTAGGATCGATTTACTCAATCGATGCCGACCGATCAACGGAAGTGCTGCTCCGGGAACAGAACCGATTGACGAATATTACAATAGCCAGCAGTCTCTTGGAGAACGAAGAGGAGTTCGTGAACAATAAGAAAAACTGGGCCCTCATCGTGGCGGAAAGCAGGGTCAACAGCAATACGCCGATTCACGAAGTATTGGAAGCCCTGAGCAATGTTAGGCATACTTTCTGGATCTTTGTCCAACGGTTTGCTTCGATGAAGGGGAACGAAGTGAAGCTGGAGAATATCCTACATTGGGGAGACTTGATCCACATTGCATTTGACGACCTGAATGTTCAATTTGCAGAGATGTATCATGCAATCATAGACAGGAGATTTATGGCACAGCAAACTCTGATTGAGGAATTAGGTACCCCGGTCATTAAGATCAACGGTTCTATCGGGATTTTGCCTTTGATCGGAGATATCGATGCGATGCGTGCCCAGGTTATCATGGATTTTCTCCCAGATAAATGCGTTGCGTTAGGGGTGCGTCATTTGTACATCGACCTGTCGGGTGTCTCGATCATTGACACAATGGTAGCCCATCAAATTTTTCAAATCACGCAAGTCCTGAAACTATTAGGCATCCATTCGACGATAACCGGAATCCGGCCTGAAATAGCCCAAACCGCCATTCAGTTGGGACTCGATTTTTCACGAGTGGAGACGTTCAGCTCTTTGCAGCAGGCATTAAAAGGTAGGTTTCATGTGATGTCGGAATGATTTGCAGTCCACTCTGGGCAGAAGTCTATTAAATAGGAAACATTTTGCTTAAATTAAGTGAAGGTCAATCGATGCATATAAATATGCTATGGATATTTTATTGAATTCAATACGGAGACGATTTTAGAAGTCCTCGAAAATCGTCGAATTAAAACCATTGCGGGTAGGGAAAGTTACCGCGGTGGTTTTTTTGTATATAAAACAAAGTGAAAAGTTGAAATCTGTTATAGAATAAGGATTATTAAAAAGTGGATAATATTTTACAATTATTATTTAAAAGATCTGCCTGAGTCGAATGACTATCTTATCGTTATATTGCCATTTTAACTGTCTTAAGATGAATGGGTTTTTAAATTAATTAGTAAAAAAAACGTGTGGTTCCATTTATTTCTATTCTAGTATAATTAATTTTAATAATTCCGATACTTATACTTTATAACTTTCGTAAAATTACGAAAAGTGCATTGACAAACTATTTAGTTCTCTGTAGAATCATGACAACGCTTACAATTAGTTGTGGACGGGAAGAGGGGGATTCAATGTGGGACCTATACTAGAAATAGAAAATGTGTCTTTACAATTTGGGGGTGTAAAAGCACTAGATAGCGTTACGTATCATATTGAAGAAGGAGAGATCTTCTCGCTGATCGGCCCGAATGGCGCGGGGAAGACGAGTATGTTGAACTGCATCAGCGGACTGTATCAGCCGACCAGCGGATCCATCCGGTTCAAAGGCCAAGAGATTGTAAACATGAAACCGTTCATGCGCACAACATTGGGTATCGCTCGGGCCTTCCAGAACATTGCATTGTTTGCCCAGATGTCCGTGCTTGATAATTTGAAACTCGGTCGGCATACGCTGATGAACTCGGGGCCTCTCAGTGGAGGTTTCTACGTGGGGAAAACATCGAATGAGGAGATCGCACACCGAAGAAAAGTGGAAGAAGTGATTGAGTTCCTAGAGCTTCAAGATATCCGGCATACGCCTGTCGGGACGTTGCCGTACGGATTGCAGAAGCGGGTTGAAGTGGGGAGGGCCCTGGCATTGGGACCTGAACTGATTCTGTTGGACGAACCGATGGCAGGGATGAATAATGCAGAGAAGGACCTGATGGCACGTTTCATCTTGGACATGCATGAAGTCATGAATGCCACCGTTGTCTTAATCGAACATGATCTGGGGATTGTAATGAGTCTTTCTGACCATATTGCCGTCTTGGATTTCGGGAAAAGGATCGGCTTCGGGACGCCCGAGGAAATCCAGAAAAATCCGGACGTCATTAAAGCATACATTGGGGAAGAAAACGTTATTTAAAGGGGTTGACATGCGATGGGATTAGAAAGAACATTGCCTGGACTTTTAGCCGAACGGGCGGCCAAGGAAAAGAATGAAGTTGCGCTCAGGCAGAAGTACCTCGGGATATGGAACGAAATCACCTGGGGGGAATATTATGAAAAAGTCGAGCAACTCGCGCTCGCCTTATCATCCGACCGGTTTCAATTTAAAAAAGGCGACATTCTAGCAATCATTGGGGAGAACAAACCTCAATGGCTCTACTCGCAAATGGCCACTCAAGTACTTGAAGGTATTTCAGTCGGGATTTATCAAGAGTCGTTGCCAGAGCAAATTGTCTATTATCTGAATGACTGCAAAGCCCGGATTGTCATCGTCGAAGATCAAGAGCAAGTGGACAAGCTGCTGGAAATCGAAGAGCAAATTCCATTGGTGGAGCACATCATTTACTACAATCCACAAGGGATGCGTTATTACAAACATCCGAAGCTTGTCGACTTTGACGAGTTGCTGGATCAGGGCAGTTCTTTGGCAAAAGAAAAGCCGGGCTTTTTTCGGACTCAAACTGAACGGTCGCTCGGAAAGGATGTGGCAGTCATTGCCTATAGTGCAGCAACGACTGGCAATCCAAAAGGAGTCATGTTGACCCATAATAATCTGATTAACGCGGCAGAAAGTTTGATAGCGATTGATAAGATGGCGAAAAAGGACGATTACTTCTCTTTTCTTCCACTTTCATGGATTCATGAGAAAGTGCTTAGTACGATAATACCGCTATTGACTGGCACGGTCGTTAATTTCCCTGAGAAGCCGCATACGGTCATCGGGGACTTGAGAGAAATCGGTCCACAGACCTTGATGGCGCCTCCACGGGTCTATCAGACGCTCATGTCCAATTTTACAATCCGTATGGAAGGGTCGACCTGGTTCAAAAAGAAGGTCTTCAATCTTTTCAAAAAGTATGGTGACCGGGTTGCCGAAGCGAAGCTGAATAACCGGAAGCCTTCAGGCGGCGATCAGTTCATGTACAAGCTTGGCGACTTTCTAGTATTCAGTGCAATCCGTGACCACTTGGGCCTTTCCAGAACGAGGCGCGCCTATGTGGCGGGGGCTGCCTTGCAACCGGATGCCTTCCATTTCTACCATAGCATCGGACTGAATCTGAAACAGACGTATGGCGGAACCGAATTTGCCGGTATTGCGTTCGTTCATCATGATGATGATATCCGGGCGGGAAGCACAGGCATTCCTCTTCCGAATACGGAAGTGCGGGTTGAGGAAAATGGGGATATCTTCGTAAAGAATCCGGCAATCTTTTCCCAGTATTTGAACGAAGAGGATCGGAAATTGGTTGTGGACGGTTGGATTTCCATCGGTGACTGCGGTCGGATGGACGACGACGGCCATTTGTACATTTTGGATAGACAGGAGGACGTGGTCACAGCGCCGAATGGGACTACGATTTATCCAAGAATTGTCGAGAACACATTGAAATCGAGTCCTTACATCCAAGAGGCGGTCTGCTACGGGAAAAACAGACCGTATATGACAGCAATCTTAAATGTCGATATGAACAGCGTGGGACGATGGGCGGATAAGAACCGTATCATCTACACGGAATACTCCGACTTGTCGAGACATCCACAAGTTGTCGATTTCATCGAACAAGAAGTGACGAAACTGATGAGTAAAGTTCCACCTGAGGCGAGGGTCAAGAAATTTGCTATCCTTCACAAGCAATTCAATGCGAATGACGGAGAGCTCACCCGTACGTTGAAAGTGAGACGGAAATTTATTGAAGACAAGTACAGATCGCTCATTGACGGGATGTATTCGGACAGCCATGAAGTGATGATGACCGAGTCGGATCTGGACAATGTAGAGGAAGTCAGTCTTCAAGTCATTCAGTTGAAACTCGAGCAGGAGGTGGCATGACGATATGACATTTTTTATTCAAATGCTGGTCACCGGAATAGTTGTAGGTAGTATCTATGGACTCGTCGCATTGGGCTTCGTCCTCATCTACCGGGCGAGTGATGCGCTGAACTTGGCGAATGGGGAATTCGTCATTATCGGTTCTTATATTTGCTTGATTTTGATGACAGCTTATAAAGTTCCCTTTTTCATAGCGGTAGCCATTACATTGGTCTTCAGTGCATTGCTGGGGCTGATTGTTGAACGGCTAGTCGTCCGGCCATTGATGAATGCGCCGGTCATATCCGTCATCATGGCAACCATCGGATTATCCAGCTTATTGGCTGGTGCGGTGCATATGATCTGGGGGCATCAAACAAGAACATTCCCTCCTGTGTTCCCGCAAACTCCATTAAAATTTGGCGGCGTCATCATTACACCGGTTTATCTTTGGTCGTTTGTCGTTGTAATCGTCCTGCTTACCATATTTTTGTTGTTCTTCAAATTCTCCAAAATGGGAATTGCCATGCGTGCAGTGGCTGACGATCAGCAAGCGGCAATGTCGATGGGAATTAGCGTCAAGTATGTCTATGCTACTACTTGGGCGATTGCATCGGTCGTTGCAGCAGTCGGCGGAATCCTATTGGGAAATATTAACGGGCTGAGCCCTACGATGGCTGCAATTGGCCTAACCGTTTTGCCGGTGGTCATATTGGGAGGTCTAGACAGTGTGCTGGGGGCCATTGTCGGCGGATTCATCATTGGAGTCCTGCAAAGTTTAGCCGGAGGATATTTGGATCCGCTAATTGGCGGAGGTCTGAAAGATGTCGTGCCATTTATCATCGTCCTCCTCATTTTGATGGTCAAACCTTACGGGTTGTTCGGCAGACGGGGAATAGAAAGGGTGTGAGCTCATGCGTAATCCATTTGCAATGAATAGCGGAAAATACAAAACATCATATAAAGAAGATATGAAAATGTTTGGGACGACGTCGGTCAAGATCAAGTGGTCGGTCATCGTGCTGCTAGTCCTGGCTGTACCTCTTTTCACTTCCAGTTATTGGGTCGGGTTATTGACGTTGTGTGCGATTGCATCGGTTGGAGCAATCGGACTCAATCTTCTGACAGGTTATACTGGTCAAATTTCCATCGGGGTAGGAGCTTTCCTTGGCGTGGGCGGTTATACCTCGGCAATCCTGACTTCCACATTGGGACTTAGTTTTTGGGTCGCTTTGCCGTTGGCGGGTATTGTCACAGCGGTAGTCGGCGGGTTGTTCGGCATTCCATCGCTCCGTCTGAAAGGGCTCTATTTGGCCATTGCGACATTGGCGGCGCAAGTCATCATCCTCTTCGTCATCAGTCGATGGGATAGTCTCACGGGAGGGACGGCTGGGTTAGTTCTCAGCCGCCCGTCAATAGGCGAGTATTCCCTTTCCAGCAATACTTCCTACTACTACTTGTGTGTCGTCATCTTGATGTTGACTATCCTTTACGCAACTAATCTGTTCCGGTCCAGGACGGGACGCGCTTTCTTGGCGGTCCATGAACGGGATATCGCTGCACAAATCATGGGGATCAACCTATTTAAATACAAAGTCATGGCATTTGCTATCAGCTCCTTCTTCGTCGGTATCGCCGGAGCCTTATTGGCACATTACACGATGATCGTGAGCCCGGAATTGTATAGCTTCCATGTATCAATCGAATATTTGGCGATGATCCTAATCGGTGGGCTTGGCAGTATTATCGGTTCCATCTTCGGAGCGGTCTTTATTACACTTCTACCCGTTTTATTGAGTTTTCTTGTGGATGTCATGGCGGGAATCATGCCTGATCTGTATCAATTGTTTTCTTCACTGAAAGAGTTCGCGTTCGGGCTCGTAATCATCTTGTTCCTGATTTTCGAACCGGGCGGACTGGCTCATATTTGGTTGAATATTAAGAAGTATTTCAGATTGTGGCCGTTTTCGTATTAGGGGCGGGAATTCGAAACCGAACATGGATATGTTCACAGGTTTCTTTCCATACAAAAAAAGGGGGAATTTGATATGAAGAGCAGGAATAAATTTTTAGCTTTATTGGTCGGTTTAATGATGCTCTTAATCCTTGCGGCCTGTGGCGGTGGGGACAACGCGGGTGAAACGACAACAACTAGCGGGCCTGCTGAAGGCACGTCAAGCGGCAATGAAGGCGATAATGCCAGCTCAGGCGATAATCGCAAAGTTGTGATTGGAGGTTTATTCGATCTTACTGGGGGTACTGGCGACGTCGGGACGCCATTTGCAGAAGGGGAAGAGGCATACTTCAAGCATTTGGCAAAGACAGGCGGCATTGAAGGCGTCACAGTGGAGTTGAAGGGTCAGGACTATGCTTACGCGATTCCGGAAGCACAGAAGATCTATCAGCAGTTCCGTGACAGAGACAAAGTTTCTGCAATTCTTGGATGGGGAACAGGGGACACGGAAGCACTTCGTCAGCAAGTTGCTAATGATAAACTCCCATTCTTCTCGGCTTCTTATTCTGAGAACTTGAAAGAACTAGGTGAAAGTCCATACAACTTCTTGACAGCGGCTTCTTATTCCGATCAAGGTCGTACAATTGTAAAATGGATCAAAGACAACCATGAGGGGGACAATCCGACGCTGGCATTGCTTTATAATGATACGGCATTTGGACGTTCTCCAATTGAAGATATCAAAGCTTATGCTGCAGAAATTGGTGTAGAAGTGGTGGACGAACAAGTAATTGACGTTCAAGCAACTGAAGCACAGTCCCAATTGTTGAACATGGAGAAGAAAAATCCTGATTATGCGATCATCCAACAAACTTGGGCTGCTACTTCCACTATTCTCCGTGACGCCAAAACACTTGGGATCGATACGCAATTTTTCGGTTTGAACTGGGCATCCGGTGAAGGGGTTATTGATATTGTAGGTGCAGAAACTGCAGAAGGCTACATGGGAATCCTTTCGCACGCAATGCCATATGAAGACTTCCCTGGAATGGCTGAAATCGAAGAATATCTAAAAGGGGAAGGAAAAACACTGGAAGACATCGACCAAAAGTTCGTACAAGGATGGACTACAGCGAAAATCATGGCTGCAGGAATCGAAGCAGCTGCCAAACTGACGGATGGAGAGCTTGATGGTGAAGCGATCCGTGCTGGTTTGGAGTCATTGACTGACCTGGATCTTGGTGGATTGGGTGCGCCGGTTACTTTCAGTGCTGACAACCATGCAGGAACAGAAAAAACTCGTCTAGGTATCGTTAAAAATGGTAAGTGGGAACAGCTTACTGAATACATGAGCTACAAAGACTGATTGACTAATGGCGGGAAATTCCGCTTATAGAGGGACTCAGACGGGAGAAGCATCGGATTTTTCCATGCGCTTTCCCGTTTGTCCTTTTCTGCAAGGTATCAATCGCAAATACAAAGGCTGTATTTGATTAGGGAGGAGAAATTCGATGCTCCATGTAAATAATATCGAAGCGGTGTATGACAAAATAATCTTGGCGCTTAAAGGGATGTCGCTCCATGTTCCGGAAGGCAAGATTGTGGCGTTGCTGGGGAGTAACGGCGCCGGAAAATCGACAACTTTGAAAGCCATTTCCGGCCTCTTGGCAGGGGAGGGCGGACTAGTCACTGATGGTTCCATTGAATTTCTTGGTAAAAATATCGGAAATACAACACCAGATGTCATTGTCCGGAACGGCATCTTTCTCAGCATGGAAGGAAGACGGATTTTCAAAGACTTGACGGTAGAAGAAAATCTGATTGCCGGCGCTTATACGCGAAAGGACCGTTCTAATATTAAAAAGGATATCAACCAGATCTATGAGTATTTTCCGAAGTTAAGGATGTTGCAAGGTCGGAAAGCCGGTTTCCTTTCAGGTGGAGAACAGCAAATGTTAGCAATCGGAAGAGGACTGATGGCCAAACCGAAGCTCCTTTTGCTGGATGAGCCATCTCTCGGAATCGCGCCATTGCTCGTACAGGAAATCTTCCAGAACATTAAGCAGATCAATAAAGAGGAAGGCATGTCCATCCTAGTAGTTGAACAAAATGCCAATGTGGCGCTCGGCATTGCCGATTACGGCTACATAATGGAAGGCGGTCGTGTCGTCATGCAGGGCAACGCCGAGGATCTGTTATCCAATGAAGAAGTGCGCGAACATTACTTGGGAATCGGTAAAGAGGAAGATAAAGATTACCGCAATAGTAAAGTATACAAACGTCGCCAACGGGTCGTCTGGTAATGCTCTTGGGGCGGCTATCCAAAGGGGCCAAGTGCAGGAACAGTCGGAAGATTGTTTCTTTACTTGGCCCCTTTTGTTGTTCCCATTTCGGGGGTTTTATTTTCACTCCAACCATGTTATCCTTATAGAGTGTTAACGTACTAAAGTATTGTATGCAGCATACATAGATAGAGGGAAGGGGAAAAGTAAGATGAAACGATTTGCTTTCGGCCTACTGATGATGGTGGCAATATTAGCTCTTGTCGCGGCCTGTGGGACGTCCAAGACGGAGGGGGACAAAACTGATTCCACGTCTGGAACTACGGAAACGGATACTAAAGGGGAAACTGGTTCTGAAAAAGCTACAATCGTTATTGGCATAGACGATAAATTTGCACCAATGGGCTTCCGTGATGAGAAAAACGAAATTGTCGGCTTTGATATCGACTATGCAAGAGCGGCAGCTGAGCATATGGGCATGGAAGCAAAATTCCAGCCGATCGATTGGAAGACGAAGGAAACTGAATTAGCCAGTGGTCGGATTGATTTGATCTGGAATGGCTATACGATTACAGACGAACGTAAAGAGAAAGTCCTTTTCACGAAACCTTACCTTCGTAACGCCCAAGTAGTCGCCACCCTTGCAGACAACGAAGAAATTACAAAGTTGGCTGATTTGGATGGCAAAGTGGTAGGTCTTCAAGCGCTATCTTCGGCATCCGATGCGTTAAGCGCGGATCCTGTACATGAGAAAGTGAAAACTGTAACAGAGTTTGCAGATAACGTATTGGCATTGACGGACTTGAAAACGGGTCGTGTGGATGCTGTCGTAATTGACGAAGTCGTTATCGACTACTACATGTCCAAGGAAGAAGGCACTTTTAAAGTTCTT
This sequence comes from Bacillus sp. OxB-1, assembly GCF_000829195.1. GTDB lineage: Bacteria > Bacillota > Bacilli > Bacillales_A > Planococcaceae > Sporosarcina. Next base: position 280,068 of record NZ_AP013294.1, on the reverse strand, counting down.
GAAGAATCGCTCGCTCCGGAAGAGTATGGCGTCGGGGTGAAAAAAGGGAACGAAGAGCTGCTGAAAAACCTTCAAGCCGCACTGGATACGATGAATGAAGATGGAACAGCCGCTGAAATTTCAAATAAGTGGTTCGGCGAAGACAAAGTTGTAAAATAAGAAGTACAAATAGAAGACAAACAGGATTTCCTAGCGAAACCCTGTTTTGTTTTTGGAGGAAACCTTCATGTCGTTCGAATATCTAAACAACATATTGAAACCGATGCTAGAAGGGGCACAAGTGACCGTTCTCTTGTTCATCATCGCGATCGTCCTTTCGGTTCCGTTGGGATTCCTCCTGACCCTTGCTGTACGGAGCAGTTTCAAGCCGCTGTCCTGGTTGGCGAGCACGTATATCTACTTGTTGCGTGGAACCCCGCTTTTACTCCAACTCCTCTTTGTCGTATTCGGCTTACCCTTGCTGCCGATCGTGGGCGAGTATTTGGTGCTGGATCGGTTTGTGGCGGCTTGTCTAGGTTTCGTCCTGAACTATGCTGCGTATTTCGCGGAGATTTTCAGGGGAGGACTTCTGGCAATCGACAAAGGGCAATATGAAGCGGCCCAAGTTCTCGGGCTTAATAGATGGCAAACGACGACACGCATCATTTTGCCGCAAATGTTCCGGATCGCCTTGCCGGCAGTGGCGAACGAATCTGTCACTCTTGTCAAAGATACTGCCTTGCTCTATGCAGTGGCGGTCCCGGAGTTATTGCATTTTGCGCAGACTGCGGTCAACCGGGATTTCACCATTGTCCCGTTCTTCATTGCCGGAATCATTTACCTGATGATTACCTTGACCTTGACAACATTCTTCAAATGGCTGGAGAAGCGGTTTAAATTTGACTAAAAGGAGTAGGAACCATGGCAATCATTGAAATACGGAATCTGAAAAAGTCATTTGGACCGCTGGAAGTTCTGAAGAATATCACATTTGATGTGAATAAAAATGATGTGGTCGCCGTTATCGGGCCTTCCGGGTCGGGCAAAAGCACAATGCTCCGGAGCCTGGTCCACTTGGAAGATGTAAATGGCGGCACCATTTGCGTAGCCGGCGATTACTTAGTGAAAGACGGAGCTTATCCCAAACCGCAAGACATCAAAAAAGTCACGTCCAAGATGGGGATGGTGTTTCAACATTTTGACCTCTTTCCGCATCTGACAGTGAGGGAGAACCTCGAATTGGCGCCGCGATTGACGAAGCGGGGATCCGTGTCGGAAATTCAGACGAGGAGCGCCGAGCTGCTTGCGAAAATCGGGTTGTCCGACAAGGCCACGGTCTATCCATCCAAGTTGTCGGGTGGGCAGAAACAGCGTGTCGCCATCGCTCGGGCATTGATGACGAACCCCGAGATCCTGTTGTTCGATGAACCGACATCCGCACTCGACCCCGAGTTGACGGGGGAAGTATTGGAAGTGATGAAGGACCTCGCGAAAGAGCATATGACGATGATTGTCGTCACGCATGAGATGGGCTTCGCTCAGGAAGTGGCCAACCAGGCTATTTTTATGGACGGCGGTGAGATTGTGGAAGCCGGCCATCCTTCGGAATTGTTCACGAAGCCGAAGCACGACCGGACGCGGGCATTCTTAAATCGGAGCTTAAAATAAAGGACGATGCCACTCTCTCGATGGGGAGTGGTTTTTTCATGGCCTTACTCCGCTTTTTCACGAAATTGTGAACAACGGGTGTGGATTTTATGAAAAAGGAAAATGGATGGGTGAAATTTGCTATGCAGAAGTGGTATATTATAGAGTAGGAGCAAGTATCAATGCATTTTTCAAGCAAGGCTAAGGAGAGGTTATAGATGAATAAAGATGGAGTGCTTTCCGTTAGCGAAAAGCAAAATACGTCCACATTCATAGCCGACATGAAGTCGCTTTTTAAAGCGCCTGTACTAATCGCTAACGTGCTTCCGGTATTCACCGGTTTCTGGTTGGCACTTCATTTCACAGAAACGACGTTCATTTCCCAAATGAACCTTTTTTTATTGACAATCATCGGGAGCACGTTGCTGATGGGTGGAGCGCTAGTCCTTAACAACTGGTATGACGCGGACATCGACAAAGTGATGGCGCGGACCCAGAAGAGGCCGACCGTGACGGGCAATATTTCCTTGCAGAACGTCTTGATGCTCGGGATTGCGTTATCCGCAATCGGGATGATCTTATTATTTTTCACAACATTCGAGGCCGCCTTTTACGGGTTTGTCGGTTGGTTTACCTATGTTGTGCTTTATACGATGTGGTCGAAACGGAAGTATACATTAAATACGGTGATCGGGAGTGTATCCGGAGCGGTGACGCCATTGATCGGCTGGGCGGCCGTAACATCTGCGTATCATATTGTGCCTATTATTCTGTTCATCATTTTGTTCATCTGGCAAATGCCCCATACGTTTGCCATCGCAATGAAAAAATTTGAGGAATATCGTGCAGCAAAGGTGGCCATGCTTCCGGTGGTCCGAGGTTTCGACATGACGAAGCGTCAAATGGCTGTCTATGTGGCGTGCCTGCTGCCATTGCCTTTTTATCTCGTATCGCTTGGCATGACGTTCATCATCATCGCGACCGCCTTGAATATCGGGTATCTCGTCATCAGCTTCATGGGCTTCTATACGAAAGATAATATGAAGTGGGCCCACTTGAATTTTCTTTACTCGGTCAATTATATGGCGATTCTATTTCTTACAATGGTGATCGTCACGATTTTCTAGATTCCGGAACAATTAGGTTTCGGAGTTTTAAAAAAGCCCCTGCCATGTCGTCATAATGGCAGGGGCTTCTTTTCACTTCACTCAATCTTAAATTTTCGGATGGCGGAGTGCAGTTCCTCGACCATCTCGGCCAATTGCCGTGTGAATGCGTTCATTTCTTCGACGGCTTGTAGTTGGTTGTCGGTGGATGTGGTCACTTCCTCTACGTACTCCGAAGCCGTTTTGGCGGTGGCAGCCACTTCATCGATGGAGGTTGCGACTTCTTCTGAACTTGCCGCCATTTCTTCGGAGACGGCGGTCATCTCTTCGATTTCGTTGCTGATTTGGTGGACGGCTTGAATGATTTCATCGAATCGAATCCCTAACCGTTGGATGACTTCCGTTCCTTTCAATACATTGTCTTCTCCTCGTTCGGCCGCTTCCACAGCTTCTCGGGTGTGGCGCTGGACCATATCGATCAGTTGGTTGATTTTCGCGGCGGATTCGGCGGTTTGTTCGGAAAGCACCCGCACTTCGCTCGCCACGACAGCAAATCCTTTGCCCGCTTCACCTGCACGGGCGGCTTCAATGGAAGCGTTCAACGCAAGGAGATTCGTCTGCGCAGAAATGTCCGTGATCATCTTGGAGATTTGGCCGATCTGCTCCGATTCTTTGGAAAGCAGCTTAATGATTTCAGTCGCTTTATTCGTACCATTTTGAATGGATTCCATCTGTTGGATCGTTTGCTGGATAGCGTCATGGCCGTCACTCACTTTTTCTGAAATGAAATCCGTGTTTTTGGCAACCGATGCAGAAAGTTCAGCAACTCCTTGGATGCCGGCAGACATTTCCGCTACCGCCGATGCACTTTCTTCGGACATGGCCATTTGCGTTTCCGACCCCCTGCCGATTTGCTGGATGGCCGATGCGATATTACGTGACATGCCGTTGACATTGCCGGTCTCCCGGTTTAATTGGACAGATGCAGTGTTCACACTCTCGGCGCTGCGCTTCACTTGGATGATCATGCTTTTCATATTTTCCGTCAAGCGGAAAAAAGTGTTTGCCAATGTCCCGATTTCGTCTTTCCTTTTACGATAGCGCTCGGGAATCTCTTGTGTAAAATCTCCATTGCCCAGTTGCTCCGCCATGTGGACAATTGCTTGGACAGGCCGGCTGACCGAAAGGGAGGTCGTGACCGCCAACCCGATTCCAAGAATCATGATGATCAGGGCAACGATGAAAAATTGGACTTTCAATGTGTAGAGGCCCGTGAGCATTTCATCTTCATAGGCGATTACCCCGATTTTCCATCCATTATCCAGTTGATGAAAGCCGAGGAGTTGTGTGCCATTTTCGGATTCGTAGGATACAATCCCTTCCTCTTGCGCTAACATTGCGCTGACGACTCGTGATTCTTCCGTTTCGACTCCATCAGCTTTCGCCAACTCCACATAATTGATCTGTTCTTTTACCCGTTCACGGAATTTATGGCCCAGGTAGGTACCTTCCGCATTGATGATGAAGGCATGTCCATTGTCCCCCATCTTAATCTCCTCGACAATTTCACTTAAATAATAGCCATCGATCCGTGCGAGAAGCAGGGCGTCTTCTCCCGTCACCGTGTCGATCGGGGTGGCTAGCATGATGACAGGTTCGTTCGTTACGCGGCTAATGATGACTTCCGACATTGTCGTTTTGCCGTTGAAGGCGTCGAGGACATAATCCCGATCGGATAAGTCAGCCGTCGTGCCGTCCAAGTAATGCGAAATTCCATCCGAAGTGATAATGGCAAAGGTCAGGTATTCGTCCGTCTCATCCAGCTTTTGCTGTAAGAAAGCTTGTTGGATGTCCGGATCCATGCTTTCCACTTCCGTATTTGTTGCCAAAGCTTGCAGTTCCGCAAAACTTCGGTTAAACCGTTCTTCGATGAAATGCGACATGTCTTTCGCTTTTTCGCCCAACGTCACTTCCACTTGTTCGATGACGGCCTGCGAACTGTTCAGATAGGCGAAAAATCCGAACGCGACAGAGGCGGTCAACAAGAGGAGAATGATAGACGCTGTCAGCTTAGAGCCTATACTCCTAATATTCTTCCCGTTTTGTTTCATTTCCATTGTCCCCCCAGTACAAATAACCTGAAAAAATGTGTATATATAACTATTGAACTAATTCAATTATCCCAAATCTTTGTAAAAACTGTCAATCCCGTATTGGAGTGAGATAGTAAAAGTTTATGACAATTACAAAAAAGTGACTCGCTTTACGATGCGAGTCACTTACTAACTATGGCTTTTACGTGAAACGTTCCACCAATTCATGCATACGTTCCGCTTCGGTCTGCAGTTCCAAGGAGGAATGCATGATGGAGGTGATGGCGGTTTTCTGCTCATCGATTGAGGCATTGACTTCCTCTGTGGCGGCTGCCGATTCGGTTGCGACAGTGGCGATTTGATTGATCGCGCTAACGACGACGAGACGGTTTTCGTCCATTTCGTGCATATCGGCATCCAGTGATTGGAGATGGCCGGTGATATGTTGGATGGATTCCGACAGGTGGTCGAAGGCTTCTTTCGCCTCGTTGATCGCCTCCACTTGGACATGCGATAACTTCAGCGTATGCGTCATCTGGTTTTCCGAAGAGGCGGTATCTCCCTCGATCCGGACGAGGAGATCCCGGACCCGGTTTGTCGCTTCGTTCGTATCTTCGGATAACTTCCGCACTTCATCCGCGACAACAGCGAACCCTTTTCCATGTTCCCCGGCACGAGCGGCTTCGATGCTGGCGTTCAGCGCCAATAAATTGGTCTGCTCGGAAATCGATGTGATCGTCTGGACAATCGCTTGGATTTCCCCCATCCCGTCGGTCAATTGGGAGAAGTTTTTCCGCAGCTCCTGGATTACATCGGTAAATTCCACGGAATTGCGTTCCAGCTCCTTCACCTTTTCGCTTCCCGTTTTCTGTAAATTGGTCATTGTCTTCATGCCGCCGACAATCTCTTCGTATTTTTCGGTCGTATTGGAAATCAAATCAGAAAGGTTGTCCACTTTTCCAATGGCCGTTTCCGCTTCTTCCGCCTGGATGACGGCACCGTTGGAAATCTCCGCAATGGCATGATGCACTTCATCCGCTGAGGCTGTCGTCTCTTCCGTGATGGCGCTCAGCATTTCAGAAGAATTCCGCATCCGGTTCGACGATTCACGCGTATGCCCGACCATTTCATTTAAGCTGGATTTCATTTCATTCACATTCGTAGCAAGGATTCCTAATTCATCCCTTGACAAGATCGGGATATCATCCCCTGTCAGCTTCCCTTTTGCAATATCGGACGTCATGACCATGATCCGCTTGATATAGGAAGTCATTCGTCCCGAGAAGATCCAGAACAGGCCGACCCCGATTACTGTGGCAATGATCATCATGATGACCGAGGTTTTCAGTACATTGACAGCCCCTGCATTGAAGTCCATTTCATAGGTACCCGCGGCAATGATCCATCCCCAATGCGGATCTTGCAGACTGTATGTAATTTTAGGCGCCTTGGCGTCGGGGTTGGTGGGTGTCGGCCAATCATACCGAACAAATCCGCCGTTCGGCTTTTTGGCTTCGGTAATGGACTCCTGCATGAAATAGCGCCCGTCATCCGTTTGGAAATCAATGACGTTTACCCCGTCCAAACTTGGATGCGCTTCGATGATCCCTTCTTCCGTCACCGCGAAGAAGTAAAAGTTCTCCCCATACTTTGCCCGATTGGTAATTGAACGTTTCCCTTCCGCATCTTTAGGGCCGACGATACGGATCCGTGCTTTTTCCTGGGCCTCTTCCAATGATAGATTGCCACTTTTCACTTCGGAATCCAACTCCTCGATCAAGTCCAATACAGCGTATGTCCCATTTTGGAGGCCGATGCGTCCGACTTGGTCCAGTTCCTTTTTGGCGACGAAGTAGTTCATCACCCCGACGAACAAGATTGGTAACAGAACAACAATTACTGCTAATCCGACCAGTTTGTTGCGCACAGATGTTTTCATAACTATCCCCCCCAGAAATCTGCAAATAAAAGTAAAAGAAGTTTGCAATATATAATAAGTATAGTAGAAAAGAACTGAAAAAGAAATCGAATATTTGTGAATTAATTAAAAAAACGTACAACAATTTTCAGTATTTCGTCATACTAAGGATTTCTATCGTTGCCGTTCGGTAGCTTTTACACCTTCCCGAAGAACCTTTAGAAAGTTCCTCGAATTTGGATGCTGTGATGAAATTGAACTTTAAGTGTGGGGGGTTGACCTTTTGGGGTTTCTTGACTTGAAAACAAGCGTACGATACACTTGGGGGTGTTATGTAGTTGTCCCGGAGAGGGCGGCAATACTCTTGAGAACTTGTTGATAAGGGGTTTTATTCATGCCAAAAGCGGATTTTCTCCCTGTCATCCTCGGGTCGGATGACAATGCTTATGGAATGGCTAGAGCATTTCACGAGCAATATGGCATCACCAGCATTATTGCGACGAAAGGTCATCTACTTTCGACGATGCATAGTAAAATTGTTGAAAAACGAATCTTTGATAATTTCGATGATCCCAATACGTTTATAAAAAGCCTGCTGGAGCTGAAGGACGAGCTGCATGAGCGGGCGGAAAAGCTTCTTTTAATTGCCAGCAATGAAAATTATGTCGAGCTTGCCGTCAGAAGTAAAAAGCATTTGGAGCCGTATTATATTCTTCCGTTCGTCGATGAAGAGATGATGGATGATATCATTTTCAAGGAAAATTTCTACGAAATGTGCGAGGAACATGGCTTGGATTATCCTGACACGGTCATGTTCGTCAAGGGTATGGATCCTCATATGGAATTGCCATTCGGTTTTCCGGTTGTCGTCAAACCGTCGGATAGCATGCGCTATTTCAACGCCCAATTCGAAGGGAAGAAAAAGGCGTATGTTTTACATACGAAAGAACAGTTTGTCGAAGCGATCCATACTATCTATTCCTCCACCTATGACGGAAAGCTGATCATCCAGGATTATATCCCGGGCGATGATACCGTCATGCGTGTCTTGAATGCGTATTGCGACCGGAACGGGAAGGTGCGGATGATGTGCCTTGGCCGGGTCGTGCTGGAAGATTACACGCCGGTCCTGATCGGGAACTACGTCGGAATCGTCGGTGAATACAACCAGGACATTTACGATCAATACAAGAAATTCCTGGAAGCGATCGGCTTTACCGGTTATGCGAACATCGACCTGAAATATGACCGTAGGGATGGGAAATATAAAATATTTGAATTGAATATCCGGCAAGGGCGCAGCAGCTATTTTGTCACGGCGAACGGGTACAATATGGCCAAATACCTTGTGGAAGACCGTGTCTATCATCGGGATAATCCGATTGAATACGGCCGCAATGAAGTGCTCTGGCATACGGTTCCATTGAAATTGCTCGTCAAGTATACGATGGACTATGAATTGAAACAGCAGGTCAAACGGCTGATCGACGAGAAAAAGACCGCTTCGACACTGTATTACGACAAAGATCGGAATTTCATCCGTTCGTTGAAGTTATATAATTATTACCGGGATTATTACAAGCGATTCGAGAAGTATTTCAAACGGAAAGAGTAAATCCGCTTATCGCAGCGGAATTTGTGTGCACGGGTATAAGGAGTGATTCCAGAGTGCCAGTATTGGACAAGGCTAATGAGAGGGACGTCAAACGGTATGAGGAGTTCATCCGGAATTCCCCATATCGGGCTCTCACGCAAGACCCCAATTGGGCAGACGTCAAAGATGATTGGGGCAATGAACAGGTGTATGTGGAACGGGATGGAGAAATCGTGGCTGCCATGTCCCTTCTTATCCGGAAAGTGCCGGGCGGCTTTTCATTGCTCTATGCGCCTCGTGGACCTGTTTGCGACTTTCATGATGAAGCACTCGTTGCCGAATTATTGAAGGAAGCGGAAGTTGTGGCGAAAAAGCATAAAGCGTTTGCGCTGAAGATGGACCCCGAAATCCTTTATTCCGAAGAACTGGACAAGAAGTACAAGGATGCCGGCTATGTCGTCCGGAATGTTGACGCTGATAAGGATGAGCTGATCCAACCGCGTTTGAACATGATCGTCAAGCTGGAAGGCGAAGACGAAGAATCGATCATGATGCGATACAAAAAGAAAACTCGGAACATCATCCGGGGAGCCATCAAAAAAGGGGTGGAAGTGTCCCATTCCCGCAGCGATGAATACTTGAAAATCTTCTATGATATTTATAGAACGATGGCGGAACGCAATCAGATCACAATCCGTTCCTATGACTATTTCGTCAAGATGCGCAAGGCGTATGACGGTCTGCGGATCTACCTAGTCAAACATGAGGAAGATTATTTGGCGGGTGCCATCACGATCAATTACCACGGGAAATTGTACTATCTCTACGCCGGTAGTACGAATGAAAAGCGCAACCTCAACCCGAACCATCTAATGAACTATGAAATGATGAAGTGGGGGATCGAGGAAGGGGCCCAGCAGTACGATCTCGGCGGCGTCTTCATCTTGGACAGCCAACAGGACGGACTGTATGCTTTCAAGAGCAGCTTTTGCCAAGAGGACGGCGTGACGGAATACATCGGGGAAATCGATAAGGTGTATAAACCGTTCCTCTATAATCTGTTCGTCAAAGTCGTTCCGAAAGTCCAACAATTGAAGAAGAAAATGAAAAAATGAGTGAGAAAAGCCACGGAGATAGGACATCCATGGCTTTTCTTTCATCTTATCCGGGTCGAAGCGTTTGGGGAGCACAGCAGGGGTGCAATTGATTGCCGAACTTTCCCTATGCTATAATTTTTGAAGTGATTGCGAAAAAAACTATTACAGAAAGTTTGACGGCTACCATGCAAAAGAAAACATTAGGCATCATCGGCGGAGTCGGCCCATTGGCCACGATGTACATAGGCGAAATGATTGTCAGACGGACAGCCGCGGAAAAAGACCAAGACCATGTCAATATGGTCATCACCAACAATACGAATATCCCGGACAGGACAGCCTTCATCCTTGGTGAAAGCGAGGACAATCCGGTTCCTGTCCTCATCTCGGACAGCAGGCGCTTGGAGGCGGCAGGGGCGCAAGTGCTGGCCATTCCTTGCAATACGGCGCATTCCTTCTATTCGGAACTCCAGGAAAGCACACAACTGCCGATCATCGATATGGTATCGGAGACAGCGATGCGTGCGAAAGAATTGGGAGCCGACCGTGTCGGCATTTTAGCGACAAGCGGGACAATCACTACGGAAGTGTACCAGCTTGCTTGTGAACGCAATGGATTGACTCCTGTTATCGCTGACCCGGAAACCCAGGAAATCGTCATGTCGGTCATTTACGACGACATTAAAGCCGGCCGGCCGGCGAGCCGGGAAAAATGGGATCTGATCGAGCAGGCGATGAAAGAGGCGGACTGCGATAAAGTGATTCTCGGCTGCACCGAGTTGTCCATCGTCAGAGAGGAATTGCAACTTGGGAAAGAATATATCGATTCACTCCTCGTCTTGGCCGACACGGCTATTGAAAGATGCGGATATGAAGTGAAACGGTGAACATTCGTGTGAAAACGGCCGCTAGGATATACTGGATTGTATAGAATGAAAGTGGGGATCAGAATGTCCTTCTTGGAGAATTTGGAAGAGAACATCAGAGCGAAATGGAAATTTGAAACCGAGATGCCGATACAGACAAAGATGATACCGGAAATGCTGGATGGCAAGGATATCGTGGCGGAGTCACCGACAGGATCCGGGAAGACGCTGGCGTATGTACTTCCGATCTTGCAAATGGTCGATGGCGCTAAAAAGCAGACACAGGCTTTGATCATGACACCATCCCAGGAACTGTCCATGCAGATTGTTAACATCATCCGGGAATGGGTGGAAGGGACGGACATCACGGTTACGCAATTGATCGGTGGAGCGAATATGCAGCGCCAAATCGAGCGTTTGAAAAAGAAGCCGACCATCGTCGTCGGGACTCCGGGGCGGCTGGCTGAACTGGCCAGAGCGAATCGGCTGAAGATGTACGATATCCGGCAGATCATCCTCGATGAAGCCGATCAGCTATTATCCCGCGATCACCGCGTTATCGTGAAAGGGCTTATTGAAGCTGCCCATCCGGATAGACAAGTCATTGCGGTTTCCGCGACCATCACGGACGAAATCGAAATCGTGGCAAAGCGGTTGATGAAAGAACCGATCCGTCTTCAGGTGACCGCGGATGAAATGCCGAAGCAGGGAAAAGTGGTCCACTCCTACGTGAAGACCGATGCGCGGGAAAAAACGGATCTGCTGCGGGGATTGTCCCATTTGAAAGGAATCCGGGCCCTCGCCTTCATGAATAATGTGGACCAGCTCCATATGAAAGAGATGAAGCTGCGGCATAATGAGGCGCCGATCGGGGTCTTATATTCGGATATGAAGAAAATGGATCGCCAGAAGACGCTGGAAAGTTTCCGTAAAGGGGAATTCCGGGTCTTGATTGCAACCGACCTAGGTGCCCGTGGTCTGGATATCGAGGGGCTGACCCATGTCATCCATGTCGATGTCCCCCACACGATCGAGCAGTATTTGCATCGTTCCGGTAGGACGGGACGTGCAGGGAGTGACGGGGAAGTATTGACCCTCCTGTCCTACGCAGAAGAGCGCGATTACCGCAAGTTGACGAAAGGGATGAAACCCATCCAGAAAACATGGTACAAAGGCCAGCTGCTGGAAGGCAATTCGAAAACCGTGCAGAAGAACAAAGGGAAATAAAAAAGGCTGTTCCTATGCCGAATTCGATTCGGGCGACAGGAACAGCCTTTTCATTATACGTTGCGGGGCAACTTAAATGGATGCCGTTTCATCATCCAAAGCAGTCAAAATGATCGGTTTGTCTTTTGTGACGATGATCGTGTGTTCGATTTGCGCGACGTGGGAATTATCCGGTGTCACGAATGTCCATCCATCCCCCAACTCGATAATATGCTCGGCCTTTTCGGAAATGAACGGCTCGACAGCAAGGACCATTCCCTCTTTCAGCAAGGTTTTATCCCAAGCGTCATAATAATTCAGGATATGCTGCGGTTCTTCATGCAACGAGGTTCCGATCCCATGCCCCGTCAAGTTTTTAATGACAGATAAACCATGGTCTTTCGCTTCCCGTTCCACAGCCTTGCCGATCTGATTGAGGCGGGAGCCGGCTTTCACCTTGGTCATCGCTCGGTCGAAGGCGCTTTTTGCGACATCGCAAAGTTTCTGTTTCTTCTCATCCGGCGTGCCGACGACGAATGAAATGCCGGTATCCGCGAAATAGCCGCCATATGAACCGGACACATCGATATTGACCAAATCGCCGTCTTGGATGACCCGTGAACCCGGAATGCCGTGTGCTACTTCATTATTGACACTTATGCATGTATAGCCCGGAAAATCATATTGATCGATGGGAGCTGAAATGGCACCTTTTTCTTTGAAGAGACGGCCGCCGAGCTCATCGATTTCTTTTGTCGTGACGCCGGGAACAGTCGCTTGCTTCATCTCTTCCCGGATTTCTGCCACTATTCGTCCTATTTTTTTTAGCGCTTCGATTTCTTTTTCATTCTTTACAATCATCCTGAACAATCCTTTCTTCCGTTCATTCTTTACCATCCCATACTATAACATATTCCAGGAATCCAAAAGACGGCAAACTTATGAAACCGGGGATAGACTTTTCTGGTTTGAGATAAGAGAAAAAACGCGTAACCGCTGCGTTGCGGTCCGCGTTTTATCTTTTAGGAAACGATGTGCCGTATTTTTTTCTTTCCGACATCATTTTGCGGATGATGGGGTAAAGGACAGGCGCCCATTTGATTGCTGTTTTTATTAGTCTTTTCATTGTTCCACCGCCTTCTTCCTTGTACACTATTGTTTGTATTTTCCCCTGCACTTCTGAAAGTAAACCTTATTTGAGCACTTTGACGCCTTGGATAATATTCCAGATTACGATGACGAGGAAAAGTATACCGTAGACGGCGACAAACAGGAATGGGGTAATTTGCCAAAATCCAAAACTTCCCATGCTTCCATTCATTGGTTCATAAAAGGAGAACATGGAAAATGAAAAGAGGACGAAGCCTGCCACCAGCAATACGGTGGGAACGAGATGGGAAACGAGTGAGCGCTTGGCATGCTGTTTCACGTCCCAATCTTCGGAAATGAAGTAGACAATCAATGGAAAGAGCAGGGGCGAGAAAAATATACTAAAATAACACAAGGCCGATAATAATTTTTGATTGGTCATAAGCTTCCCTCCGTCTTGCTTTTACTATACAAGGATTTTCCAGTAGATGAAATCATCTTGCTTACTTCCTCTGAATACTATACACTTGAAAGGACAATTGCATGGAAAACCACAAGGGGTGCCGATCGGCTGAGATTGGGCATAGAGTTGTCCTGACCCTTTGAACCTGTAAGATCATTCTTACGTAGGGATGTGGATGGAAACTGGCATAATCAGATGTCCCGTTCATCCGGGATGTCTTTTTTATTTCATGGCTAGTCGCATTTTTTCAATCTCACATCCTCCTACCATTTTCAAGGAAGGGGGAATTCATTTGTCTAGGAAACGTCTTCAATTTTTATTGGAAGTTGCAATTTTAGGTGCTATCTCTTTCGTGTTGGACCAAATCGGATTTTCCTTGCCGCAGGGAGGTTCAATCACTCTGTCGATGTTGCCGATCGTAGTGATGGCCTTTCGCTGGGGACTCGCCGGCGGCATGTTGACCGGTTTTTTAAGCGGATTGATCCAAATGATCTCGGCAGGCAAGGTGTATCATCCCGTACAAGCAGCGCTGGATTATTTCGTTGCCTATGCGCTCGTCGGGCTCGCGGCGGTGACGCTCGTATGGCTGCTTCGCGGAAAAGCGGAAGGGAAGAAAGGGAAGATGGTAGCGGCGATTGTCGTGGGGACTGTAATCGGAGGGCTATTCCGCTATCTGATCCATTTCATCGGCGGAATGGTGTTTTTTGGCCAATATGCCGGGGATCAGCCGGTTTGGCTGTACTCGCTTTTATACAACGGGGCGTACATGGTACCATCCATCATCTTATCAGCAATTGTCGCTTCGCTTTTATTCACCTCGGCACCACGCCTTTTGCAACGTGCATAAAAAAATCGCCGCTTTCTTCTGAACTGGAAGAGACGGCGATTTTTCATTTCACTATGCTTTCTGGGCTATGGCTCGGTAATTCCTGTCCATTTCGATTTTTCTGCACCATCAGGATTCCGACTGCCATTGCCGCTATCAGAAACAGGGCCGCGGCTGAAACGAATAGTTCATCTGTTCCGTTTATCACAATGATTCCGATAAAAGTCCAGATGTTCACTAAATTCAAAGCCACATCTTTATGATGGTAGAGGAAGTGGAAAGCGAATGCTGCGGCAATCGTCAAATAAATGACAGTCCATAGCGGATCGCTCAGCCCCCAGCCGGACCATTCCCGGTAAGTCAGTACGTAACTGAAATTCATAATAGTCGAGATGAATGTCCAACCAACATAGATGGAAATCGGAACCCTGCCCCAAACCGAATTCTCTTTTGGAGGATAGGTGAAATAGAGGGCAAGCAGAAGACCGAGAGTGATCACTTTGGCGAAAAGCATCGGAGTGTAATAACTGTAATGCCATAATAAAATCCAAGCGATATTGAACAGGCAACCCAACGTAAAAAGAGCTGCACGAAGTCGTGAAATGGATCGGGAAGGGCTCGGTTTCTTATAAAAGCCATATATCCAAAAACCCAATAAAGCATAAATGAGTATCCAAATGGTAAAAACATAGCCTGCAGGTGTAAAAAGTATGGGTAACCTATATGCAATTTCCCATGTCGTCCTGCCGTTTAAAGGCAAAAAATTAGCGACCGAATAAACAGCCACCATACAGACGAGGGAAAAGGTCATCATCATTTTCGTCATCGTCTATTCCTCCTACTGTACAGTATACATTCCAAACAGGTAGGCGGAACATCAAAAGTATGAAGTTTCCGTCACAAATGCAATATTTCTCATATGGAAAATTCATGATATAATAAATGTAACTTACATTCGGTGTTTTCTACCGTAAAGTGGAAATTGAAAACGATTTCTTCAGTGATGCGGGTTTTTTATCGGAGCACTGGAGATAAACAGGATACAAACGTAAAAATTAAGGCTAGTAGCGGCATACTAATGTCAAACACGCCAAATTCCGGGTGTATCTTCGCAAAAGGGTGGATGTCATTGATATTGCTTGAAGGGCGATCTTGTTATTTACGAATATTGACTGAAGAGGACGCTGTCATTTTTACGGCGTTGCTCAGTGCGAACCGGGAGTATTGGTCGGTGTTTGAACCGCGCCATGAGGACAGTTACTTCACAGTATCGGTCCAGCGGGAAAAAATAAGAGAAGCGCTATATCAAATGAGGAACAGACGGGAATACAACTTCGGTATCTTTGATGCTGAAACGAGCAGATTGATCGGCCATATTTCCTTATATAGCATTAAAAGGCTTCCGTTTTCCAGTGGATTTGTCGGATATTCAATAGATAAGGCGGAAACCGGCCGAGGATTAGGGACAGAAGCGCTCGATCTCGTGACAAAATTTGCATTTGAGAAGTTGGCGCTGCATCGGATTGAGGCATTTGTGTCCCCGCGGAACTCGGGATCCGTCAAAGTGTTGGAGAAGTCGGGCTACACGCGGGAAGGGCTGTTGCGCAAACTGCTCTACATCAACGGCGTATGGGAAGATCATTATATGTATGCAATGGTGGAAGACGATTATTGAAAGGGCAAGGCCCCATTCCGAAGATGGGTGACAAAGATGAGAAGCCACTTCCTGTGAAAGGAAGTGGCTTCTGTTATTGTTTCGTAGATTCCATATTTCCCGGGAAATCGGGAAATTTGTCAGTTCCCGATCAATTCTCGGTTACGGATTGATAGCCCTCGACAATAACATCCAGCTGGCCGGTGTCAGGATGGACGACTAAGCCGTGGATCGGCACATTTGTATCCATCAGGGGATGATTCCGTATTGCTTCCACACTTTTTTTCACGCTTTCTGTCACGTCGCTGAATCCATGCAGCCAACTCTTCATATCCACTCCCGAATATTTTAGGGTATGGAAGACTTCCGGATCAATGCCGCGGTTTGTCATATTTTTGGTGATGCGGTCTGTGTCGATTGAACTCATCCCACAGTCATGATGTCCTATAACATACACTTCGTCGGCCTGGAGTTCATAGATCGCGACCAGGATGCTTCTCATAATCCCACCGAATGGATGGTTTACGACGGCACCGGCACTTTTGATGATTTTTGCATCGCCGTTCTTCAAGTTCATCGCCTTCGGCAATAGCTCGGTAAGACGGGTATCCATACAAGTTAAAATAACGATTCGCTTATCTGGAAATTTCGTCGTTGCATACTGCTCATATTTCTTTTCATTTACGAATGATGCATTAAAGTCCAAGATTTCATTTAAAAGTGCCATTTTTCTACACCTACCCCGTTTGGATTTGCTGTCCCTTCAACCATATGGCTTTAGCATGGGACAGGGCGCCCGTAATTAGGACATCATACTATCTAATAAAACAAAAGAGTTGCTGAAAGGCAACTCTTTTATAGTTTAGTATCCGGTTTTGGATCGATTCTTTCTGCGTCCGAAGAATCAAGAGCTTTCGATAGATAATGCATTGTGAATATCGCAGCCAAACCAAGTACGACCGAATAACCGATAACTGTTGTATACATGAGACCCATGTGAAAAGACTCCTCTCTACAATATAATTATTCGCCACTGCTCTCATTATACAGTAAAGTCCCAGTCTTTTTAAGGTCTTTTTAAAATGTTTTCAGCAATTGTGACGTATTTTAGAAAGCCCAATTTCCGCTGCGGAATATGGGTTCTACCGTTCCATCCTGGCGAATGCCGTCAATATCCATCTGATCGGACCCAATCATGAAATCGACGTGGGTGATGCTTTGGTTTAGCCCTTTTTCTTCCAATTGCTCGCGGGACATCGTTTTGCCGCCTTCGAGACAGAACGCATAGGCGCTGCCGATTGCCAAATGATTGGAAGCATTTTCATCGAATAATGTGTTAAAGAAAAGCAATCCGGATTCTGAAATCGGTGAGTGGTGAGGGACCAGTGCGACTTCGCCAAGATATTTCGCCCCTTCGTCCGTATCTACCAGACGCTTCAGGACCTCTTCCCCTTGTTCGGCAGCTACTTCTGTAATCCGGCCGTCTTGAAAGGTGATCTTGAAGTTGTCGATGATATTCCCGCCATAGCTGAGCGGCTTCGTACTGGAGACGAACCCGTCGACTCCTGTTTTCAACGGAACAGTGAAGACTTCCTCGGTCGGCATATTTGCCATGAATGGCTGATCTTGTTCATTGATGCTGCCGGCACCGCACCATAAATGGCCTTCGGGCAACTCGATTGTCAAATCGGTACCCGGAGCCCGGTAATGAAGTTTCCTATATCGTTTTTCATTCAAATAATCGACTTTGGTATGCAAGGTCTTGTCATGCTCGATCCAAGCCTGTACGGGATTCTCCTGATCTGCTCGTACTGATTTGAAAATGGCTTCCCATAGGGCCGGAACCCGGTCGTCTTCCGGAAGATCGGAAAACACTTTGTCCGCCCAGGCTTTGGATGGAGCGGCGATGACGGTCCAACTGAATTTGTCGGCTTGCATCAGTTGTCTGAATCGGTCCAAAGCTTGTCCTGCTGCTTTTTGCGATTCGGCAATGCGGGCAGGATCGATTCCTTTTAGCAAATCAGGGCTTTGGGATGTGATGCTCATGAAAGCGGCCCCTTTTTCCGCAAGTTGCTCCCGCTCCTGCACTTTCCAAGCGGGAAATTCCGAAAAGGACTCCGCAGGGGCTTTTTCGAACCGGATCCGGGACACGATATCATCGACCCAGTCGACAAATACTTGGCGTGCTCCCGCCGCATAGGCTTTCTCGACGATGAGCCGGACAAATTCGACGGTTTCTGTAGAAGCATTGATGAGCAAATACTGATTTGGCTGGATATTGACACCTACTTTGACCGCTAACTCCGCATAACGTTCCAACCGGTTTTCAAATGTTGTCATAGTGAAATTGCTCCTCTCTTCATACGTAAAATGGCCTACATGCCTTTGAAATTCCTGTCATCAAAGAAATATTAAGAACTTGTGACAGGAGATAAAATTATTATACAACTCTTATGGAAGCATATCTAAAGATAGGTCTAAAAATGCCGAAGTAATAAGAAGAATGGATTACTTGGAGGGGCTATCATGGATTTATCAACAATATTGGGGCTTGTTCTTGGGTTTGTCGCCCTCTTCGTCGGTATGGCAATGAAAGGTGTCACGCCGGACAACCTGTTGAATGTAGCGGCCATTCTGATTATCCTCGTCGGGACTGTAGCGGCAGTGGTCATTGCTTTCCCGATGAGTGAATTGAAGAACGTGCCGAAACTTTTCGGGAAAATTTTCAAAGAACAGAAGCTTACTTCTGATGCAGATATCATACGGATGTTTTCCGGTTGGGCGGATATTGCACGTCGTGAAGGATTGCTGGCGCTTGAAGCGAAAACGGACGAAATCGATGATCCGTTTTTGAAAAATGGTCTTGGCTTGGCAATCGACGGACAAAATGCGGATTATATCCGGGACGTGCTTACGGAGGAAGTGGACGCGATGGAAGAGCGCCATGCAGCGGGGGCCCTCATCTTTTCCCAAGCGGGGACATACGCACCGACACTTGGGGTGCTCGGAGCGGTTGTCGGCTTGATCGCGGCGCTCAAGAACTTGGATGATATTGCCGCCCTTGGTTTAGCTATCTCTGCCGCCTTCATCGCCACTTTGCTCGGGATTTTCACCGGATACGTCCTTTGGCATCCCTTTGCCAATAAGTTGAAGCGGAAATCCAAGGAAGAGGCACGGCAACGGCATATGATGATCGAAGGGATCCTCTCCGTCCTGGAAGGGGAAGCACCACGGGTCATCGAGCAAAAACTAGCTTCCTATCTATCTGTCCAAGAGCGTAAGAAACTGGCGAACGCAAATTCCAGCGAGAAAGGGGCTGGCCAGTTTGTCGAAGAGACGTAAGAAGAAATCACATGATGAGCATGGCGTGGATGAGTCCTGGCTCCTGCCTTATTCGGACCTATTGACGCTACTACTTGCATTGTTCATCGTTTTATTCGCTTCCAGTTCCATCGATGAAGCGAAGTTCACTCAAATGACGACAGTCTTCAACGAGATTTTCGACGGGGGCAAAGGTGTGATGGAGCAAGCGGCACCGACGACTGTTCCTGTGCCGAAAGATTCCGTCGATGTCAACGAAGAGAACAACTCCTATTTGGAAGATCAACGGTCGCTGGGGGAAATCCAAGATCGTTTGGATAATTATATCGCGGTACATGAATTGGAAAACCAGTTTGAAACGAAGCTGACGGATGAAGGTCTGCTCGTCACCATCCGGGACAGCATCCTTTTTAGCCCTGGGAAAGCTGATCTCAAGCCGGAGTATAGGGGATTGGCGGATGATATCGCGGAATTGCTCGTATTCGATAGGCCACGGCAAATTGTCATAACAGGGCATACAGACAATTTGCCGATGAACAACGCGGAATTCTCGTCGAACTGGGAACTGAGCGTCATGCGGGCGGTCAATTTCCTGAAAATCTTGATGGAGTCGGATAAAATCGATCCGCTTTTACTCAGCGCGAAGGGCTATGGGGAGTATCATCCGATCGCTCCTAACGACACTGCGGAAGGACGCAGTAAAAACCGCCGTGTCGAAGTTTTGATCCAGCCCCTTGTATTGGAAGATGGTTCGGTAGCCGACTAGATAATAGAAAAAGAGTGCAAGGCCTACAATCGGCTTTGCACTCTTTTTTCATTTTCGCAGCGAACCGAGTTCAGCGGCGATGGCCTGCATTTCATTCGGCGTGATATTGTTCCGTTTCATGACCAGTTGATACATATCGTGCAGGTCTTCGTACTGTGACGTGCTGAAGTTTTCCGCTCTCATTGCATCCACATTCACCATGCGGAGTTTCTCTTTGATCTGCTCTATCATGAAGGTCACATTTTCTGGTGAAGGTTTTGATAAATCCATCTGCCCTAGCCACCTTTCTTTTGCTTCCATCCAAGTATTCCATTAATCAATTAACGTGTCAATCAGCCTAGCCAAAACCTCTTATTTTGCGACTTCTTTCTCCTCTTTGATTTTCGCTTGGAATCGTTTTGTTTCCAATACAATGATTCCAGACAGACCAAGGAGTCCGATCAAGTTCGGGATGGCCATGAGACCGTTCAGGACGTCCGCCAAGGCCCATACGACGCCCAACTTGGCTGTAGCGCCTACAAAGATGAAGAGGACGAAAATGACGCGGTACGTAAAGACGGCTTTCGGATTCGGGAAGAGGTATTGGAAGCATTTCTCACCGTAATAACTCCATCCCAATATAGTGGAAGTCGCGAAGAATATGAGACCGATTGATACGACAATCGGACCGGCGCTTCCGAGGAACGCGCCAAACGCTTCAGCCGTCAAGAAGTCGGCTTCGATCCCTTGACCGTCCCATTTACCAGACATGACGATCGTCAAGCCGGTAATCGTACAAATAACGAGAGTGTCAAACAGAACTTGGGTCATGGAAATCAATGCTTGGCGTCCCGGCATATCCGTACGTGCTGCCGCTGCGGCGATCGGTGCCGAACCTAAACCTGCTTCATTTGAGAATAATCCGCGTGCTACACCAAATCGAATGACCGCACCGATTGCTCCCCCTGCAACCGCTTGCCCGGTGAAGGCATCTTTGAAAATTAACGCAAACGCATCAGGCACGAGGTTGAAGTTGGTGATAACAATGATTGCTCCTGCGATAAAATAGAAAAGTGCCATTATCGGCACGAAAAATGCCGTAACTCGTCCGATGGATTTGATGCCACCCAAAATAACTAGCGCACCGAAAATGACGAGTCCGACACCTGTCGCCCAGTGCGGAACATTGAATGTGCCGCTCATCGCGTCGGCAACCGCTTTGGATTGCGTTCCATTTCCGATTCCGAATGCTGCAAATGCGCCAAAGATGGCAAAGAGGATTCCCAGCCATTTTTGTTTCAATCCATGCTCCAGATAATACATCGGCCCGCCGGCCATTTGACCATTCGCATCTTTCACTCGGTATTTGACGGCTAGGATTGCCTCGCCATACTTGGTCGCCATGCCGAAAAATCCGGCCATCCACATCCAGAAGATGGCTCCAGGTCCCCCGGTCGCCACCGCACCGGCAACCCCTACGATATTCCCGACTCCCACTGTGGCGGCCATCGCCGTCATCAATGCCTGGAACTGGGAAATGTCTCCGTCGGCCTGCTTGTCATGCTTTCTTGAAAACACTTGTTTTAAGGAATAAGGCAATAACCGTACTTGAATAAAGGCCAGTCTCGCAGTTAAAAAAATACCGGTTCCGACCAACAGAATGAGCAAGGGTGGTCCCCAGATAATTCCTCCTATTTTATCCAAAAATTCTTGTATTGCATCCATCACATAGTCCCCCTTATTTTTTCCACTACGTATATTCCCCGATTATCTTGTGAACTTTATTCTTCCTCACATCCCTCTCCAAAATTTTATTGATTTATTGTTAATGTTAATATTCCGAAAGTAGGGGCTGTTCGTCAAGACATTTTTTGTGGTTCGTGCAATATTGTTTGTTTTGAGGGGCTGTCGGGTATAATGGAATATGCGAAATAATTGGAACTGGAGGGTTTTCAATGGGCAATGGAAAGTTTGGCAAATTTATTATTTTTGGTGCTCTTGCAGGTGCAGTCATCAGTTTATTTGACCGGAGCACGAGGGAACAAGTGACGAGAAAATCTAAGAACTTACTATCTGATGTCAGCCATTATAGGAAGAATCCAGATGAGTTGAAACAGATGGTCATGGAGAAAAAAGACAAGATCCAATTGGTTTATAATCAACTTTCAGGAGACGCCAATTATTTGAAATCACAAGTCGAAGAGTTGAAGACGCTTACGCCACAAGTGAAGGAATTGGTCGTGGACACGAAAGAGGCATTCGTCGAGGCGAAAGATGAATATAAATCCATTGTACAAGAGGAAGCCGGACTAACCGATCCGTCTGTAAAAAAGTGAGTCGCATGGAAAGGGGTGACGGAAATGTGATGGGACATAAGCGTACCCTTGAACGCAACAAACGGAAGAAAAAAAGGGAAAGAAACCCGAAGAAATCTGGTGTCATGGGATTTGTTGAGGATATCAAAGATGGCGACTTGGAGAAATTCGACGTCACGACATCCCAAGGGTTCTTTAAAGAATTGATAGTGCGGATCAAGAAAGTCGATGTGACAGGGCTTGCCTCCCAGCTCGCCTTCTTTTTCCTGTTGTCACTTTTCCCTCTATTAATCTTTTTAATGACCTTGCTGCCGTTCCTGAATTTGGATCAAGGCGAAGTCTTCCTGTTCATCCGGGAATATGCGCCGGAGAGCGTTGCCCAACTCATCGAAAAAACATTAGGGGAAGTCTTGGCAAATCGCCATGGAGGGTTGCTGTCAATCGGGGCGCTTGCCACCATTTGGTCGGCTTCCAAGGGGATGAACGCCTTGACGAAAGCGCTGAATCGGTCGTATTTCGCCGCGGAGACGAGATCCTTTTTAGTGGCACGCGCCATGTCCGTCGTTTTTACAATAGCTTTGATTGTTGTTTTGGTCATAGCATTGGTTCTTCCGGTTTTCGGACAGCAGATTGGGACTCTCGCATTTTCCTATTTCGGTCTGGAAGAAGGATTTTTGAAGTTATGGGGAAGTATTAGATGGATTGTACCGCCGATTCTCATTTTCCTCATTTTTGCAGCCATTTATTGGGTTGTTCCGAACTTGAAAATCCGGTTGAAAAGTGTTGTGCCCGGCGCAATTTTTTCCACAGTCGGATGGATTGTGACGTCGCTCGCTTTTTCCTTCTATGTGGGGAACTACGGAAACTACTCGAATACGTACGGAAGTATCGGAGCGATTATCGTGCTCATGATGTGGATGTATTTTTCCGCCATCATCCTTATGCTGGGCGGGCAACTCAACGCGGTTATGACAGAGCGGAAGCAAGCTCAATTGGCCAAAGAAAAAAGCAATGCCATCACAGGATGAGAGCATTGCTTTTTTCTTTGGCTTCTTTATTTCATTCCACCCGATTCAGCATTCGCAGACCGTTCAAAATGACGAGGATGGTGCTGCCTTCATGTCCGATGACACCGAGTGGCAAATCGACCACTTGCATGAAATTGGAGATGATCAATACGATAATCACTGCAATGGAGAAAAAGACGTTCTGTTTTACAATCCTCTGCATTTTTCGGGATAGTTTAGCGGCATAGGAGATCCGGGTCAAATCATTCTGCATAAGGACCACGTCAGCGGTCTCCAAGGCGACATCTGTTCCTTCCCCCATCGCGATACCCGAAGTTGCGGTTGCTAAAGCGGGGGCATCGTTAATGCCGTCGCCGACCATGCCGACATATTTATGTTCCGCCAGCAATTCCTTCAATTTCTCGACCTTCATTTCGGGCAAACATTCCGCGACGAAGGATTCGATGCCGGCTTCTCTCGCAATCGCTGCTGCCGTCTTCTCATTATCCCCGGTCAGCATGATTGTATGAATCCCCGCATTTTTTAAATGCTGGATCGCTTCCACCGCTTCTTTGCGCAACGTGTCTTTGAAAGCCGCGGCTGCCATGATCCCTTGTTCATCTTTCAGGAAAATGACCGTTTTCCCTTCATTCAATAAATCGGTTGCGGCTCCTTGGCGGAACGCATACGCCAAATCTGGGCCGATGAACCTCGGATTTCCGACCCGCAGCTCCCGGTCATCCATATATGCTTTGATTCCGTGGCCCGGCACATCCTCCATCCGGATATGCCGTTCATAATCAACCCCTTGCATAGTGGCGTACTTCGTTATGGCCAAGGCGAGCGGGTGATTCGACTGGGATTCGATGCTGGCAAAGATGGACAATGCTTCTTTTTCTTCCATTCCTTCACGAACAAGGAAATCCGTTACGACAGGTGTCCCGTTCGTCAATGTCCCTGTTTTGTCAAAGGCGATTGCGTTCAGGGTACCTAAATGTTCCAAATGGACCCCCCCTTTAAAGAGGACTCCGCGTTTCGCCCCATTCGACACGGCAGCCAATGTTGCCGGCATGATGGAAGCGACTAATGCGCAAGGGGAAGCAACGACAAGAAGCACGATCGCGCGGTAAATGGTCGTCGTCCAATCCCATCCGAAGAGAAAATGGGGAAGGAACATCATGACAAAAACGGCGATCAATACAACCTTTACATACGTGCCTTCAAAACGTTCGATGAATTGCTGCGATGGTGATTTTTCACTTTGGGCGCTCTGAACCATATTGATGATTTTCTGGAAGAGTGTTTCCGAACTCGGTTTTGTCATTTCCATCCGGATGGCGCCGCTTAGATTGACGGTCCCTGCGAAAAGTTCGTCCCCGCTTTGTTTTTCCACAGGGATGGACTCCCCATTGATGGCGGACATGTCGATGGAGGTCAATCCGCTTAGAATTTTCCCGTCCACCGGAATCCGTTCCCCGGGTCGCACAGCCAATATGGAACCGAGTGACAGGGAAGAGGTCGGGACCTTCACTTCGCTTCCGTCCTCCTGAACAAGCCAAGCTTCCTCAGGCTGCAACTCCATCAGTGCGGAAATTTCCTTATGGCTTTTATTCAAAGTGTAAGTTTCCAAAGCGCCGCTCAATGCGAAAATGAAGATCAGGATGGCCCCTTCCGCCCAATAGCCGATGATGGCAGAGCCGATCGCCGCAAAAACCATTAACATTTCCACATTCAACTCTTTGTTCTTGACCGTTTCTTCGATGCCTTCCTTCGCCTTGGCAAATCCGCCAATCAAAAACGCGATGATATACAAAGCGACAGAGCCGCTTTCAACTCCGTTTTTTCCGATCATCCAGGCTAGAACGATTAATACCCCAGAAATGATAGCGGCAATCAACTCGATATGGGCACTCCAGTTGATCGGTTCCGCCTTCTCCTGGCGTTCAGCAAAGTTTATCATTTGATCCCTCCTAATTGAGAATGAGATTCACTTTCATATACCATAATAAAGATAAAAAATAGGATACAAAGCAGTTATCATGGAGTAAGAATAATGAATATAAGATTAGAATTATTATTAACTGAATTATAGCATGCTCAAAAAGGGAAGAGTACTATTATGCTTCCCGTTTGGCAAACTATTTACGCCTTAATTTAGATAGAGTTAGATTGAGGAGGGAATCATGGAAAAGTTCAAAACTGTGGAGGAGATTACCCTGCTTTTCCTTGCAGGGTGTGCCAGTTTCTGTGGAGGGTGTGTCAGTTTCGTCAGGGTGTGCGAGTTTTCTTGCAGGGTATGCCAGTTCGGTCCCCGGGTGTGCGAGTTTCTGTTGAGGGTGTGTCAGTTTCGTCGGGGTATGCGAGTTTCCTTGCAGGGTGTGCGAGTTTCTGTGGAGGGTGTGCCAGTTTCATCGGGGTGTGCGAGTTTCCTTGCGGGGTGTGGCAGTTCGGTCCCCGGGTGTGCGAGTTTCTTCCGAGGGTGTGCCAGCTCAGCCCCCAAGGTGTGCCAGTTCAATGCCAAGGAGCACAAGTTCACCCAAGCCGGATTCAAATGAAAAACCCTTTAATGGAAATTTCCATTAAAGGGTCTATAGAGGTTAGCTGAATACTTTCTCTTTATATTGTGCGAGTTTTTCAAGCGAGGTTTTATCCACGTCTGCGTGGAGGCTGTTGCCGTGTGAATCCATTGTGACGACCGCTGTGAAGCCTTCCACTCGCAAGTGCCACATCGCTTCCGGGATGCCGAATTGGAGAAGGTCGACGCCTTCGACTTCTTTGATGCAGTCCGCATAATATTGCGCTGCGCCTCCGATGGCATTCAAGTAGACGCCGCCGTGCTCTTGCAGTGCTGCGAGGGTTTTCGGTCCCATGCCGCCTTTTCCGATGACCGCGCGGATTCCGAATTTCTTCATGATGTCGCCTTGGTACGGTTCCTCCCGGATGGAAGTCGTCGGGCCGGCAGCTTTGATTTCGTAGCTGCCGTCTTCGTTTTTCAAGACAACCGGGCCGCAGTGGTAAATGATTTGACCGTCCAGGTCCACAGGTGCATCGTTTTCGGAGAGATGCTTATGGATGGCGTCGCGGCCCGTATAGATGCGGCCGCTGATTTTTACGACATCTCCCACTTTCAAGTCGCGGATTTGCGCTTCCGTAATCGGCGCTGTCAATTCGACAGTGCGGGAGGATTGGCTTGCCGGAGCGGGTGCCGCTTCTTGGTCGAACGCGATTTTCTCTCCGTCATCGTAATGCCATCTTGTGATTCCGCCTGTTTGGGCGTCAATGTCGACGGCCATACGGCGGTAAGCCCAGCAGTTATAGGCGACCGAGACGTAGAAACTTGCTGGAATCCGGTGCATGACGCCGATTTTACAACCGAGCAGTGTCGCTTCACCGCCGAATCCCATTGTTCCGATGCCAAGCGTGTTCGCTGTGTGTAAAATATAGTCTTCCAATTTCGCAAGCTGTTCATTCGGATTCACATCGTCCACTTCACGGAATAGTTGTTCCTTTGCTAGATCGTATCCGGAAGAACGGTCTCCGCCGATTCCGACTCCGATAAAGCCTGCAGAGCAGCCTTGTCCTTGAGCCTGGTATACGGAGTGCAGGATGCATTTGCGGATGCCGTCCAAGTCGCGGCCTGCACGGCCCAAGCCTTCCAATTCCGTCGGCAAGCTGTATTGGATGTTTTTATTTTCACAGCCGCCGCCTTTCAGGATGAGTTTCACTTCAATATGATCTTCTTCCCATTGTTCGAACTTGAAGACCGGTAGTCCGATTCCGAGATTGTCTCCGCTGTTGTCGCCGGTTAAGGAATCGACGGAGTTCGGGCGGAGTTTCCCGTCCTTGGTCGCTTGGACAATGGCGCGTTTGATCGCCGCCTTGATTTCAAGTTGATTGACGCCGATCGGGGTTCTGATTTTAAATGTTGGCAAACCGGTATCCTGGCAGATCGGTGATAGTTTTTCATCCGCCATATTGATATTCTTCGCAATCGTATCCAAGCTCATTGCAGCCCGCGTGCCCGCGTCTTCCTGCTCTTTGGCAGCACGAATTTTCCGTCTGACATCTTTTGGTAGGTTCGTTGACGTTTCGCAAATGAGGTCATACATGCTTTTTTCGATTGTTTCTATGTACATCTCTATTTCCCCCTGTGAATTCACTTATCTGTTTTGATTTTTTCCATCTTCTCTTCGAGATCATCAATCATCCCGATCAACCGGTCGATTTCATCCAAGTCGGTCGTTTCGGGTTCGATTTGATCGAGCGTGATGAGGAATTGTTGAAGCCTGCTTTTTACTTCCTCAATCTGATTGTTCGTTGGTGGGTTGGCCATCCTAACACCTCTTTTCATCGTCTTCATGGTATACGAAAAAGGTTCTTTTTTCAATGGACTCCAATAGAACTTTCGAATCAATTGAAAATTCAACTTAACAGAATGTTTACAAAATAAAAATAATGTGGTACGATACAAACAATCCACTAGAAAAGGAGGGCAAGAGTAGAGACGAATCGAATCCTGATGAAAAAGGAGGGGATCCGTAAACGTCTGAAGTAGAAGTGCTTCAAGACAACTACGAACAATGCCGATGAAACTGAATAGTGAAGTTAATAAAACGTGAAGACCCGGCCAATCTGAGCACAGATATGGACCGGGTCTTTTTTACTTGGGAAATTATAAAATCTAGACATTTGGATAACCTTCCAATCAGGAGTGTTCACGGCCAGACTCCGGGCGCCAGCCCCTCGAGTCGCTTCGGTCTTCCAAAAAGGCAAAAATCGCCTTTTCGGCATGCCCTCCGACGTACAGGACGTCCTAGTGCCGACGTTGCCGCAGGACGCGGCGGTTTTAGTCGGCCAGTGCTTGTCGGGGCTGAGCAGGCGCCCTGCGCTTTTGTTTACTTCCTAAGTTCGTATGTTTCCACCACTTCAATGGAATCAATGACGGATTGGACCATTGAACAGTTTTTCTTCGTCAAGTCCATTGCTCTCGGCAGTTTGGCCTCATTGATTTCCGCTCCGCTGATGATGAAGTGAATATGGACTTTTTCCAGTCTGTCTGCGATGTCTTTATTGCGGATGACTTCTTTCACTTCAATTGTAATGTGCTCAGCAGGCATCCGCATTTTCTCCAACACTTTCCGCAGAACCCCTCCGCTGCAGACGGCGAGCGAGGAAACTAATAATTGATAAGGTCTGAATCCGTATTCCTCATTGCCCGATATTGTCAGCTTTCCAAATGATGTTGATGTTTCGAACGCATTTTCAGTCATTTCGAATTTCATCATCCACCACCTCCTCTGCTGAATTATACCTTACCCGGCTAGAAGAGTGAAAACGTTGGATTCGGTCTCACCAAAAATACGTATTCACATTTTCATACTCCAGCACAAGATCATCCAAAGAACGGAACGTATAGCCCGCTTTTTGTGCATCTTGGATGAAAGAGGGAAGGGCTTGCTCGTTGTCGGGGGAAACGGTGTGCATTAAAATGACAGCGCCGGGATGGAGTTGTTTCATCAATTCATTGTACGCATAGTCTCGGCCTCTTGGCTTATCGGCATGCCAATCGATAAAAGCGACAGACCAGAAAATATGACGGTAACCGAGCTCGTTCCCTTTCGCTAACAGCTTTTCATTGAAAATCCCTTCAGGCGGCCGCGCGTAGACTGTCCGCTTCACTCCGGTTAATTCGCGGAGCAGATCATCGAATTTCGTCCACTCTTCCTCCATCCGCTTCTCTGACAAATTGGCCATGTTCGGGTGGTCGTATGAATGATTCCCGATGCCATGTCCTTCGGCGACCATTCTTTTCACGAGGGGGGTGGCGCTTTTTAAATAATGCCCTGTCAGGAAGAAGGTTGCCGGGACTCCCTCTTTCTTCAACGTATCGAGAATGCTTTCCGTGTAGCCGTTTTCGTAGCCGTTATCAAACGTCAAATAGGCAATTTTCTCTTCGGGTTTGCCTTTATAGATAGCCCCATGCTTATCCAAGAGCGCATCCAGCGTGGCACCCGCATTCGGCGGAATGCCGTCGGTGGCTTTTTTGAATCCCCAGTGAAATTCTTCCGCTCTAGCTGAGAATGGGTTCAGAAGTAGACCGCTCAATGCGATGACGACAGCCAAAAGGATACCTAGTCCGTGGCTTTTCAACATAAAAAAACGCACCCTTCCTTTTTTTACGTCTAGCTCCGGGTGCCGGAGATTCGAACAGCGGGGCGTTCGATAATTAAGGCACCCGGGGCTTTTGTCGGTAGGATGTGCATTTGCATTGCATATATACATTATTTTTGCATAATACTTTGGAGGGCGCTTGCAAGCGTCGGGAATTTGAACGTAAAACTGTTTTGTCGGAGGACTTCGGGTAGGACATGCTGCCCTTCCAAGACGAGGGCGCTTTTCTTTCCAAGCGCCAATTTCATGGCAAATGAAGGGACCGGCAGCCAATGGGGACGTTTCAATGTTTCGCCGATCGTTCTGCCGAAATCATCCATCCGTTCGGGATTCGGGGAAGTGATATTGACGGGTCCCCGGATCTCCTCATGGGTAATGGCGAAAACAATTGAACGAGCGACATCCGTTACATGAATCCAGGAAAGCCACTGTTTACCTGATCCGACCCTGCCGCCTGCAAACAGCCGATAAGGCAGGACCATCAGTGGCAGAGCCCCTTCGTCTTTTCCTAAGACGACACCAAATCTTGTAAACACCGCCCGAACTCCGATCTCTTCCACACTTGCCGCTTTCTTCTCCCAATCCATCACAGTCCGCCCGAGGAAGTCATAGGCTACTTCGTCGGATTGTTCCGTGTAGACGGCGGTTTCCGAAGCTGGATAAATCCCGATAGCGCTTGCATTGACTAAGACGGTTGGCCTTTTTGGCAAAGCGTGGATGATCCGCAGCAGTTCATCGGTTGCGGTCATCCTGCTGTCATAGATCCTTTTCTGATGCTCTTGTGTCCAACGTCCTCCATTGATGGAAACGCCGGCGAGATTGATGAAGGCATCGGCCATACCTATCTTCTTTTCCGGAAAAGCTTCGCCGTGCAGCCACTCGACGTATGAGAGCCTCCCATCCGACGACCGCGCTCGTCTCGTCAAAATGATCACTTCATGGCCCTCCTGTAATAAAAGCCGGGTCACTTCCGATCCGATGAATCCCGAACCGCCTGCGATAACGATTTTCATTTCCTTCCCTCCAATTCCCTAGTAGAGTGAATGATAGTGATAGAACATGTATACTAATAGAAAGTGGGGAGGTCTTGATCCATGCCTGTTATTACGAAAATAACACAACAGAAGAAAGATGGCGAGCGTTACAATATTTTCCTCGATGAGAAATATGCTTTCAGTGTACATGAAACCGTTCTTGTGAAATTCGGCTTAACGAAGGGCATGTCCCTCGAAGATTGGTCCATCGATGATATGATGTACGAAGATGAGATCCGGAAAGCTTTCAACAGGGCACTGCACTTTCTCGGCTTCCGGATGCGCAGCGAACACGAAGTGAAGACGAAGCTGTTGGATGCCGGCTACGGTGAGGCGGTCGTGATGGAAGCGATCGTGAAGTTGAAAAACCTTGGCTTCCTGAATGACGAATCTTTCTCGGAAGCGTTATTGCAGACGCAAGTGAAAACTTCGAATAAGGGTCCACGGGCTATCCGACAAGAGCTGCAAAAGAAAGGGATCAAAAAAGAATTGCAGGAAAAGGTGCTGGATGGTTATTCCGAGGAAGAACAGATCCAAATCGCGACGAAGCTGGCGACAAAGGCGGCGGAAGCGAACCGTTCCATCACCCCTTCCCAACTGAAGCAAAAAATCCAAAACGCTTTGCTCCGCAAAGGGTATGCATTTGATATTATTAAGCAAGCGCTAGCCCAAGTCGATTTTGAGAGGGAAGAGGATGAGTGGGAGACGATCCTGGAATCGGTCGGCGAGAAGGCGTGGCGTAGGCATAGTTCAAAATATGACGGTAGGGAGCGGCGGAACCGAGTGAAGCAGACCATGTATCAAAAAGGAATTCCGCTCGAACTGATAGATCGATTCATTGAGAAGAAGGAGCTTGAGGAAGATGGAGAACAATAAAAACTATAGTGAAATGACCGAGCATGAATTGCGGAGGGAAATTGCCAACTTACGCGAGAAGGCAAGGAAAGCCGAGCAATTGGGGATGATCAACGAGTTCGCCGTCCACCAACGGAAAGTGGTGATGGCCCAATCATATCTAGTCGACCTCGAAACGATTGTACCGGGAGAGATTTATCGGATTGAAGGGGATGAAGGGATTTATTTCCATGTCGATTATTTGAAAGGCCGCTTCGCTTGGGGCTACCGGTTAGGAAGCGAGCAAGCTGTCGAGGCATTGCCTGTCGCGATGTTAAAATCCGTGAAGGATGGGAAATGACGGCGGCTTTAGTCTTGAAAACAAAGAAAAGGGGCTGTCCAGAAAGTGGATTTTCCGGTTAAACACGCAAAAAGCAAGGGCTCTGGTCGCTTTCCGCGGGCCAGCCGACGAGCCTCCTCCGGCTTACAGCCGTGCGGGGTCTCGTCGGCCGGCTTTCCCGCAGGAGTCTCCCGGCGCCCTTGCTTTTTGCTAGTATCCAACTCTGTGCCTGGACTTTTCGGACAGCCCCTTTTCAGGAGTTGGGAACAAATTTCAGTTTCTTCATCAACTTGTCCTCGGAGAAAATCCAACCCGTATAGGAATTGACGATATTTAGGTCTTCGTCTATATGCACTACCGCGACGAATGGGTAGTAGCCTTTGCTCCGGTAGCGCAGATCGATGAGGCGCACTTCGCATAAGTCCCCGACGTTTGCGATCGACCATCGATAAATGGAGGAGAAAGATACGAAAGCCTTGATGTTTTCATCTTTCATCGCGGCTTCAATTTGCGGTGATTCGGGCATCGGGGTCCTTTCGAACCGATCGTATATCGTAACCGAGCGCCCGTAAGCGCGTCCCACATAATGGTGGGTTTCCGAAGAAGCTGCGACCCGCCATTGAAAGAACCGGATCGTCGGCGCAATGATCACTTCCGTTGCGTCGGGCACTGTATGCAGCACGGCTTGCTTCACAGCGGACTTCGTTGCGAACCGCAGGAGATAGTATAGAAAGACGACAGCATACAGTGTCAATATGGTAGCGACCGGGTCGGCTCCAAGCCACCATGTCACCAAGGCGACGGCATGCAGCCCGAAAATGACGGGATCGAACGTGTTGATCACTCCGATGGCGACCCACATTTGGGAAAACGGACGCAGCGCTTGCGTTCCGTAGGAGTTGAAAATGTCGACGAAGACATGCAGGAAGACAGCAAGGAACGTCCATGCCCATAAATGGATGAAGACCGCATCCGGAATCAGTAATGATAACAGGATGGAAATGACGAGCGGCCAAAGAAGCACTGCGGGAATCGAGTGGGTGATGCCACGGTGATGGCGTATATAAACTGCGTTATTTCGCAGCTTTAATATTGTATCGATATCGGGTATCAATGAGCCGATCAGGACACCTGCAGCAACCGCACTCCATGTTGACGTATCTGCTGCCACGACCGGGTCGGCAAGGGCGAGTCCGCCTAACGCCACCCCCATGACAACATGCGTTCCAGTGTCCAAAACAATCACTCCTTTCGCTTGCAGTCAGGACAAGCGTGGAATCGATAATCTTAGTATGTCACTTATAGCAATTATATACTTGAATACCCGGTAACGGTCAACGTTAAGCATTGTCGGCAAGGAGGAAATTATGCAAGTTATTGAACAAAAGGACATATTTCGACAATCTCTTTTATCATGGTACCATCATGAAAAAAGGGAGATGCCTTGGAGGAAAACAAAAAATCCTTATTACATATGGGTTTCCGAAGTGATGCTGCAGCAAACACGGGTGGAAACGGTCATCCCTTATTATGAACGATTCATCCAAGCGTATCCTACGATGGAAGAACTGGCAAATGCGGATGAAGAGGAACTGTTGAAAATGTGGGAAGGGCTCGGCTATTACTCGCGTGCCCGCAACCTTCAAACAGGAGTGAGAGAGGTTCTGGAGAAATATGGAGGAGAAGTGCCGGCAACCCGCAAAGAGATCTCCACTTTAAAGGGAGTGGGCCCATATACCGCGGGTGCCGTATTGAGCATCGCCTATGGAGTTCCTGAACATGCGGTCGACGGAAACGTCATGCGCGTCCTCTCCCGTATTTTATTGATAGAAGACGATATCGCCTTGCCGAGAACGAGGAAAGTGTTTGAAGGAGTCGTCATGGATTTAATCGATCAAGAAGACCCTTCTTCCTTCAATCAAGCGCTTATGGAATTGGGAGCAACGATTTGCATACCGAGGCCAAGATGCCTCCTTTGCCCAGTGCGCGATTTCTGCGCGGCATTCCAAGAAGGCCGGCAGGAAGAGCTCCCGGTCAAATCGAAAAAAACGAAGACGAAGATCACCTCCCTCTCTGCATTCGCTTTACAAAATGAAACTGGCGAGTGGCTGTTGCGCAAGCGCCCTGAAAAAGGATTGCTCGCGAATATGTGGGAATTCCCCATGATCGAGAACAAGGATGGACTGAGACCGGCCCAATTACTGCAAAAGTCGATGAACGTGGAGGCAGATGAATTGAAGGGGCTGCTTTCATTCAAGCACGTCTTTTCCCATATCACATGGGAGGTCGAGAGTTATCAGGGAAGGATGCGCCTTAGCGGATCGCTTCCCGAAGGCTATGAGTTCTTCTCCGCTGAAGAAGTACAGCAATTGCCGAAAGCAAAGCCGGTCATTAAAATGTGGGATGCCATTCAACATAGATAATTGAAAATGGAAGATTTTAAATGAATAAAACAATAACCTCTGCACATTCTATTTAGCACGGAGGTGAATATCCATGACAAAAAAACCGAACTTCACTGATGCGCAGCAAGTACGTAAACAAAACCAACTTTCCGCGCAACCGAATGCAATGAAGGAGGAGTTTGCTTCTGAAACTGATGTGAATCAGGTGAGACAGCAAAACCAACAATCGGAGGCGAACAAGCAAAAAGCTTCCGGAAATGCAAGCCAATTCGGAACAAAGTAAGTTAGGTGGATGGTCATCACCGGCCGGCGGGAGCAAAAGCTTCCGCCGGTTTCTTTTTGGGCAGGGCCGAATCATTTTAAATTTCCCCGTTCTGCTGATATAATGAATGGATAACATAATCCAAAACTTTCCGGCGGCAAAAATTGTATGGGACGCCGGCCAGCAGAGGTCCGCAGTCCAGGTCGTTTTTTCGATAGAACCGACTGCGTGTTCAGCATCCAGCGAGCTTCTGGCTTGACGGAACAAAGGTGGGGAATAGCATGGCGATTGCACCTGTAGGAGAAACGATACAAGTACATAGCTATAAGCATAATGGCAGCATCCACCGTGTCTGGCAGGAGACATTGGTCTTGAAAGGCACGCGCAATATCGTCATTGGCGGTAATGAACGTACGCTTGTGACGGAAGCGGACGGCCGGACGTGGCTGACGCGGGAGCCCTCTATCTGCTATTTCCATGCGGAGCATTGGTTCAATATCATTTGCATGTTAAGAGAAGATGGCGTGTATTACTACGTCAATATGAGCTCGCCATTCGTCTATGATAACTTGTCGCTGAAATACATCGATTATGACCTTGATGTAAAAGTGTTTCCGGATATGAGTTATATTATATTGGATGAAGATGAATATGCGGAGCATAAAAAAGAGATGGGGTATCCCGATGTGATCGATCAGATTCTCCAACGGAATCTGGATACGCTCATTCGGTGGATTGAACAGCGCAGAGGGCCTTTCGCTCCCGATTTCATCGACGTTTGGACTTCGCGCTACCATTTTTATAAACAGGTTCATAACAACAAGTGAAAAGCCTGACTGCGGAGTGACGCGGCGGGCTTTTTTCGATAGGAGGCATAGTGATTGGGAGACAGCATCAGGAGATATATGAAATTTGTCAAGCCTTATAACTGGCTCATCATTTTGACGATCTTCATCGGGATCGTGAAGTTTGCCATCCCGCTTTTCATCCCATTGCTGATGAAGATTGTCATTGACAATATTATCATGTCGGATGTATTGACGAAAGAAGAGATGACCCGGCAATTATTTTACTGGCTCGGCGGGACGATGGTGATCTTTTTCATCCTCCGTCCGCCTGTCGAATACTATCGGCAGTATTATGCGCAGTACGTGAGCAATAAAATCTTATATGACATCCGGCAGGAATTATACAGCCATTTGCAAAGGCTGAGCTTACGGTATTATTCCAATACACGTGCAGGAGAAGTCATTTCACGTGTCATCAATGACGTGGAACAGACAAAGAACTTTGTCATGATCGGCCTTATGAATGTCTGGTTGGATTTGGCTACGATCATAATTGCAGTCATCATCATGTTGACGATGGATGTGCAGCTGACGATTGTAACCTTGCTGGCCTTCCCGTTTTACGCGTTCAGCGTCAAACATTTCTTCGGGAAATTACGGGACTTGACCCGTAAACGATCCCAATCGTTGGCGAATGTCCAAAGTTATCTTCATGAACGGGTGGCCGGTGTCAGTGTCATTAAGGGCTTCGCCTTGGAAGAGAAAGAGAAAGAACGATTCGATGAAACGAATAGCGACTTTTTGAAAAAGGCGATTGACCATACGAAGTGGAATGCCAAAGCTTTCGCTGTCGTGAATACGATCACCGATGTCGCTCCCCTTCTCGTCATCGGTTACGCCGGCTACCAAGTCATCAATGAACAACTGTCTGTCGGGATGATGGTCGCCTTCATCGCCTATATTGAACGTTTATATAATCCGCTGCGGCGCCTCGTCAATTCCTCCACTACACTGACACAGTCCTTTGCATCGATGGACCGCGTATTTGAATTGATGGAGGAACAGTACGATATTACCGATAAGGAAAATGCCAAAGATCTGCCGCCACTGGCTGGAAAGGTTGAATTTGACAAGGTAAGTTTCGCGTACGAAGAGGCAGGGCATACCGTATTGAGAGATATTGACTTCGTTGTCAATCCAGGGGAAACAGTCGCCTTCGTCGGTATGAGCGGGGGAGGGAAATCGACCATTGTCAGTCTCATCCCGAGGTTTTACGATATATCGGAAGGAGCAGTCCGGATTGACGGCGTTGATGTGCGTGATGTGAAGATTAAATCATTGCGCGACCAGATCGGGATCGTCATGCAGGACACAATTCTCTTCAGTGATTCCGTGGAGAGCAATATTTTAATGGGGAAACCCGATGCCACCCACGAAGAAGTCATCGCGGCGGCCAAAGCGGCCAACGCCCATGATTTCATCGAATCTCTGCCGGAAGGATACGACACGAAAGTCGGAGAACGGGGAGTCAAATTATCGGGCGGCCAAAAGCAAAGGATCGCCATCGCCCGCGTCTTCCTGAAAAACCCACCGCTTTTGATTCTGGACGAAGCGACATCCGCCCTTGATTTGGAAAGTGAAGCGCTGATCCAAGATTCCCTCGACCGGCTCGTCCATGACCGGACGACATTGATTGTCGCTCACCGGTTATCGACGATCACCCATGCAGACAAAATATTTGTAATCGATGGCGGGCAACTGGTGGAAAGCGGGACTCATGAAGAACTGATGAGTCAGGAAGGGGTTTATCGTAGTTTGTTCCAAGTGCAAATGCTTGGAGATTGATTTTAAAATAAAGTAATTTTCAAAAAACGACAAAATTATTGCAGGATGATATTATTGTCCGCAGTGATTTTGTCGTTTTGCAGTGCAAACGATCAATCTGCTTATAAAAGTGAAAATGCGCTTTAATACGCTACTAGATTAACGCGTTGACAGAATATTACTAGTCTACTAAAATGTATTGCCTTTGCAAAAATTGGTTGTATAATAGTGAATACCTTTAGGAATAATTAAAAAAATCAAGAAAAGGTGATTTGATGGATGGAAGAAAAACGGTCCTCCAAGTGAATGATTTACAAACGACCTTTTTCACAGATTCAGGGGAAATTCCTGCAGTGGATCACATCGATTTCCATCTGAAGGAAGGGGAAGTTCTTGGGATCGTAGGGGAGTCGGGTTGCGGTAAAAGTGTCACCTCCTTATCCATCATGGGGCTTGTCCCGAAACCGCCTGGGAAAATTGTAGGCGGTGAAATCCTCTATGGAGATAAGGATTTGCTGAAATTGAGCGAAAAGCAAATGAGGCAGATCCGGGGCAATGAAATTGCGATGATTTTCCAGGAACCGATGACTTCGTTGAACCCTCTTTTCACAATCGGAAGCCAGATGACGGAAGCTATCCGGATCCACGAGAAGGGAATGCCAAAAATGAAAGCGATTGCACGGGCGATTGAGATGCTGAACTTGGTTGGATTGCCGAGGGCGGCCGAGCTCGTGAACGATTACCCTCATCAATTATCAGGTGGTATGAGGCAACGTGTCATGATTGCGATGGCGCTCGTCTGCAACCCGAAGGTACTGATAGCTGATGAGCCGACAACTGCTTTGGACGTTACGATCCAAGCGCAGATTATGAAATTGATGAACGAACTGAATACAAGGCTCGGAACTGCTGTCCTTCTCATCACGCATGACCTCGGTGTCGTGGCAGAGACGTGCGAACGGGTCATCGTCATGTATGCAGGCCAGATCATTGAGGAAGCGCCGGTCAAAAAGCTGTTTGAGGATCCACAACATCCATATACGAAAGGGCTGATCCAGTCGGTTCCGGATATGCGGTATAAGAAAGATCGATTATACTCCATCCCCGGCAACGTCCCGAGGCCTGGGTCGATCCGGCATGGCTGCAGGTTTGCTGCGAGATGTGAATTTGCATTCGATCGTTGTTTGAAGGAGAATCCTGCCCTGTATGATACTTCGGATGATCATCAGACGCGTTGTTTCTTATACGACAGAGAGGGGGCAGGGATGGATGGTAACAAAACCCTTGTTAAAAGTTGATGGCTTGAAGAAGTATTTCCCCGTTCGAAAAGGGCTTCTCGCTCGGACCGTAGGGGAAGTGAAGGCGGTCGATAATGTCTCTTTTTATGTGAATGAAGGCGAAACGCTTGGCATCGTCGGAGAATCGGGATGTGGAAAATCGACGACAGGGCGCATGCTCATGCGTCTGTTGGAACCGACCGATGGCAAGGTGGAGTTCGAAGGGAAAGACCTCACTTCATTGACAGCGGAGGAGATGCGGAAAATGCGGCGGGATATCCAAATGGTATTCCAGGATCCTTACGCATCGCTCAATCCACGGCATACGGTCGGAAAGATTCTTGAGGAGCCGCTCATTGTCCATGGAATTGGGAATCCGAAAGAACGGAAGCGGAAAGTGAATGAGTTTTTGGAAATCGTCGGTTTGAGTGAATACCATGCGAAAAGGTATCCTCACCAATTCAGCGGCGGTCAACGGCAACGGATCGGGATTGCCCGGGCCCTTATGACGAACCCGAAACTGATCATAGCGGACGAGCCTGTATCGGCATTGGATGTTTCCATCCAGGCGCAGGTCTTGAACTTGATGCAGGATCTTCAAAAAGAATTCAATCTGACTTACATTTTCATTGCGCATGACCTGGGGGTCGTCCGCCATATAAGCGATCGGGTCGGCGTAATGTACCTAGGTAAAATTGTGGAAATCGCAGATAGTGAACAACTTTATTCCGAACCGCTTCATCCGTACACGCAGGCACTCCTGTCCGCGGTGCCTGTGCCTGATCCGGAATTCAAGAAGGAACAGATATTGCTGGAAGGGGATATCCCGAATCCCGCAGATCCGCCGACAGGGTGCACGTTCCACACGCGCTGTCCGCATCGCATGGACATTTGCATGAAAGCGGTTCCGAAACTAAAGGAAAATAAGACTGGTCATTCTGTCGCCTGTCATCTATACGGTGATTCGGCCGACGTTTGATATAAATCAGATGGAGGGGTCAAAATGAGGAAAAACAGAATTTGGTTGTTTGCCCTGATGCTTATCCTTGCTTTATCGACTGTCTTGGCGGCATGTTCGAATAGCGGGACGACAGAGTCGGGAAAAGAGGGCGACAGCGGCGGAGAGACAAAGGGAAATGAAGACGCGGGCAATGAGAACGTAAATAAGACATTGGTCTTCGGTCGTGGTGGAGATTCGACATCACTTGATCCGTCGAGAACAACAGAAGGGGAAACTTTCAAAGTCACGAAAAACGTTTTTGAAACGCTATTGAATTTTGGGGAGCAGGATACAACGATTCATCCGGGTCTTGCAACAGAGTGGGAGCCGAGTGAAGACGGATTGACGTACACGTTCAAATTGCGTGAGGGCGTCAAATTCCATGATGGCACTGACTTTAATGCGGAAGCGGTCGTGAAGAACTTTGAGCGCTGGGCTAATGGAGATGCGGATACGTTCCCGTATTACAACTCCATGTTCGGAGGGTTCAACGGCGATGAAGGGCATATCATTGAGTCGGTCACAGCTGACGGTGACTACACAGTCATCTTCAAATTGACACGCGCACAGGCTCCATTTTTGAAAAATATCGCAATGGATATGTTTGCGATTGCGAGTCCGACAGCTCTTGAACAAGGCGATGACCAGTTTGAAAGAAATCCGGTCGGTACAGGACCATTCAAGTTCGTCGAGTGGAGACCGAATGATACGATTACGATTGAAAAATTCGAAGATTACTGGCAAGAAGGACTGCCTAAGCTTGATAAAGTCATTTTCCGTGCCATTCCGGACAACTCAGCGCGTTTGAACGAGCTTATGTCTGGAGGAATCGATTTGGCGGATGGCATCAACCCATCGGATGGTGTCAGAATTGAAAACGATGAAAATCTGCAATTGTTCGAACGTCCTTCCATGAACGTCGGATACTTGGGGCTGACCGTGACACGCCCGCCATTCGATAAAAAGGAAGTCCGTCAGGCGCTGAATTACGCAATCGACAAACAATCCATCATTGATTCGTTCTTCGAAGGTCGTGCGGATATCGCGAAAAACCCGATGCCGCCATCCATTTCCGGTTATAACGATGATATCGAGCCATACGAATACAATCCTGAAAAGGCAAAAGAACTTCTTGCAAAAGCAGGTCTTGCAGACGGTTTCGAGATGGAACTTTGGGCAATGCCAGTTCCACGCCCGTACATGCCGGATGGTATGAAAGTGGCGGAAGTCATCCAGAAAAACCTTGCAGATATCGGCGTAACAGCGAAAATCGTTTCCCATGAGTGGGGTACTTATCTGGATCTGGCTAGTAAAGGGGACGCCGATGCTTTCATGCTCGGTTGGACTGGGGACAATGGAGACCCGGATAACTTCCTTTATGTCTTGCTAGATGAAGATAATATCGGAAGCAATAACTACACGTACTATAAAAACGATGAGCTTCACGAGATTTTCATTGCGGCACAAACAGAGGTAGATGAAGAGAAGCGTGTCGAATTGTATAAGAAAGCGCAAGAAATCATTCACGAAGAAGCTCCTTGGGTGCCGATTGCACACTCGACGCCATTACTTGGAGGCGTGAAGGAATTAACAGGATTAAAACCTCATCCGACAGGATCTGATCTACTGTCAAACGTAGAATTCAAGTGATAAAAGGAAAGGGAGAGGCCGGAAGGATTTCTCCCTTTTCCCTTTTAACGGAGTTACATAGTCAATTGAAATCCAATGTCGGAGAGGTGAAACTATGATCAGCTATATTGGGAAGAGGTTGCTGCAACTTATTCCGGTTCTTCTCGGAATGACCTTCGTCGTCTTCATGATCATCCGGGCGATTCCGGGAAACCCCGCCCAGATTATCCTGGGGCAGCAAGCGACGAAAGAAGCGGTTGAAGCATTGACCGTAAAGCTCGGCCTCGATACCCCTTGGTATATCCAATACTTCAAGTATCTCGGAGGGATTCTGACAGGCGATCTTGGAGAATCGATGAGGACCCGCATGCCCGTTGCGGATGAAATTTGGCCTTATTTAGCAGCGACAATGGAGCTGACTTTCTTTGCAATCATTATTGCAGTAGTAATCGGCGTCAATGCCGGAATCATTTCTGCGTGGTTCCAAAATTCCTGGTTTGATTATGGAGCAATGATTTTTGCTCTGGTCGGAGTATCTATGCCGATTTTCTGGCTCGGTCTCATGGGTCAGTGGGTATTCGCATTAGAGCTTTCCTGGCTGCCGGTAACGGGAAGGGAACAGGTGAGGGATCCGGTAAACGCCATCACCAATATTTATGTATTGGATACGATGTTGCAAGGCCGTTTCGACCAGACATGGGTCGTGATCAAGCATCTCATATTGCCTGGGGTGGCCTTGGCGACGATACCGATGGCCATTATTGCGCGAATGACCAGATCAAGTATGCTTGAAGTGATGCGTTCCGATTACGTCCGGACCGCACGTGCGAAAGGGCAAAAAATGTTCTGGGTCGTCTATAAGCATGCACTTAAAAATGCGGTCATTCCTGTATTGACAATTGTTGGACTGCAGACGGGAATGCTATTGGGCGGAGCAATCTTGACAGAAACAATCTTCGCGTGGCCGGGAATCGGTCGCTATATTTACGATGCTATCGGGTATCGGGATTATCCGGTCATCCAATCCGGCATTCTCATCGTGGCATTCATATTTGTCATGATTAACCTGGTTGTCGATCTGTTGTATGGCTTGATTGATCCGAGGATTAAATACGACTAAGGAAAGGGGGGAGTGTCTATGACCGAGTTGACTCCAAAAGTGGACGGAATTGCGGAAGCAAAAATTAGCGGCAAATCTGCCGGACCGTGGAGCGAAGCGTGGAACGGTTTTAAAAAAAGTAAAGTGGCTGTCGTTGGAGCCGGCATTGTCATCTTTTTCATACTGGTTGCCCTGTTCGGGCCGCTTTTAGCGAAAGAGGGAATTAATGACCAGCTTGCAGCTGACCGCCTCCTTCCCCCTTCGTCCGAGTACTGGCTGGGGACGGATGATTTGGGAAGGGATATTTTGTCCCGCATCATTCATGGCGCACGGATTTCATTGTGGATTGGATTTTTCTCAGTAGTCGGGTCGGTTGTGGTTGGAAGCGCGTTAGGAATCATCGCCGGCTATTATGGCCGCTGGGTGGATACGATCATTTCCAGGTTTTTCGATATCATGTTAGCCTTCCCTTCCATTTTACTGGCGATTGCCATTGTTGCAGTTCTTGGACCGAATTTGCAAAATGCTTTGATTGCCATAGCGGCCATCAATGTGCCGAACTTCGGGCGATTGATCCGGTCCAAAGTGTTGAGCATTAAAGAGGATGAATATATTACCGCAGCGAAAGGCATCGGGATGAGGGACGCGCGAATCCTGTTTTCCCATATCCTGCCGAACTCCATGGCACCTGTCATCGTCCAAGGGACATTGGCGATCGCGACAGCTATCCTGGAAGCTGCGTCACTCGGATTTCTGGGTCTCGGAGCACAGGCACCGGCCCCGGAGTGGGGGAAAATGTTGGCCGATTCGAAAAACTATTTGCAAACGGCTCCGTGGACGATGGTATTCCCGGGATTGGCGATCATGCTGACCGTTCTCGGGTTCAACTTGATGGGAGATGGATTGCGAGACGCACTCGATCCGCGGATGAAGAATTAGGATAGGATATAGAAGAGCAGAGGGGATGATAGAAATCCTGCCTCTGCTTTTTGTTTTGGATTTACGGGGGGCGGGCGGATTGTCATGGCAAATCGGAAAACTGTCATGGCCCTGGCGGTAACTGTAATGGGGCGGCGGAACTGTCATGGCAAAAGTGCGGACTGTCATGGCTCCAGCATCAACTGTCACGGCAATCCCTCGTACTGTCCTGCCCAGTACTAAAAAATGCTGTTGGCATCTATTTCGCCAACAGCATTTTCGAACTCAATACACTTCTTCATCCCACTTGATTTCAGACTCCTTGTGATGATGCTTCTGATACGACACGATCAGCTTGTCGAGATGTTCCAGCTGTTCTTCGTAATTCAAGATTGCCGATAGGATATGAAGAAGATGATATGCCGAGAATTCTTCTTCCTCCCGCGTGATGGCAATCTCCTTTGCGAAGATTTCCATGACTTCATGACGTTGGATGTATTCCTCATTTGGCACGACACTTGTGCGGTCGGACTTCAGTTTGCCGACAAATTTCAAGTGCAGCTGCTCGTGGTACGTGAGAAGTGCATCCAGCCGTTCTTGGATCATCATTCTGAAGTGCTCGGGCAGATTGATCAGTTCATTTTCGAACTGATGCAACCGTTTCAGCACATCATAGCTGCTTCGGGATGTGGCAAGCATCTGCCGGTAGATGACCAATTTCCTGCCTTTTTCCCTAGTGTTCTTTTTAAAATAGCTTCGCTCTTCTTTGAACAATAAATAAAACTGATCGACCTGTGTCAGGCGTTCTTTTAACTTATTGAGCGATTTCTTTGTCGCAATATGTTCGGAAACTTGCCTTCCCACCAAACGGGTCCATCGGATGATTTCGTCCTGTGTCTGATGGATCGACTGGAAAAGTTTCGTCTCATATTTGGGAGGCATGAATACCAAGTTGACGATGAATGCCGCAAGTACCCCGATGATGATGGTGATGAATCGTTGCATGGCAAACATTAAGAATTCATCACCTTGTATCTCCATAATGGCAATCATCATAACGAGCGCCAACGAGATGTTTTTTTCAAGCCCTAGCTTCAGCATGATTAAGATAATGATCATCGCGGCGAGCCCGATGATGAGCAGCTGATGGCCGAATATCAGGACGAACAGGATGGCGACGGTTGCTCCGATGATATTTCCTTGTATCTGTTCAACAATGGTCAAATACGAGCGATATATTGATGGTTGAATGGCGAAAATCGCCGCAATCCCGGCAAAAACAGGGTGGGATAAATGAAGTGTTTCCGCTATAAACAGAGCGAACACGATGGCAACACCCGTTTTGAAGATGCGGGCACCTAGTTTCATGCAATTATTCCTTTCTCAAAAGGTTTCATTCCCAACCGTACTTTCATATGGATAGTAAATTCCTATTTTCTGTTACTTTACCGTGTTCCTGCGGAATGGTCAATCGGTCAATAGGCGGCTTAACTCGCTGAACGAACGGTCGACTGCCAGTAAAGTGTCCTGGATATCCTGCTCCGTATGGGCTGTCGTCAAGAACCATGCTTCGTATTTGGATGGAGCGAGATTAATCCCGTTTTTCAACATCAATTTGAAGAACTTCCCGAATACTTCTCCATCTGTCGCTTCAGCTTGTTCGTAGTTCTCCACTTTCACATCGGTGAAGTATAAAGTAAGCGCGCCGCCCAA
Source organism: Bacillus sp. OxB-1 (assembly GCF_000829195.1). Taxonomy (GTDB): domain Bacteria; phylum Bacillota; class Bacilli; order Bacillales_A; family Planococcaceae; genus Sporosarcina. The sequence goes on along the minus strand of NZ_AP013294.1, from coordinate 235,848 downwards.
TCGGTTCGTTGTCAGCGAAATCCCGTGCTTGCGGGCGGATTCCAAAATTCCGTCTTCCAGTAAAGCTCCTAGGCGGTCCATTTCTTCATATACTCCAGGTTCCTGCAATACTTCCAAGCAAGCAATGCCCGCTTGGATCGAGGCTGGATTTCCTGCCATCGTCCCGGCTTGGTAAGCGGGGCCGAGCGGAGCAACTTGCTCCATGATCTCTTTTTTGCCGCCATATGCCCCGATTGGGAGACCGCCCCCGATGATTTTTCCGAGCGCCGTCAAATCCGGCGTCAAGCCGAGCATATCCTGGGCTCCTCCATAATGGAAGCGGAATGCCGTGATGACTTCGTCGTAAACGATCAATGCGCCATGATCGGCCGCCAGTTCATGGACCAATGGAAGGAAGCCTTCATTCGGCTCGACAATCCCGAAGTTGCCTACGATCGGCTCGACAAGGACGCATGCAATCTCGTCTCCCCATTTCTCCATCGCGTCCCGATAAGCTGCTGGATCGTTGAACGGGATTGTGATCACTTCCTCGGCAATCGAGGAGGGGACCCCGGCGGAATCGGGCGTCCCAAGCGTGGCTGGTCCGGATCCTGCCGCAACTAAGACAAGGTCGGAATGGCCATGGTAGCAACCCGCAAACTTCATGATCTTCGTCCGTCCCGTATAAGCGCGGGCCACGCGGATCGTCGTCATGACCGCCTCCGTCCCTGAATTGACGAAGCGCACTTTATCCATGCCGGGCATCGCTTCCTTCAACATTTTTGCGAATTTCACTTCATGGGCTGTCGGAGTCCCGTATAAGATGCCCGTTTGCGCCGCTCTCGTGATCGCTTCCGTAATATGCGGGTGGGCGTGGCCTGTGATGATCGGTCCATATGCCGCCAGATAATCAATGTATTTATTGCCGTCGACGTCCCAGAAATAGGCGCCCTCCGCCCGTTCCATGACGGTCGGGGCATCTCCTCCAACTGCCCGATAACTGCGGGAAGGACTGTTCACCCCGCCTACGATATGTTCACATGCTTCCGCATAGACCTGTTCTGAAATTGTTCGATTCATTTCAACTGCCTCCATTCATTTCGACCTTTATTGTAAACAAAAACAGGACAATACGCCAAAGAATTGAAAGTGACGCGGTTGTCCGGTACGATTGTAAGTACAATGATGATAATGGAGGAATGCTTCATGACGACATTAGAAGGAATGCAGGCACCTGTTTTCTCGTTGCCTAACGAAAAAGGCGAGACGGTTTCATTGAAAGACTTTGCAGGCGAAAAATATGTCATCCTTTATTTCTATCCGAAAGATTCGACGCCTGGCTGTACGACGCAAGCTTGTGATTTCCGGGATGCCCATGAGCAGTTCGGTGAATTGAATGCGGTCATTCTTGGGGTGAGCCCTGACAATGAGGCGTCCCATCAGAAATTCATCGGCAAGCACGGACTTCCGTTTTCCTTACTCGTGGATGCAGACCATGAAGTGGCTGAACAGTACGGAGTCTGGAAAATGAAGAAAATGTTCGGCAAGGAGTTCATGGGGATCGAGCGCTCCACTTTCTTGATTGACCCGACTGGGACGGTTGTGAAAGAGTGGCGCAAGGTGAAAGTGAAGGGGCATATTGAAGACGCGTTGGCGACGCTGGAACAGTTGGTCAATTCATAAGTGGTCCAGGGGGTTTATTAGATGAATGTTGTATTTATGTTTCCAATCAAAGATCATCAGAAAGAGAATCTATTACATCGTTTTCCGCATGTCGACTTTCATTTTGAGCAGTCGGATGAGGCCATCGCCCAGGCGGAAATCATCGTTACATATGGCAGCGATGTTACGATCCCGATATTGGAAAAGGCCAAGTCCCTTGAGTGGCTGATGGTGGCCTCCGCAGGAATTGAGAAATTGCCGCTAGCCTATATTGCGGGGCGCGGCCTGCTGATGACGAACGCAAAAGGGATCCACAAAATCCCGATGGCGGAGTCGGTGCTCGCGTACATGCTGGCAGTTCGCAGATCTTTGTTCCTCATGTACGACCGACAGAAAAAGAAAGAGTGGAATAAAAGAGTCCACTCACGTGAGTTGAGAGGATCTACCGCCTTGATACTCGGACCTGGCACCATCGGAGGCGAAATCGGGCGCTTGCTTCAGGCGTTCGGTGTGCGGACCATCGGCTGTAACCGATCCGGAAAGGAAAGCGAGTGGATGGAGGAGACCGTCGTTTTCGATCGATTATCGGAACGGCTGGGAGAAGCCGATTTTATCATCTCCATTTTACCGAGCACTCCGGAGACACGCGGCCTGCTGACGAAAGAACATTTCCGGGAAATGAAAGAAACAGCGGTATTCATGAATTTTGGGCGCGGGGATTTGCTTGACGAAGCCGATTTGATCGAGGCTTTGAAGTCGGGGGAGATTGGCCAGGCCGTCCTCGATGTGTTTGAGACGGAGCCCTTGCCGGAAGATAGCGAGTTATGGACTCTTCCGAATTGCTTCATTTCCCCGCATGCGTCCAGCTTTTCGGGGAAGTATGTGGAACGGTCCCTTGAAATATTCGAAGCTAATCTGGAAAAATGGCTGCAAGGCGATCGGAAATTGCTCAATATCACGGATCCGCTCAAGGGATATTGACATTTAGTCAATCACGCCTCGGCGTGATTGCGTCCGGATTTTTTCGAGCTTGCTCGAAAAGCTCCCCTTAAAAATCCGTGACATCCGCCGGAGGCTCTTTATTCAGCGGGAGTTTGAACTCTCGCTGAATAATAAGCACTTCAGTTGACAGATACCCCACTTCTTAAGTAAACTAATGATAATCATTATAAAGAAATAATCTTTCTGGATTGGGGTGTTTGGCCATGTCTGAAGTGCTTTTGCAAGACGCGCTGGACACATTAAAAACGACCGGCGTGAGAATTACTCCACAAAGACATGCGATTTTAGAATATCTGATTTCTTCCGATGCGCACCCGACCGCGGATGAAATATATAAAGCGCTAGAACGAGATTTTCCTAGTATGAGCGTAGCTACCGTTTATAATAACCTCCGGGTATTCCGCAATTCGGGACTTGTCAAAGAGCTTACGTATGGAGATTCATCCAGTCGGTTCGATTTTGTGACACATGATCACTATCATATTATTTGTGAACATTGCGGGAGAATTGTGGATTTTCATCATCCGGGTCTGGAAGAGGTGGAGCATTTCGCTTCCCATGTGACCGGTTTTAAAGTGAATACGCATCGTCTGGAAGTCTATGGTACTTGCCCGTCGTGTGCGGAGGGCAGTGGGACTGTCCAATAAAGAAGCGTCCAACCCTTTATGGGAGGACGCTTCTTTTATTTTGCACTTTCATCTTTTTTCGCTGGACGGTTATACGCTTCGTCGAACTCTTTCCCTTCGAGTGAAGGATCCAAAGTGAGCGGCTCGCGGCAATGCCCGCACATATCGACGCGGCCTAACATTTTGGTCTGTCTGCCGCAATTCGGGCAAGTGATCTGCACCGCCCGAGTGGACAGCATGCCGATCCAAGCATAGACAATTGTGCTTCCGATGATGGCAAGCATTCCCAGGACCATGAAGAGCAACATGATAATTTCATTGCTTCTAAAGAAGATTCCAATGTACATAATGACAACGCCGATGAATATTAACGATAAGGCAAACGACCGTATCCGGTTTATCTTATTTTTATAAGGTTTCAACTAGCCTTCCTCCTTACATCTATCCTCAATTACTATAGCATAAAATTCGATCGCTCCGTGATTTATCATTCTCACATAGAGGATTTTTTAAGAGAACCGTCGAAACATTAACGGCAAGGAGGTGTGGTAGTGGAACAGGTGCTAAGGTCAATCTATCAGGAACGGGCAAGTTCCCCGGATACGCTAGGAGTCATCCTTGTGGAGAAGCGGATGCCCGGAGATCCGGTTACCGATACATTTGACGCAATACTTCTTATCATTACTGCAAATGAAGACATCCCGATTTACACAAAACATTACACAGACGGACAGGAGAAAGCCGCCATGCACGTCATCAGTGAAAAACAACTCCAGAAATGGGTTTTGGTCGGATCCAAACGGAAAGTGGTCGATTGGCTGTTTTACGGAAAAGTCTATTTCGACCGGAACGAATACGTAGAACAGTTGAAGACTGCTTTGCACTCCTACCCTTCCTATGGACGGCATATCAAAATGGGACTGGAGCTTTCAAAATTAGTTAGAGGCTATATGGAAGGCAAAACATATTTCGAACAAGGAAATCACCTGGACGCCTACCACCATGTTGTTCAATCCCTTCATCACCTCGCCAGATTGGCTGTGGTCGAGGAAGGTTCATTCCCCGAGGTCACGGTATGGTCCCAGGTGAAAAAGATTGATCCATCGATTTACAAGCTATATGAAGAATTGATCATGAGTGAAGAGCCTTTGGAAAAACGGCTGGAGCTTCTATTCTTGGCCAGCGAGTTTTTCATCCATAACCGTACAATGGATGGATCTCGTCACATCCGGAGCGTCATGGCGACGAAGCAGCGGTGGACGATTCAAGAACTCCATGAGAATGAAGAACTTGAAATGTACTCCATCAATCTGGAAGTGTTTATCGAATTCTTGATCGATAAAGGATTGATCCATGTAATCGAAACGGATTCGAAAAATGATTTCATCTTCCACAGGGAATATAGTGTGAACCGGGAGAGGCTGGAACAATAGAGGAAAGAGCCGGTTGCTTCAGTGCGGTTGGTAAAATTGCTGAACGAATCATTACTACATGTAATCCTCCGCTTTAGAGAGTGGAGGATTTCTTGTTGCATAGGAACTTATATAATTTAGGCTTGGGGATCGCTATCAAAAAATAGACGTGTTTACGGCACAGTTTTCGAGCTGTGTATCTTGTCGTAAGCTAAGCGGTCCCGCTCTTTAGTTGTTGAAATCATTTTTTGAATTTATTTTAGAAATCATGTTGACATTATTTGAGTTAGCATGTTAGTATAGTAAACGTCGCTTGGGAGAGAAAACGAGAAGCAAACCGAAAAAACTTTTTCGAAAAACTTCTTGACTCTGAACGGCAACGATGTTAAATTAGAGAAGTCGCTTTTGAAGGCGGCGAAATGAACCTTGAAAACTGAACAGCAAAACGTCAACAAATAAAGTCCGGAAGCCGACCCCGTCGGTGAAACGGACAAAACGAATCTTCGGATTCAAAATTGACATCTTAAATGATGCCAGCAAGAAACTCGAGCTATTCAAGTTTCTCTAACTGGCGGTTGAGACGTAGTGCAGTGCTAGGAAGCAAGCGAGTGAAGGAGGGAGCGTACATCAGTACGTGACCGACTGAACGAGCGCGGCTGACAACGCAATGCGCTGCGTATCGACTAGCCAGATCTGGTGGCCGAGGTGTGGTGGAGTGTGCTAGGAGGCGATTGAGCGAAGGAGGGAGCGTACTACGGTACGTGACCGACTGAGCGAATGAAGCCGACAACGCAATCCGCTGCGCATCGGTCACCAGGATTATGGAGAGTTTGATCCTGGCTCAGGACGAACGCTGGCGGCGTGCCTAATACATGCAAGTCGAGCGGACGGATGGGAGCTTGCTCCCTGAAGTTAGCGGCGGACGGGGGAGTAACACGTGGGCAACCTGCCCTGCAGATGGGGATAACTCCGGGAAACCGGGGCTAATACCGAATAATCAGTTCCTCCGCATGGAGGAACTCTGAAAGACGGTTTCGGCTGTCACTGCAGGATGGGCCCGCGGCGCATTAGCTAGTTGGTGGGGTAACGGCCTACCAAGGCGACGATGCGTAGCCGACCTGAGAGGGTGATCGGCCACACTGGGACTGAGACACGGCCCAGACTCCTACGGGAGGCAGCAGTAGGGAATCTTCCACAATGGACGGAAGTCTGATGGAGCAACGCCGCGTGAGCGAAGAAGGTTTTCGGATCGTAAAGCTCTGTTGTAAGGGAAGAACACGTACGGGAGTCACTGCCCGTACCTTGACGGTACCTTATCAGAAAGCCACGGCTAACTACGTGCCAGCAGCCGCGGTAATACGTAGGTGGCAAGCGTTGTCCGGAATTATTGGGCGTAAAGCGCGCGCAGGCGGTCCTTTAAGTCTGATGTGAAAGCCCACGGCTCAACCGTGGAGGGTCATTGGAAACTGGAGGACTTGAGTACAGAAGAGGAAAGCGGAATTCCACGTGTAGCGGTGAAATGCGTAGAGATGTGGAGGAACACCAGTGGCGAAGGCGGCTTTCTGGTCTGTAACTGACGCTGAGGCGCGAAAGCGTGGGGAGCAAACAGGATTAGATACCCTGGTAGTCCACGCCGTAAACGATGAGTGCTAAGTGTTAGGGGGTTTCCGCCCCTTAGTGCTGCAGCTAACGCATTAAGCACTCCGCCTGGGGAGTACGGTCGCAAGACTGAAACTCAAAGGAATTGACGGGGACCCGCACAAGCGGTGGAGCATGTGGTTTAATTCGAAGCAACGCGAAGAACCTTACCAGGTCTTGACATCCCGCTGCCCGGCATGGAGACATGCCTTTCCCTTCGGGGACAGCGGTGACAGGTGGTGCATGGTTGTCGTCAGCTCGTGTCGTGAGATGTTGGGTTAAGTCCCGCAACGAGCGCAACCCTTGATCTTAGTTGCCAGCATTCAGTTGGGCACTCTAAGGTGACTGCCGGTGACAAACCGGAGGAAGGTGGGGATGACGTCAAATCATCATGCCCCTTATGACCTGGGCTACACACGTGCTACAATGGACGGTACAGAGGGCTGCGAACCCGCGAGGGGGAGCCAATCCCATAAAACCGTTCCCAGTTCGGATTGCAGGCTGCAACTCGCCTGCATGAAGCCGGAATCGCTAGTAATCGTGGATCAGCATGCCACGGTGAATACGTTCCCGGGTCTTGTACACACCGCCCGTCACACCACGAGAGTTTGTAACACCCGAAGTCGGTGGGGTAACCCTTACGGGAGCCAGCCGCCGAAGGTGGGACAGATGATTGGGGTGAAGTCGTAACAAGGTAGCCGTATCGGAAGGTGCGGCTGGATCACCTCCTTTCTAAGGATATTTACGGAATATGAACCTTGGGTTCATACGTTGACGTTTTGCGTTCAGTTTTGAAGGTTCATATAATGGAACTTCATAATAATCCTGGAAGGGGCCTATAGCTCAGCTGGTTAGAGCGCACGCCTGATAAGCGTGAGGTCGGTGGTTCGAGTCCACTTAGGCCCACCATCATATACTTCTGGGGCCTTAGCTCAGCTGGGAGAGCGCCTGCCTTGCACGCAGGAGGTCAGCGGTTCGATCCCGCTAGGCTCCACCAATTAAAACTTTGCTCCTGCCGCTGCGCTTTCGTCGCAAGACTGCATGAAGCAAAATCAGCGAAGTGAATCATGAAGTGATTCAGGCAGCTGTCTTGTTCTTTGAAAACTGGATAAAACGACATTGAAAGCAATAACACAAGTAATCAACCGAGTCGATCACACTAGTGATTGAACATGCAACACTTTGTAACGATCCGGAAGCCATATCGCTATGGCGGAACGATCGACCAATTTTGGTCAAGTTAGAAAGGGCGCACGGCGGATGCCTTGGCACTAGGAGCCTATGAAGGACGGCACTAACACCGATATGCTCCGGGGAGCTGTAAGTAAGCATTGATCCGGAGATTTCCGAATGGGGAAACCCACTGCCCGTAATGGGGCAGTACATGTACGTGAATACATAGCGTACATGAGGCAGACCCGGAGAACTGAAACATCTAAGTATCCGGAGGAAGAGAAAGAAAATTCGATTCCCTGAGTAGCGGCGAGCGAAACGGGAAGAGCCCAAACCAGGAAGCTTGCTTCCTGGGGTTGTAGGACACTCTATACGGAGTTACAAAGGGATGGGTTAGGCGAAGCGACCTGGAAAGGTCCGCCGCAGCGGGTAATAGCCCCGTAGCCGAAAGTCCATCCCCTCCAGAGTGGATCCTGAGTACGGCGGAACACGTGAAATTCCGTCGGAATCCGGGAGGACCATCTCCCAAGGCTAAATACTCCCTAGTGACCGATAGTGAACCAGTACCGTGAGGGAAAGGTGAAAAGCACCCCGGAAGGGGAGTGAAAGAGATCCTGAAACCGTGTGCCTACAAGTTGTCAGAGCCCGTTAAGGGGTGATGGCGTGCCTTTTGTAGAATGAACCGGCGAGTTACGATTCCATGCAAGGTTAAGCCGAGAAGGCGGAGCCGCAGCGAAAGCGAGTCTGAACAGGGCGAATGAGTATGGGGTCGTAGACCCGAAACCAGGTGATCTACCCATGTCCAGGGTGAAGGTAAGGTAACACTTACTGGAGGCCCGAACCCACGTACGTTGAAAAGTGCGGGGATGAGGTGTGGGTAGCGGTGAAATTCCAATCGAACCTGGAGATAGCTGGTTCTCTCCGAAATAGCTTTAGGGCTAGCCTCAAACAACGAATCTCGGAGGTAGAGCACTGTTTGGACTAGGGGCCCATCCCGGGTTACCGAATTCAGACAAACTCCGAATGCCGATGATTTAGGTTTGGGAGTCAGACTGCGGGTGATAAGATCCGTAGTCGAGAGGGAAACAGCCCAGACCACCAGTTAAGGTCCCCAAGTATCCGTTAAGTGGAAAAGGATGTGGCGTTGCCCAGACAACCAGGATGTTGGCTTAGAAGCAGCCACCATTTAAAGAGTGCGTAATAGCTCACTGGTCGAGTGGCGCTGCGCCGAAAATGTACCGGGGCTAAACGGATCACCGAAACTGTGGATTGACACCGTTGGTGTCAGTGGTAGGAGAGCGTTCCAAGGGCGTCGAAGCCAGACCGGAAGGACTGGTGGAGCGCTTGGAAGTGAGAATGCCGGTATGAGTAGCGAAAGAAGGGTGAGAATCCCTTCCACCGAATGCCTAAGGTTTCCTGAGGAAGGCTCGTCCGCTCAGGGTCAGTCGGGACCTAAGTCGAGGCCGAAAGGCGTAGACGATGGACAACAGGTTGATATTCCTGTACCACCTCCCCGCCGCTATCAGCAATGGGGGGACGCAGTAGGATAGGGTGAGCGCGCTGTTGGTCATGCGCGTCGAAGCAGTGAGGTGTGGAACGAGGCAAATCCCGTTCCTGTAACATTGAGCTGTGACCGCGAGGGGAATTGTTCCCCGGAGTCCCTGATTTCACACTGCCAAGAAAAGCCTCTAGCGAGGCGGGAGGTGCCCGTACCGCAAACCGACACAGGTAGGCGAGGAGAGAATCCTAAGGTGATCGAGAGAACTCTCGTTAAGGAACTCGGCAAAATGACCCCGTAACTTCGGGAGAAGGGGTGCTCTGGTAGGGTGAATAGCCCGAGAGAGCCGCAGTGAATAGGCCCAGGCGACTGTTTAGCAAAAACACAGGTCTCTGCAAAACCGTAAGGTGACGTATAGGGGCTGACGCCTGCCCGGTGCTGGCAGGTTAAGAGGAGGGGTCAGCGCAAGCGAAGCTTCGAATTGAAGCCCCAGTAAACGGCGGCCGTAACTATAACGGTCCTAAGGTAGCGAAATTCCTTGTCGGGTAAGTTCCGACCCGCACGAAAGGCGTAACGATCTGGGCACTGTCTCAACGAGAGACTCGGTGAAATTATAATATGCGTGAAGATGCGCATTACCCGCGACAGGACGGAAAGACCCCGTGGAGCTTTACTGTAACCTGATATTGAATTCCGGTGCAGCCTGTACAGGATAGGTAGGAGCCTTGGAAGCCGGAGCGCCAGCTTCGGTGGAGGCATTGGTGGGATACTACCCTGGCTGTATTGGACTTCTAACCCATGCCCGTGATCCGGGCAGGAGACAGTGTCAGGCGGGCAGTTTGACTGGGGCGGTCGCCTCCTAAAGTGTAACGGAGGCGCCCAAAGGTTCCCTCAGAATGGTTGGACATCATTCGCAGAGTGCAAAGGCATAAGGGAGCTTGACTGCGAGACCTACAAGTCGAGCAGGGTCGAAAGACGGGCTTAGTGATCCGGTGGTTCCGCATGGAAGGGCCATCGCTCAACGGATAAAAGCTACCCCGGGGATAACAGGCTTATCTCCCCCAAGAGTCCACATCGACGGGGAGGTTTGGCACCTCGATGTCGGCTCATCGCATCCTGGGGCTGTAGTCGGTCCCAAGGGTTGGGCTGTTCGCCCATTAAAGCGGTACGCGAGCTGGGTTCAGAACGTCGTGAGACAGTTCGGTCCCTATCCGTCGCGGGCGCAGGAAATTTGAGAGGAGCTGTCCTTAGTACGAGAGGACCGGGATGGACACACCGCTGGTGTACCAGTTGTCTTGCCAAAGGCATCGCTGGGTAGCTATGTGTGGACGGGATAAATGCTGAAAGCATCTAAGCATGAAGCCCCCCTCGAGATGAGATTTCCCTTTACATTCGTAAGTAAGATCCCTCAAAGAAGATGAGGTGGATAGGTCCGGGGTGGAAGTGCGGCGACGCATGGAGCTGACGGATACTAATCGATCGAGGACTTGACCTATATGAAATGCCGAGGCGGCCTGCCTGGACTTGACAGGCATAAGACAGGCTGGCGAAGCGGCGCTTTATGCCGCATAGCCGGAATGGCTTATGACCCGAGAGTCTGGCCGCCGAGGCTGGACAATACAAAGGTTGCATGGCTTGTGGCAGACAATGTTGGTTTTATCCGGTTTTGAGCGAACAAAATTAATTAATTTTGAAAAACGCTTGAAATACTCGTTAGACTTTAGTACAATAAGTCTTGTCTTGTGGAAAATAGTCCAGTGTCGATGGCGAAGAGGTCACACCCGTTCCCATACCGAACACGGAAGTTAAGCTCTTCAGCGCCGATGGTAGTCGGGGGCTTCCCCCTGTGAGAGTAGGACGTCGCTGGGCTGTCATTCCAAATGACTACTGAGTATTAGTAAAGTTATTATTCCGCAGTAGCTCAGTGGTAGAGCAATCGGCTGTTAACCGATCGGTCGTAGGTTCGAATCCTACCTGCGGAGCCAATTGGAGAGCTGTCCGAGTGGCCGAAGGAGCACGATTGGAAATCGTGTATACGCTAACCGCGTATCAAGGGTTCAAATCCCTTGCTCTCCGCCAGTTTTTATACCTTTATTGAATATGGCCCCTTGGTCAAGCGGTTAAGACACCGCCCTTTCACGGCGGTAACACGGGTTCGAATCCCGTAGGGGTCACCATTTTAATTCTCAATAAACTTTTATAGCTAATTGCGAACCCTGCTTAAAGCGGGAGAAGCAAGCAGGTCGAGGAAGCAATTGAGAAAAAGAAGGAGCGTACCTTAGTACGTAACTGATTGAGCGAAAGCGGCTGAAAAAGAGATGCGCAGCTTATCACGCTTTAAACCGGAGGATTAGCTCAGCTGGGAGAGCACCTGCCTTACAAGCAGGGGGTCGGCGGTTCGAACCCGTCATCCTCCACCATATAAGACTGATGAATATTATTGTCGCGGGGTGGAGCAAATCGCATTACGAAGAATGCGATTAACGCCGATAGCGAAGCGTAAGGTGTCCCTTATGCAAAATGCGTGGAAGTCATAATGCTTTTGAATATTATTGTCGCGGGGTGGAGCAAATCGCATTACGAAGAATGCGATTAACGCCGACAGCGAAGCGTAAGGTGTCCCTTATGCAAAATGCGTGGAAGTCATAATGCTTTTGAATATTATTGTCGCGGGGTGGAGCAGTGGTAGCTCGTCGGGCTCATAACCCGAAGGTCGCAGGTTCAAATCCTGCCCCCGCAACCAAATGGTCCCGTGGTGTAGCGGTTAACATGCCTGCCTGTCACGCAGGAGATCGCCGGTTCGATCCCGGTCGGGACCGCCATTTATTTTTTATACATAGGTTTGGACGGAATATTCAATACCGATTCAAATCTAATAAATATTATGTGGCTCAGTAGCTCAGTCGGTAGAGCAAAGGACTGAAAATCCTTGTGTCGGCGGTTCGATTCCGTCCTGAGCCACCATTTAATCACCGTGCCGGTGTAGCTCAATTGGTAGAGCAACTGACTTGTAATCAGTAGGTTGAGGGTTCAAGTCCTTTCGCCGGCACCATACCCTAGGTGGGGTAGCGAAGTGGCTAAACGCGGCGGACTGTAAATCCGCTCCCTCCGGGTTCGGCGGTTCGAATCCGTCCCCCACCACCATTTTACAGGGGCATAGTTTAACGGTAGAATAGAGGTCTCCAAAACCTTTGGTGTGGGTTCGATTCCTACTGCCCCTGCCATTTATTCTAGCTATTTCTAGCCAACCTTATGGCGGTTGTGGCGAAGTGGTTAACGCATCGGATTGTGGTTCCGACATTCGAGGGTTCGATTCCCTTCAGCCGCCCCATCCATGTTGTGAACACGTTATATTATAGTGGCGATTGTGGCGAAGTGGTTAACGCATCGGATTGTGGTTCCGACATTCGAGGGTTCGATTCCCTTCAGTCGCCCCATTAATTTTGGGGTATAGCCAAGCGGTAAGGCAACGGACTTTGACTCCGTCATTCGTTGGTTCGAATCCAGCTACCCCAGTAGTTGCGGAAGTAGTTCAGTGGTAGAATACGACCTTGCCAAGGTCGGGGTCGCGGGTTCGAATCCCGTCTTCCGCTCCACTTTTTCTACGGCGGCATAGCCAAGCGGTAAGGCACGGGTCTGCAACACCCTTACCACCGGTTCGATTCCGGTTGCCGCCTCCATATTTTATGCTTCGTAACTTTATATTATGCCCGAGTGGTGGAATGGCAGACACGTCGCACTCAAAATGCGATGCCGCGAGGCGTGCCGGTTCAAGTCCGGCCTCGGGTATCCACGAAAAACGATACAACTTCGGTTGTATCGTTTTTTATTTATTTGCTGGAGGAAACAGGTTTGAGAAATGCTCCTGCTCGCCAATGCTCTTCAAACTGTTTTAGAGTGCGGTCTAGTCACCCTTCTCTGCCCACTGCTTTACTCCCCCGCTTGAACCCATCTGAAGCGCTTCTCCGTATGAATATTACCCATTTCCTTACAAGGATAAAAAGTCCCCATTGAATAAAAACTTTTGTAAGATTTATCTATCTGGAACGTCTAATGGATAAAGGGAGGGAACACGATGTGACTCGGCATTCAATTGAGGACTGGTTTCATGAATATGAGAGAGATGTCACCAGTTTTTTGATTTATTTTACCGGACGGATGGATGTGGAAGATCTGGTCCAGGATACTTTCATGATTGCCCTGAAAAAGTTGTCTACCTTTAAAGGGGATGCTCATCCGAAGACATGGCTGATTTCCATTGCGCGCAATCAGGTGCTGGATACGTATCGCAGGCGGCAGCGTTGGTCACGGCTTGCTCAATTGCTGGGTGCTGAGCAAAGGGGGATGGACGAGGTGGAAGGGCAGCTGATCCGCAGCCAGGCTACAGAGGAGCTTTATCGGGCTATTCGTCGCCTTTCCCCGAAGCCTCGGGAATTGGTCATTCTCCGAGGGATCTTGGAGCTGTCTTCGAAAGAGGCTGCCACCATTTTGAACAGCACGGATAATGCAGTGAATGTTATGTATCATCGGGCACTAAAGAAGCTAAAACAAGTATTGGAAGAGGAGGAAACTGCCAATGGACGAGATAAAGGAATTACGTAATCAGCTCACAAGCCTTCCGCAACATTCATTACCAGAAGAAAAAAAGAAAGCCATCCTACGACACCTGGCTGGATCTGAGGAAGAACAGAACCGAAAAAAGCGGATTGCTCCACTGCTGTCTTCCATTGGAATTGCAGTAATCCTTTTGATGTTATTTCTATCACAAAGCGGAAATCCGCTTCATTGGAATGTGGGACAGCAACATCAATTGGCAGACTACGGAAACGTATTCTCCGCTCCTCCATATGAGCTGATTGGAGTGGAAGGCAAGGTAGGCATTCTCGGCCCGGCCCATTTTGTGGCAGAGGACCAGCGCCGGGTCGCCAAATTGATGCTCTTTTTCTGGGGCACACCGGCTTTGGCGGATGAACCGTTCAAAGTAGAAGCTACCAATGCACAGGGAGAGCGTATTACTTTATCCGAAGGATTCCTGAGCAAGCCCTTATCCGAAGAGGATGCCCATGCGTTGACGACATTCGCACCTTTCCCGAAAGAGGGAGATTGGCAAGTGTCCTTCTATGTAGGCACAGAGCTGTTTGAGGAGTTCACCGTCGATGTCCTGCCACCTTTTCCTCAAACGGAGACCTATACATTGACGGATTCCCCGATGGAAATGAAACCGGGCGTGGAAACAGAAGTGTTCATTGAAAAGCATAACGATGGAAAAGGGGAGATTTCCGTTGAAGTGAGAACTTCGAAAGGTGAGCTTGTTTCCACTCAAATATTTCAGCGGGATGGGGAGGCCGTTCATGCACCTACAGCGAAAAAACTGCTATTCTATCATGGCACTTTGAGCTTCCCGGAAAAAGGGGAATGGTTCCTAGTAATCGACGGTGAGAAAACAGGTACTTTTCAAAATTGAAAACGCTCCTTCCGCCGAAGCGGAGGAGCGTTTTCCATAGGGGGGACCGATACTAAATTGCTTGTCAGGTAATGGTTGCGTTGCCTGTAGTCGGATATCGGGAATGGGTCACAATTTAAATGGGTACAGGTCATTGGTTGTTCTCCATTAAAGTGGACTGTAGATCCCGTGCCCTATGCCTTGGCAAGGACTCTCACCTTGCCAAGGTTCAGAAATAGGCCGCGTCGTCGAAATCCAGTTCAATCGCATAGTTTTTCGCGTTGATGCGATTGGATAATTGGTGCGCGTCTTTTTCGGCCTGTATTGCTTTTAGTCTGTACTCTTCCGGATCAAACAAGGCGATGCGGTAGAAAGTTGTATTTTCCCCGTAACCGAATTGGATTTCCTCTTTATCAGCCGAGGCCAGCTCTTTAAAAAAGCCGGCCTTTGCCCGGAGTTGGGTCGCTAGTTCAATCGCTTCGACAATCGCCAGTTGCTGTCCTTGGAATTCAATTGAATGGTCGATATTCGCACGGTACATGAGACGATCGAGCACGCGGCTATCTAAACGGACTTGCTCCAATTCAGCTTCGACCAATGGTAAAGTACGGGGCCCTGTGACAGGTGCTTTCCCTTTTTCTACCGTAGTAAAAGCGACCCGCCGCATTTCCATTTCCAATTCATGAATCTTCTTTTTGAGAATGCTCTTCAATTTTACGGCTTCCGCCAATGTAATCTTTCCCATTTCCTTCTCCTCCAGCAGCCTATGGCTCAATGGTAATGACGTGCTCATCTGCATGTAAAACGAATGATTGTGAGTCTCCTCCGCTAATGCTGGTGAACATATTGGCGCAGGCGGTGGTCAGGTCGAGCGCCTCTTCTGCATCCATGGAAGGCCGGATGAAGAATACTTGCAGGGCAGAGGTCGTCTCTTGCGTAACTGCCGTTCGAATTGAATCCACAAAAGGGCTTCCGAACGGGCTATAATCATCTTGCAGCAATAAAATGCCGGACAGGGAGTTGAAACGTCCGTTCAATCCTTCATAGCCATCCTCTTCAGATCCGACAGATACGCGAATATTGCCGATCGTCTTCTCAAAATCATAGATGCCTACGGGAATTTCATATTGCAAGGAGAAGAAGTTATTCAAATCGACTGCACTGTGGAACGGTTGGATATAATTTTGTTTTTTCACGCGGCGCATCAGGGCTTCGACGGAAGGGCGATACCGGTTTGGATCTGCTCCTAGTGATTTCCAGACACTGCGCCATTCTTTGATTCCGACGTAGTCGGCAAGTGGCTTGTCTTCCATTTCAAAGAAAAGTTGTTCTTGGAAAAGTTGCAGTCTTCCTTTTAGCATTTGAGGCGATTCTTCCACTGTAATTTTGGTATAATAATTAATGCCCATTTTCAAATCGGGCATGTCGGTCAGCAGTTTCTGTTCCATTTCAACTATCAATGACATCACCCTTGTCTTGGTTTTATAGTAATCTTAGCATAAAGGAGGCGACAGTGGGTGAATGCTGTTCAGCTGCAAGAAGCGATCCGGACGTATGCGGCTTCCATCGGCATCGACAAAATCGGTTTTACGACAGCAGCCCCATTCCGGGAAATGAAAAACCGGTTAAGGCGGCAACAGGAATTAGGCTATCAGTCCGGTTTCGAGGAGAAAGACTTGGATAAGCGGACAGAACCGGCGTTGCTTCTGGATGAGGCGGAGAGTATCATTTCCATTGCAATCGCCTATCCATCCAAAATGCAGGATGCCCCGAAAGGGAAAAAAGGGGAACGGCGCGGGCTCTTTTGCCGTGCATCCTGGGGAATGGACTATCATACAGTGCTTCGGGAGAAATTGCAGCTTCTGGAGCAATATATAAAGGAATACGCGCCGACTGCACAGTTGCGTTCGATGGTCGATACGGGAGAACTCGTAGACCGTGCAGTAGCGGAGCGCGCGGGGATCGGTTGGTCGGGTAAAAACTGTTCCATCATTACGCCAGAGTTCGGTTCCTATGTGTACTTAGGCGAAATGATCACGAACATACCATTTGAGCCCGATGTCCCGATGGAGGATGAATGCGGCGATTGTACACTGTGCCTGGATGCGTGCCCGACCGGCGCCTTGATCCAAGGTGGCCAACTGAATGCACAGCGCTGTATCGCGTTCCTGACGCAGACGAAAACAGCGATTCCCGAAGAATTTCGTGTGGAAATCGGGAACCGCCTGTATGGATGTGATACGTGCCAAACGGTCTGCCCGAAGAATAGAAGGAAATATAATTTGCATCAGCCTGCTTTCCAACCGGAGCCGGAACTGGCCAAGCCGTTGCTGGAACCATTGCTGCAATTATCGAACCGGCAGTTCAAAGACCGTTTTGGCCATGTCTCAGGTTCGTGGCGAGGGAAGAATCCGATCCAACGGAATGCCATCATCGCATTGGCGCATTTTAAAGAGGAAGAGGCCGTTCCTGCTCTGATCAACTTGCTGAAAGAGGATCCGCGTCCCGTCATTCGGGGCACCGCGGCGTGGGCGCTCGGAGAAATCAGGACGGAAACCGGCAATTCCGCGATGGAAGAGGCATTGCTGCTGGAACAAGACGACGCCGTCCGGGAAGAATTGGAGACGGCAATCGAGAAACAGCTTAACTAGAGGAAGTGTAGAGATGACGATCCATGTTGCTTTATTTGAACCGCTCATTCCAGCGAATACGGGGAATATTGCGCGGACTTGCGCGGGGACGGGGACGAAACTCCATTTGATTGAACCGCTCGGATTTTCGACGGATGATAAAATGTTGAAACGGGCAGGGCTCGATTATTGGGAGTTTGTCGACATCCGGTATCATGATGGGATTGAGGCGCTATTCTCTTCCTTCCCTGATGCGGAGTTTTACTTTATTACAAAGTTCGGGACGAAGCCGTACAGCTCTTTCGATTTTTCGGATGGGTCGAAGGATCTCTTCTTTGTTTTCGGAAAAGAGACGACCGGACTGCCGGATGAGCTTATCGAAAGCCGTCTGGAGCAATGTTTGCGCATTCCGATGAACGGAAATATCCGTTCTTTGAATTTGTCGAATACGGCGTCCATCCTGATCTATGAAGCGCTGCGGCAACAAAACTTTCCGGAATTGGTATAAAAAAACGGGACAGCCCAGTGGCTTGTCCCGTTTTCAGCAATCATCCTTTTTTAACTTTGCCCGGTTTGTCTTCGTATCCACCAGTGAAAATAGCCGATAGGAATGCGAAGCAAACGGCCAATATCAGAATAAGAGTCATGGAATATACCTCCCGTTAAGTCAGTTGTTCTTTGTATATTATACCCCAGTTTTTGATGAATTGGTATAGCGGGCCGGTAAATTTGTGACAAAGAGGGGAAAAGTGAAACTTTTGATCCCGCGGAGCGTATAACAACTAATGGATTGAGGAGGGACAGCATTATGAATTATTCAACCGGCATGAAATGGATCACAGGCATAGCGGAGGCGTTTTTAGCCATCCCAATCATCGGTGGCGCCTTTGTCATCGGGACAGGCTATAATGCCCTTTTCCTCATGTTCATCCTGCATGCGATCACACTCATACTGTCAATCCGAGAGGGACAAGGGAAAGCCGCTTCGATTCTCGGGCTTTTCACAAGCGTTGTCAGCGTCATCCCTGTCATTGGATGGCTTTTGCATTTGATAACGGCGGGCGCGCTATTTGTATCGGCTTTCATGTCGAGCCGCTATCGGATCTGATTGGAATAAAAGGAACTGCCCTTCCGACAAGGTGATCGGAAGGGCGGTTTTTTAATGCGGCAAAAAGAGCAATTGGTATGTGAAGAGAGCAGCAAAAATATAGAGTAGAATGGGAACCTGTTTGCCTTTCCCTTTCACCACTTTCAATAAAGGATAAGTGATGAACCCGAGAGCGATCCCCGTAGCGATGCTGGAAGTCAACGGCATCGTCAAGATGACAAGGAACGCCGGGAACGATTCGTCAAATGAATCCCAATCGATTTGCTTCACTACGCCAATCATCAAGCTGCCGACGATGATGAGCGCGGGAGCGGTGATAGCCGAGACCCCGGAGAGGGCTGATACGACGGGGCTGAAAAAGGCGGCTCCGATAAAGAGGATGGCCACGGTCACCGTCGTAAGCCCGGTACGACCTCCGACGGCTACGCCCGAAGAAGACTCGACATAAGCGGATGTCGGACTCGTCCCGAACATGGAACCGATTGTAGCGGCGACAGAATCAGCCAATAGCGCATGGCGCGCCCGCGGCAACGATTTCCCTTTCATGAGGCCGGCTTGTTTGGCGACGCCGATCATCGTGCCGGTCGTATCGAATAAGGTGACGATCAAAAATGCAAAGACGACGCCGTACAGACCATGTGAAACGACATCTCCGACCGCCTGGAGCGGATTCCAGACGAGGATGCCCTCCGGCAAGTGTGGCAGCTTCCAAGGCGCACCTTCGAAATGAAGTTGATTCGTAAAGAAAGCGACGATGCCCGTCATGACCATCCCGATGAAGATGGCGCCATAGACATTCAGAGTCATCAGAACGATCGTGACGAGCAGTCCGAATAGGGTCAATAACACAGAAGGGGACGTCAGGTCGCCGAGTTTCACTAAATTGGACTCGTGGGGAGCGACGAGACCGGACAAGCGCAATCCTAAAAATGCGATGAACAGTCCAATCCCCGCAGTGATGCCGTGTTTCAGATTTTCCGGAATGGACTCGATCAATTTTTCACGGAATGAAGTCATGGACAGGATGACGAACAGCAATCCCGCGATGAATACAGCAGAGAACGCAGTCAGATAGTCGAGCTGGCCATCCGATGCAATGACTACCGATGTAAAATAAGCGTTCAAGCCCATCCCCGGTGCGATGGCGATCGGATAATTTGCGAATAAAGCCATCCATAAAGTCCCGATTACGGTCGCAATGATGGTCGCCAGAAATACTTGGTCGAACGGCACACCGGCATCCGCCAAGATGATCGGGTTGACGATGACGATATAGACCATCGTCAAAAAAGTCGTCATACCTGCTAGAATTTCTGTTTTGGCATTCGTACCCGCTTCATTTAAATGAAACAAAGGGTTGTCCTCCTTTAAACACGAACTATATTAAATACATTTAACATAATATTCGTTTTTGAGGAGAAATGCAATCATTACTTTTTCAGAATTTCACGTGGGATACATATATGACTTTAGGATAGGGTATTTTTTCATATAGACACTGGTAAACCCAGGTAATTATGGTATGATAAAAAAAAGCCAACAGGGGGAATGGACTTGTTTAGAAGCAGAAAGAATACCGTCCAAGACGAAGGGTTAAAAGAGGAACTGGCACGTCTGAAAATGGTTCATGCCGAAAGAGAAACGGAAGAACTAGGACGCATCGCTGATATAAAAAACGAATTGGCCGCCGCGGTAGAACAACATGAGAAAGTGAATGCCCAGCATAATGTATTGGGGCAGGCCGTTGAGCAAATAGAAGAGAAATTTGCGAACGTCGGGGAATTAAGTGAGCAATCCTCAGAGAAGTCACAGGAATTGAATGACTGGGGAAATTCTCTCCGGGAGAAATCCTATGTAATGGTCGCAGAGGCTACGGAAGGGACGAAAGAAGTGCATGCGACTGCGGAAGTGATCAAAGAATTGGGGAACCAGATCCAGGCATCCGAGACGAATATGGAAAACCTCAGCGAGCGCTCGGTCGAAATCCAATCGATTGTCGGAGTGATTGAAGACATCGCTGCCCAGACGAACTTGCTGGCGCTGAACGCATCCATTGAGGCAGCCCGAGCCGGAGAGTACGGAAAAGGGTTTGCGGTCGTCGCCCAAGAAGTGAGAAAGCTTGCGGAGAGTACATCAGACAGCACGGCGAACATCCAAACCTTGACGACTTCCTTGCGCAATGAAATCGAACAAGCTTTGGAAGCGACCCGGAAAAGTGCGGAACTGGTGGAAAAGGGGGTCGCCGTCAGTTTGGAAACCGCCTCTAAGATTGAAACGATCCTCAGCACGATCGAAGAAAGCCAGGGCGATATCGGATCCATCCAGGAAATGATTGAACAGCAAAAGCAACTCTCCGAAAAAGTGAAACAGGAATTGGTCGGGGCCAATGAACTCTTTGCGCAAGCGCATGATCTGATCGTGCAGCATATCGAAGATGCCAAAGAAGTGGACGAACGGCTGGAAAGCGGCATTCGCCAGTTGACCCGCTGAATGAGAAACGAAAAAAGCATGGAACTCCGAGTGGGCGGAGTTCCATGCTTTTTTGTCAAATTCAAGCCAGCGTCGATACTTCCACGCCTGCGCTTTTGCCTGCTCACGTTTCGCTTGCTTCCACCGTCGTTTGTTCTCCTGTAATCGGATGGTCAAAAGAAAGTTTCGTTGCTGTCAATCGATAGTTCCCATCGGCCGTTTCACTGCCGCCATATAACGTGTCGCCTTTGACAGGATGCCCGATATGGGCCATATGGACACGGATTTGATGGGTCCGACCTGTCGCAAGTTCCGCTTCGACAAAAGTGGAATCGTCCGTGCGCTGCTTCACACGGAAGTGGGTTAGGGCGGACTGGCCGGAAGGGGACACCCGTCGCTTGGACGGATGGTGGCGGTCGCGGCCGATCGGATAATTGATCGATCCTCTCGGCCTCTTCACGTAGCCATCGACTTCAGCAGAGTAGACACGGGTAATTTCGCCTTGTTCCAACAGCCGGTCAAATAAAACCTTCGCGATCGGATGCTTGGCGACGAGGATGGCCCCGGCTGTCCCTTTATCGAGCCGATGGATATGTTCCGCATAATCGCCCCCCCGGTTCCGTACGTGCGCCATCACTTGATTCATGAACGTGCCGTTTTCTCGGGATTCCGCCGGGTGGGTCGCCATGCCGGCGGGTTTCATGGCAATAAGAATATGCTCATCCTCATAGAGGACGTCCAAATGCTTTGCATCATCCGACTCATAGGAGGAAGGTGCATGGAAGAACTCGATCGTCAGCCGTGTCCCGGCCGGAAGCGGCGAACGCCAATCGATCGGCTCCCCGTCCACATCCTTCACGCCTTTCGCCATCCGCAACTCATGGACCGTCTTTTTCCCGGCCTGCCACCGTTCCCTCAATAACTGCTCCACCGTCAGACCATCTTCGCTTGTCGTGTAATGAAAAACGGACATTCCATTCGCTCCTTACTTACCTTCGAATTCTTCAAAGAACATCCGGATATTCTCATCGGGCTGCGCGCCGCTCATCCGACCGACTTCTTTCCCATCACGGAAATGGACAAGCGTCGGCCAGTTCTCAATGCCGTATCGTTCTTTGGCAAGATCATAGAATTCCAGCATATTGTATTGATAGACGTGAACGCCCATCTCATCCGCAATCGGCATCATTCTCGGCGTCATTTCCATGCAGTATTGGCAATCCGGGCTGAAGAAATAAGCGGTTACCGGCTCGCCGGAATCGACTTTTTCAAAAAGATCCTCCGGCAGGATGATGTTTTTGTAGTTTTCATTGCCGATCAAGTTGATCGTCGATTTTTCCAAATCCTCCGTACCATATGGATTGTCCTTCAGCTTCGCTTGATCTGTTTGATTGGAAAGGAAGACGATCAGACCAAAGATGACGACGATAATGCCGCCGATGATGAGTAGTTTTTTCAATTCAATTAGACTCCTTCTGCCATTTCATAAGGAAAAGGCTTGTAATAAAAATAAGTAGAAATGCGATAAGTGCCAGAAAAGGAATGGTGATAAAACCGAAGTAATTGATATACTGGCCTGTACAAGGTACGTTTCCACACGACGGAGCGCTATCCTGTAAGAAAGTCAATTTCTGGATACCGTAATGATACAGGGAAATACACCCGCCAATGAGCGCAAAAACAGCGGTCGTCAACGCAATCCGGGCATTTTTCTGATAGAGTGCGATACCGGCTATCAATACGATCGGATACATGAGAATGCGCTGGTACCAGCACAGCTCACAAGGTTCATACCCACGCACTTCAGAGAAATATAACGACCCGAACATCGCAATCAAAGCGGTAATACAAATGAAAATAAGGCCATTTTCCAGCTGTTTCTGCATAGGCTTCACTCCAGTCAAAAGGTTACACTTCGATTATAGGGGGTGCGTGGAGACAAGTAAAATATTATAAACCGTTCCCTCCGTGCTATATAATGAAGAGAGAACAGATAAAAGAGGTGATCCAAGTGAGCGAGGAATTCGATTTATCATCATTTGAAATCAGTATGGTCATCCGCCAGATGGAAGCGGATGATATTGAGAAGATATTGGCGATGCAGGAGGAATGCTTCCCGGGGATGGATCCGTGGGAAGAAGGCCATTTGAAAAGCCATTTGGCAATGTTTCCGGAGGGACAGTTCGTCGCGGAACTCGACGGCGAAATCATCGGTTCATGCTCCAGCTTGATCATCAACTTCGACGAATATGATGACCGCCACACATGGGACGACGTGACAGATGAAGGTTATATTACGAACCACAATCCGGACGGCTATAATATGTACGGCATCGAGGTGATGGTCCACCCGGCCTATCGTCGGATGAAGGTGGGGCAGCGGCTGTATGAGGCGAGGAAAGAGCTGGCACGTCAGTTGAATCTCAAGTCGATCATTATCGGTGGCCGGATACCGAATTATCACAAATACGCGGATGAGATGTCCCCGCGTGAATATGTCGATGCGGTCTCCCGCCATAAAATCTATGACCCGGTTTTGACGTTCCAACTGATGAATGATTTTACGCTCATGCGGGTGAATCCGAATTATTTACCGGACGATAAAGCGTCCAAAAAGTATGCAACGCTGATGGAATGGAATAACGTCGACTACAAGCCATTGACGAAGCGGCATTTCAAGACAAGCTATCCGGTGCGGATTTGTGTCGTTCAATATTTGATGAGGAAGATTTCTTCGTTTGAGGAAATGGCGCACCAATGCGAATATTTCGTGGACGTGGCATCCGATGCCAATTCGGATTTTGTTGTCTTCCCGGAAATTTTCACAACCCAGCTCATGTCCTTCCTGGATGAACCGTCGCCGAGTCAGGCAGTGCGAAGAATGACCGAATTTACGCCGCAGTATATCGAGCTCTTCACCAGCCTCGCGGTCCGTTACAATGTGAACATCATCGGCGGATCCCATTTCGTGGAGGAAGAGGACGAGGAAATCTACAATATCGCGTATTTATTCCGAAGAGACGGTTCGATTGAAAAGCAATACAAAATCCACATCACGCCGAATGAGCGGAAATGGTGGGGCATCAGCGCAGGAGACTCGGTCCGTGTGTTTGATACCGACTGCGGCAAAATCGCCATCCAGATCTGTTACGATATCGAATTCCCCGAATTGGCACGCATCGCGACCGACATGGGAGCGAATATCATCTTCACCCCGTTCTGTACGGAAGACCGCCAAGGGTATTTGCGCGTCCGGTATTGCGCCCAAGCACGCGCGGTGGAAAATCAAATCTACACCGTCATCTCGGGAACGGTCGGAAACTTGCCGCAAACGGAGAACATGGATATCCAGTATGCCCAATCAGCCATCTTCGCCCCGTCCGACTTCGAATTCGCCCGGGACGGCATCGTCGGCGAGACGAACGCCAACTTGGAGATGGTGCTGATCGGCGACGTCGACCTCGAAATCCTACGCCGCCAACGCCAGGATGGAACAGTGAAACAACTGAAAGACCGCCGTCATGATGTGTACCATATTGAGTATAAGAAACAGTAACTGTCAAGAAGTAGCTTGTTAAAAAGCGAAGCGACGAGCGGCTGGACTGTCATGGCAAATGGTCCAACTGTCATGGCAATCCAGGAAACTGTCATGGCTCATGCGGAAACTGCCAGGAGTCGGCCGGACTGTCATGGCGACACGTGACTGAAGCCATGTCTGCGGCGAAATCAAACTTTATATTCCCAACAAAAAAGCAGCCTCCTCACGGAGACTGCTTTTCTGTTGGGGGATGCAATTCGATCCCTTCCGGCTCGATATGGACCATGACGACGCTGAATGGCTTTTCTTTCAGGATTGTCCGCTCGATGTCCTCCGTAATCCGGTGGCTTTCGATGACGTTCAACATCGGATTCACGGTGACTGTCAAATCGACAAACATCAAGTTGCCGTGCATTCGACCCTTGAATTCCTTCAGTTCGATGACCCCGCGGACGTTGCGGATGACTCCGGATATGTTTTCCACTTCCTGTTCATCGAATCCATCCGTCAGGGCATAGACGTTCGTAATGAAAATTTGGATAGCCGTATAGATGATCAAAATCCCGATGATGAACGCGGTGATGGCATCGATGATCGGAAAACCGATGACGGCGCCGCCGATTCCGATCGCCGTCCCCGCACTGACAAGGGCATCCGAACGATTATCGTAAGCGGCGGCCCGGATCGCTTCACTGCCGATCCGTTCCGATAACTTCAAGTTGAAGCGATAGACCAAAAACATGACTGCCGCACTGATGATGGCAATGCCAGCAGTGAGCAACGAAGGAGGAGTAACGATTGGATGGATCATGGATTTCCCTGCATTGATCAGCACCTCGATCCCGATGAACGCCATAATGAACGCCGCAATCAAGGAGGCGACCGTCTCTGCCCGGAGGTGGCCGTAATGATGGTTCTCATCCGGCGGCTTCTGCGAAATCCGTAAGCCGATCAAAATAGCGATAGAGGCGATAATATCCGTCGTATTGTTCAAGCCATCCGCTTTCAAGGCTTCCGACGAACCGATATAGCCCGCAACCAGTTTGACCGCACTCAACACCAAGTATGTCCAGATACTGAGCCAAGCTCCTCTTTCGCCTTCCCGCAAGTTCGAATATAGATCCATCTATTTAGGTACCGCCTTTCGATTGAAAGAGCGACTCCCTGTTATGGAGAGTCGCCCTCTTTTCATGATTCCACCGATAGATCTGGAAGTACTTCGGTTTCCTCTTCGATATATTTCATCACTTCCAAGTAAAGGATATGGTGACCTTCCACGTCTTTGACCGTAAACTCATATCCTTGCTCCACGATCTTCTCCCCTTGGATCGCTTCGAAACGCTGTGTCATGAACCAGCCGCCGATCGTGTCGATATCCTCCTCATCAATGTCGATGCCGAGGACGTCATTGACATTTTCAATCAGCATTTTGGCATCCAGGATGTAATGGCCATCGCCGATGAATTGAACTTCCGGCACTTCATCCGTATCGAATTCGTCTTGGATTTCGCCGACGATCTCTTCCAGAATATCCTCTATGGTGACAAGCCCGGACGTTCCGCCATATTCATCCATCAGGACGGCCATATGGATCCGTTCGCGTTGGATTTTGAGAAGCAGGTCGCCGATCGGAATCGTTTCGATAACCCGGATGATCGGCTGCATATATTCGATGACCGGTTGGTTGCCGGTTGCCGGATCTTTAATATACGCCGTCAACAGATTTTTCATATTGACGAGCCCGATGACGTGATCCTTGTCGCCATCTGTGACCGGATAGCGCGTATATTGCTCAACGCCTATTACATCAAAGACGTCATTTAACGTCAAGTCCTTCTCAATGGTCATCATTTCAGTACGCGGCACCATGATCTCCTTGGCGATCCGATCGTCGAATTCAAAAATTTTATTTACATATTTATATTCCGCTTGGTTGATTTCCCCGCTTTTTAAACTATCCGACAAAATCATGCGGAGTTCTTCCTCCGTATGGGCCACTTCCGATTCGGAGATTGATTTGAAACCGAATAGCCTGATGATGGCACGAGCGGTACCATTCATCCCTTTGATGACGGGATACATGAGGCGGTAAAATAAAATGAGCGGTTTGGAGAAGGAAAGCGTAATTTCCTCCGCTTTTTGGATGGCAATCGTTTTGGGCGCCAATTCCCCTACGACAACATGAAGAAACGTCACAAATATATAGGCAATCGCGAAAGAAAGTATAGTTGTTACATTTGGAGTTAAATCAAGATAAGTGAACAGGGGAGCCAAAATCAGCTTGACAGTCGGTTCACCGAGCATCCCCAGACCAAGCGCTGTGATGGTGATTCCTAGCTGACAGGCGGATAGGTACTCATCCAAATTACTGATCACTTTCTTCGCATTGACCGCTTTGCGATTTCCTTCTCCGATCAGCTGGTCGATCCGTGTTGTCCGTACTTTTACGATTGCAAATTCACTCGCAACAAAAAATGCGGTGAGGGCGATCAAGGCAGCAAATGCTGCCAATCGTATGGCAATGTCCAAATAAGCTTACTTTGTCCCGCACCCGAATGAGGGGTTGAACAAAGTGTACACCTCCTGTAATGGTAAAATAGTGAGTTAAGATAATAATAATTTATTTACAAGGAAAAAACAAATGGTTTCGCTTACATCGATTTATTGAATATCCAATTTATGTGAAGGGAGCCATGAAAGTGTGTACTGGCAGTTTGGCCGTGAATCCTGACAGTTGAAGTGATTCCCCTTATAGTTTGGTAATTTGCCCTGAGAGTTGATCCGGGCCATGACAGTTTGGCGCCGCGTCCTGGCAGTTGGCGGGATTGCCCTTACGGTTTGAGAAATTGCCATGAGAGTTTCCGCCTGCGCCCTGACAGCACCCCTTAATTGCCAATAAAAAAAGCGTACCCTGTCCCCAAGGTACGCCTTTCAAATTATTCCCCGCGTTTGTACTGGGTCTCTTTCCAAGCGTTTTGTTCATTCGGGACGCGACTCTTGTCTTCGAAGATATTTTCGGTCTTCTGTTCCTGCATCTTCATCTGGTTCTTTTCCTGATTCAATTTTTCCGGTGATTTTTCCTTTTCCATACAATGCCTCCTCTTTGTCTCGTGAAGGCATAGTATTTCCCGAATCGCACGGCTTCACTCATACACATGAAAAGTCATCAGTTCATGGACCATTTTCGTGACGTTTTCTTCTTCAGGCGGCGTGTCGCCGGTCCACCGAATTGCCCCGTCCGGCAGGTAATCTGCGGTGTACCGTTTATTTTTGAAATAAAACGCGATCGTCCAGCCGGGCAGTTGGGCATTTTCATACATCGGCCGAAAGCTGAAGTGTTGTAGCATGGTTGGGATCCCCCTTTTCATAAGACGCAGCCTGGACGCATAAATTGAAGATAAACGATGCGAGAGGGTGCTGAATTGTTTGTCGATAAATTGAAACAGGCCATTGAAGACGAATATCGATCGTATCATTTTTACCGTTCCATGCATGGCAAGACGGATGACCCGCTTTGGCAGGATTTCATCAAACATGCGTATGAAGATGAAAAAAGCCATTACGAAATGTTCCAGCAACTCTATTATATGATGACCGGGACCTTTGTTCAAAATCCTAAGAAAATGCTGCCTTGCTATGAATTAAAAGACTGCGCAAAACGGGCGCTCGTCGATGAGCTGGAGGCGGTCGAGACGTATAAGGAAATGCTTCTGACCATCCCTTTTCAGCAGGCATATAATCCAGTGTTCATCGCCATGCACGATGAAATGGAACATGCCATCCGATTTTCCACGATCTACAATGCCCTCTGAAGGCAGGGGGAAATGCCGGATAAGCACCGCACTATGCAAAATAGGAGGGGGAGGAAGCCTTTGATTCCTTCTCTTTTTTCATTTCCTTCCTAGCCCCGGTTATTGCGTATCTTCGCCATCACTATCCCTTTTTGCCTTTATAGTCTCCGGGATGATGACAAAGACTATTATACTGACTAGCATCGCTATAAAAGTGTCTGGACTTATCACTTTCGTTACAAACAGCAAAATCATACTAACAAGCACGAAAATCCGCCAATAAAAAAGAAAGTTCCTCTTCATCGAAACACCCCCAATTATCCGCACGGTAAGTTTCTGATCCATAAGTTGTCTAACATAAACACTCCTCCTTTTCAAATATTCCATGAATCCTATTTGCAGCGGAATGTGAAGAACAAAAAATTCATAATACTGTTGATTTTCAAATGTATTATAGTATATAGTGTAATAGATGAAACTGTTATAAAACAGTGTGGGTGGTTGTAAATACGTTAAGGGGTGGATACCATGCAAAATTATGTAGAAAAAGGCAAGCTTCGAGTTTCCAAGGAACTGTATGATTTTGTGAATGAAGAAGTGCTTCCGGGCATTGAACAGGATGGAGAGAAGTTTTGGTCGGATTTCGGGCAACTCATCCATGAATTTGCTCCAGAGAACAAGCAATTGTTGGAAGAACGCGTACGCCTTCAACAAGCGATCAGCGCTTGGCATAGAGAAAACAAAGGATCTACGGATCTACCGAAATATAAAGCGTTTCTAGAGGAAATCGGCTATTTGGAACCGAAGCCGGCTGATTTCAAAGTGTCCACGTCAAAAGTGGATGATGAAATTGCAATCCAAGCAGGTGCTCAATTGGTCGTGCCTGTCGACAATGCACGCTATGCGTTGAATGCGGCAAATGCCCGCTGGGGAAGCTTGTATGATGCACTGTATGGAACCGATGTCATCAGCGATGAGGAAGGGGCGGAAGCGGGTGTAGAGTATAATCCGGTCCGCGGCGCGAAGGTCATCCGGTTTGCGAAACGCTTCCTAGACGAGTCCGTTCCATTGGCAGGGGGGTCACATTCAGAGGTCACTCAATATGCAATCACCGATGGAAAACTTTCAGCAACCCTGTCAGATGGGAAAGCTGTCGGCCTGCAGGACCCGGAAAAGTTCGTCGGGTATCAAGGGGCTCCGGAAACGCCTTCCACCGTCCTTCTCGGAAATAATGGACTGCACTTGGAAATCCAGATTGACCGGAATCATTCCATCGGAAAAGATGATGCAGCCGGTGTCAAAGATGTCTTGTTGGAAGCGGCCCTTTCGACGCTTATGGACTGTGAAGATTCAATTGCAGCTGTCGATGCGGAAGATAAAGTCGGCGTTTACCGCAATTGGCTCGGCCTTATGAAAGGCGATTTGGAGGTAAGCTTTGCCCGTGGAAATAAGACAATCACCCGTAGGATGAATCCGGATCGTACGTACACATCCGCGAACGGGGAAGAATTGACATTGCCCGGCCGTTCTCTCATGTTCGTCCGGAATGTCGGCCATTTGATGACGAATAACGCCATTCTGGACCAAGATGGCAATGAAGTGCCGGAAGGGATTCTCGATGGCGTCCTCACGTCATTGATTGCGAAGCATAATTTGAAAGGCGATGTGCAGTTCAAAAACTCCCGCCACGGTTCCATTTACATTGTTAAACCGAAGATGCATGGACCGAAAGAGGCCGCATTTGCAAATCGGCTATTCGACCGGATTGAAGATATCCTCGGACTCGAACGCCATACGTTGAAAATCGGTTTGATGGATGAAGAGCGCCGGACATCGCTCAATCTGAAGGCATGTATCAATGAAGTGAAAGAACGGATCGCCTTCATCAACACCGGGTTCCTTGATCGGACGGGTGACGAAATCCATACGTCGATGGAAGCGGGCGTCATGATCCGTAAAAACGACATGAAAGCGACGAACTGGCTGACAGCGTATGAAGCTTCCAACGTAGCGGTCGGTATCGATTCGGGTCTCCCGGGCCATGCACAGATCGGTAAAGGGATGTGGGCGATGCCGGATATGATGGCGGCGATGCTCGAACAGAAGATTGCCCATCCGAAAGCCGGAGCGAACACGGCTTGGGTCCCATCTCCGACAGCAGCGACATTGCACGCCCTTCATTATCATCAGATTGACGTGAAGGCGGTTCAGCAGGGGATCGACAGCACAATCGATTATCGCGACGCCATCTTGGAAATTCCGGTCGCTCCGGACACGAACTGGTCACCGGAAGAGATTCAGCAAGAGTTGGATAATAATGCACAAGGCATCCTCGGGTATGTAGTCCGCTGGATTGATCAAGGTGTCGGCTGTTCGAAAGTTCCGGACATCAATGACATCGGTTTGATGGAGGACCGGGCGACGCTGCGGATTTCCAGCCAGCATATCGCGAACTGGCTGCATCACGGCATCGTGTCGGAAGAGCAAGTGATGGAGACGATGAAACGGATGGCGGTTGTCGTGGATAAACAGAATGCGGATGACGCAATCTATCAACCGATGGCTCCGGATTACGATGACTCCGTAGCATTCGCTGCGGCATGCGATCTGGTGTTCAAAGGGATCGAACAGCCGAACGGTTACACGGAGCCGATTTTGCATCAGCGCCGTTTGGAAGCGAAAGCGAAACGGAAAGCCGCTGTGACGGCAGGACAATAATTTGGAAACTCCCGTTCAATCTGTGCGGGAGTTTTTTGCGCCGGAAAATGTTTATCGATAGGAAGGGAAAGGAAGACTAAGGAACGAGGAATAAAAAGGAGGAAACTTACATGGATGCAAAAGAGACGGCACGCAAAATCCTGGATGAAAGTCATATCGGGACAATGGCGACCGTGCAACAGAACAAGCCACATAGCCGCTATATGACATTTTTTAACGATGGATTCACTTTATACACGGTCACATCGAAGAAGACGGAAAAAGTGGATGAGCTGGAACAGAACCCGCATACTCATATTTTGATTGGCTATGAAGGGGACGGATTTGGCGATGCTTTTCTGGAAATTCAGGGCACGGTGGAAATTTCACAAGGGGAAAATATGATTGACAAAGTGTGGAACGAGTATATGGAGGTGTGGTTTGAAGGGCCGAACGATCCGAACCTTGTTATTTTGAAAATCACTCCGGAGGCGATCCGGGTGATGAATAAAAAAGGTGAACCGCCGCAGGACGTACAGATTTGATTTGCAAAGAGACGAGAAATCCCGAGTCATTCAGGATTTCTCGTTTTTTGATTCCTCCAATAATGTAATCATTAGATTTTCAAAGTAATCCGCGGCAATTTTCATCCGTGCCCCATACCAGAACATCTCCCCTTCGACACAGATCACTTTCGTTTCGGGGCAGATCTTTTGGAATTCTGCCAGATGCTTTTCCCGGAACGGAAATGGTTCGGAAGCCAAAAAGATGAAATCCAAGTTCGCCTGTTGGAAATCTGCTTCCGTCACGGCGGGATATCTGCCTTCCATTTCGGTGAAAGGGACGGAGAAGCCGAGCTGTTTTAGGACGGATTCGATATATGTGTCTTTGCCAACCGTCATATAAGGATTTTTCCAAATGACATAGGCGACCCGTTGCCCGGTTCTTTTAGGCAATGTTTGAAAGGAGGTGCGGATTTCTTCAATGAGCTGGGCAGCTTCGGCATCCCGACCCGTCAATCCCCCGAGGGACTGGATCAGCCGGTAGGCATCTGGGATGGACTGGACTTCCGCTACGTAAACCGGAAAGTCTTTCTCCAAAGCGGCCACCATCTCGGCCGTGTTCTCCTCTTTTTCCATGACGATCAAATCAGGTTTCAGGGCACGGATTTTATCTAGGTCCATTTCTTTCGTCCCGCCAACGATCGGCACTTGTTTCACCCGATCTTCCGGGAATATGCAATACCTCGTCCTGCCGACGATGCGGTCGCCTGCTCGAAGGGCGAATAACGTCTCGGTGATCGCAGGGCATAAAGAGATGATCCGTTGCGGCAAATCGTTCAATGTCACTTTTCGATTAAGATGATCGATAAATTCCCTCTCCAATTTTGTTCCTCCTTTACAACTCTTAGTCCATCGATCGTATCACTCCCCCTTGTTTTTGGAAACTGTTTCCACACTGTACTGTTCGGGGATGATTAGCGTAGCGGCATTATTTGTCGCGGCAAAGGCGGTGGGACAGGTTGTATGCAGTTTCCTCGGACCGATGAATGAGGCCCGACCGTCGCCAACCCCTAATCTTTTTCTGTCACGGCCGGTTCTGCTATAATTGGAACGATATGAATGGAAAAAGGTGACGCGAATGAATTTTATATGGACAATCCTATTCATGGCTTTGATCGGTGCGCTGATTGGTGGTTTTACAAATCACTTGGCCATTAAAATGTTATTCCGGCCGCATGAGGCGAAGTATATCGGCCAATGGCGCCTGCCGTTCACTCCTGGACTTATCCCGAAGCGCCGGGATGAATTGGCAAAGCAGCTTGGAAAAACGGTGACGAATTATTTATTGACCCCGGATACGTTCCGGAAGAAACTATTGACTCCGGATATGGAACGGAAAGCGGAGCAGTTCCTCCAACGGAAAGTGGAGGAACACGTCCTTCATTCCGACCGGACGATCCATAATTGGCTCGAGTTGGCGGGTGCGGAAAATCTGGTCGGGAAGACGGAACAGAAGCTGCTCGCTGTTGTCGATGAGCAGTTGCTGGCGGTACGGACCAAATTGACTACGGGTTCCCTGGAAGACGTGATGCCCTCCGAATGGCAAAAGCAAGTGCAGCAAAAGATCGCTCCCGCGACGACGTATATTTTGAATCGGGCCAGCCGATTTATTGAATCACCGGAAGGCAAGTTAGTCTTCCAGCAATTAATTGACGATTTTCTGGCGACTAAAGGAACGATTGGCAGCATGGTGAATATGTTCTTCGGCGATTCGAACAAGCTTGTCGGAAAAGTTCAGCGGGAGGCGTTGAAATTCGTCGAGGCGCAGGGGACGTATGATTTGCTATATAATCTGATAGATACCGAGTGGACCCGTTTGCAACAGCGCCCTGTCGAGGAATTGATCGGCGGATTTGATTGGGATGGATTGTTTGCCTCCATCCAAGCATATGTTAAGAAGGAACTGGATTTGGAAGCACGGTTGGATAAAACCATCCATGATTATTGGGCGGATGGCGCAGCTTGGACAGCTGAGCACGTCACTCCGCAACTTGCCAATTTCGCTTTCCGGCAGGCGGAGGCTCAATTGGAAATCTCGCTTCGCAAATTGAAGCTGGATGAAATCGTCAAGGAACAAGTTGATACATTTCCAGTCGCAGTATTGGAAGATTTGGTCCTCGGCATTTCACGTCGGGAATTTAAAATGATTACCGTACTTGGTGCATTGCTCGGCGGCGTGATCGGAATCGTCCAAGGATTGATCGTCTTTTTTACAACCTAACATAGAGGGGAAATGAGAATATGGCAGTGAATATTTATGATGATTTGAACAGATTGGAAGCGACGTTTCGTCAAACAGCGGAGTTCCAAGCGGTTCAGGAAGCGATCGAAGAAGTAAAGGCGGACGGGACGGCATTGGAACTGTTTAAAAGTTTCCGGAAAATCCAGATGACCCTCCAGGAGAAACAGATGCAAGGGGAAGAAATCGCCCCGGAAGAATTGGAATACGCGCAAAAAACAGCTCAACTGGCGCAACAGAATCCAAAAATCATGGCGATGCTCGAAGCGGAGATGAAGTTGAGCGGGCTTATCGAAGAAGTGAATCGTGTCCTGATGAAGCCTGTGCAGAGTTTATATGAATCGATCAGCTAAAAAACCGGCTTCGGCCGGTTTTTTTCGAACTGCAATTTTGATACAATGAACAATCATGGGAATCATCATAGAAAGTTGGTACGACACCATGCAGAAAATTATGTTAACCGAGACATTTCCACAAGATTGGGTCCGGATGTTCACTCATTTGGCCAATCTTTTTTTTGAACAATCCTCCGTCGTGACGGAAGAGGGCGACGATGCAGTCTTGGTGGATTTCTTTTTAGATCAGCAAGATGGGGTTTATTCCGGAACGGCAAGTCTATCTTGGAAAGGCGCAAAGCATTCATCCACTTTCTCCGAGAAGGCGGAGGCGGGGGATGAGAAGACGAAAACGCGGCAACTTAAACGGATTTATTCCCATCTTTTCTTGGAAGTTTTGGAACAGGCGACGGGCATGCAGCAAGCTTGGGGCATCCTGACCGGAATCCGCCCGACGAAGCTTTATCATAAATACCGCAGGCAGGGGATGTCGTCCGAAGAAGCCCAGCGGATGTTACAGGATCGGCACCGGATCTCACAGGAAAAGAGCGAACTTCTCGCCATCATCGCCGACGTGCAATTAAGAGCCATTCCCGATTTATATGAGTTGAAAAACGGTGTGAGCATCTATATCGGCATTCCGTTCTGCCCGACGAAATGCGCGTATTGCACGTTTCCCGCCTATGCGATCCGTAGGAAAAACGGACGGGTCGACAGTTTCCTCGATGCGCTGCACGAAGAGATCCGGGAGATGGGGAAATGGCTGACGGCACACGACATGGAAATCACGACCATCTATTTCGGGGGTGGGACGCCGACGAGCATCGAAGCCGACGAGATGGATGCCCTGTATGAGACGATGTACGATTCATTCCCGAATATGGATAAAGTCCGGGAGATCACCGTCGAAGCGGGTCGCCCCGATACGATCACGCCCGAGAAGATTGAGGTGCTCAAAAAGTGGGGAATCGACCGGATTAGCGTCAATCCGCAGTCCTATACGGATGAGACATTGAAGGCGATCGGACGTCATCATACCGTTCAAGAGACGATTGACAAGTTTTGGCTGTCCCGCAACATGGGTATGAAGAATATCAATATGGATCTGATCATCGGCTTGCCGAATGAAGGGATGGAGGAATTCCGCCATTCGCTGGATGAGACGGAGAAGATGCAGCCGGAATCGTTGACGATCCATACGCTGTCCTTCAAGCGGGCTTCCGAAATGACACGCAACAAGGAGAAATACAAAGTGGCGGACCGGGGAACGGTGGAAGAAATGATGCGCATGGGTGAGCAATGGACCGCCGGAAACGGCTATGTCCCGTATTATCTGTACCGCCAGAAAAACATCTTAGGCAACTTGGAGAATGTCGGGTACTCGAAGCCGGGCGAAGAGAGCCTGTACAATATCATCATCATGGAAGAGGTCCAGACGATCATCGGCATCGGCTGCGGAGCTTCCAGCAAGTTCATCGATCGGGAGACCGGGAAAATCGCCCAATTCTATAACCCGAAAGATCCGGCGGCATACAGTCTGGCTTTCGAGGATGCCATTGAGAAGAAGTTGAACTTCTTGGATGCGGTCTTTCCTGACGGAGCGAAAACGGGTTCTATAAGGTAGTGAATTGAAGCAGGGGCTGTCCGAAAAGTCCAGGCACAGAGTTGGATACCAGCAAAAAGCAAGGGCGCCGGGAGACTCCTGCGGGAAAGCCGGCCGACGAGACCCCGCACGGCTGTAAGCCGGAGGAGGCTCGTCGGCTGGCCCGCGGAAAGCGACCAGAGCCCTTGCTTTTTGCGTGTTTAACCGGAAAATCCACTTTCTGGACAACCCCCTTTTATTGTAGTATTTTCCGGCTTGCAGCAGGGCTCCTTATATTTGAATAAAGGGTTTTACCGCGCGGTAGCGAAATAGTAATAGAACAAAGTATTGAATGACTGTTCATTCATAAAAGGGGTGGTTTATTTTGTACCAGACAATCGGATTGGAGAAGAACGGAAGGCTGGCTTATTTGACATTGAATCGGCCGGATCAGATGAACGCGATGGATCAGGTGATGATGAAGGAATTGGCGGAGGCATTGGAGTCGTTGAAAAAGGATATGACGGTCCAAGTGGTCGTGATTTCCGGAGCTGGGCGAGCGTTCTCGGCGGGCGGGGATATCCGGGTGATGCTGGATTCCGAAGGCATTGACATGGGGGATGTCATGAATGATTTATCCCGTTTGGCGAAGGCCCTCTATACGTTGCCTCAGATTACAATTGCCGCGGTTACTGGAGCAGCGGCCGGGTTAGGTTTTAGCCTGGTGCTGGGCTGTGATCGGATCATAGCGGATGAATCCTGTAAACTGGCGATGAATTTCATCGGGATTGGATTGGTGCCGGACGGAGCGGGGCATTTCTTCTTGAAGGAACGGCTCGGTGTCACCAAGGCGAAGCATCTGATCTGGTCAGGGGAATTGCTGGATGCACAAAATGCCTTGGCAAAAGGATTGGTCGATGAAGTCGTGCCTACAGGTCAAGCGAGAGAAGCGGCCGATAAAGCTGCCCATCAATTCCTGGCGATGCCAATCCGGGCCATGATCGCATCAAAGAATATTCTTCATTCGCAAAAGGTCGATGAGCTCCAACGAGTCCTAGAGATGGAAAATGAGAAGCAGATGGAAATGCGGCAGACGGAGGAGCATCAGGAGGGGATTCGTGCCTTCCTTGAAAAGCGGCAACCAAATTTTTCAAAGGGCAAATGATTGGCAAATTGACGGAATTCCCCGTATTCTATCGGAAAGACTATTTTTATAAAGGAACTTCATCCTATTCTATAGGTTTTAAGAACTGTAGGAAGGGGTAATAAAGTTGAGGGGCTAATTTGTAAAAGGGGGATTTCGATGGGAACTGCTTGTATCGATTCAAATTTCAAGTCATTTCTTCAGGAACATAAACAAGAATTCGAGAATGTGCTGCAAGATGAAGCGAGCAATGTCCGGGATCGTATCAAGCATATATTGGAAGTAGGGAATATCGATCTGATCAATAATGCCCATCTGCTTGTCTTGTATGTGATTGATGGACAAGATGAGGAGCTTCAATTGTTTGCCAAGCAAGAGGGGATTGCTTGGGCTACCCATTCGATTCCGTTGGCCTTTAAGCTGGAGTGGGTGCAGGCGATTCGAAGGACACTCTGGTGCTTTATCGAACGGTATTCGGAGTCTAACGAGATGTGTAATTTTTTTGTGTCTGAAAAACAAATCAATAATGGCATCGATCAGTTTTTGAATTCGTTTTTCATCAATTATTCGATGTATAAAGAGGAACTGCTCTTAGCGCAGCGGAAGCTTGTGGAGACATTGTCCGTTCCGATCATTCCGATTACACCGAGCATCTGCATTCTTCCTTTGATCGGGACGGTCGACTCATTCCGGACCGTAATCCTCGAAGAGAAAGTGTTGACGGAAATCAACCGGCTCCATATCCAAACATTGATCATCGATTTATCGGGGATTGTGGATATGGAAGATGATGTCGTCGACCGTTTGATGCGGATCATTTCGGGAATTTCTCTCATGGGATGCCGCCCGGTCCTCACCGGCTTACGAGGCGATCTTGTCCGGAGGATCGTCGGACTTGGCGTGACAGTCGACGGGCAAACAAAAACATTTGGCACTTTGCAGCAGGCGCTCAACCAATACTTGAACAGTTCATATGATTCGGCAAGAATTGTTTAAATGAAAAGAACTCACTCCGTCTCGGACGAAGTGGGTTCTTTTGTTTTGTATTTATCGACCATGTCCCGCCAGGCAAAATAGCCTTCTTCCACAGCTCGTATTAATAGTTCGGCAGTGGCCAAATTGGTCGCAAGCGGGATGCCGTATACATCGCATAGACGCAGCAGCGCACTCACATCCGGCTCATGCGGCTGGGCCGTCAGCGGATCGCGGAAAAAGAGGATCAGATCCAGTTCTCCCGTTGCCACCAGGGCGCCGATTTGCTGATCGCCGCCGAGCGGGCCTGAACGAAGTCGGTGGATCGGCAGGCCTGTTTCATCGAGGATCCGCTTTCCTGTCGTCCCGGTTGCATACAATGTATGTTGTGAAAAAATATGTTGATAAGCAATGACGAAATTGACCATCTCATCTTTCTTTT
Source organism: Bacillus sp. OxB-1 (assembly GCF_000829195.1). Classification (GTDB taxonomy): domain Bacteria; phylum Bacillota; class Bacilli; order Bacillales_A; family Planococcaceae; genus Sporosarcina. The sequence continues at coordinate 197,905 of NZ_AP013294.1, read as the reverse complement.
GATCATGGGCGATTAACGCGATCTCCACTTGTCATCCCTCCGGAATAATAATTGCGTACCAAGAGCTGTCTGAAATCCGGTGGTCGTTCGTTTCAGGAATGGAACAATAATAATTTGCCGGCCGGGGATGCTAAGCGATGTGTTGCCTCTTCCAGATTTTTCTCCTCCAGCAGGGCACGTCCCTTTTCTTTCGCTTCGTCATCGGTCGCCGCTGTAAAAGATTCCTCCGTAATCAGTTTCCCCGTTTGTTCGTATGCCGTCAGTTTATAAGTTCTCACAAAACTCACCCCTTTTAGTATGTGCTTTCATTATACTATTAAAACTGGAAAGTGAATAGCGATTCATGAAAGGTGAGAGAAAATTCATTTATTTAGGCAGTTTCCAGCCGGGCCCTTACAGTATGGCCGATTGCCATGACAGTTTGGGAATTTGCCGTGACGGTTTCCCATCCATGCTAATCCTCCAACATTCCAACCCCATTTACCCTCAAATTTTCCAGGAAAAATAGTAAAGGAGACTTGACATTCCTTTCAAAAGTAAAGTATCCTTTACGTGAAGCGACCTTTACTTTTGGAGGGGGATGATCAAACTGGATAATTTAATTAAAGAGAAGCGGGTGGAGAGAGGGTGGACGCAAGATGAGCTTGCCGAAAAAGTGGATGTGTCGAGACAGACGGTCATTTCCTTGGAGAAAGGGAGATATAATCCTTCGTTGCTGCTCGCTTTCAAGATTGCCAAATTATTTGAGTGTTCCATAGAAGATATTTTCATTCCCGAGGAGGAGTAAGTATGCATGAAAGTTTTGATTTGGGGTCATTTCTGGTAGGTTTGCCGCTGGGGATTTTGATAGCTTCCATTATCCTTTTTATTAGTTGGCGGAAAGGGAAAAAGGAAAGGCGTTTTGATGAGAGATATACGCGGATCCATGAGCAGGCACGCTCCTTTTCATGGCGCGTGACGACGGCGACCATCCTTATTGTTTGGGGAATTATCATTGTTGTAGAAGGCCCGCGGTTGGCATTTTTCCTGATGACCGGGATATGGGTTGCCCATATGTTGTCCTATGCAATCGGGGCCGCGATTGCGAGCAGTAGGAATTAATGGAATGAAACTTCAACCTCCTGAATCCGTATAGACTACTAGACAGTTATGAAAAGGGGCGACACAATGGCTTTACAACTCCAAAATGTGACGAAGCGATTCGGGGATTTCACTGCGGTACGTGACTTGTCCTTGACAGTGGAACAGGGCACCATGTATGGATTCCTTGGGGCGAACGGTGCTGGGAAGACGACGACATTCCGGATGATCCTCGGTTTATTGAACCCGAATGAAGGCCGGATTACATGGAATAATGGCCGGATCAGCTATGCAACAAGCGCGGAAATCGGTTATTTGCCAGAGGAGCGCGGCTTGTATCCGAAGATGAAAGTGGAAGATCAGTTGTTGTTTTTGGCGCAATTGCGCGGCATGTCCAAAGCTGCTGCCAAAACGGAGATGCACAAATGGCTGGAGCGGATGGAAATCAGCCATTACACGAAAAAAAGAGTGGAAGAGTTATCGAAAGGGAACCAACAGAAAATCCAGGTAATCGCTTCGCTCATCCATCAACCGAAATTATTGATACTCGACGAACCGTTTTCAGGTCTTGACCCCGTGAATGTGGAAATGTTGAAAAATGCCATCCTCGACTTCCGCAATCAAGGCGCGACCATCTTGTTTTCGAGCCACCGGATGGACCATGTCGAGGAGCTTTGCGAACAATTGAGCATCATCCATCGTGGCAATCAAATCGTCAGCGGCACGCTGCGTGATGTGAAACGTTCCTTCGGTAAACAAAATGTGCGCATCAAATCGGATCATGATTTATCTGCATTGGATGCCGTCCCGGGCGTCACGTCAGTCCATAAATCGATTGAAGGGGCTGTCTACCAGGTGGAAACGGAGGCGGTCGCGGAGAAGCTGTTGTCAACTGCACTCCAGTCCGGTCCGGTCCGTCATTTTGCCATCGAGGAACCGTCGCTGCAGGATATTTTCATTGAAAAGGTGGGGAAAGAGCATGCGTGAATTCTGGATCATCTTCAAGCAGGCATTTGTGACGAAGGCGAAGACGAAATCGTTCATCATCACGACAGCCGTCATGATCGCCGCCATCTTCCTAGTCGCGAACTTGTCCAAAATCATCGATACCGTACAAGACGTGACCGGGGATGAATCGCAAGAAGCCCTTCAAGTGATCGATACGAGCGGCATGCTTGTTGACCCATTGAATGAGCAACTGAGCGAGAACATGTCCGGACTCGCAGTGGAGCAATCCGCTGCGACAGAAGAGGAACTCCTTGCACAAGTGAAAGATGGAGAAATCGAATCGTTTTTGACGCTTGACGTGGATGGCTCCCACACTATCCAAGCGAAATATACGACGATGAGTGCGCTTGACTTCAGTTTGCCGCGGACGATCCAAGATGCCTTGCAGTCCATCCAGACCGAAATGAAGGCGGAAGAGCTGTCGCTGACAGGCGAACAAGTGCAATTACTGTTTGCCCCGATCGAGTTTGAGCAGCAGAATATCTCCCCTTCCGCCAAATCGGAGGAAGAGATTGACCAAGCGCGCGTCCTCGTCTACGTCCTGATGTTCGTCATCTACTTCGCTGTCATCCTGTATTCCAGCATGATTGCGACCGAGGTGGCAACGGAGAAGTCATCGCGTGTCATGGAGATTCTCATTTCCAGTGTCTCCCCTGTCAAGCATATGTTTGCCAAAGTGCTCGGCATCGGATCACTCGGGCTGCTGCAAATCGTTTTCTACGGAGTTGCCGGTTTCATTGCGATGAAAACATCCTCAACGGGCGAACCGGGAGGGATATCCGAATTCTTCAGCCTATCGTCGATCCATACGGGCACCCTTGTCTATGCTATCGTCTTCTTCCTGCTGGGTTATTTCCTGTATGCTACGCTGGCCGCCCTCCTCGGGTCTTTGGTCAGTCGGACGGAAGATGTCCAGCAAGTCATCACGCCGATGACGATGCTCATTGTCGTCGCGTTTGTCATTGCGGCGACCGGCTTGGGGAATCCGGAAATGGGCTATTTGAAATATGCCTCCTTCTTCCCGTTCTTCGCGCCGCTCGTCATGTTTTTGCGGGTCGGCATGCTGGAGCTGCCATTATGGGAGCCCCTCCTGTCGATTGCCATCATGCTCATCACGATTTTCTTCTTAGGTTGGTTCGGGGCTCGCGTCTATCGGGGCGGCGTCCTCATGTACGGCCCATCCCGTTCCTTGAAGGATATCAAAAAAGCGATTCAACTGGGGAAAGAATAAGTAGCTGGGCTGTCCGCTGATGGGCAGCCCTTTCAATTTATGGCTACCACACTTCCGATAATATGGTAGAATTAAGAACAGATATTCGTTGTCGGAGGAGGGGTTGGATTGTCGGAAATTCGTTTTATCCACACGTCGGATCTGCACTTGGATAGTCCGTTTAAAGGGCTTTCCGGTTTGCCTGCAGAGCATTTGCGGACGGTGCGGGCTTCCACTTTTTCCGCGTTCACAAATTTGATCCGTCATGCGGTCGAGTCGAAGCCTGATTTTCTCCTCATTGTCGGGGATGTGTACGACGGGGAAGATCGGAGTTTGCGTGCCCAGCTGAAATTCCAGGAAGGCATGTCGGAACTGGAGGCGGCAGGCATTCCGGTCTTCATTTGCCACGGCAATCATGACCATCTGGGCGGGAGATGGACACGGTTCGAGTTGCCGCCGAATGTGCATGTACTCGGCGGGGATGTGCAATCGGTGCCTCTGCGGATCGACGGCCAAGATATCGTCATCCATGGATTCAGCTATCCGGAGCGGCATGTTCGGGAGCCGGTCATCGAGCATTACCCGGTTGCGGGTGGAGATTTGGAAACGATCCATATCGGAATGCTGCATGGCAGTTTGGCCGGGGATGAGACGCATGCAGTGTATGCCCCTTTCACGAAAGAGGCCTTGTTATCGAAAGGATATGATTACTGGGCGTTGGGCCATATCCATTTGAGGCAGCGATTGCATGATGCCCCTCCGATCGTCTATCCGGGCAATTTGCAAGGTCGGCATCGCAAAGAGTCAGGAATGAAAGGCTTTTATGAAGTGACGTTGTCGAAGGCGGGCGCTTCTTCACTTGAATTCATCCCGGCCTCCGCCCTCGTCTTCGATCGTTTGCAGGTGTCCTGTGCCGGCCTCCGTCATGCGAACGAATGGTTTGCCGCATGCCGGGAAGCGATTGAAGGGTATCAAGCGGAATTCGGGGCTTGTTTGCTGGAGCTGGAAATGGTCGATCTCGATGCCGGGAGCATGGATTTATTTCAGGAATCGCCTGAAGAAGTATGGCTGGAGACTTTGCGTGAATGGCTGGAAGAGAGCGAGATATTCATATGGGTACAGCAGTTGACGTTCGATTGGAAACCGGAGCGAACCGCCGCGAACTGGAATTTGGTCCAAGCGGTGCAAGAGCGGATGGACCAATGGCCGGAAGCGGAATGGAAGCGGTTATTGAAGGACGTATATCAGCACCGCGGCAGTAAGTATTTGGATGTCCTGGCGGCTGACAGCATACAGGACATCCGGGCGGGCGCAGCATCGCTGTTGGTCAAAGAAATGACGGAAGCGGATTGAGGTGGAGAGATGCGAATCGAGAAACTGGTCATTTACGGATTCGGGAAACATGAAAATGTCACCATCGAACTAGGTTCCGGCATGAACGTCATCTACGGGTTGAATGAAGCCGGAAAAACGACGATCCAGCAATTCATCCTTCATATCCTGTTCGGGTTCCCGCAGAAAAATAGTGCGTTGCTGCGGTACGAGCCGAAATCCGGCGGCAAATATGGGGGGCAGGTGCAGCTGCTGGATGAACGACACGGAAAATGCACAATCGAACGCGTCCGCGGAAAATCCGCAGGGGATGTTACGGTCCGTTTCGGTGATGGAACAGTCGGCGGGGAGGAAAAATTGAAAGAATTGCTTCGCCAATATGACCGTCCTTCATTCGAAGCGATCTTTTCGTTTTCCCTGTTGCAGCTGCAAGGGTTCGAGAAGATGGATGAGGATGAATTGAGCCGGACGCTTCTAGCCTCCGGAACGACCGGCGTGGACGTACTCCTGCAAGTGGAGAAGAAGCTGGAAAAGGAAATGGGCGACCTTTTCAAGAAATCCGGCAAGCTCCCTCAAATAAATGTCAAAATCGAGGAGCTCCGGAACTTGGAAACTGAATTGAAAGCGGAGCGGGAGCGGATTGCAAAGTATGCTCCATCCGTAGATCGGCTCCGGGAGATTGACGGGCTGCTGGAGGAGAAGAGGCGGCAAGACAGACACCTGCAGGAAGAGGAGGAGCGACTGGCGCTAGCCCGGCAGATTCAACCGTTGCTGGAGAAAAAGAGGTCCCTGGAATTGCAATTGGCCGAAAGGGGAAATCATAGTTTCCCGGTGGATGGCGTGAGACGGTATGAGATGACAGCCGGCAAGTTGGCTGAATCGAAAGCGGCCGCCCGACGGCTGGAAGAGGATTTGGCCCATGTCGAATCGCAGATGGCCCAAAAAACGGATGCAGATAAACTCAGTCAGCTGGAACGGCTGCTCGCCCGAGAATCGGAGTGGCATGGTTGGCGTGCGTCGCTTGGCTCGCTGCTCGAGGAGAACCGGCAATTGACAGAAATGAAAAGACGGTTGCTCGACCGCCTCGGCATCGATCCGGATACGGAAGGGACCTTGTTGCAGGCGGATGTGTCTCTGCAACGGGAAGAAGAACTGGCGGACCGGCTCCGGCAACTGGAAGACAATGAAAAGCGGATCAATGCTGTCCAGTATAGCCTGGAGGAATCGGACAGGGAATGGCGTAGTTTGCATAGTGAGCTGCACGCGCATGAACGATCTGCACCTTCCGAAAAAGATAGGGAATTGGCGGAGCAATGGCCGATAATCAGGCAGCGCCTGGCAGAAGCAAGGGCCTATCTCTCCTTGGGAGGAAATCAAAGCAAGTCGAATGAAAAACTGGTGCTCTCCGCTTTTCTAGCGGTTGCAGCATTATGTATCGTTTACGGTTTCATCCAAGCTCAATGGTTGATTGTCGGAATCGGCATCCTGGTAGGCGGCATGGGGGCTTTCCTCCATATGAATAATCGCCCTTCTTCAGACATTGACAAGGTGCGGGAAATGGAGAGCTATGTAGCCGCATATGATGGTCAGGAGCGCCATTATGAAGAATTGGCGGAGAACATCCGTTTATTCCGCGTACAAGAGGAAGCGTTGAAAGGCGGACTTGAAAAGGCGGGCGAGCGGCGTCAAGTCATCGAAGCCGAGATGGCCGACTTGCAAACGCGGAAAAGTCAGCTTTCGACAGATTTGGCCCGCTTCCTCCGTGACTATGGGATAAGCGGGATGCCGAGCATGACCATCATTCCGGAACTGTTCCGCATGAGCCGGGAGTTCCAAGAAGTCTCCCGGGACATCGAAATCAATGCAGAACAACTAGCAACCTTGAAGAGGAATATTTCGGAGCGAATCGAGACTGCGGAACGCCTGCTGCAAAAACAGGTTCAGCCGGATCATCTATATGAACTGCTCAGAAGCGACTATCTGCGCTTGAAAAGGGATGCGGACCGATGGAAGTCCTGGGCGGAAGCTTTGGACGAACAGCAGGCGAAGCTCCAAGAATGCTGCAATTTGATCAAGACGTATGAAAATCAAATCAGCTCTTTATTTTCAGAGGCCGGAGCAGCGACGGAAGATCAATTTTACGAGGCGCATAATGACTATCAGGAGACTGTCCTCCTGAAAAGGCAGCTGGAAGATGTTCATGCCCAGATTGGCGTACAAGGCGAAATTGACGCCCAGCCATTTCGAACTGACACAGAGTGGGACGAACAGGGCAGGATGATCAGGGAAAGCCGGGAAGCGATTGCCGAGGAAATGGAGAAGCTGGTTGAGGAAAAAGCGAAGCTCGTGCATCATACCGACCAGCTTTTGAATGATGAAACTTTGGGGCATAAACAGCAACTGCTCGAAATCAAACGTGCGGAGTTGACCATCTTGGCGAAAAAATGGTCCGAACGAAAAGCGGTGACCGAAGCAATTCGACAGACGATGGACGAATTGAAAGAGCAGAAATTGCCGACAGTGTTACAAATAGCAGCCGGTCTTTTCCATCGTTTGACGAATGGGAATTACAATTCGCTGCACGTGGCAGAAACGGGCCATTTTCAAGCGGTCGCAACGGATGGCAGCTATTTTCCGATAGCGGAACTGAGCCAAGCGACCAAGGAGCAGGCCTACATTGCGCTGCGATTTGCGTTGGCGGACTCGATGCAGGATATCGCTCCGTTTCCGCTCATCCTAGATGATCCATTTGTCCACTTTGACGTCGAGCGGCAATCAAGTATGATAGCAGTAATGGAAGAAATGCAAGAGACGCATCAATTCATTTACTTCACCTGCCATGCAGATAGGTTGGATAAATGGAAAGATGCGACCATTTTAAACGTTTCCGAATTAGGAAGCGGTAAGGGGGCAGTCGTCTTTTGAAAAAAATCATGGACTATAAAGTGGGCGAACCGGTGGATATTTATTTGCTCATTAAACAAGCGACCCGTGGAATTACACAGCAGGGGAGCCCATTCATGACACTCATTTTACAAGATAAAAGCGGAGATATCGAAGCGAAGCTATGGGATACGACCGACCAGCACGCAGCTACGTACACGGCCGCGTCGATCGTGAAAGTCGGCGGGGAGATCCATGAATACCGAGGGAAAAACCAGTTGCGCATCAAGAGCATCCGGCCTGCGAAAGAGGATGAGGGCGTATCGATCTCGGATCTCGTGCCATCCGCGTCGAAAACGAAAGAAGTGTTGTACGAGGAATTGATGCAATACTTTTTTGAAATGAAAAACCCGCATATCCAGCGGATTACCCGTCATTTATTGAAAAAACATCAAAGCCGGTTCATGACCTATCCGGCGGCCACTAAGAATCATCATGATTATGTCTCCGGACTTCTCGATCATGTCGTCTCGATGTTGAAACTGGGCAAGGCGATCGCCGAACTGTATCCTTCCATCAACAAGGATCTCCTATACGCCGGCATCATCCTCCATGATATTGGGAAAGTGGTGGAGCTATCCGGACCGGTCGGCACCCAGTACACCGTTGAAGGGAATCTGTTGGGCCATATTACGATCATGGTCAATGAAATTTCGATTGCGGCGATGGAACTCGAAATTTCCGGTGAGGAAGTGATGCTCCTGCAACATATGGTGCTGAGCCATCACGGAAAAGAGGAGTGGGGAAGTCCGAAGCGTCCGATGCTTAAGGAAGCGGAGATCCTTCACTATATCGATAATATCGATGCGAAAATGAACATGTTGGATCGCGCTTTGGGCAAAGCGGAGCCGGGCGAGTTCACCGAGCGGATTTTCCCGCTCGACAATCGTTCATTTTACAAGCCGACATTTGAATGATAAAGAATTGCGAAGGGGCTGTCCGAAAAGTCCAGGCACAGAGTTGGATACTAGCAAAAAGCAAGGGCGCCGGGGGCCTCCTGCGGGAAAGCCGGCCGACGAGACCCCGCACGGCTGTAAGCCGGAGAAGGCTCGTCGGCTGGCCCGCGGAAAGCGACCAGAGCCCTTGCCTTTTGCGTGTTTAACCGGAGAATCCACTTTCTGGACAGCCCCTTTTTCCTATGTAAAAGACAGACCCCGATCCGGAGTCTGTCCAATTGGTACAACTTATTTTTTCTCTTCTTTTGCATCTTCTTTAGGTTCTTCTGCAGGTGCTTCGTCTGCCGCGTCGCTATCATCTTGAGTGAACATATCGAGAGCGGATTTCAAGTCTTTGTCTTCCACTTTGACATCCGCATCTTTCAGCAATTTGGAGATTTTATCGAAGGCTGCGTTCTCATCCGCTTTCTCCAGCTTCATTTCTTTGCGGAGTTCTTCTTTCTCTTCTTTGGAATACTCTTTGGCATCCTCCACTTCTCTCTTCTCCGTCACTTGGATGATATGATAGCCGAAGTCGGATTTGACAGGTTCGCTAAGCTTGTTCACTTCCAACGCATAGGCCCCGTCCAGGAACGCACGATCCATCGGGCTTGCGTAACTGATCCATCCTAAGTCGCCGCCTGTTTCTTTCGCTGCTTCTTTAATGGAGTATTCCTTTGCAGTGGCCGCAAAATCCGCGCCTTCATCCAATTTCTTTTTCGCTTCCAGTGCAGTCTCTTCGTCCTCGACTACGATATGTTTCACATTCAATTCCGTATTGTTCATTTCAATCCGTTTATTTAGTTCTTCATCGGTCACTTCGACATCCTCTGTCAATGCCGCTTCTTGCAGGGAGTTCAGTTTGATGATTTTCCTGACGCTTTCTTCACTTTGGCCTTGTTGGGCTAAATAAGCTTCAAAGTTTTCGCCAAGCTGGTCTTTCATTTTATTAATTTCATCGTCGACCACTTTGTCGGACACATCATATTTTGCATCAAGCACTTTTTCCAGGACGAGCAGTTGAAGGGTTTCCTTGCCCACGCTGTTCTTCATTTCTTGGTAGAGCTCTTCCTTTGTCACATTGCCCGCTTTGGACTTGGCGATGACTTCATCGTCGCTCGCTTTATTTCCGCTGCATGCCGATAGGGCAAGGACGGAAGCCGCCATTGTAAGTGCGATTGCCTTTTTTCTCATATCATTTTCTCTCCTAACTTTTATCTAAATTCAGCTAAAAAATCCCCACTTCCACAGTGACGGGATAGACTTCAATATTTTCTAAATCAGCGAGTGGTCAAAAGCACGCTGAATTCAGATAAAGCCTCCGGCGGATGTCACGGATTTTTTAGGGGAAGGTTTTCGAGCAAGCTCGAAAAAATCCGGACGCAATTACGCCGAGGCGTAATTGATGGAACAGTAGACACTATACCATAAAAACGCTTTGAAAACAAAAAGGTTCCTTCGGTTGCAATTGCCTACGACAGCTGGAGCGGCCAGCATACGATACATAGAGAGAGGGGGTGCTCCTATGAGCGGATATAACCAAGGGTCTTCCGGCTTCGCGTTAATTGTCGTGTTGTTCATCCTTCTCATTATTGTCGGCGCAGCCTACTTGTATTGATGCAAGATGCTAACTCGCCAATAACCGGGCAGGGAATCATGTAATGGCCATCCCACTTATACGGATAAGTGGGGGATAGGGCGATGATCCAGTCAGGATGAAAAAAGTCCATTCCCATCATCGGGAATGGACTTTTCCAATTGCTGAATGTATTATGCCCGGAAAAACACTTCGACATAAAAAGATAAAATCAATATCGTCACTAAAATATTGACGGTTTTAAAAATCTTCGGTTGTTTCTCTTCGGGGATTTCCCGGGATTCACAAAGGGCATATGTCATTTTATTTATTTGAAATAGATAAAATAAGGAAAACATCACCGTTGCAATTAAGATCAAACCCCAAACCTCCTCTTCCATCTCCAAAACAATCATAGTGAAGTAACTTTGCGACAGCGTAGCGATGTCTGTGCCGAAGCAATGCAGCGGGCACAGATGTCCTATCTATGTATGCCGATACATATCGGAAGTGACTTACCTAATGCCACTCCAAATGTGCCGCATGCACAATCTGTTCATTCATCATATAGAAAATGAAGTTATTTTTCAACAGGCGTGCCCGCTTCTGCCGGGACGGGTTCCTTTTCCTCCTGTTTCGCAACGAATGTATCCCCGATATTCTGGAAACCGCGTTCGAAAATTTCCATGAAATCGTCCCCGTAAATGTTTTTGATGACGGACATCACTTCGAGGAATTCAGGAAATTTCCCATAGAGATTTTTAATAGGCATGGAACCTTCGAGGATGCCATGGCTGGAAGAATAGTAATTTTCATTCATTTCCAATAAAAGTTCTTTTCCTTCTTCAGTGACAGATATATATGTGTTCCGTCGGTCGTCGTCTTTCTTATAGAACTGTAAATAACCTCGTTGCTCCAGTTTTTTGGAAAAATTGAACGCGGTTGAAACATGCATGACCCCAAATTTGGCCACATCAGAAATCGTAGCCCCGTCCAGGTGGAAGGCAATCCATAATATATGGTGTTCATTAATATTCAAGTCATAAGGTTTGATCCATGCCTGCCAATCTTTTTCCACCGCTTTCCAAAGTGCCTTGGACATTTGGGCGACCCGCTGGCTGAATATCATGGCTTCCATTTGCGGAGATGAATTCTGTGTCATTTTGGACACCTGCTTTCTCTATTCTTAACCTTATTTTATTATAGCAGGAAAGCAAGAAAGAGAGAAGTTGGAATTGAGAAATAACTTTTATACGAAAAGTAAAATTTGTTTTTGAACTTATACGGTCCTGAATCGGAAGGACAAAACAAGGGGCTGTCCAGAAAGTGGATTTTCCGGTTAAACACGCAAAAAGCAAGGGCTCTGGTCGCTTTCCGCGGGCCAGCCGACGAGCCTCCTCCGGCTTACAGCCGTGCGGGCTCTCGTCGGCCGGCTTTCCCGCAGGAGTCTCCCGGCACCCTTGCTTTTTGCTAGTATCCAACTCTGTGCCTGGACTTTTTGGACAGCTCCTTGTCTCATTTCTGTTGAGCGGCGATGGAGCGTTCAAGGTCTTCGATGGCTGCCTGGATGTCCGCGATTTCTTGTTCCATCCTTATTCTATGGGGCGCGGCGGCTTGCTGCCAATCCGACACGACTTCTTTCATTTCCTCGATTGTTTCCGGGATGACTTCCTTCGCTTCTTTTTTCAAGTGAGTGATCGAGTCTTTCAGATTTTCAAGTTTTTCTTTGAGATCTGAAAGCTTTTCTTTCATATCCGTCGAAGCGTTTTTGACGGAAGACCGCAATTCGCTTCCTGATTGCGGTGTTGAAAATAAGACAGTAATGGCGGCCCCCACCGCGCCGGTTGCCAATCCGATTAAAAATGTGGATGTTTTCATCGTTCCCGCGTCCCTTCTTTTCTAATAGTGAACGTCTTGTTTACCTCTTCTACTTTAATTAAAACATTTCCCTCTCTTCCGGGCAATTAAAAAAAGCTTTCCACCTGGAGGGGAAAGCTTCTGAATTCATAATTAATTGGTCACTGCCGTTTTCATGGATGTGCGTTTCAGCAAAGTCGTCACAATCGGGTAGATGATGAAGAAGGCTACACCGTTCATGGCAACTGCTGGAAGTACGACAGTCAGGAATAGGGCACTGAATGGAAGATCGACGCCTAAGATGAAGATCGCGATCGAAAGGAAAATCGTTCCGGATAAAATCGTGCCAATACCGGCAAGTACAGTAGATCCGACCAGATTATTGCGAATGGATTTGAATGCGACAATGATTGCATAGATGACGAATGCCGTCACCAATTTATCGATCACGTTCGGCACAAATCCACCAGGGAAACTTGAAAAGATTCCGGAAATGACACCTGTTGTCCCACCGAGCAGAAATACGTTACGGGCTTGCGGGAACAATAGGATTCCGATGAACATCATCGTCAACATGAAATCCGGTTTCATCCCACCGTTATATCCTGGGATCACTAAGTAAAGAGCAGCACCGACGGCAACTAATAAAGCCATGAAAACTAAATTTTTCGTATTCACTTCTCATCTCTCCTCAACTCGACTCGTATTTGGGCCTTCCTGCCGTATCCTCTTGATCGACAGCGAAAACTTATAACTATAGTACATCAATTTCATGGATTGCGCAACTGCATATTTCATGAATGAAACCGCACACGCATATTGTGGAGCAATCGACAAACGATGGACAAGGCATTTTCACATGTCTTTTGTTAAAATACTTATTATGAAGGGATGATGAAAATGGCAATTCTTGAATTGAACGATGTAACGGGCGGTTATACGAGAAAGCCCGTCCTGCATGACTTGAGTTTTGAAATCGAAAAAGGGGAACTCGTCGGCCTGATCGGATTGAATGGAGCGGGGAAGAGTACGACGATCAAACATATCATCGGATTGATGGACCCGCATAGCGGAGAAATCAAGGTCAATGGTGTGACGTTCCAGGAGAATCCGGAGATGTACCGAAAATCATTCACCTATATACCGGAAACACCGATTTTATATGATGAACTGACATTACAGGAGCATCTGGAGCTGACGGCTACGGCGTATGGCTTGGATGAGGATTTATTCAAAGCGCGGTCGGAGAAATTGTTGAAGGAGTTCCGGATGGAAAAACGGTTGAAGTGGTTTCCTGCCCATTTCTCAAAGGGGATGCGCCAGAAAGTGATGATCATGTGCGCGTTCCTCGTGGAGCCTTCCCTCTATATTATCGATGAGCCGTTTGTCGGCTTGGATCCGCTCGGAATCCGCTCGCTGCTTGAACAGATGACCGAGATGAAAGAGCAAGGGGCATCGGTGCTCATGTCCACTCACGTCCTTTCGACTGCGGAGCGCTATTGCGACCGGATCATCTTGCTGCATGAAGGACGGGTGCGGGCGGCGGGCACGATGGATGACTTGCGGAAGGCGTTTGGACAGCCTGGGGCCACTTTGGATGATTTGTATATTGCGATGACAGAGGAAAATCACGATGAACGGCTTGCGTGAAATTTGGTCTGGCCGGTTCATCCATTACGTCACGGAACTTCAGAAGTACTTGAAATATGTATTTACCGGGCATTTGGCGATTGTCCTGATGTTTTCGATCGGTGCAGGCGGCTATGCCTATAGTGAATGGTTGAAGGAGGTGCCGGCCGATTTTCCGGCGGTTCTTATCACTTCCATTATCCTAGCGGCCGTACTGGCCTATTCGCCGGCAGTGACTCTATTGAAACCGGCCGACGTGGTATTTTTCCTGCCATTTGAAAAGAAGATGGGGCGTTATATTGGACGGGCCTTGCGCTGGACAACCTTTTCCCAATTGGCGCTGCCGCTGGTCTTATACATCGTTGCCTTGCCCTTGCTGTCGGCGACCGAAACGGGTTCGAAGGTCATCTTGCTATGGCTTGCCGCTTTCATCGTCGTAATTAAATGGGGCTTCGTCGAAACGGAATATTTTTTCCGGCACACCTTTTCGGGCGGGGGCATATGGAAAGACCGGCTGATTCGTTTCGTTCTGGCAGCCCTTTACATTTATTGCTGGCTCGGACCGTCCCCCGTTGTTGCAATCGGGTTCTTGGCGCTGATCGGCTTCTATGGAGCGTATTGGCGGAAAAGGAAGAGTGCAAAACCGTTCCCTTATGAGCATTTCATTGAATTGGAACAAAATCGGATGATGCGTTTTTATCGATTCGCCAATTATTTTACGGATGTGCCTCATCTGCAAGGCTCTGTCAGCAGAAGGGGATGGCTCGGTTTTCTGATGGGAAGGCCGGATTTCCACAATCCGGCGCCTCAATCCTATTTATTGGTCCGGACTTTCATTCGGACAGATGATATTTTCTGGCTGTGGGTGAGGTTGACTGCGCTATCCATCGTAGGAGTCGTCTTAATACCGTTCCCGTTCGTTTCGTTCATTTATGTCGGTGCGCTTGCCTTTGCTTCCGCCGTGCAATTGATCCACGCTTTGCGGGCAGGCGACGATTTCCGCATGGATCGGCTGTTTCCTGAAAAGGAGGACTCCCGTCCGTCGGCTATCCGAAAATTAGTCAGGCTAGTCCAATGGATTCAGATCCTATTGGTTGGAATAGCGGCGTTCATGACGTATGGGGTGTCCATGAATCCTTTACTCATCCTAGCTGTCATGCTCATTATTTCCGAGGCTACGATACGATTGACGCAAGATAAGAAAGAATGATGTTTTGTTAGGAAAGGCCTGTTTGCTATGAAATTCATTTCAAATCAGTGTAAGTGATTCAAAAGAAGGAATATTCAAAAAACCCTTGCAACTTCCTGTGCGTATTAGATATAATAAATAAAAGGCATCAGAGGTGAGCGAGATGGAAAACAACTATTCGTATGCTGAATTCTTGAAAGCCGTTGGTAAAAACAGTTCATCGCTCCAAGCGGAAAAATTGTTGAATGAAATCTACATGGATCTGTTTCTCAAACATATTCATCGGGAGCAAACGAAAAAAAGGCTCGTACAGTTAATTGATGATGCGCTTGACCGTCGGGATGAAAAGGCATTCCTGTTGTACACAGAAAGCCTTGCTAAATTGGAAGACCAAGAAAACGAATAAACTTGAAACGAAACGCCGCATAACTAACATGCGGCGTTTTTTCGTGTCTTTAAACCATATAGGATGAAATAAAGATTTAGACTTGGTCATCCCAGTTGCTTGGAGTGGAAGGCGCCGACTCCTGCGGGAATAGCATGAGCCTTGGGACCCCGCAGGGCGCAGCCTTTCGCGACCGAGGAGGCTCAAGCCATGCCCGCGAAAAAGCGAGCGCCGGAACGAAAAGCCACAGATTGACAGCAGTCATCTCTTTATTTCATTCCGAACTGAAAATAATGTGGATTAACACTTGACCACGGGTAAGAAAGCGTCCGCCTGCTCCTGTCGCTGCGCTTTCGTCGCAAACTAAATTTGAAACGGAAAGCTACGGTGGGTATGTTCGTTTCTGTTTAGTAAGTTTATTTCATAATAGAAAAAGAAAGTTAAAAAACACACGTTCGTTTTTATTAGGTGAATAAAAGGGAATGTGATAAAATGGAGGCAATTCATTTTGGGAGTGTTTGATTATGAAGAATTATCAATTCGACTTACAAGCTCCTTATTCACCGTCAGGCGATCAACCTGCGGCCATTGCCAGTTTAGTGGAAGGACTGGCGAAAGGGAAAAAACACCAGACTTTGCTGGGAGCGACTGGAACAGGCAAGACGTTCACCATTTCGAACGTCGTAAAAGAAATTAATCGACCAACCTTGGTCATTGCACATAATAAAACATTGGCAGGTCAGCTATATAGTGAGTTCAAGGAGTTCTTTCCGAATAATGCGGTAGAGTACTTTGTCAGTTTCTATGATTATTATCAGCCGGAAGCGTATGTCCCCCAAACGGATACGTACATCGAAAAAGACTCCAGCATCAATGACGAGATCGATAAATTGCGCCACTCGGCCACATCTGCTTTATTCGAACGGAATGATGTCCTGATCGTTGCCTCCGTATCATGCATCTACGGTCTCGGTTCGCCGGAGGAATACCGGAACCATCTCATTTCGTTGCGTCCAGGCATGGAAATCGAACGGAATGTCTTGCTTCGTAGATTGGTGGACAACCTGTATGAGCGCAATGATGTCAACTTCACTCGAGGAACATTCCGTGTGCGCGGAGATGTTGTGGAAGTGCTCCCGGCCTCACAGGACGAACATTGCCTGCGCATCGAATTTTTCGGGGATGAAATCGAACGGATCCGTGAAGTCGATGCGTTGACAGGAGAGATTTTGGGCGAACGGGAACATGTCGCCATCTTCCCGGCTTCCCACTTCGTCACCGGCGAAGCGAAAATGGCAAAGGCAATCGAGAATATTGAAATTGAATTGGAAGAACAATTGAAGATTTTACGGGAACAAGACAAGCTTCTCGAAGCGCAGCGCTTGGAGCAACGTACGCGTTACGATCTTGAAATGATGCGTGAAATGGGCTTCTGTTCCGGAATCGAGAACTACTCCAGGCATTTGACGCTGCGACCGCCCGGTGCAACACCTTACACCCTTCTAGACTATTTTCCAGATGACTTTTTAATTGTGGCGGATGAAAGCCATGTCACTTTGCCGCAGATCCGCGGTATGTACAACGGGGACCAGGCGCGTAAAAAAGTGCTGGTCGACCACGGTTTCCGACTGCCCTCCGCACTGGATAACCGTCCGCTCATGTTCGAGGAATTCGAACGGTATATCCACCGGGCCATCTATGTATCCGCCACTCCAGGACCATATGAAATCGAACATACGCCGGAAATGGTGGAGCAGATCATCCGTCCGACGGGCCTATTGGATCCGATTATCGAAGTCCGTCCGATCGAAGGCCAGATCGATGACCTTCTGGACGAGATTCAACAGCGGGTTGAAAGGAACGAACGAGTGCTCATCACGACGTTGACGAAGAAAATGTCCGAGGACCTGACAGACTATTTGAAAGATGTCGGCGTCAAGGTCAATTACCTTCATTCGGAAATCAAGACGCTGGAACGGATCGAAATCATCCGGGAGCTGCGGCTCGGTACGTACGACGTCCTCATCGGCATCAACTTGCTGCGGGAAGGGCTGGACATCCCGGAAGTGTCGCTCGTTGCCATCCTCGATGCGGACAAGGAAGGGTTCCTCCGCTCAGAACGATCGCTGATCCAGACGATCGGCCGCGCCGCCCGAAATTCGAACGGACATGTCATCATGTACGCGGATCGGATGACCGACTCGATGACAAAAGCAATCGAAGAAACGAAGCGGCGCCGTGAAATCCAAATGGCGTACAACGAAAAGCATGGCATCATACCGAAGACGATCCAAAAAGAAGTGCGGGATGTCATCCGTGCCACACAGGCGGCGGACGAAGCCGTATCTTACATCGATAAAGTGACAGAAGGAAAGAAATTGACGAAAGAAGAAAAGACTGCCCTTCTTGCGACGTTGGAGTCTGAGATGAAGGAAGCGGCCAAAGCGCTTGACTTTGAACGCGCTGCCGAATTGCGCGACACCATTTTGGAATTGAAAGCGGAAAGGTAGATAGCGATGAAAAATACTGAAATTGTCATACAGGGGGCGCGGGCGCATAATCTCAAAAATATTGACGTCCGCATTCCGAGGGACCGGCTCGTCGTCATGACGGGGCTATCCGGTTCAGGAAAGTCCTCCCTTGCCTTCGATACGATCTATGCGGAAGGGCAGCGCCGGTATGTGGAGTCATTGTCTGCGTATGCCCGCCAATTCCTTGGCCAGATGGACAAGCCGGACGTCGATGCGATTGAAGGATTGTCCCCTGCGATTTCCATCGATCAGAAGACGACGAGCCGGAATCCGCGTTCCACCGTCGGAACCGTAACGGAAATCTATGATTATTTGCGTCTTTTATTCGCACGGATCGGAAAGCCGATTTGTCCGATTCATGGGACTGAAATATCATCTCAAACGGTGGAGCAAATGGTGGACCGGCTGATGGAACTGCCGGAGCGCACCCGGATCCAAGTGCTGGCACCCGTCGTCTCGGGCCGTAAAGGGACGCATGCCAAACTGATTGAAGATATTAAGAAACAAGGGTATGTCCGTATCCGGGTCAATGGGGAAACGATGGATCTGGATGATAACATCGATCTCAATAAAAATAAGAAACATTCGATTGAAGTGGTCATCGACCGGATCGTCATCAAAGCCGATATTGAAGCCCGCCTGAGCGATTCGCTCGAGTCGGCGCTCCGTCTGGCAGAAGGGACCGTGCTGGTCGATGTGATAGACGGAGAGGAAATCCTGTTCAGCGAACATCATGCTTGTCCTTTATGCGGGTTTTCGATCGGTGAATTGGAACCGAGGATGTTTTCATTTAACAGTCCGTTCGGTGCTTGCCCGGATTGCGATGGATTGGGATCGAAACTGGAGGTCGATGCCGAGCTGGTCATCCCGGATCCGTCCCGTTCGTTGAAAGACCATGCCATCGCTCCGTGGGAACCGACGAGTTCGCAATATTACCCCGAGTTGCTGAGAACGGTGGCGGACCATTTCGGGATTCCGATGGACGCGCCCGTCAGCGAGTTGCCGGAAGAGGATCTCCATAAAATACTTTACGGCTCGAAGGATGAAAAGATACGTTTCCGCTATACGAACGAGTTCGGAGGAACCCGCGACAACAACATCTATTTTGAAGGGGTGCTGGCCAATGTCGCGCGCCGTTTCAAGGAGACATCTTCCGATTATATCCGGGAACAGATGGAGAAATACATGGCGCAGCGACCATGTCCGACATGCGATGGCTACCGTCTGAAGGAAGAGACGTTGGCGGTCAAGGTGAACAGCGTCCATATCGGGCAAGTGACGGAATTGTCGATCATGGAGGCGGACCATTTTTTCAAGGAGCTCCAACTATCCGAGAAAGATGCGCAAATTGCGAAGTTGATCTTGCGGGAAATTGATGAAAGGCTCGGATTCCTGATCAATGTCGGTCTTGATTATCTGACGTTGTCACGGGCTGCCGGCACATTGTCGGGCGGAGAAGCGCAGCGGATCCGTCTGGCCACGCAGATCGGCTCTCGATTGACGGGCGTCCTTTACATCCTGGATGAACCGTCCATCGGGCTGCATCAACGGGATAACGACAGACTGATCGGCACCTTGCAGAGCATGCGGGACATCGGCAATACGTTAATTGTCGTGGAGCATGACGAAGACACGATGATGGCAGCCGACTATCTGATCGATATCGGGCCGGGAGCGGGCGTTTCCGGTGGACAAATTGTTTCAGCCGGCACCCCGGAAGAGGTCATGGCAGACCCCGCTTCCTTGACGGGCCAGTATTTGAGCGGCAGGATGTTCATCCCGTTGCCATTGGAACGGAGAGAAAGCGATGGCCGGAAAGTCGTCATCAAAGGTGCATCCGAGAACAACTTGAAAGGCGTCGATGCCGAGTTCCCGCTCGGGCAATTCATTGCGGTGACCGGGGTTTCGGGATCGGGAAAAAGTACATTGGTCAATGAAGTGCTGCATAAAGTGCTCGCACAAAAGTTGAACCGATCGAAACAGAAACCGGGCCAATACGAGTCGATCACGGGCTTGGAGGAGCTGGAGAAAGTCATCGACATCGATCAGTCGCCGATCGGTCGGACGCCGCGATCAAACCCGGCAACGTATACGGGGGTTTTTGATGATGTCCGCGATGTCTATGCAGCAACGAACGAAGCGAAGGTGCGGGGCTACAAAAAAGGGCGATTCAGCTTCAACGTAAAGGGCGGCCGTTGTGAAGCTTGCCGGGGAGACGGCATCATCAAAATCGAAATGCATTTCTTGCCGGACGTCTATGTCCCTTGTGAAGTGTGCCACGGAAAACGGTATAATCGTGAAACGCTGGAAGTCACATATAAAGGGAAAAATATCGCGGATGTCCTGGCGATGACCGTTGAAGATGCGCTGCAATTTTTTGAGAACATCCCGAAAATCAGCCGCAAACTCCAAACGATTGTCGATGTAGGGCTCGGTTATGTTCAATTGGGCCAGCCGGCAACAACCTTATCAGGAGGAGAGGCGCAGCGGGTGAAATTGGCATCGGAACTGCATAAGCGCTCCAATGGGAAGTCCTTCTATATTTTGGACGAGCCGACAACGGGGCTCCATGTCCACGATATTGCGAAGCTTCTTACTGTCTTGCAACGGCTGGTCGATACGGGGAATACGGTCCTCGTCATCGAGCATAATCTCGATGTCATCAAGACGGTCGACCATATTATCGACCTCGGTCCGGAAGGCGGGGATAAGGGCGGCCAAATTATCGCGACGGGCACACCCGAGATGGTGGCAGAGGTGGAACAATCCTACACAGGCCGCTATTTAAGGCCGATTCTCGAACGGGATCGGGAGCGGATGGATAACATTATGGAAGAAGCAGAAAAAGCCGCGGAGTGAAACCTTTCGTCTATTGATTCGTATATATGGCTAATGGAGATGAACAATTTTTAAGCGATACAAACTGACTAGGAGGCGTAATCATGCAAAATGAAAGGAAACGTATTTTGGCTATGCTGGAAAACGGAACGATCACGACGGACGAAGCACTGACACTTCTAGAAAAGCTGGGACCCTCTCAACATCGGACGAAGCCGGATGAGGATCAAAAGGATGGGCGGGCTGCACATACCGAGGAGCCTTCACAATCCGAAGAGCCTTCACAATCCGAAGAGCGGAAAAGCGAGGGAAGTCGGAGAGGACCACATACGGCAGATGATTTCCTGGAAGATCTAAAAAGAGACTTTACGAATGTCAGCGACCGATTCATGCAGTTCATGCAAACTGCTGTGCAAAAAGTCAAGTCCTTTGACTTTGATGTGCCGTTCGGAAATGCAGTTACGTTTACCCACGTCATGAATATGCCGGCTGCGGGCATCAAAGAAGTCGTCTTCGATATCGACAACGGAAAGGTGACGGTGACCCGCAGCGAGACGGATGAAGTGCAAGCTGTATTTCATGTGAAGACATACAACAACGAATCCGAGGAAGCGGCCAAACGGGATTTCCTCGAAAAGCTGATTTTCCTCAATGATCACGGTAAGCTGCGGATCATGAGTGACTTGAAAATGACGCAAGTCAATGTCGAATTGCAAGTCCCGGCGGCTGAATATGATGCCGTGACGGCAAAATTGCTGAACGGTTCCTTCAGTTTGCAAGATGTGAATGCCGAAAGACTGCGAATCAAAACAGGGAATGGAAAAGTGGAAGTGTCCGGCCTGGAATTCCAGGAAGCTGAGTTGGAGACTGCCAACGGCTCGATCCATCTGAGTGGCGCATCGGGACGAAAGCTCGAAGCCGAGACATTGAATGGCCGTGTCTATATCGATGGGGCGCTGAAAGACGTGGAAGCCCAATCGCTCAACGGCCACGTCGTCGTGACGACAACGGATAGCGAAGCCGAAAGAATCGATGTCAAGTCGATGAGCGGTTCCATCGAAATCTATATCCCGTCGAATGTGGCTTTAAGTGGAGAGGTTACTTCCAATATGGGGCGTCTGGATTTGCAACTGGATGACATCGACCGTATTGCCGAACAGGAACAGCTCTTCCACAGATCCATCCGTTTCCGGAAAGAAAGCATGGACACTTCCCGCCCGCTCCATATTACAGGCGAAGCGAAGACCGGATCCGTCCTTGTGTGCTATAACGCCAGTCATGAATAAGACGGTTGTTTATAGGTTGAACGATGAGTGGAGGGGGAATCCTTGGATTCCTCACTCCGCTTTTTTTGTTTCTTTGGGATTTCGGGTGGAGTTATAAGCGGTTGAGTGGATTTTATGAGCGGTTGGGTGGAGTTATGGGCGGTTGAGTGGAGTTATGAGCGGTTGGTTGGACTTATGATCGGTTGGGTGGATTTTATGAGCGGTTGGTTGGAGTTATGATCGGTTGGGTGGAGTTATGATGTAAGCGTCAATAGAACAACACCTCCTTTCTAAATCTGCCTTGTGAAATAATGAGGATAGATTTTAATTTGGAAAGGAGTCTTTTTATGGAAACAGACACACCATTACAGGAAATACAGGGAAGCGGTAAAGAGGAAGAGTGGATTCGTCTGATCGATGAATGGCGCGAAAGCGGGCAATCCATCAAAGATTGGGTCCACGAAAAGGAAGATATTACGTATAAACAGTTCCTTTACTGGAGAAAGCAGCTCTTCCCAGATGAAATCGAGAAACGCCCTGTCGAAATGAAAGAGACCGTTTGGTCTTCCTTGAATGTGGAGATCCCCTCCGCCACCCTAGATGTCTTCGTTCACGATTGCCGGATCGAGGTGACCACCGGTTTCGATCAGGAATTGTTTCGTGAAATTGTGGAGGTGCTTCGCAATGCGAATTAACCTTGACGGAATCCACGGAATCTATCTGGCACACGGGACAACCGATATGCGGCTCTCCATCGACGGATTGGCCGCAACGGTTCAGGAGACTTTCCAGTTGGATCCCTGTTCATCGAACCTCTTCCTGTTCTGCAGCCGAGGACGTGACCGGGTGAAGATCCTGCACTGGGACCATAACGGATTTTGGCTGTATTACCGGCGCCTTGAAAACGGCCGCTTCCAATGGCCCGACGGGCCGGAGGATACGGCGACCGTCATCACACCCCGGCAACTTCGATGGATCCTCGACGGACTAACGCTTGAAGAGGGAAAAGTGTTTCCGAAAGTCACGGCGAAAAAAGTTGTCTAACTAAAGAAGGATTCGGCCATTTTCTGTCGAAAAAGGAGGCATGAAAAAATTACAGCCACCTTCATCCCATACAACTGAACATGAAAACCGGATCCTTGAATTGGAGGAGAAAGTCGAAAAACTGGAGACGCTTGTTAACTGGTATGAGGAAAAACTGCGCTTGAAAATCCATCAGAAGTTCGGCGCTTCCAGTGAAAAGCAGCCTGTTGGCCAACTCGAACTCAATCTTTTCAATGAAGCAGAATCCGCAGCCGGCCTCAAGGAGGCCAAAGCAGAAGTGGCATCTCCTCCGGAAGACTCTTCTCCAGAGGGGAAGAGAAGATCGAGAAAGAGCCTGGCTCCAGACATTCCGACCGAAACTATCCTATACAGCCTGCCCCCAGAGGGGCGGGCCTGTTCAGATTGCGGAAATGAGGTTCATGTCATGAAAACCGAAAGCCGCCGGGAAATTAAGATCATCCCTGCTCAAGTCAAAGTCATCCAGCACGAGCGAGAAATCTATGCTTGCCGAACCTGCGAGCGGGAGAATATCAGAACACCCATCATCGCAGCACCAATGCCGGAACCGGTCATCCCGAAAAGCATGGCTTCCCCCTCGGCCGTCGCCTATGTCCTGACTCAGAAATACATGGTAGGACTGCCGCTCTATCGGCTGGAAGAGCAGCTTCGGCAGACCGGTGTCCACCTGTCGCGCCAGACGCTTTCAAATTGGATTATCCAGACAGGGGAACGCTGGATCCAACCATTATATGAGCTGATGGCAGAGTTCCTCCTGGAACAGGAGGTCCTTCATGCGGACGAGACAACGGTGCAGGTACTTCGCGAAGATGGCCGGGCTGCATCCACCAAATCCTATATGTGGCTCTACTGCACAGGAAGGAGCGGACCGCCCTGCGTGCTGTTCGATTACCAGACGACCCGAGCCGCCAAGCATCCCAAGCGGGTTCTGAAGGGATTCAAGGGGAAACTCCATACAGATGGCTACCCGGGCTATAACGATCTTCCCGGTGTCACCCTTTCAGGGTGCTGGGCCCACATGCGTCGAAAATTCGTCGAGGCTCAGAAGGCCGTAATCCGCCCTAAGGGCGGAGGGAAGACCTTTTCAGAAGAGGCCATCGATCGTATCGGGGCTATCTATGGGATTGAAAAGGAAATAACGAAGATGGAAAAGGAAGCCGGCATACAAAATCCGGAAATCCGGCGTGCCATACGTGAGGAAAAAATTCTGCCTCTTGCGGAGGCCTTTTTCGCATGGCTAAAAAAGGAGAGACCGACCATCGTACCGAAAAGCGGACTGGGTACGGCGGTCACTTACGCACTTAATCAGGAAAAGAAACTGATGGTGCCATTTTCAGATGGTCGCCTTGACATCGACAACAACCACGCAGAGCGGATGATCAAGCCATTCGTGATTGGTCGCAAGAACTGGCTATTCTCCACTACTCCACGGGGAGCTAAGGTGAGCGCCATGGCCTATAGCCTGATTGTCACGGCTAAAGAAAATGGACTGGATGTCTTCAGCTACTTAGACCACCTGTTTGAAACGCTCCCAAACATTAACATGGATGACAAGGAACGCCTTCAAAACCTTCTACCTTGGTCGGAGAAACTTCCCGTCCATTGTAGGCTCCCAAAAGAATAAACTTAGCTTATCTGATCCACGTCTTCTTATGAAGGTGTGGATCTTTTGACGCTTACGTTATGATCGGTTGGGTGGAGTTATGATCGGTTGAGTGGAGTTATGAGCGGTTGTGAGAAATTATGAGCGGTTGGTTGGAGTTATGGGCGGTTGGGTGGAGTTATGAGCGGTTGAGTGGAGTTATGAGCGGTTGTGAGAAATTATGAGCGGTTGGTTGGAGTTATGGGCGGTTGGGTGGAGTTATGAGCGGTTGAGTGGAGTTATGAGCGGTTGTGAGAAATTATGAGCGCTTGAGGGAGGGGACCGTTTCCTCCGGTGTTTGGCCATTCCGTTCTGTTCCCGCATTCCATTTCTGCCGGACGAATCTTTTCATTCGAATTCCATACGTGGTAAAATGGTTCGTAGATGTTTGAGAATTTAGGGAAAAGGGGAGGAGTGGGATCCCATGTCATCTATAACAGTAAAGGATGTTGTCGACCGTTTCGGCTTGACTGTGAGCGTTGCGGAAGAGAACATCTACAAGCGGGTCACAACTAGTGATATTTCTCGGCCCGGCCTGGAGATGGCCGGTTTTTTCGATTTTTATAATGCAGAGCGGATTCAGGTTTTGGGGAAGACGGAGTTGTACTTTTTTGCCAGCTTGTCGGATGAGGAGCGGAGGGAGCGAATGAATGGACTTTGTTCCCCCGAAACGCCGGCTTTCGTCGTGACACATGGCGTCGAGGTGCCGGAAGAATTAAGGGTTGCTGCGGGACGGGTGGGGATTCCTGTTTTGCAGACGGACACCCCGACGACGAAATTTGCGGGCATGTTGACGAATTATTTGGAAGGCCGGTTGGCTCCGATGATTGCGTTGCACGGCGTGCTTGTCGATGTTTATGGTGTCGGCATCTTGATTACCGGGAAAAGCGGGGTCGGAAAAAGCGAGACTGCCTTGGAATTGGTGAAACGGGGGCATCGTTTAGTTGCGGACGATCTAGTGGAAATCCGGGAAGTGTCGAAAAACGTATTGATCGGGAATGCCCCTAAATTGCTGGAACATATGCTGGAAATCCGGGGCGTCGGCATCATCGATATGATGACCTTATTCGGCGCGGGTTCCGTGCGGATCGATAAGCGGATCTTGATCGTCATCGATCTGGAGATTTGGGATCCGGAAAAAACGTATGATCGGTTGGGCATTGAAGATGAGAAGATGAAGATCATGGATTCCGAGGTGATTAAAATGACGGTACCAGTCCGACCGGGACGGAATTTATCGGTCATTATCGAGGTGGCTGCCATGAATCACCGGATGAAACGACTCGGGGTCAATGCGGCTGAGCAGTTCTCGGAACGGTTGGACGCGGCGATCGGGCACCAATCGGATCTGGAAGAAGGGAACGAATAATTGATGTTCACTCTACTTGAAATCAACCCTGTCGCCTTTCATCTTGGGCCTTTTCCGGTTCGTTGGTATGGCATCCTGATTGTCTCCGGCATTATTCTTGCCTATCTGGTCGTGCAGCGTGAAATGGTGAAACGCGGGATGCATAAGGATTTCCTGACGGATCTGCTCATATGGGCAGTGCCCATCTCCATCCTTTGTGCGCGGATCTATTATGTCGTCTTTTCTTGGGATTATTATAAAGACCACCCATCCCAAATCATTGAAATTTGGGAAGGAGGCATCGCTATCCACGGGGCATTGATCGGTGCGTTCCTCACGACGTATTTCTATACGAAAAAACGGGGCGTTTCCTTTTGGAAAGTAGTGGATATTGCAGCTCCGGGCCTTCTCATCGGCCAAATCATCGGCCGTTGGGGGAATTTCATGAACCAGGAAGCATACGGAGGCCCCGTTTCGGAAAAGTTTTTGGAAACGACGATCATCCCTGATTGGATCATGAACCAGATGATCGTGGAAGGGGTCACGCATCATCCGACATTCCTCTATGAATCGATGTGGAATGTCGTCGGGCTGATCATATTGATATTGCTGCGGCGTGTGAATTTGAAACGCGGGGAAATGTTTTTATTTTACCTCGTCTGGTATTCCGCGGGTCGATTCTTCATCGAAGGCATGCGGACGGACAGCCTTTATGTGGTCGGTGAATTGCGGGCGGCGCAGCTCGTTTCCGTCATCGCGATTGTCGTGGCTCTCATCTTATTCATCATAAGAAGATATGTTAAAAAAGTCGATGTCCGTTATAAGGATCAATGAGGGGGGATGTCGTTTGGAAACTGTTAAAAAAGGTTTGAAAGTCGGCCTTCAAACGACGTGGTCGCTCGGGAAGATCATCTTTCCGATCACCATCCTCGTCGTCATTTTACAACATACACCTGTGTTGCCATGGGTCATTGAACTGCTATCCCCATTCATGGGGCTCTTCGGGTTGAGCGGGGAAGCGGCAATCCCGCTAGTGCTCGGGAATGCACTGAATTTGTATGCCGGGATTGCGGGAATCCTATCCTTGGAATTGACGGTGAAGGAAGTTTTCATCATTGCTGTCATGCTTTCCTTCGCGCATAACATTTTCATTGAAACAGGCGTCGCCCTGAAAGTCGGCGTCAAGCTGTGGGTCGTGCTCGTTGTCCGCTATGGATTGGCGGCCCTGTCGGGAATTGTCATCAACTTGGTGTGGCGAGGCGGAGGAGAGACAGCGAAGTATGGCATAATGCCCAAAGCGGAGACCCTTCCGGAAGGCTGGATGGAGATTATTGTGCTGGGGGTTCAGAAAGCGTCATTCGGCGTATTGCAGCTTGCTTTGATTGTCATTCCGTTGATGGTCATCGTCCAATATTTGAAAGATCGGAACCACTTGCAGAAATTCTCGGAAAAGCTGGCGCCTTTCACGAAAGTGATCGGAGTCCAACCGAATGCTTCCATGACCCTCGTCGCGGGTTTGGTCATCGGGCTCGCATACGGGGCGGGCATCATGATCCAAGCGGTGCAGGAGGATGGAGTCAGCAAAAAAGACGCGACGCTGGCGTTTATATTCCTCGTCGCCTGCCATGCTGTCATTGAAGATACATTGCTGTTCGTCCCGCTCGGCATACCGGTGCTGCCGCTTTTGGTCATCCGGCTGATTACGGCCTTTGTCCTGACGATTGCGGTCGCGGCCGTCTGGAAGAGGAACGAGCAGCAGAAGAAGGAGGTGCCGGTGACGGATGGTTAAACCGATTACTACGTTATTATTCGATTTTGACGGGACGCTTCTCGATACGAATGAACTCATTATCGGGTCGTTCCAGCATGTGTTGAACGGACGTTTTCCCGGGAAATTCACGAGGGAGGACATCCTCCATTTCCTCGGGCCTCCGCTGATTGATTCATTCAACACGATCGATCCGGAAAATGCCGAGGCGATGGTGACCGAATATCGGGAATGGAATCATCTGATGCACGACGAACTGGCGAGGGAATTCGATGGGGTCTCGGAATCGCTGAAACAATTGAAGACGTTGGGCTTGAAGATGGCCATCGTCTCGACGAAACGCAATGAGACGATCATGAGAGGCTTAAGGCTGTTGGATGCGGAAGGGATTTTCGATGTGATTGTCGGATTGGATGATGTGACGCGTCCGAAGCCCGATCCCGAGCCGATCCTATTGGCGCTTTCGAAAGTGGGCTCGACGATCGAGGAAGCACTCATGATCGGTGATAACAGCCATGATATCGAAGGCGGGAAGAATGCCGGCGTCCGGACGGCAGGTGTCTCCTGGTCCATCAAAGGGGAAGCTTTCCTGCAATCGTTGAATCCGGATTACATGTTGCAGCATCTCTCCGATTTGCAGGACATTGTACAAGGAGAGCAAGCGTGAGGCGGACGGAAAGGCATCCGGCGAAAAACGGGGCGAATTCCCTCTGGCATATTTATAAAACGGTGCCTTTTTTGAAAGTGGCGAAGAACTTCATCATCATCCAACTGGCCAGATATACTCCCTTCATGTCGGTCAAGAATTTTTTATACCGGACCTTTTTGAGAATGAAGGTCGGACGGAAAACATCATTCGCCCTCATGGTCTTTCCGGATGTCATGTTCCCGGAACGCATCCGGGTCGGGGACAACTCCATCATCGGATTCAACACGACGATCCTTGCCCACGAGTACTTGATCGAAGAGTACCGGATCGGTGATGTCGTCATTGGCGATAATGTTCTGATCGGGGCGAATACGACGATCCTTCCGGGAGTCGAAATCGGGGACGGGGCCATCGTATCGGCCGCCTCCTTGGTGAACAGCGACATTCCCCCGGGCGCTTTCGCCGGTGGAAATCCGGCCAGAGTCATTTTCACAAAAGAAGAAATGGAAAAGCGCCAACGAGATAGATTTCCCGAGGCACAGTAATTTGATATCGCAAAGTGAAAGATATGATATAATGGGGAGAAGTACGAGAAGGGACGTATCGGACGTTCCTTCTTATTTTTTCGGGGGTTCATGATTGGATAAAAAACGCAAGATACATGACAAGAAAGTGATCTCATTCATTCCAGACGGTGAATTTTATTATCATAAAGCGATTCAAGCGATGCAGCGGGACCGTTTTGACGATGCACGCAAATACTTGATGCGGGCGACGGAGCTGAGTCCCGAAGACCCGTCGATTTTAATGCAGTACGGTGTCCTTCTGATGGAAGAAGGTCGTTTTGATGAGGCGCACGAGCACTTGATGAAAGCTCACGTACTCGATCCCTCTGAAGAAGAGGTCATCTTTTACTTGGCCGAAGTCCATGCGCATCTCGGTTTGTTGCGCGATGCCAAGAAATATGCGGAACAGTACATCTCTTTGCTCCCCGATGGCGTCTTTGCGGACGAAGCGATGGAGATCATTGATTTCGCTGAGCAGGAGGAAGCCTTTTATGATGCGGAGGAAATGCCGGACGGGGAAGTGTATTTCCTTCAGGAGAAGGCGCGGCGTCTAATGGAGGGCGGCGATTTCAAAGCGGCGGTCCACCATTTGGAATCCATCATCGTGGACTATCCCGATTTCTGGGCGGCTTATAACAATTTGGCGCTCGCCTATTTCTATATCGGGGAGACGGAGAAAGCCAGCAGTCTTCTGCATGAGGTGTTGGAACGCAATAAGGGCAATATCCATGCACTTTGTAATCTCGCTGTGTTCTATTATTATGAGAAAAAAGAGGAAGAATTGGATTCCCTGCTGGAACTGCTCTTGAAAATCAAGCCGTACCAAATCGAGCACCGCTATAAATTGGGCGCCACCTTCGCTTTGATCGGCAGGCATAAAGAAGCGTACCATTGGTTGCGCAGCTTGCAAAAACGGGGATTTGACGGAGATGCGGGATATTATTTCTGGCTTTCCCATTCAGCCTATTTTTCGGGGCATGAGACAGTGGCGAAGGAAGCCTATGCCAAGCTGATCGAAATCGATCCGACCAAAGCGGGCTATGAGCCGTGGCGCGATGTCCAAAGTGATATTCCACCGGATTCCTATGAACAGGACCGCGGGTTTTTATTGGGTAAAATCCAGAACGGCTACCGCAGTGAGCGGATGTTCGGTTTTTATTTGCTCGGCAAGTCGGGGCACAAGCAGGAAATCATTTCGCATCCGTCCTATATCAATGTCTCTGAACTAAGCGAGATGGAGCGGCTTTTCTTGGCGACCAGTCTGGACTATGAACTCGTCCCGGTCGATGAGCTGGACGAGTCGTTCCTGCGGGCTCTCGAAACGACCGATCTGCTATATGAGGAATATCGGCCGTTGAACAAGCAAGGGACGCATCTGTTCCAGATGTGGTTTGCCCTTTGTGAATCAGCGCTGAATAAATCCTACCCGTTCGCGAACCCGGCTGCATTGGCCGCCGCGGCAGATTATATGTTCCAGTCCTCGAGATATGCGGATGTGACGAAGAAGGCGCTCGCACAGAAGTATGGGATTTCGGTCCCGACTTTGACGAAGTATGTCGGCCAACTCATTGAATTCTTGCCTATTTTCGATTCCTAGATCGACCCATCGGACTACTCCTATCAGGCATAAAAGTTGAAGGGGAACCGGGAATACTTTACGATTTGTGGAGTAGAAGATGTGGAGGAGGAATTCACATGGCAACCGAGAAAACATATGACGTCATTATTATAGGAGCCGGCCCTGCAGGGATGACAGCGGCAGTATATACATCCCGAGCAAACCTTTCAACATTGATGTTGGAGCGGGGAATGCCGGGCGGCCAAATGGCAAATACGGAAGATATCGAAAACTACCCTGGTTTTGAACATATTTTAGGACCGGACCTTTCGACGAAAATGTTCGAACATGCGAAGAAGTTCGGTGCCGAATATGCCTACGGTGATGTGACGGAAGTGATCGACGGCGACGTTTATAAAACCGTAAAAGTGGGAGACACGGAATATAAAGCCCATGCGATCATCATCACAACAGGTGCAGAATATAGAAAAATGGGGATTCCAGGAGAATCGGAACTGACTGGACGGGGCGTGAGCTATTGTGCAGTCTGTGATGGGGCGTTCTTCCGGAACAAAGAGATCGTCGTCATCGGCGGCGGCGACTCCGCGGTCGAAGAAGGTGCCTACTTGACCCGGTTCGCGGACAAGGTGACGATCATTCACCGACGCGATGAATTGCGAGCCCAAAAAATACTGCAAGACCGCGCGTTCGCGAATGAAAAAATCGATTTCATCTGGAACACGACCGTCAAGAAGGTGAACGAAAAGGACGGAAAAATCGGTTCCGTCACTCTCGTTTCCACAGTGGACGGCTCCGAGCGGGAATTCGAGACGGATGGGATGTTCGTCTATATCGGAATGGACCCATTGACGGCTCCGTTCTCCGATTTAGGGATCCTTGATGAAAACGGCTATATCGAGACAAATGAAATCATGGAAACAGCCGTGCCGGGCATTTATGCGGCAGGCGACGTCCGTGAAAAATTATTGCGCCAAGTCGTGACGGCAACAGGCGACGGAAGTATCGCAGCCCAAGCGGTCCAGAAATACGTGGAAGAAGTGAAAGAAAAAACAGCTTCAGAAGCAAAGTGACGGGACAAGGAAGTATTTAATATATCCTTAATGTGCTTGTAACAATAATGCAACACGAAAAGGATATAGTAAGAGTATCAATTGACCCCCCTTTTGATATAGAAATACCTTCAAGGCTATCTTTCGGTTCTCCGGAGGATGGCCTTCTTTTTATGCCTATCCGTAGGGAAGGATAGATATGGTCTAGAGGATGTTGAATTGACGTTTGGGAGCCCTGCGCCGTTGTTCTTATCTTTTTAATGTATTCCGTTGTATAATAATACTAAGCGCAAAAAAAGTGGGGATGGATACATGCAGAGGATTGCAAATTTACTTGTCCTGAAAGACGGCCAAGTTTTACTATTGAAAAAACCACGCCGCGGCTGGTATGTTGCTCCTGGTGGAAAGTTGGATGCGGGGGAGTCCATTTACGAGGCGGCTGTGCGGGAATTCTCGGAAGAGACGGGAGCCGTGCCTGTAGAGCCTCACCTGAAAGGGGCCTACACGATGGTGATCCATGACGAGTCCGGCAATCCGGCCGATGAGTGGATGCTCTTTACATTCATCGCCCGCGATCTGATCGGCACGCCTTATGAAACGAATCGGGAAGGCATCTTGGAGTGGCATCCGGTGGAGAGTCTGCGGACGTTGCCGATGGCGGAAGGGGACCGGACGAATCTCCTGTTTGCAGTGTCGGAACAAGGAATGCAATATGGTACGTTCCATTATACCGAGCAATTTGAATTACTGAACGAAAGAATGCAGAAATCAGTGGAGGGTACAGAATGACGGAAAATGAAATGCCGCAAAGCGAGATGGAATTGGTGATCATTACGGGGATGTCGGGCGCCGGGAAGACGGTAGCGATGCAGAGTTTTGAAGATCTTGGGTTTTATTGCATCGATAATTTGCCGCCTGAGTTGCTGGTGACATTTCTGGATTTGATGATGAAATCGGAAAACCGGATGCGCCGGATTGCGGCGGTCATGGACACGCGGGGCGGTGACCTGTTCGACTCCCTCATCGGCGCATTGGATGAGCTGCTGCTGATGGAAGGCGTCTCCTCCCAAATCCTGTTTTTGGACGCCGACGATGAAACGCTCGTCCGGCGCTACAAAGAGACGAGGCGATCCCACCCGCTGTCGGAAGGCGGGCTCCCGCTCGAAGGCATCCGGAAAGAGCGGCTTTTATTATCCGAGATGAAAGGCCGGGCCCGGTCAATTTATAATACGTCCACATTGAAACCGAGAGAGTTGCGGGAGAAGATTATTTCGGAGTTCTCCAAGAAAGGCGAACCGGGCTTTACGGTGAACTTCATTTCCTTTGGATTCAAGCATGGGATGCCGATCGATGCGGACGTCGTCTTTGATGTGCGATTCTTGCCCAATCCTTTCTATATCCAAGAGTTGAAGCCGAAAACCGGTCTGGAAAAAGAGGTGTCGGACTATGTCCTGAAATGGGGGGATACCCAGATGCTCATTGAGAAGCTGTCCGATCTGTTCAAGTTTTTAATTCCACAATATAAGAATGAAGGGAAATCGCAAGTGGTCATTGCATTCGGCTGTACAGGCGGCCAACATCGGTCGGTGACCCTCGCGCAATACTTCGGCGGACGCTACGAAAATGAATATCGTACCCTCATCACGCATCGCGATATAGAAAAGAGAAAGGATTGACGCCATGTTCCCAACTGGTATCGGGAAAAGGATTGTCGTATTCGGAGGCGGAACCGGATTATCGACATTGCTCCGCGGCCTGAAACGCCATCCCGTCGATCTGACTGCGGTCGTGACTGTGGCGGATGACGGAGGCAGCTCCGGCAGATTATTGGACCAATATGACATTCCGCCGCCCGGGGATATCCGGAATGTGATGGCAGCGCTTTCCGATGTGGAGCCACTCATTGAGCAAATGTTCCAGTACCGCTTCCAAACGGCGGAAGGGTTGAAAGGACATTCGCTTGGAAACTTGATGTTAGCCGCGCTTACCGATATCACAGGGGATTTTGCCAGTGCCGTCGAGAAAATGAGCCGGGTGCTGAATATTAAAGGAAGGGTGCTTCCCGCAGCCAATCAGAGGATTACCTTGCATGCCGAACTGGAGGATGGCACAATTGTGACGGGCGAGTCTAAAATCCCGGTGTATGGCCGTAAAATAAGGAAGGTGTACCTATCACCCCAGGAAGTGGCGCCATTGAACAAGACACTTGAGATGATTCAAGCAGCGGATTTGATCGTCGTCGGACCGGGCAGTCTGTATACGAGCATCTTGCCGACATTGCTCGTCCAGGCGATCCGGGACGCAGTCTTGTCATCCAATGCTAAAAAGGTGTATATTAGCAATCTGAGCACCCAGGCGGGCGAAACGTACCGCTATACGGC
Organism: Bacillus sp. OxB-1; assembly: GCF_000829195.1. Taxonomy (GTDB): domain Bacteria; phylum Bacillota; class Bacilli; order Bacillales_A; family Planococcaceae; genus Sporosarcina. The sequence goes on along the minus strand of NZ_AP013294.1, from coordinate 164,083 downwards.
TTCCGAGCACGTGCAGGCCTTATACGCCCATACGGGGCAGCCGTTTATCGACACCATCTTGCTGAATGGTTTGGATTTTTCGAAGCAAGTGAAAGGGGAAGCCTCTTGGCCTGTCGAAATTGATTTGGAAGTTCTTCGAAAGCTGGTGCCAGACATTGTGATCAAAGATATAGCGGTTGTCAAGGGAGAGAGTGTTTTCCATGACTCAGACAAAGTGGCCGATTGGCTGATGGAATATATAGAGAAAACGGGATAGAATCGGATTAGACGTGATTATCGCCGGGAAGGGGGGAGCATCATGTCTTTTGCTTCAGAAGTGAAAAAAGAACTGACACAGATTGAATCGGATGATTGCTGTGTGAAATCGGAAGTGGCCGCCTTCATCCGGATGAACGGGGCGTTGTCATTTTCCAATAAGCAGTTGAGCCTGGATGTCCAGACGGAGAACGCTGCGATTGCAAGAAGACTTTACACGAATTTGAGAAGATTATATCCTTATAAAGTCGAGTTGCTCGTCCGGAAAAAAATGCGGTTGAAAAAGAATAATGTGTATATTTGCCGGGTCCGGGATGGGGCAAAATCGCTGCTTGAAGACTTGCAGATCGTAAAAGGGACGTTTCAATTTGAAAATGAAATCCCGAAATCCTTGATTCAAAAGAAATGCTGCCAGCGTGCCTATTTACGAGGCGCCTTTTTGGCGGGGGGCTCGATCAATAATCCCGAGACCTCTTCGTACCATCTTGAGATTTCATCGATTTACAAAGAGCATAGCGAATCGCTTGTCGAATTAATGAACAAGTTCCATTTAAATGCAAAGTCGATCGAGCGGAAAAAAGGGTATATCGCCTACTTGAAGGAAGCCGAGAAAATATCGGATTTCCTCAGCATCGTAGGGGCCCATGTCTCATTGATGAAATTCGAGGATGTCCGCATTGTTCGGGATATGCGGAATAGCGTCAATCGGCTCGTCAATTGCGAAACGGCCAATTTGAACAAGACGATCGGGGCGGCCCAGCGGCAAGTGGAGAATATCAAGTTCATCCAAAATACGATCGGCTTGGATCAGTTGCCCGACCGTCTGCAAGAAATCGCCCGGCTTCGCGTGGAAAATCAAGATATTACGCTGAAAGAATTAGGCGAATTGGTATCCGGAGGAAAAGTGAGCAAATCCGGTGTCAACCACCGGCTGCGGAAAATTGAAGAAATTGCGGAAAATCTCCGGAACGGGGGAATTGGCAGCGTATAATTCGACCCGGAAACGCATTGCTTTAGTCAGCCGGCGGACCTTATCGCGGCATGCACCGGAGTGAAGTGGGGAAAAGCTGTCAAAAATGAGAGGAGTTGGTCAAGTTATGGCGGAACGGACAGTTGAAGTGAAAATGAAAACGGGATTGCAGGCGCGGCAAGCGGCCCAATTTGTGCAAGAGGCGAATCGCTACATATCCGATATCTTTCTGAAGAAGGAAGAGCGTCAGGTGAATGCAAAGAGTATCATGGGAATCATGAGCCTCGCCATCGCCCGCAATACGACAATTACGTTGATTGCCGAAGGAGTCGACGAGGAACAGGCATTGGATGCCCTCGTCGCCCTCGTGGAAAATGAAAACTAAAAGAAACCGAAACCGTTACCGTTGTTGCTAACTATGGAACGGTTTTTGTTTTGGTCGGATTACTTCTGTTCTGCAATCTTGTTAAGCCCCCATAGCGCCGCGCCCATAAGTCATGGCGCTGCGCTCAAAAGTCACGGTGCCGCGCCCATAAGTCATGGCGCTGTGCTCATAAGTCACGTCGCCGCGCCCATAAGTCGTGGCGCTGCGCTCAAAAGTCATGGCGCCGCGCTCATAATCCATGCGTCGCGCTCAAAGGTCGTGGCGCTGCGCTCAAAAGTCACGGCGCTGCGCTCAAAAGTCGTGGCGCCGCGCTCAAAGGTCGTGGCGCTGCGCTCAAAAGTCACGCTGCCGCGCCCATAAGTCATGGTTCCGCGCCCATAAGTCACGGAGTCGCGCTCAATAGTCGTGGTTTCGCGCTCAAAAGTCACGGCGCTGCGTTCAAAAATCATGGCGCCGCGCCCATAATCCATGCGTCGCGCTCAAAAGTCATGGCGCCGCGCTCATAAGTCATGGCGTCGCGCTCAAAGGTCGTGGCGCTGCGCTCAAAAGTCACGGTGCTGCGCTCAAAAGTCGTGGCGTTGCGCTCATAAGTCGTGGCGCTGCGCTCAAAGGTCGTGGCGTCGCGCTCAAAAGTCATGGCGCTGCGCTCATAAGTCGTAGCGACTCACTCATAAAATTAAAAAATCAAGTAAAAGGATATTCCTTTCACTTGATCTCTCCTCAATCCGTCAACCCAATAACGAAGTAACAATCCGCTTGGCGGTCGGGATATCTTTCGTTCCGTGAATCAGGATGCGCCCGTCGCGAAACAGGACGATCCGGTGGCCGTCAAACCGGCAGACGGCCAGGTGGGGGTTGCGTTTCAGGTCCTTGACGGTTCCTGCGAGGGATTCCGCGATGGCTTGCAGTTCAAAGGGCCGGCTTGCCGGATAGGTCAGTTGGACAGTGTCTCGCCCGCAGAGGACCGCCGTTCGGATGGATGACTTCTTGTCCAGAAAAGGATACGTTCTTTGCACCGAACAACTGGGGCAATCCGGCTTTTTCAATGCTCGGACATCAATCGTCGAGCGCTCCCCGGTCCACAGATCAGCCGATTCCAGTCTCGGTGTGAATGAAGCGCCGGTCAAATATTTCAGGACATCCGCCACTTGCCGGGCCGCGGTCGTGACGACAACCGGGCTGATGACGCCGACCGTATCACAGGTCATCATTTGCGAGGGCAATGTGTCCAGCAGGCAATGGAGACAAGGCTGGCCATCCTCCAAGCCGATCGGGAAAGATAATCCGTAACTGCCGACACAGGCACCCATGAAATACGGAATCCCCGCTTTCATCGCCGCATCGTTGAGAAGCAGGCGGATCTCGATGTTGTCCGTGCCATCGATGACTATATCATGGCCCGCAATCAAGTCTTCGGCATTTTCAGGTGTGACGTCCGCCACGATCCCTTCGATTTGCACGTCTCCGTTGATGGCGGACAACCGTTTTTCAGCGGCCACCGCTTTCGGCAGCTGGTCGATGACATCTTGCTCGGTATAGAGTTGCTGGCGATGGAGGTTCGTCCACTCGATTATGTCCCGATCGACGATGGTCAACGTACCGACCCCCGCCCGGACCAGCATTTCAGCGCTGGAGGAGCCGAGTGCGCCGGCCCCCATGACGAACACTTTGGCCTTCCGGATTTTCCGCTGGCCTTCCTCGCCGATCGGAGCGAAAAGTTCCTGGCGCGAATATTTCCCGTTCAATTTGGCAAGAGCCCTTCCATCGGACTGCTGGCCACGGCGTAATCGCGCTCCGGCATCCGTCCCGCCTCGAAGCCCAACCGTCCCGCTTCGATTGCCAGTTTCATCGCCTCCGCCATCTTGACCGGATCTTGGGCGGCAGACACCGCCGTGTTCAACAGGACGCCATCCGCGCCCAATTCCATGGCGAATGCCGCATCTTTCGGAGAACCGACGCCTGCATCAATAATGACAGGCACCTTCGCCTGCTCGATAATGAATGATACATTCAATGGATTGAGGATGCCTCGTCCCGAACCGATCGGTGCGCCGCCCGGCATAATGGCATGCACTCCCATTTCACCTAGCCGTCTTGCCAGGACGACATCATCCGAAGTGTAAGGCAATACGATGAAACCTTCCTCCAACAGCATTTCAGTCGCCCGCAACGTTTCAACCGGATCCGGCAACAGCGAACGATCACAGCCGATAATTTCGACTTTCACCATGTCGCAGAGCCCTGAAGCTTTCGCCAGCTGGGCGATGCGCACCGCTTCCTCTGCCGTTTTTGCCCCCGCGGTATTCGGGAGGAGCGTATACTTCGACAAATCGAGCTGTTCCAGGAAATTCGGTTGCGAAGGTTCAAAAATATTCATCCGCCGAACCGCAAATGTGAGGATTTCCGCCTCCGATATACGTACCGCTTCCTTCTGGATTTCAAATGAAGGATATTTTCCAGTCCCGAGCAATAAGCGGGATTTGAAAGTTTTATTTCCAATCTTCAACATGCTTAGCCGCCTCCTACGAAATGAATGATTTCAATCTGATCCTTGTCCCGGATCGGATGATCATACGCGTCTTTATTCAAAATCTGCCTGTTCAATTCCACAATTAAAATACGGTTTTCCAGTCCGAGGTGGTGCAGCAGCTGATGGACGTCCCCGACCTCTTTCGGAATCGTCCGCTCCACCCCGTTCACATCGATCCTCTTCAATTCAGAACGCCTCCTCAATTCCTCGCTTATTCAAGTTCCCGACGGTACTTGCGGATGGCTTGCCCCGGTTGGTCGCTGTCGAAAATAGAAGACATGATGGCGACCCCCGCGACGCCTAACCGGTCCAACTCCTTAAGATGGCTAGGCTGGATTCCGCCGATTGCATAGGTTGGTATCGGCAGATCGGCAATGATTTTGCTCAGTTCCGCAGTGCCGCGGGCCGGCAGCCCTTCCTTTGAGCGGGTGTCAAACAGATGGCCGTACAGAACCCAATCCACACCATCCTCACTGGCTGAAATCGCTTCATTGTACGAATGGACGGACTTGCCGAGGGAAAGCCCGGATATCTTGTTTCTAATCAAAGCAGGCGGAATCCCGTGGCCCGGTAGTTGCACACGCTCAATCCCGCAAGCAAGAGCGATATCGGCGCGTCCGTGGACAATCAGCTTCTGCCGCTCGAATCCGGATTCGACCAGATGATCGATCAGCCGGATCATCTCCCGATCGGTTTTTGATTTTTCACGTAAAATAACTGCATCGACGGAAGGCTGGATTGCCAGCAGGACGTCCGCCAGTCTATGATCCGGGAGGCGATCATTGGTGACCGCAATCAGTTTCAAACTTTCACCTCTTTTACGCAAACAAAAAGACCACCTACCTGGAAAGATAAGTGGTCTCGAAATCATCTATAAGGACAAAGATGCACCAAAACAATCCACTTCCCTCCGCAGGTCCGAACCTGTTCAGGTAATAAGGGTATCGGAGTTGCACTCGTCTCTCAGTCCTTTTCAAGGATTCCCCTAATGGTCAAATGTGTATGTAATTGTGTTGACGTCTCAACAATAGCAAAAGATTCAGCAAAAGGGAAGGGGGTGAAAAAAGTTTCAGGAAGTTTAGCGTAAGGAGGATAGGCTATACTAACAAAGAAGTCGGTCGGAAAAGAGGATTCTAGAATACATATGCCGAAATAAAGAGCTGGTCGAAGAAAATGGGGAAAATAAAAAAATCCACCAACGTGGATTTTCAAAGAAAACTATAAAACGCCCTCGGCAGGAGTCGAACCCACATTTCAAGAACCGGAATCTTGCGTGCTATCCATTGCACCACGAGGGCATATCAGTGCTACTCTTCGTAGCGGACAAATCTTATTATACAACTGCCGCGACGAGATTGCAACTGTTTCTTTGAGAAAGTTCCCATAGCTTTCATAAGGCATTATATTTGACCTTAGTTGACCATACTGGGTATGATGGGGGTACAGTTGAAACGGTACTCGTTTCAGCAGACCGACACTTATTCGACTTGAAGGAGGAAATGAAATGAATCTAATACCTACAGTAATCGAGCAGACGAACCGGGGAGAACGAGCTTACGATATTTATTCCCGCTTATTAAAAGACCGGATCATCATGTTGGGGAGCGCCATCGACGATAATGTGGCGAACTCCATTGTAGCGCAACTTCTCTTCCTGGAAGCGGAAGATCCTGAAAAAGACGTGTCCATCTACATCAACAGCCCGGGCGGAAGCATCACAGCCGGAATGGCGATCTATGACACGATGCAGTTCATCAAACCGGACATCCAGACGATTTGTATCGGGATGGCGGCGTCCATGGGATCCTTCCTCCTCACAGCCGGAACGAAAGGGAAACGGTATGCGTTGCCGAACGCGGAAGTCATGATCCACCAACCACTCGGCGGTGCTCAAGGGCAGGCGACGGAAATCGAAATCGCCGCAAAACGCATCTTGTTCCTGCGTGAAAAATTGAACACGATCCTTTCCGAGCGCACGGGCCAACCGGTCGAAGTGATTGCACGCGACACGGACCGCGACAACTTCATGACTGCCGAACGTGCCAAAGAATATGGACTCATCGATCATATCATCACACGCAGCGATATGAAACTGACAGACAACGAAAAGTAAGAAAACAGACGCCGATCTCAGCTGATGAGATCGGTTTTTTACTAATCAAAATCCGTGACATCCGCCGACTAAAAATAAATGAAACCGATCGACTTCAATGACAGTATATAGTAGGTGAGGAGAAGTTTTAAAGCATTGGATTAGCGGTAAATTAATATCATACAGTAGTGAGGAGTGGTGAAATGAGGAAATTGGTAGGACCGCTTTTGACGGTTGGCATCATTTTGGTCGTGCTCGCGATCGTATTCGTGCCAAGTTATAACAAATTCGTCAACTTGGAGGAAGACGTAGATCAAGCGAACGCGCAAGTCGATAACCAATTGCAGCGGCGGCTTGATTTGATTCCGAACTTGGTGAATACAGTCAAAGGGTATGCGAGTCATGAAAATGAGGTTCTGACTGATATTGCAGAGGCCCGTTCCCGGCTTGCCGGCGCCAATAGCCGGGATGAAGAGGTAGCGGCGGATAATGAACTTTCGGGCGCTTTGAGCCGACTGCTCGTCGTGGTGGAAAATTATCCGGAACTGAAAGCCGATCGGCAGTTTACCCAGCTCATGGATGAGTTGGCCGGAACGGAAAACCGGCTCACAGTCGCACGGATGGACTACAATAATGTCGTATCGTCGTATAATCGGCAAGTGAAACGGTTCCCGGGGAAATTGGTCGCTTCCATTTTCGGATTCGATGAAAAAGAGTATTACCCAGCGGACGCGGGTGCGAAAGATGCCCCGGAAGTCGATTTCGGGGATGACAACAAGTGATTCATCGGGCCATTCGCCTCTTTCTTGCGGCGTGTCTGCTCAGTATAACCGTCTTGCCCGGGCTGGCGTCCGCAGCGAATGTCCCGGTGATCCAAGACGAAGCGGATATTTTAACGCCGCAACAGGAAGCGGAACTCGAACAATACGGAATCCGGTTATATGAAGCGACGTCCGCGGAGCTCGCCGTGTTGACGCTTCCGAGCATCGGGGACGAACCGGTTGAGGAATATGCAGTGAAGAAGTTGCGGGAATTCCAATTAGGGGATAAAAAGCTGAACAACGGTGCGTTATTGGTCGTGACGACGCAAAAGAATTCAGCAGGCAAGCGCCACTTCGAACTGTCGGTCGGCTACGGACTGGAAGGGGCTTTGCCGGATGGAAAAGTGACACGGATCATGGATGAAGTGGCCGTCCCGTTTTTGAATGAAGAGCAGCCGGACCAGGCAATCGTCAATGCGTATAAGGCATATTACAACGAGATTGCGGCCGAGTACGGATTGGACGGCGCCTCCTTGCCCGTGAACACCGTGGCTGGTGAATATGATTCATCCGACGGTGGTTTTCCGTTGTTCACCATCATCATTGTTTTAATTATTGTATTCAGTCTCATGGGAGGACGAGGCGGCGGTGGTTCGGGCGGTTCCGGTGGACGCCGGAGCGGCGGGCCAGTCTTCTTCCCAGGTTCTTTCGGCGGTGGAGGCGGCGGTAGCGGTGGCTTCTTCGGAGGCGGCGGCTCTGGCGGCGGAGGAGGGTTTGGCGGATTCGGCGGAGGTGGTTCCGGCGGTGGAGGCGGAGGCGGCCGAAGCTGGTGATCCTAGGAATGGCATGCGTGCGTGCCATTCTTTTTTTGATTATACTAAGGGAACCAAACCGAATGAGGTGTATCCTATGCAGTTGACATTTTACACGAGAGCAGGCTGCCCGCTTTGCGAGGAAGCGAAGCGGATGCTGCAATTGGCGCAAGACGATTACCCCTTTACGTGGACGGAAGTCGATATCGAACAGGACGATGCCACCCACGAGAAGTATATGCTCATGATCCCGGTAATTGAAATCGACGGGCAAGTGGCCCTGTACGGCTCCATCGGTTATATGGATATCATTGGGTTGTTTGAATGAAGAGATTGCACTCGAGTTTTTAATTTGCGCCCCTGCGTGCCCATAACTTGGGTTTCGCGCTCATATTCCGTCCCGCTGCGCCCATAACTCGGGTTTGGCGCTCATAATCCGTTCCGCGCGCCCATAACTTGGGTTTGGCGCTCATATCCCGTCCCGCCGCGCTCATAACTTGGGTTTGGCGCTCATATCCCGTCCCGCCGCGCCCATAACTTGGGTTTCGCGCTCATATTCCGTTCCGCGCGCTCATAACTTGGGTTTCGCGCTCATATTCGGTCCCACGCGCTCATAACTCGGTTTCGCGCTCAAACGCCATTCCGCCGCGCTCATAACTTGGGTTTGGCGCTCATATTCCGTCCGCTGCGCCCATAACTCGGGTTTCGCGCTCAAACCGCGTCCCGCCGCGCCCATAACTTGGGTTTGGCGCTCATATTCCGTTCCGCTGCGCCCATAACTTGGGTTTCGCGCTCATATTCCGTTCCGCCGCGCCCATAACTCGGTTTCCGCGCTCAAACGCCATTCCGCCGCGCCCATAACTCGGGTTTGGCGCTCATATTCCGTTCCGTGCGCTCATAACTTGGGTTTCGCGCTCATATTCGGTCCCACGCGCTCATAACTCGGTTTCCGCGCTCATATTCCGTCCCGCCGCGCTCATAACTTGGGTTTGGCGCTCATATTCGGTCCCGCGCGCCCATAACTTGGGTTTCGCGCTCATATTCCGTTCCGCTGCGCCCATAACTTGGGTTTGGCGCTCAAACCGCGTCCCGTCGCGCTCATAACTCGGGTTTGGCGCTCAAACCGCGTCCTGCCGCGCCCATAACTCGGTTTCGCGCTCAAACGCCATTCCGCCGCGCCCATAACTCGCGTCCCGCGCCCATTACCCTGCGACACCCACATCCCCACATCACCCATGCCTCCGCTCCCAAATCTTCATTTCCAATACATAAGTACACGAAACTACGGGTAGTTATAAAAGAAAGAAGTGAGGAGGGATTGGCATGACTTTGAAAATGGCCATCAACGGATTTGGGCGGATCGGCCGCCTGGTGTTGCGTGAAGTGGTGAAGCGCCGAGAGGACATCGAACTGGTCGCAGTGAACGATTTGACGGATGCCGCGATGCTCGCCCATTTACTGAAATACGATTCCGTCCACGGAATATTCGAGGCGGATGTGGAGTCCGATGAAGATGCATTGATTGTCAACGGAAAGAAGATCCGCGTGTTCGCCGAGCGGGATCCGTCCCGGCTGCCGTGGAAAGACCTTGGCATCGATCTCGTCATCGAATCCACCGGAGTGTTCCGTAATCGGGAAGGGCTGAGCAAACATTTGGAGGCCGGTGCGAAGAAGGTCCTGTTATCGGCACCAGCGAAAGGGGACATCACCACCCTCGTCCTCGGGGTCAATGAAGAGACGTACGTTCCCGGCAACGATGATCTCGTCTCCAATGCGTCCTGTACGACGAACTGTCTTGCCCCGGTCGCGAAGGTGCTCCACGAACAGTTCGGCATCCGCCGCGGCTTCATGACGACGGTCCACTCTTACACGAATGACCAGCGGATTTTGGATTTGCCCCATTCCGATTATCGCCGTGCCCGGGCCGCCGCCGAATCGATCATTCCGACGACAACGGGTGCCGCTGCCTCGGTCGCGAAGGTGCTCCCTGAACTGAAAGGGAAGTTGGATGGAATGGCCGTCCGGGTGCCGACGTCGAATGTATCGCTCGTCGACTTTGTCGTGGAATTGGACAAAAATGCTTCGGTGGAGGAAGTCAATGGCGCTTTACAGCAAGCGGCGGAAAATGAAATGAAAGGCATCCTGTCATACACGGATTTGCCCTTAGTCTCCAAAGATTATAATGGCAATACTTTTTCATCGACGGTGGACGGTTTATCGACCATGGTGCTGCAGGAAAATCTCATCAAAGTCGTCTGTTGGTACGACAACGAATCCGCCTACGCTGCCCGATGTGTCGATCTGGCTTTGTTGATTGCAAGCAAAGGGATCCGGTGAATGAAGATAAACATAGCCATTCTAACGGGAACCGCTTATAATGAGTAGATGGGTAAGAGGAGCGGGGATACCCCGGTCCTTCTTTTTAATTAATCTTGGAGGTGGGCATTTTTCATGATGTCTAAAAAGACGATGAAAGATATGCAGCTGGAAGGGCAACGTGTATTTTGCCGTGTCGATTTCAATGTACCGATGGAGAATGGCGAAGTGACCGATGATACCCGGATCCGGGCTGCAATCCCGACGATTGAATACATGGTGGAAAACGGAGCGAAAGTCATCTTGGCGAGTCATCTCGGCCGGCCGAAAGGACAAGTCGTCGAAGAGATGCGCCTGGCACCAGCGGGCAATAAACTTGCGGAACTGCTCGGGAAACCGGTGAAGATTCTCAAGGAATCCGTCGGAACAGCAGTGGAAGAAGCGATCGCTTCGATGGAAAACGGCGAGATTGTCCTGTTGGAAAATGTGCGGTTCAATGAAGGCGAAGAGAAAAATGATCCTGCACTTGCGAAAGAATTCGCAAAACTGGCGGACGTATTCGTCAATGATGCATTCGGGACTGCTCACCGTGCTCATGCCTCCACAGCAGGCATAGCAAATTACATACCGGGCGTGCTAGGATTCCTGCTCGAAACGGAGCTGGACGTTCTCGGCAAGGCGTTATCCAACCCGGACCGCCCATTCACGGCGATCGTTGGCGGCGCGAAAGTGAAAGATAAAATCGGCGTGATCGATAATCTATTGGACATTGCAGACAATCTTCTTATCGGAGGCGGTCTTTCCTATACATTTACAAAAGCGCAAGGATATGAAACAGGCAATTCGCTCGTGGAAGAGGACAAAATCGAACTGGCCAAATCCTTCATTGAAAAAGCGAAGGAGAAAGATGTCAATCTGTACTTGCCGATCGATGCGGTCGTGGCGGACTCGTTTTCCGACGAAGCGAAAACGCAACCTGTTACAATAGACGCGATCCCGGAAGGATGGATGGGGCTGGATATCGGACCGGAAACGGCGAAATTGTACGCAGACGTCATCCGGAATTCGAAGTTCGCGATCTGGAATGGACCGATGGGCGTCTTTGAAATGGAGCCGTTTTCAAACGGCACGAAACAAGTGGCGGAAGCGATGGCTGAAACAGAGGCCTACACAATCATCGGCGGTGGAGACTCCGCAGCGGCTGTCGAGAAATTCGACTTGGCGGATCGGATGGACCATGTATCGACGGGCGGCGGAGCTTCGTTGGAATTCATGGAAGGGAAGGAACTCCCTGGAGTAGTAGCATTACAGGATCAATGAATGGAGGTGCTGATTTGCGAAAACGGATCATTGCGGGAAATTGGAAAATGTATAAGACGAGTGAGGAAGCGAAAAGCTTTATTCGGGAAGTGATCGGGAGTCTCCAAGAATCGGATCGCGTGGATGCGGTCGTTTGTCCGCCATCCCTCTACCTGGAGGACCTGTCGCGATTGACCTTGGCATCTCCATTGGCCATCGGTGCCCAGACGATGCACGAAGAGAAAGAGGGAGCGTTCACCGGGGAAGTGAGCCCGGCGATGCTGGCGAGCGTCGGGGTGCGCTATGTCATCCTCGGCCATTCGGAGCGCCGCCAGTATTTTAATGAAACCGACAGTTCCGTGAACCGGAAAGTCCTTTCGGCATTCGAAAACGGATTGACACCGATCGTTTGTGTCGGAGAATCACTTGAGCAGCGCGAGGCCGGCCAGACGGCACAATTGGTGGCAGACCAAGTGGTAAAAGCGTTCAAGGGCCTCGATGCGCAGTCCGCTGCAAAGGCGGTCATCGCCTATGAACCGATCTGGGCAATCGGTACAGGGAAAACAGCAACGGCTCAAGACGCCAATGAAGTGTGCAGCACGATTCGCAGCACGATCCGAGAAATGTACGGAGAAAGCGTTGCGGATCAGATCCGTATCCAATACGGCGGCAGCGTCAAGCCGGAGAACATCGGCGAATTGCTATCGATGGAACATATCGACGGGGCATTGGTAGGTGGGGCGAGCTTGGATCCTGCCTCATTTTTGAAACTAATGGAGGTCGGCGGAAATGGGTAAGACGGGACCTGTCGCGTTAATCATTCTGGATGGCTTCGGGTTGCGTGATGAGAACTTCGGCAATGCAGTCGCGCAGGCGAACAAGCCGAACTTCGACATTTTGTGGAATAATTATCCTCACACGACGCTGACGGCTTCCGGCGAAGCGGTGGGCCTTCCCGATGGACAAATGGGGAATTCCGAGGTCGGCCATTTGAATATCGGCGCAGGACGGATCGTGTACCAGAGCCTCACACGCATCAACAAGTCAATCCGGGAAGCTGACTTTTTTAATAAAGAAGCGCTGCTGGACGCCGTTGCACATGTCAAAGAGCGAGGCTCGGCACTTCATTTAATGGGCCTTCTTTCCGATGGCGGCGTACATAGCCATTATGAGCATCTTTTTGCATTGCTGCGGCTGGCGAAGTTGAACGGCATTGAAAAAGTTTATATCCATGGGTTCCTCGACGGCCGGGATGTCGGTCCGCAAACAGCTCTGGATTATATCGAAAAGACCGAGTCCGTAATGAAAGAGCTGGAGGTCGGCAAGTTCGCTTCCGTCTCCGGACGGTATTACGCGATGGATCGGGACAAGCGGTGGGACCGGGTCGAAAAGGCATATCGTGCTATCGTGGATGGCGTTGCCCAAACAGCAGCGACTCCGTCGGCCGGTGTCCTTGCTTCGTACGAGCGGGAACTCCATGATGAGTTCGTCATGCCGTTCGTGATCGAGGAGCTGGGAGAGCCGGTGGCCAAGGTGGAAAGCGGGGACGCGGTCGTGTTCTTCAATTTCCGTCCGGACCGGGCGATACAGCTTTCCCGCGCATTCACCGATCCGGCATTTGCCGAATTCGAAACGAAGAAATTGGAAGACTTGAAATTCGTCAGTTTCACACATTATAGTGATGAAGTGGTCGCGAACGTCGTATTCAACAATGAAAACCTCGATAATACAATCGGGGAAGTCCTTGCGAAAAACGGCTTGCGGCAATTGCGCATCGCGGAGACGGAGAAATATCCACACGTCACGTTCTTCATGAGCGGCGGCAGAGAGGATAATTTCGAAGGGGAAGAGCGGCTTTTGATTAATTCACCAAAAGTGGCGACATATGACTTGAAGCCGGAAATGAGCGCTTATGAAGTGACGGACGCATTGCTGGATGGGATTGCGGCCAATCGCTATGACGCTATCATCCTGAACTTCGCCAACCCGGATATGGTCGGCCATAGCGGCATGCTCGAACCGACGATCAAGGCGGTCGAAACCGTCGATGAATGCCTCGGCAAAATCATCGATGCGCTGCTTGCAAAAGGCGGAACGGCCATCGTGACAGCCGACCATGGAAATGCGGACGAAGTGACGACGCAAGACGGCGCACCGATGACGGCGCATACGACCAATCCGGTGCCTGTCATTGTGACGAAACCGGATATCGAGTTGCGGGAAGGCATCTTGGCCGATCTGGCGCCGACGATGCTGAAATTATTGGATATTGAGCAACCGGAAGAAATGACCGGTACACCATTATTTTAAAAGGGGATAAATGACATGCCAATCATTACAATGATCCAAGCTAGAGAAGTACTGGATTCACGCGGAAATCCGACAGTAGAAGTGGAAGTCATCACGGAAAGCGGTGCATTCGGACGAGCGATCGTTCCGTCCGGCGCGTCCACAGGAGAATACGAAGCGGTCGAATTACGCGACGGCGACCAAGATCGTTATCTTGGAAAAGGTGTCTTGAAAGCTGTTGAGCACGTGAATGACGTCATTGCAGAAGAGCTGGAAGATGTCTATTCCGTTTTGGATCAAGTGTCAATCGACAAAGCGTTGATTGAACTGGACGGCACTGCGAACAAAGGGAAATTGGGCGCGAACGCAATCCTGGGTGTGTCCATGGCGGTCGCACATGCAGCGGCGGATTATCTGGACTTGCCGTTGTATCAATACTTGGGCGGCGTCAATGCGAAGCAGTTGCCGGTGCCGATGATGAATATTTTGAACGGCGGCGAGCATGCCGACAACAACGTCGACATCCAAGAGTTCATGATCATGCCGGTCGGCGCGGAAACTTTCCGTCACGGACTTCGCATGGGTACCGAAATCTTCCATAGCCTGAAGGCAGTTTTGCAATCAAAAGGATTGAACACGGCGGTTGGCGATGAAGGCGGATTCGCACCGAATTTGTCTTCGAACGAAGAAGCCCTTTCTACAATTTTGGAAGCGATCGAAAAAGCAGGCTACAAGCCAGGCGAAGAAGTCGTCTTGGCAATGGACGTCGCATCTTCGGAGTTCTATAACAAAGAGGAAGGCAACTACAATCTTGCAGGCGAAGGCATCGTACGCACATCTGAAGAAATGGTCAACTGGTATGAAGAGCTTTGCAATAAATATCCGATCATCTCGATTGAAGACGGCTTGGACGAAAACGACTGGGCGGGCCATAAAATGCTGACAGAACGCATTGGCAGCAAGGTCCAGCTTGTCGGGGACGACCTGTTTGTAACGAACACGGAAAAACTCGCTCGCGGCATCGAAGAAGGCGTCGGCAACTCGATCTTGATCAAAGTGAACCAGATCGGTACGCTGACCGAAACGTTCGACGCAATCGAAATGGCGAAACGCGCGGGCTACACAGCAGTCATCTCCCACCGCAGCGGCGAATCCGAAGACACGACAATCGCAGACATCGCAGTCGCAACAAATGCGGGCCAAATCAAAACCGGTGCCCCTTCCCGCACAGACCGCGTCGCGAAATACAACCAATTGCTCCGCATCGAAGACCAATTGGACGAAACCGCACAATACTTGGGCATCAAATCGTTCTATAACTTGAAGAAATAATTAAGTTGAAAAAGTCCACTTCGGTGGGCTTTTTTATGGGCTGGGAGTCATGGTTTGCAAGCATGGGTGGGTTGGATGCAAGGGAATGGTGGCGGAGTGCAAGGAACGTGGTGGGGAGTGCAAGCAAGGCGGCTGGTGGTGCAAGCAAAGCGGCTGAGAGTGCAAGCAAATGGTAGTGGAGTGCAAGCAAACGGTGTTGGGGTGCAAGAAACGCAGTGGAGTGCAAGCAAACAGGAGTGGAGTGTAAGCAAAGCGGCTGGGAGTGCAAGCAAACAGTGTTGGGGTGCAAGCAAAGTAGTGGGGTGCAAGCAACGTGGTTGGGAGTGCAAGAAAAGCGGCTGGGGGTGCAAGCAAACGGTGTTGGGGTGCAAGAAACGTAGTGGGTTGCAAGCAAACAGGAGTAGAGTGCAAGCAAAGCGGCTGGGAGTGCAAGCAAACAGTGTTGGGGTGCAAGCAAACGGTGTTGGGCTGCAAGAAACGTAGTGGGTGCAAGCAAAGCGGCTGAGAGTGCAAGCAAACAGTAATGGAGTGCAAGCAAAGTGGTTAGGAGTGCAAGAAAACAGGATTGGAGTGCAAGCAGAGCGTAATATGGGGTAGAAAATGGGTGGCGAAGCATAGGACTCGCTTGATTCGCCCTGACAAAATTCTTGTTCAGGAATAAATCTCCGGGAGATGACGATTAAATTCTCGAAAGTGAAGAATAAGTTTGGAGAAGTGACGAATAATTATATGAAAGCGACGGATATCTCTCGGAAGGTGTGTTCAGTCATGCCCGGGGGTGTGAGAGTTTGCTCCCAGGGTATGCCAGTTTCACGGGGGTGTGAGAGTTTCCGGTGCCGGTGTGTCAGTTCGCGCCGGGGGTGTGAGAGTTTCCGGTGCCGGTGTGTCAGTTCGCGCCGGGGGTGTGAGAGTTTCCGGTGCCGGTGTGTCAGTTCGCGCCGGGGGTGTGAGAGTTTCCGGTGCCGGTGTGTCAGTTCGCGCCGGGGGTGTGAGAGTTTCCGGTGCCGGTGTGTCAGTTCGCGCCGGGGGTGTGAGAGTTTCCGGTGCCGGTGTGTCAGTTCGCGCCGGGGGTGTGAGAGTTTCCGGTGCCGGTGTGTCAGTTCGCGCCGGGGGTGGGAGAGTTTGCTCCCAGGGTAAGCCAGTTTCGCGGAGGTGTCCGAGTTTCCGGTCCCGGTGTGCCAGTTCGCGCCCGGGGCGTGAGAGTTTGCTCCCAGGGTAAGCCAGTTTCGCGGAGGTGTCCGAGTTTCCGGTCCCGGTGTGCCAGTTCGCGCCCGGGGCGTGAGAGTTTGCTCCCAGGGTATGCCAGTTTCACGGGGGTGTGAGAGTTTCCGGTCCCGGTGTGCCAGTTCGCGCCTGGGGTGTGAGAGTTTGCTCCCAGGGTATCCGGTTCAGCAACGAAATGATTCACCCCCTTTCCATCGAATCTCACAAAAGGTTGTCAGGTCTTCATCGTTTTGGTAAAATAGAAGTATTGTGAAGTTCGATTCAGGAGGTGGAACAAAATGCACGCAATACTGATGACACTGCTCGTAGTGGTAGCTTTGGCATTGATCGCAGTCGTTTTATTGCAATCCGGAAAAAGTGCAGGTCTTTCAGGAGCCATCTCTGGTGGGGCTGAACAACTTTTCGGGAAACAAAAAGCGCGTGGCTTGGACCTCGTGTTGCAACGGGTCACCATAGTCCTATCCATTTTGTTTTTCGTATTGGCGATTGCCATCGTTAAATTCTAAATTTCATTATGACAATAACATGACAAACGCCTGACCTTCCGAATGGTCGGGCGTTTTTTGTAGGAGGTCGCATCGAATGAGATTCGCAATACCGAAACCGTTCTTTTTCGAGAAAGGGAAGCGCGCTGTGTTGCTGCTTCACGGGTTCACAGGCAACTCGGCGGACGTCCGGATGTTTGGACGTTTTTTGGAGAGGAAAAACTATACATCTTTGGCTCCCCACTACAAAGGGCATGGCGTCCCGCCGGAGGAATTGATTAAAACGGGGCCTGACGAGTGGTGGCAGGATGTCGTCCGCGGCTACAATCAATTGAAAGATGCCGGGTATGATGAAATCGCGGTCATCGGCCTATCGTTGGGTGGCGTATTTTCCCTGAAAGTGGGGTATAACATGCCAGTGAAAGGGATTGCCACGATGTGCGCGCCGATGTCGATGCGCACGACTGATCTCATGTACGAAGGCGTGCTGAAATACGCGCGGGAATATAAGCGATTGGAAGGAAAAAGTGAAGAAGAAATCGAAAAGGAAGTCGAAGCATTGGCGCAGCAGTCCATGCCTTCCTTGGCGGATCTTCGGGAATTGGTTTACGATGTCCGGGACCATGTCGACCATATTTATGCGCCGCTTTTCGTCGTCCAGGCGACGCACGACGATGTGATTGATCCGGACTCGGCGAATGTCATTTACGACAATGCCGAATCCGTCGACAAGCGCATCAAATGGTACGAGGAGTCCGGCCATGTCATCACACTCGGCCCTGAAAAGGAACAGCTACATGAAGACCTGTTCGAATTTCTGGAATCACTCGACTGGAGCGTGTGAAACATATACGAAATGACCAAGCTATAGTATTGAAGGAGGGGTGCAATTGGATAGTTTTGAATTGGAATTGCAGCAACGATTGCTGGATTTAATGAGAGAAGATGCCTATAAACCGTTGACGGTTCAAGAAATTCAGGAATTGATGGGAATGGAGCAGGCCGCCGAATTCAAGGAATTGGTGAAAATGCTCGTCCACCTGGAGCAAAAAGGCCAGATTGTCCGTTCCCGCACGAACCGCTACGGCGTTCCGGAACGGATGAATCTCGTCCGCGGAAAATTTATCGGCCATGCCAAAGGATTCGGATTCGTGGCGCCGGAGACGGAAGGACTGGATGATATTTTCATTCCGCCTCATGAGGTGAACGGCGCGATGAACGGGGATATCGTCCTTGTCCGGGTTTCCAATAGCCAAGCGGGCGACCGGCGCGAGGGCACTGTCATCCGTATCGCGGAACGGGGCACGACCAAGGTCGTCGGAACCTATCAGGATAATAAAGGCTTCGGCTTCGTCATTCCGGATGACAAAAAATTGCCGATGGACATTTTCATAGGCAAAGGCGATTCCCTAGGTGCCGTGGACGGCCATAAAGTCGTTGTCGAAATTACAAATTGGCCGGATGAACTAAAATCCGCTACCGGCATGGTTACGCAGATTCTAGGCCATAAAAACGACCCGGGCGTCGATATTTTGTCGATCATCTACAAGCATGGAATTGAAATCGAATTCCCGCAAGAAGTGATCGACCAGGCGAATAAAATCCCGGATACGGTGCAAGAGAAGGATTTATTCAAACGGCGCGATGTCCGTGATGAATTGACGATCACAATTGACGGCGCGGATGCTAAAGACTTGGACGACGCCATCTCGCTGTTCAAGGACGAAAACGGGAATTACGTGCTATCCGTCCACATTTCGGACGTCAGCTATTATGTCACGGAAAATTCACCGATGGATGCCGAAGCATATGAACGCGGCACGAGTGTCTATTTGACCGACCGCGTCATTCCGATGCTGCCGCATAAATTATCGAACGGCATTTGTTCATTGAACCCTGGTGTGGACCGGTTAACGTTAACTGCCAAGATGACGATTGACCGGAACGGAAAAGCGATCGAACATGAGATTTTCGAAAGCGTCATCCGCTCCGATGAACGAATGACATACACGGACGTTTATGAAATCATCGAGGAAAAAGATGAGGAACTGTCTGCGAAATACGAACATATCGTGCCGATGCTCAACGATATGGCGGACTTGGCCCAAATCCTGAGGCAGAAGCGGATGGATCGGGGGGCGATCGACTTCGATTTTAAGGAATCCAAGATCTTGGTCGATGAAAACGGCTGGCCGACCGATGTCGTCGTCCGGGAACGTACGGTTTCCGAGCGCCTCATCGAGGAATTCATGCTGGCGGCGAATGAAACGATTGCCGAGCATTTCCACTGGATGCAAGTGCCGTTCCTCTATCGGATCCACGAAAACCCGAAAGAGGAAAAGCTGCAGCGCTTCTTCGAGTTCCTGACGAATTTCGGAATCGTCGTCAAAGGGACCGGCAATGCAGTCCATCCTCGCGCATTGCAGGAAATCGTCGAGTCGATTGAAGGGCTGCCGGAAGAGACGGTCATTTCCACCATGCTCTTACGCTCGATGCAGCAAGCGAAATACTTCGAGGAAAGTTTGGGGCATTTCGGGTTGTCCACGGATTTCTATACGCATTTCACAGCACCGATCCGTCGGTATCCGGACTTGATCGTCCATCGGTTGATCCGCACGTATTTGATCGAAAAAGATATATCGTCCCAGACGCTGACGCATTGGGGTGCGGAGCTGCCGGAAATCGCGCAGCATACGTCCGACCGGGAACGCCGGGCAGTCGATGCGGAGCGGGATACAGACTCGTTGAAGAAGGCGCAGTACATGCTAGATAAAATCGGGGAAGAGTTCGAAGGCGTCATTTCTTCTGTGACAAACTTCGGCATGTTCGTCGAATTGGAGAATACGATTGAAGGGCTCGTCCACGTCAGCTATATGACGGATGACTATTACCGATTCGATGATCGACAAATGATCATGATCGGCGAGCACACCGGCAAGCAATTCCGAATCGGGGATGAAGTGACGGTGCGCGTCGTGTCCGTCAAACCGGAAGAGCAGGCCATCGACTTCGAAATCGTCGGCATGAAGCAATCTTTCCACCGCAAGCGGAAAGAGACGCCGACTGTCATCCACGCGAAGAAGAGAGGCGGCGGTGGCGGCAGCAGCGACAAAAAGTCCGAAGGCAATGGACGGAATCGGAAGAAATCCGGTTCAGGCGGTTCGGGCAATAAAAAGAAGAAGTTTTACGAGGGCCTTGCGAAAAAGTCCAAAAAGCAAGCGCCAAGAAAGAGAAAATGATGCCGGAGAGGTGAACGACCCTCCGGCATGCTAGAGGGGGTAACGAGATGGCAAAAGGTCAAGGAAAAGTCGTAGCAGTCAATAAAAAGGCGAATCACGACTTCGCCATCGAAGAAACGATCGAAGCGGGCATCGTGCTCCAAGGAACGGAGATCAAATCGATCCGCAATGGGAAAGTCCAATTGCGCGATGCGTTCGTCCGGATCCGCAATAATGAAGCATGGATTTCCAATATGCACATCAGCCCGTACGATCAAGGAAACCGGTTCAACCATGATCCGCTCCGTTCAAGGAAACTATTGCTTCATAAAAAGCAGATCAATACGTTGATCGGTCAAACAAAAGAGGCGGGCATGGCGATCGTCCCATTGAAGATGTACTTGAAAGACGGCTTCGCCAAAGTGCTGATCGGCATCGGAAAAGGGAAGAAGAACTACGACAAGCGGGAAGACCTGAAGAAGAAAGAGGCGAAACGCGAGATGGAGCGCGCCTTCAAAGCCAAACAGCAGTATTGAAATTTGGCCGAAAATGAGGTATACTAGGTTCAGAAGTTAAGTTCAGTACCTCGCAAGTCGAGGAGATCCTGACATTCCCATTCGGGGACGTTACGGATTCGACAGGGGTGGTCTGAGCTTGAGTTGCGCGTCGGAGGGCTCGGCTCCGTCAGAAACGGCATTCTATAATAACAGGCAAAACAAACAACAACCTAGCATTCGCAGCGTAAGCTGATGAATCTGCCTTGCAGTTCCATCGCCCATGTGGCATTGTAAGGCTCACCTATTAGTGGGATACGACGACTGCCGCCTCCTGAGGCAGCCGGAAGAGACTACCAGGATAGCGCCTCCGAGTCGCCCTGATTGTCGGCAAACGGAAGCGCGAAACCCAATAGACAATCTACACGCGTAGATGCTTGAGTGTTGGAGCCTCTGGACGCGGGTTCGACTCCCGCCGTCTCCATAGTTTAAGGCTGTTTAAGATACAGTCATCGTTTAATATATTTAAAAAGTAGGGATGTTGAACAGGAGTATGACTCTTGGACAACATCCCTACTTTCATACAAAAATACCTGAAAGAGATTGGGGGGATTCTTATTTTAGATAAAATAAGTGAAAATAAAGCGCGGTTAGATGCGCTTAGACCACTGTCGACCTATACAGTGAATAGTTTGCGTGAAAAGTTGTTGTTGGATTGGATATATCATTCCAATGCAATAGAAGGCAATACATTAACGATCAATGAAACAAAAGTTGTACTGGAAGGCATTACGGTTGGTGGAAAGACGCTACGAGAGCATTTAGAAGTCATTAATCATCGGGATGCAATTCATTATGTAGAGGAAATTGTCCAAAAAGAAGAGGCCTTTTCTGAATGGCAAATAAAGAATATTCACCGTCTCGTCTTAAAAGGGATTGATGATTCCTATGCAGGTGTTTATCGTGATCAGCAAGTCTTTATTTCTGGGGCAAAACACATTCCACCAGCTCCACTACTTATTCCTGAGAAGATGGAGCAACTGATACATTGGTATCAAACTGAGGGAGTTCACTTGCATCCGGTTGTTCGAGGGGCAATGCTGCATGCAGTTTTTGTAGGTATTCACCCTTTTATTGATGGAAACGGGCGTACATCTAGGCTTTTGCTAAATTTGGAGCTCATGAAAGAAGGATATCCACCTGTAATTATCACGGTGGAAAAACGCCTTGCTTATTACGAGGCATTAGATAAAGCGCATACAACTAAAAAGTATGATGATTTCATTCAGCTAGTCGCGGAGGCTGTAGATGAATCGTTAGATCTTTATTTGGGTGTTGTATAAGAAAATATATCAACATTTGCAAACATATCTAGTTCAAAACTTCATCGAAATTAGGCATTTTATATTTATATTTATCGAATAAATTCTCATTAAAGACAAGAAAAGTAGGTGAAATAAAGTGGGGAAATATCAATTGGATAACAAAGGTAAGGCGGCTGTGACAAAGTATCACGAAAAAAACAAGCCTGCCCAATTTGATAAAAAGCAGCAACTTGAAAAAATACGTACGGAGTATTTGAAAAGGAAGCAAAAACAAGCAGATTGAATAAGGTACCTGCGCATCACTGAATCAGAAATAATTCCGAGATGTTTCTGAATCGCGCGATGCACAGGTACCTATTCTAAATGGGGGATGTGAATGATGTGGAGATGATACCGATTCCTGCAGAAGCAGTGCGCATTACCAGCACCTCAAGCAAAGGGGATCAATCAAAATGGCATGTTGGTGATAAGTGGATTAAACAAAACACACGGGGGTATGAAGGACTTGCGGAGGTACTTGCATCACTCATTCTATCTTGCTCAACATTAGAGAAGGGCCAGTATGTCACTTACAAACCTTGTAAAATCCTTTTACCCACCGGCGAAACATCCAACGGCTGTTATTCGTATGACTTTAGAGGAAAGCTACAAGAAGTCACGCTTGAACGTTTATTCGAAGCGAATTTCACCTCAAGCGATTTCATTCTGAATGATAAAGCTTTATCTACAAATGAAAAATTTGAAAAGATTATGCAGCACGTGGAGGCATTTACTGGACTGGACGTCCGTGATGAAATTGCCCAAATGCTCGCATTCGATGCACTTATTTTAAATGAAGATCGGCATACAAATAATATTCTATTTTTATATTATCCAGTTGAAAAGTCTTGGAAGATCGTACCGATTTTTGATAATGGACTTAGCTTATTATCGGATGAAAAAGATTATCTACCTGGCAAACCGCTGACAATACTAAAACGAAAAGTGAAGGCAAAGCCATTCAATTCGAGTTTTTCCAAGCAGCTAGCCCTTTATAAGGGACCCGCATTTATCAATAAAACCAACCTATTACATCAACTGGAAACGACGGATATCGATTTTGGTCGCGCGAAGCTGGTACTTCTTTCGCAAATGAATGACCCTAGTTTTGCGCATCTGTTCTTTGAAGGAAGTGATCCCGATGATTGATTATATGAAGTTTGATGTGATGTGGATGGATGAAGTGATTGCGCATGTAGACTTAAAACCATCGAATGGCGGAACACCATATGTCATTAATTATATTAGTGACTTCAATAAACAGTTTTCTCCAAATATGGAGGGGCATATTACAACAGAAGAACTGGAGAAATGGTTGAAATGGCGCACTTTCCCCCCTACTCGCGCCAATGCCGACGAACTACTCCAAAGTCTTGGCATGCAAGCATATAATCGCTGGGGCATTGTTCGAAAAACGCATGGTGTCATGGCGGATGATGAAATTTGGCTGCGGTTTGAGGGTGAAACATTGAGGCATAAGGACGTTTGTTTGCGGAAGGAGCTTTATTATCCGGAAGATTCATCCATTGCAGAATGATTGTGGTGGAGGCCTCTGGACGCACGTTCGACTCCCGCCGTCTTCATAAATAATAGGCTATAAGCTTACAAAGTGCGATGCACAGGTACCTATTTGAATAAGGTACCTGTGCATCACTGAATTCAGGAATATTTCAAATTGTTTCTGAATTGTGCGATGCACAGGCACCTGTTATTGGTACCTGTTATTAGTTGACTTCCTTCACGTATGGTGATAATCTATTTCTAATTAGAGATATCATGAGTCTTTAATATCCGCAATGGGAAGGAGGATATGTATGAAGTATTCAAACGCGACAAACTACGCCCTGCACACAATGGTGCATTTGATACTACAGCCTAGGGAGAGCTTGGTGGGAGTGCAGGAATTAGCCGAAATGCAACATCTTTCCCCGACGTACCTTTCTAAAATATTAACCAAACTTGCGAAAGCCGGTTTGATCGAGTCGACACCCGGAGCGAAGGGGGGCTATAAAATCTCTAGAACCAAACAGGAAATTTCCTTTTTAGATGTTATTCATGCGATTGAAGGAGATGCAAGCTTATTCGACTGCTCCATTCATCATGAAGGCTGCTTGATTGAGAAAGTCATGTGGCAGGCAGAGGAAAATATGAAAAGTGAATTGAAATCGAAGCTTTTGATCGACATTGCTAAAGAGGCAGAATCCAAACAGAAGTAACCAGCGGCAGAAGGCAGTATGGCTGCCTTATCCGTGATCGCAGCACTGACCGAAGAAAAATTCAACGAGGATCAACAGCACGTTTAACCTGCTGCTAACAAAGGAGGATATCTATGCATCACCCACATGGCAAGCATAGCAAAGGAAAGGTATCGTACTTGGAAAGTCCCGAACGAAGAAAAGAATTTTCCCCGGAACAGCTGCTGAACATGATTCCTTTAAAAGAAACGGACAGCATCTTGGACTTTGGCGCCGGAACCGGTTATTTTTCCATCCCGGTGGCGAAGAAGACCGTGGGCAAAGTATACGCCTTAGATATCGATGCTACAATGCTGGAAATAATAAAAGAGAAAGCCTTGAAGGAGCAGCTTACGAATATTGTTCCGGTGCAAAAAAGTATGGAGGAACTTTCTTTACCTGATGGAACTATCGATATGATTATTGCTTCCCTGGTATTGCATGAAATTCAGCCGTTGGGACCATTGTTACGGCAAATGAGAAATGTATTGAAAACAGAAGGCTATCTGATCTGTCTGGAACTCGAACCAAAAGGAAGTTCTAATAAAGGACCTCGGATTACTATGGAAGGAATGGAGCGAGAAATGAAAGAAGCAGGATTCCATGTAACGGAGAAATATTTCCCGTCGGAGTCTCTATACATGCTCATTGCGCAGAAAACGGATTAACCGATTATTTTTTTGTATAATTAAGGATATCAGGTGTCTCTAAAATCCTCAATATAATTTTACTATGAGATGTAATTGACGAGCTAGTTTTCTTGCTCGAGGCAAACAGAGCAGAAATGATGTAGCAAGTGGCGGAGCCCCGTGTTAGTGACAACTTTCGCGATAACGGAGCTGCCACTTGTTTTCATTTCATCAGGATGAACGCACAATCGGACGTAAAAAAAGGTGGTCTTAGTGGGCCGATCTTCACAGCGTTCGTGTTATACATATTTTTCGGTACATCGCTATAATCTTTTGGTTTTCCTTTTTCCATTCCTTACTTCGCATGGGAAGCTTGAATTGTTTTTCCATTTCGGTCATTAGCCCAGCTAACAGTATATCCTTTTGCGGCTGGTCGAAAAAGATGATTCGTTCATATTCTTTTTGGTAATCCGCTAGTGACTTGGCTGTCATTGTATAGCCCCTCCCTTTTAACTCCACCTATCCGTTAGAATTAATTCATGATAGCAACACAAAAAAGTGTGACTGTAAGTATATTTTTGTCACTCCGGCAAGATATACTTAAAAAGTGGTGTTAACGAAACTAATGCAAGGGTGGATGGATTATAGATGATACGTTTTGAAAGTGATTATTTAGAAGGTACGCATGAACAAATTCTGAAACGGCTACTGGAAACGAATGAGGTACAGACGCCTGGATACGGTGTGGACGACTATTGTGAAAGAGCCAGGGGCTATATTCGAAAAGCGTGTGATATGGAGGATGCAGATGTACACTTCTTGGTGGGTGGAACGCAGGCGAATACTGCGATTATATCATCCATATTGCGCCCGCATCAAGGAGCGGTTTCTGCCATTACGGGTCATATCGCGGGACATGAATCGGGGGCAATTGAAGCGACTGGACATAAAGTGCTTACGTTGCCGAGTGATGATGGGAAAATTAAAGCAAAACAAGTAAAAGAATTATATGAGGCTCATTGGAATGATGCCACTCATGAACATATGGTACAGCCGGGTTTGGTTTACATCTCCCACCCTTCCGAGAATGGGACGACTTATAGCAAATCCGAACTGGAGGAATTGAGCAAAGTTTGCCGCGAATGTGGGTTGCCATTATTTATGGATGGGGCTCGATTGGGATATGGACTCGCTGCAATAGACAACGATCTATCGTTGGCGGATATCGCAAGACTTTGTGATGTATTCTATATCGGCGGGACGAAGATAGGAGCTTTGTTCGGAGAAGCTGTTGTCATTACAAATGATGACCTAAAAAAAGACTTTCGGTATATAATCAAACAAAAAGGCGGATTGCTCGCTAAGGGAAGATTATTAGGGATCCAGTTTGAGGCCTTGTTTGAAGATGGCCTTTACTATGAGATTTCCAAGCATGCCGTGGACATGGCAATGATGATTCGGGAGGCGTTTGTTGAAAAAGGGTTTTCATTACGATATGATTCCAAGACAAATCAACAGTTTCCCATTTTGCCGAATGATGTGTTAAGTGAATTGAGCGGGAGCTATTCTTTTTCCTATTGGGAGAAGGTCGATGATACGCAAAGTGTTGTGAGATTTTGTACGAGCTGGGCAACGAAAAAGGAAAGTGTTGAACAGCTGATTGAGGATATTAGGAATATGGATCGGTAATGAATTTGCTGTTGCTAGTAAATGGAAGGAACGAATGCATGGCACCCGTTCCTTTTTCAGGAAAGCCGGCTTGAATAGCGAGCTTTACATGAACCTGATTACGATTCTTGCAACATCTTCATTACTTCTTCCGCATAGGAATCGGTAAACCGAATCATCCCGTGAACCTGTACGATCCGCCCTTCCTTCATACGGTGGTCAAGCCAATCTGTGATGAAGGAAGGGGCATATCCACCTTGGCCGAATTCATCCCCAAATACGATGATGTTCGGGTAATCAGCTATGTATTGATCGCGGCTGGTGTCCGGATGAAACTTCGTATATAGCCAAAACTGTACGTCCTACATGACATACGATAATTCGTCTGCGTGAAATGAAAAATAGTGAGAGGTACTAGTGAGAGGTACCAGGTTCCGACTTAATTCAGAATAGTTTAGGGACCTGGCACCTTACACTTTTTTCGCTGTGTTCAATATGCTTCGCGTCTTAAAGCATGTTTCCCTTTATATAAAATTCTCCATACATATTCCAAAGGACCGGTTCTGAAACGATGCAACCATATTTTCCCGATGACAGACTGCAGTCCGAAGATGAGTAGCGCGATTGCAGTCGTTTGCCATAATGTTAATTTTCCAAAAAGGCCGAGGCCATAACTGTAAAAAACAAGACTGCAGATAACTGATTGCAAAATGTACATCGAAAACGCCATCTTCCCGGGATAAGTGAAAAAGTGCAAATACTTAGGACGTTTCATGAAAACAATGGAGAAAATAGAAACGTAGGAAAGCATAAGCAATGGCGCGCCGATGAAGACACTTCCAATATCCAGTAACGAATTGGAAGAATCCACTAGCATCCGTGGAATAGTGGATGCAATCCCGGCAATGCCGCCAATCCATCCTAATTTAACGAAGGTATCCTTTTTACTATACATGTCTTCAAATAACTTCCGCTTCGCGAAATAAGCTCCCAATAAAAAAATGCCTAAAATTTGCGGGAAAAATAATATCATGTTCAGTAAGCTGGAGATATAATCGTTCATCCGCTTCACTGTCATCTCCATATAGGTCCCTTCCCCGTAAATCCGTTGATCCTCCTGTTGAAAAGCCATGATTTGTGACGGATCAATCGTGTACATATTTTTGGTATTCTCGACCTCCGTTAGGCTGCCTACAACCATAAATAATGCCATGATGACTGGGATGAGCAATGTTAAAGCGATAGACCAAATAAGAGTCGTTTTCGGGCTGCGGCGCATGAATGGCAATAGAAAAAGGCCCATCAAAGCATAGCTTGTTAAAATATCCCCATGCCAAATGAAAATGCCGTGTAAAACGCCGAAGAAAAGCAGAGCGAGCATTCTTCTGATAAACATTGGAGTGAATTTTCTTCCGTTAGCTTCCGCATTTGAATATAAAATCACCGCACCGTATCCGAACAAAAAAGAAAATAATGAAAGGAATTTGCCTTCAACGAACAGAGCGGATATTGTTTTAATTGTGTCATTCACCCCCCCGGCTACAGGCAACCCGCCAAGGCTTATTGCCATTAGAGATTCGTTGAAAAAGTTAATGTTCACAATTAAAATTCCAAGTAAAGCAAAACCACGCAAACCATCTAAAACTTCTATACGTTTCATCAGATATCCTCCTATTTCCCTTGATAGCTATAGAATACAAGTAGAGGATAAAGGAAGTATAACGGAGAATCTTATACTTTCGTTAGAATTGAAAGGTATGATTAAAGAAAAAGGAAAGATGCAAAATGGCGAAAGAAACAATTTTAATTGTAGATGATGAGGAAGAGATTGTTTCCTTTATTAAAGATGCACTTGAAGATGAAGGATATGAGATACTCACTGCTTTTGACGGTGAGCGCGCGATTAAAGAGGCAGCAAAAAAGCCGGATATCGTACTGCTGGATGTCATGATGGACGGATTGGATGGTTTTGAAGTGTGCGAACAAATCCGTTCTGTCGTTCGTGGACCGATCATCTTTTTAAGTGCTTGCCAGGATGAAACAAATCGGGTGAAAGGACTCGTCGTCGGCGGAGATGATTATATCGTAAAGCCATTCAGCTTGTCGGAATTAAAAGCGAGAGTCCATGCCCATTTAAGACGGGAAAGACGAAAAATAGAGGAGAAAGAAAAAACAGAACTCCAATTTGGAGCGATGACCATTGATTATAAAGGCCGTTCAGTAAGGCTGAACGGAATAGATGTAGAATTGACGAGCAAGCAATTTTCCATCGTATGGTTTCTATCCTTGCATAGAGGGCAAGTGTTTTCGAGGTCTCATATATACGAACGGGTTTGGGGGCTTGACGCGGATGGTGACGATACGACCGTAACGGAACATATAAAGAAAATTAGAGCAAAGTTCCAGGAAATCGATCCGACTGCCGCATTTATACAAACTGTTTGGGGAGTAGGGTATAAGTGGGGATGAAAACGGTATCGATCAAAAGCATGCTTCACCGGCTGATTGTGAAAATTCTACTTGTTAGCTTTGGGTGTACACTTGTTACATGGGGTGCTTTGCTCTTCATTGGCGAAGATAAAACGCATCATGCAAACCATTATGAGAAAATGATTCCTTCGATTGAGGAACAGGTAAAGCAGGAAAGTGACGGTTTAATGAAAGAATCAGGCGAGGAGCTATTGGAGCAAATTATCCCGGAGGAAGGATTTAAGTATAAGGTCGTCAATGAAAATGGTGTTTATCAATACGGCAGTATTTCGGATGAAACCGATGTGACAAGAAATCGGCTATTGGAAAGTTTGAACTTAGTGAAAGATGGACCCGGCAATTATTTTGAAAAATACATACCGATTTTATCGGAGGAGGGCTCTTTGCAAGGGGTGTTGCTCTTATATTATACGTTGAAGGTAACGCCGATCGAGGAATCAGAAGCGGTGGTAGTGAAAACGATTACATTCCTTTTTCTGTTGACCCCTTTTTTATACATAGTCCTTTTTACGATCTTGTTTGTGAGGAGGTTGAGCCTTCAATTGAAAAAGCCGCTAGGTCAGTTGATGGAGGCAACTTCATCCATCCGCGATAGAAACTTGGAATTCGCGTTTGATGACTCTGGAAACATTACAGAAGTGAGGGAATTGACCATAGCCTTTGAACAGATGAGGGATGAATTGTCTGACTCTCTGCAACGTGAGTGGGATTTGCAAAAGCAGAGGAAGGAAGCGATCGCAGCATTGGCTCATGATATTCGGACTCCTTTAACGATCATCCAAGGCCATGTCGAAGGGTTGGAAGAAGCGCATAAAAAAGGAATTAACCGATTTGAACGATATATTCCAGTCATTAAAAAGAATATGGCACATGCAGTGAAACTTGTACAGGATCTAAATGAAACAGCGATATTGGAAAGCGATTTGTTTGAAGTGGACAAAGTAGCAATGGATCCTGTTGAGTTTTTTATTGAAAAGATGGAAGATTATGAGCTCCTTTGTGCGAAGGAGGATGTTCGGTTTGCCGGGAATATACAAGATG
Source organism: Bacillus sp. OxB-1 (assembly GCF_000829195.1). Lineage (GTDB taxonomy): Bacteria > Bacillota > Bacilli > Bacillales_A > Planococcaceae > Sporosarcina. The sequence goes on along the minus strand of NZ_AP013294.1, from coordinate 134,195 downwards.
AGCGTGAAAAGGAGGGGAATATATATGCCGACCCATGCAGGTTGACACAGGTTTTTGATAATTTGATTTCCAACAGTTTGCGTTTCGTCGATCAAGGTGAGATTCTCTTTAATGTCAATATAGTGGAGGAGCGGATCACTATCACAATAGCTGATGACGGCCCCGGTTTTCATACAGGAGAAATAACAAAGCTGTTTGATTCTTTTTATCAAGGCAGCCGGAGGAAGGGGCATGCCGGTTTAGGTCTTCATATCGCAAAATCCATTGTCGAAAAACATGGCGGATTAATAAGTGCCGAAAATGGGGAAGTTGGCGGAGCGATGGTCACCATTACTTTGCCGATCGTAAATGGATGAAGGAATTGAAGTCATCAGGGATAATCGCCATGATGCACAGGCAGCCCCCGCACATTTCCCCTTTGATTTCATAACGAAATACATATAAAATAAACTTCTACACTTCTTTAATTTGCAAAGGTAGTATGAACCGATATGAAGAATAATGATCCAATTGGAGGTTACTTATGAATTATAGAATCAGTAACAAGCAAGTATTTGAACAAGCCCAGGTGCGTTCGGTTTCAGATGTGTTGCTAACGGAGGAAGAACTTCAAAACGGCATGTTGTTGGCGACATCCAAGGCGGATCCTACGCTGGCGTTGTATTTGGTGGAGGCAGACGGGCGGAAGAAATTCGAAGTCCGTTGGGATGATTCGTGCGAGCTTTTCACCGGCTGGTATTCCGCTTGGGAAAATTTCGATTGGTGTTTGAATGTCGCGGGCAACTGACTTTTCCTGATTCATGCACAGGTATGGTCTAAGATGATAGAATAGTAGTTGGACATGCCCCTTAACAATAGAGAAGAAAGTAGTGAAATGTATGGCACTCGCATCGCATTCAGTAATCATCCCGACCTCTGTAGAACATGTATGGAATTATGTCAGCCACATCGAAAACTGGGCGACCCTGGTTCCTGCCTACAAGGAACATCAGCAAATCAATGAACATCTGTCCGTTTGGACGTTCGAAGGGAATTTCAAAGGGCTCAAAAAGACCGTGAAGATGGAGTTGGACATCACGGAATTCCAAGAGCCTTCGATGATTCGGTTTGAATTAAAAGGACTCACGGATAACTTCACGGGAAGTGGAACGTTCACTGCCGAAGAAACAGCAGGAGAGACAACGATGACCGGAACGATCGAAGTGAACGCTGGCGGCTTGACAGGAGCTGTCTTGACGCCTGTCATTAAAATGGTGCTGCCCAAAGTGACGACGCGTTTAACCGAGAAGATTGCGCGCCAGGTGAAGCAGGCGGAAGTGCCGGTTTTGAAGTAATTCATAGGTACCTGTGGGACATACATAATTTCGTCCACAGGTACTTTTCATTTCTTCGCATAGGTCTCCGATTTTGAACGCTTCGCAATTTCACTGTCCTGCCTACAACCCGAAATTCCTGATGATCTGCTCAATCTCCTCTTCCGTCTTTCCCTCGCTTGCCAGTTGTTCGATGATCTCCATCCGGGCTTCTGTCGCTTTCTTTTCCCGGGCCGTAGCATTCATTTTTCCCCTAAACCGTTCCCTTCTTTCTGCAGCGTCGGGCACGTACCATATGGCGATCGCTCTCATAAAAATTCACTCCTTCTCTTCCATATGCACGAACCGCAGACGTAAGCCTCGAATTCCTCATTCAAGTCGAAGTCCTCGAAAGGTTCGGGCCATGTGCATATCGGGCAAATGGCCATTTTGATGAATTTCACTGCATCGTCGATCCAATCGGCTGGTGTCTGCTGCACGTTTTTCAGAAAGCGGATGCCTCCGTCGAATAACAGATCCAGCTCCGGTTTATCCTCATATCCGTTTTCCGGGAAAGTGATGATGTTGCGGCTTTCCGTGGTAGCGTCGAGTGCTTGGTTATAGCTGATGAATGGCTTCCATTGCTCCTCATCCAATTTGTTTTGTAGGATGGATTCGAGCTGAAGTGCGATCACTTGCGGCATTTCATCCCAGCTGACATGCAGTCCGTCCGTGTAGAGGTAATTCTCCGCATCCAGGAAGTGGTTGGCGACGGATTGGTGCAAGCTTATGATCAAGCCGTGGAGCCGCCGCAGCTCGTCCTTGAAGAAGTGGACCCCTTCTTCTCCAAGGACGTATTCCGCACATTGCCTCGCCAATTCATCAACCTCATCAAGTAAGGCATCACGATCCGTGAAACTTTCAAATTCCCTTCGTTCGCTTGATAGGTCGATATAGCGTTCCAGCAGTCCGACGTAGGCAAGTCCGTACGGTTCGTCCATAACCCCTTCAGGCAGGCAGTCCATCGAACAGTAGCGGCCTTCGCCTGTATCCGCAAGGAAAACCCCCTCGTATGTTTGTCATTCACACTATACATAGGGATTTCGGAAACTGTTATTCTTCAACGCAACACCTCACTCCGGACAATAAAACCCTTCCACCGGCACATCAAACAGCATGAAGACATCCTTGAAATACGTCTCGTCGACCAACTTGTCCAGGACGCCTTTGAAATAGCCGGGCAAATTCCGGATTGATTTCTTTTTCGTTGCCATGACGGTGATTTGGAGCGCTCGGTAGGCAAGGTCTTCGAATATATGCTTGTCATCTTTATAAATCTCGAACTTCAGCATTCTGCCGGAGATGGCCTTATGGATTCCGTAAAATTCACGGGCGGATTTTGCATCACCGATTGTTCCGGCAAGCAGATCTTTCATCCGACTGAATAGACTTGTGGATAACTTTGACAGTTCAGTCTGAGACGTGTAGTTAAGATCTTTAGATTTTACTAGAGATTTAGAAAGTAGAGCTTCATCTTCGGGAATCTGCATGTTTTCCCCGTCGTTATGCGATTTGTCGTCATGGTCACGGTCGTTCATTTTCCCCTGGTCATCGAACGGTAAAATAATGTAGATGTTGGCGCCGAGCCCGCTCATGACGGGGCGGATGTAGTGGACCTTGTCGATGATGTGTAAGTTGACGAGTTTCCGGATGGCGCGTCGGACGGTGATGTTTGATTTCCCGATGGCGTTTTCGATCGTTCCGTGTTTCAAATGGGCTGCACCGTATTTGACAGAGTAGCGGCGGATAACGTCCAGCACTTGGCGGTCTGACTTTGTCAGGTTGTCCCAGTGAAGCGACAAGTGCTGTTCGGCGGCTGCGTCCATTTCGGCGATCGTCGTGAATTTCGAGTACTCTTTTAGGTAATGTGTCATTTTTTATTCCCCCTTTGCCCTCTATATAGAGGGGAGGGGTCAAAAAGGATACTTTGTATGTCAAATGATTTTGATGGTCAATCAGTTGAATGTCGGTTTTCGTTTTATCCGATGGCAGACAACGAAGCACTGGCACTTCCTAAAGAGAACAAAGCAAGCACCTTATCATGATGGGTGATTTTAATAAGAGAGGACCTTCCCTTGTATATTTAGGGAGGTCCTCTGTTGGTACTTTCACCTTACTTTTTGTTTTCTCATCCATTGCGTGGCGACCCACTTTTCACCAGTGATAACGGGTGCTCCGCCGTGTAAAGTTAACTCGTTTAAATGTGGATCGGTATAGAAGTACTCGAAGTAAACTGCCATACCTTTTTTGGGGGTTACGGAAAAATTCAGTTTAGGGAAAAACGTTTCTCCACCTTGTTCTACATCATTTAAGTACATAACGAGAGTACTAATTCTATTGTTTGTCACTTTGCTTGTTGATGAAAAGAAATCATAGTGGGCTTTATACTGTTGACCAGGGGTATACTGAAGGATTTGTAAGCCTTCTCCGTGTTCAATGGGTATATTCATAATAGAAGAAATTCTTGTTTCGATTCTCGCAACTAATTCGTTTTCACTTTCTTCGATAAACATACCACTACTTGTTCTCAGTTCATTTTCCTCGCGTGTCGTTCCTATTTTTGAACGTTTGATTTTGTCCTTTGACAATCGGATGAGTTCATCACACTCTTCGTTACTTAAAACATTCCCTAACACAACTACTAAAGGCTCTTCCAATCTAATGACGATGTCAATTTCTCGGTCTGTCATTATTTTATTTCCAACGTAATTGAATATCGTTTGCTCTTTATGGTCCGTCATCAACTTCAAACACCCTCTAAACTATCTAGTTTATAAAACAATACGTTTGCGTCGTGAGTTTATGTGTTGTAACGGTCTTCATACAGTGTAGGCTATACACTTCCTTTTGGAATTAAATTCAATTTATTTTCTTATTTTATTTTGTCTGAGGTTAAATGTCAATTAATGATATTAATTGGAAAATATTTTGACTTGTTGGATGACGCCCAGAACTTGGCGGTTTGACTTTGTCAGGTTGCCCCAGAGAAGTGGCTCACTTACTTGAACGTATGTTCGCTTTGTGGTATAGTTAATTTAATAGTCAGATATTTAAATGGAGGTGCTTTTTAGATTGGTCATGATATTGATTAAAGAAGAAAAGATTACTTATGACAGCAGTCCGTTGGATCAGGACGGTTTGTGGAAAAAGGTTATCGGTGAATTATTCGAGGATTTTTTATTGTTTTTCGCGCCAGAGCTGCACACGCTAATTGACTTTAATCAGGAGCCGGATTTTTTGGACAAGGAATTGTTTCAGGAAGTAGCCGATAGGAAAAAAGGTAGGCGTTTTGCAGATCGATTGGCAAAAGTCCGTTTGAAAAATGGTAAAGAACAATGGATTCTGATTCATATTGAAGTGCAAAGCGAAAATAAGTCTGATTTCCCTGAACGCATGTTCCGATACTTCTATCGCATCTACGACCGTCATCAAGAAAAAGTTGTCGCCATCGCTGTTCATACATCCCCTAGTAAAACTACCATCCCTGAACATTTCAAGTATGATTATTTAGGAACACAGCTGCATTACTCATATAGGAATTACCAAACGGAAGCGTATTCTGAAGAGGAATTGGTATGGTCCGATAATCTTTTTAGTAAAATTGTACTAGCGGCAAAGGCTTTGCATCAAACAAAAGACGAAGACCATCAGCGCTATTTATTCAAAAGCAAGCTCATGCGCGAGCTGATTCGCAATCAAAACTATTCCCGCACCGCAGTCCAAGCTGTTTTTCATTTTATCGATTACTTGTTACAATTGCCAGAAGCATATACAAAACAACTATCTGAAGAAATTCGGCCAATGATTCGAAAGGAGACGGAGCTAATGGAACTTTACAATAAAGAGAACGCTTCCCCGACCATTAAGAATGCATTTGACTTGGAGTGGGAGAAAGGGGTCCAGCAAGGATTGGAGCAAGGCGTGAAAAAAGTAGTGATGGAGATGTTGAAAAAAGGGACATCGACGGAATTCATTGCAGAAGTCACACACTTAGAAAAAGAGGAAATCGAGAAGATGAGGGAAAGGCTGCAGTGAAAGGAGAATTCAATATCAGATAGGTGCCGAAAATGCAATTTTTCAATAACAAGATACATCGCGTCCCCATCCGAATAGGCGGTTCCCAAAGGCGATAGATTCAACTATACTATGACTAAGAGGGTTCGAAACCATCCCCTCTATAAAAAAAACTAGGGAGGAATTACATATGGAAAAAGCGGTAGTTGTATTTAGTGGCGGGCAAGATTCAACGACTTGTCTTTTGTGGGCACAGGAGACATTTGATAGCGTTGAAGCCGTCACTTTTTTGTATGGGCAAAGAAATCGTTCGGAACTGGATTCGGCAGAGAAAATTGCCAAGGATCTTGGGGTTTCTCATACAATCATGGATTTGAGTCTGCTGAGTCAACTAACGGAGAATGCCTTGACCCGGACTGATATGGAAATTGACGAGACTGGCACGGTGCCCAATACATTTGTCGAAGGCCGAAACCATATTTTCCTGTCCTTTGCGGCGATTTACGCAAAACGGATCGGGGCGCGGCATATTATTACGGGTGTCAGTGAGACGGATTTCAGTGGCTATCCCGATTGCCGCAATGATTTTATCAAATCCCTGAATTTGACGCTCAATCTTGCGATGGATGCCCGCTTCGAAATCCATACGCCGTTAATGTGGAAAACGAAGGCGGAAGTATGGGAAATGGCGGATAGAATGGGCAGGCTGGAGTATATCAGAAGGAATACTACGACGTGTTACAACGGAATCATCGGTGACGGATGCGGCGATTGCCCTTCTTGTAAATTAAGAAAGCAAGGCCTGGATGCTTACTTGACAGGAGGCCCCGTACATGTTTAGGATTCTTATTTACTTGCTATCCATCGTACTTGCCAACGTCATAACAGCCAAATTTGCGCCGCTTGAATTAGGGTTATTCATCATACCGTATGGAACGTTGTTTATTGGATTGACGCTTGTCATGCGGGATATGGTTCAGAATAGATATGGCCGTGCGAAAACGTATATGTGGATTGTAGCTGCGCTTGCCATCTCTGCTATGACAAGCCACTTGTTAGGCGATGCGCTGTGGGTCGTCTTTGCCTCGACGCTCAGCTTTATCATATCCGAAACGGTAGATACGGAAATTTATACACGTTTCAAATTGCCTTTTGTAAAGCGTGTCATGTATTCGGGAATTATTGCCGGATTTCTTGATTCGGCCGTATTCGTCATTATCGGAATCGGTCCTTTAGGGCTCAAGTTTGTGCCTTGGGAGCTTGTTCCTTATGCGATTGCGGGACAGTGGGTAGCGAAAACGCTTATGCAGCTGGTCGTGGCCGGGGGAATCAGGCATTTTGTTATGAAATTGGGCATTTATGAACCGAATATATCAGACGTTACACAACCAGTTCCGCAAACAGTGCGGGCCACACGATAAGGGAGGAACAAATAGTATGAAACAAAGTGATACGAAGGACCTCACGCTGCTTGGAAATCAAAATACGGAATATCGATATGATTATAACCCGGAAGTGCTGGAGACATTTGAAAACCAGCACCAGGAAAATAACTATTTTGTAAAGTTCAATATTCCAGAGTTTACGAGTCTATGCCCAATGACGGGTCAGCCGGATTTTGCCTCCATCTATATTTCGTACATTCCCGATGTGCGGATGGTGGAAAGCAAATCATTGAAACTGTACATGTTCAGTTTTCGGAATCACGGGGCCTACCATGAAGATTGCGTAAATCTCATTATGAAAGATTTGATCGAGTTGATGGATCCGCGGTATATTGAAGTGTGGGCAAAGTTCACACCGCGTGGCGGCATTTCCATTGATCCCTATTGCAATTACGGAAAGCCGGGAACGATGTTTGAGGAAATGGCGAACCATCGACTCATGCAGCACGACATGTATCCGGAAAACATTGATAATCGATAAGTAGTATGGATGAAAAGCGTTCGAACGAAGGCAATCTCAACCTCAATGGGGATAAATATGACAGGCAAGCTGAAAATAGAGGCTTGCCTGTTATTTATTTTAGTTAAATCCAATTCTTTATCTAAATACGGTTGATCAGTAGTATAACTATAAGGTCTGGGGGTTACGGATGTGCTCGCCGGCTGTCAGGCCCTTTCTGAACAAATAAACAGTGTATAGAATACATCTATAAAGCATTATCCACCATTGAAACCCTGGGTAATTGTGCTAGACTAATATTAGCAGTTGCATAAGCTAGATGGGCGGTTGGCACTCCCTTGATGAAAGGGGGTGTTTAGAGATGATGGTAACCTACGAGGCAATAAACATGTATTTCAATCTTTTATAGCATTCGCAACTACGGTGACAGCCGTGGTTGCGATAATTGTACTCTTCACCAATCAAAAAAAGTAACCGCCCATTCCCTTTCGACAGGAGCTAAATGGGGGTTACTCTTTTACACCTATTAAATTCCAGTCAGCCGCTCTTCTTGCGGTATGCGACTGTTACTAGCTGGACGTTTCGCAGACGTTCAGCTTTTCTCATCTTACGCTAAGTATACCACATTTATTCAAGAAGAACATCATATTAGGAGCAGTGCTGTTCTCTTCGTTTCAATTAATCACAAATATAATTTTTATCCATTGAGGTTTCTGACTTATGTTTCTTCAATTTAATTAAAGTAAAGCAGGAAATTCATCAAAATGGTGGAGGGATTTAGTATAAATACTATGTGTAGTTAATGGTTTATAAGTGAAGGGAGTGATTGTGAAATGGATAAAAATATTATTTCCGTAATCGGGTGTGTTGCAGTTATTTTCTTGCCGGGCGCTTTAGTATTCGGCTACCCCGGAGTGATGGGGGTCTATTGGCAAGAGAAATTAAACATCACACAAAGCCAAGTTGGCAATAGCATGTTCTTCATTTTGATTGCGCTTGGCATCGGGGCTTTTTACATAGGGAAATTACATAAAAAAATCAGTACAAGGCTGATTACAACGATTGAAACGATTATATGCAGTGCATCTTTAATCGTAGCTGCATACGCGACCCATATTATCATGGTATACCTTTGGGCGTTTTTAATGGGGGTGGGGAGCAGTTTGATCTATACACCGGTTTTAACGACCGTGCAAAAAAATTACCCTTGATATTCGGTTACTTATTTACGGGGTATGGTTTTGTCGCTGGGATTTTAGGACCTTCCATTAGTGGCCTATTGGTAGATAAAACTAATAATAACTATATGATTGTATTTGGGTACTTAAGTTTACTCAGTCTTCTTGCTGCCGTAATGATTTATTTTGTCAATCCGCGAAAAATGAAGCCATCCACTACGTAATTGGAAAAAAGAGGTTGAAAAATAATATAATTTTTCAACCTCTTTTTTTATGGATCAGACCTGCCTCAGTCCAATCCCTTATCCATTACCTCTTTCACCAACTGCCGCACTTCATCCGTCGATTTCGTACCCATCAATTGATTGCGTAACTCGCCTGCACCTCTAAATCCACGAATATAGATTTTGAAAAAGCGAAGGAGCGGTTTGAATGGACGGGGTTCGTATTCGCTTGAATACTTATCGTGGAGATCAAGTTGTAAAAGCAACAGGTCGAGATATTCTTTCACGCTATGTTCTCTCGGTTCTTTTTCAAAAGCGAATGGATTGGTGAAAACGCCGCGGCCGATCATGACACCATCGACGCCGTATTGTTCGACTAATTGCAACCCTGTTGCACGGTCAGGGATATCTCCATTGATCGTCAGCAATGTATTTGGAGCGATTTCATCCCGCAGTTTTTTAATTTCAGGGATGAGTTCCCAATGTGCATCCACTTTGCTCATTTCTTTTCTCGTTCGAAGGTGGATGGATAGATTCGCGATATCCTGTTCCAATACATGTCCTAGCCAATCGCGCCATTCCTCGACCTTGACGTAGCCTAGTCTTGTTTTCACACTGACTGGCAATCCGCCGGCTTTGGCCGCTTGGATCAGTTCCGCCGCCACTTCAGGACGCCGTATCAACCCTGCGCCTTTTCCGTTTGCTGCAACGTTGTGCACCGGGCATCCCATGTTTAAATCAATGCCCCGGAATCCGAGTTCTTTCATGTCGACGCTCATTTGCCTGAAGTACTCCGGTTTGTCTCCCCAAATATGCGCTACAATCGGTTGCTCATCTTCGGTGAACGTCAATCGGCCACGCACACTGTCTCTTCCTTCAGGGTGGCAATAACTTTCCGTATTCGTAAATTCCGTGAAAAACACATCCGGTTTCCCGGCTTCACTGATGACGTGACGGAACACGACATCCGTGACATCTTCCATCGGTGCCAATATAAAGAACGGCTTCGGTAAATCAAGCCAAAAGTTATGCTCGTTGTTCAATTCATATCCTCCTCTTGCAACATGTATCTGTTGCAAAACCCTTTACTCCTCATGAATTTTACCACTTCTTTTGTTTGATGCACAGATACTTGTCTGATTATCGTCTTAAGCAATTGCGAGGAAAATTCTGTTTAACCTTATCTCAAGCTTGGATTGCTCTGTTAAGAACGTCAATATTAAAATTTTGCAGTGGGGTACTGGCATGACGATCAAAAGTAGAAATTATTAGCTTGCAGGCAATAGAAACGAAAACGAATTAGTGTTCATTTCAAAGGGGGGACTACGGACCTTGAAAGAAATATACAAAGTAGTGAAACTCCTGTACAGTAATAGAGTAAGAAATAGGTTTCAAGATTGACACGAAAAGGCAGTGAGCAAAGGTGCTTTCGTAAAAAAACACCTCAGCCCTGCTATTGCAGCGGGGAAAGAAGTTGCTCTAATATAGGCATTACTGAGCAACCCAATATCCCCCAACCTAAAAGGCTTTTCGTATCTTTTATCGAATAAAGATGGAAAGGGAAAATGACAAATCAACTCAAAAATACAGACTTGGAGGGCTACGAACACAGTGAAAATCAGATGATCATGCCACACGAATTTTTCTTGCCATTCGGAGGGCGGTTGAACCCTGATCACCGTTGGTTGTCATGGCATCCCTTATACCTTGGAACGAAGTCGAAAATACTTATATCAAGACACTCGGAGATACTAAACAGGGTAGCAAGGCTTATAATGTCAACTTGCACTTGGTTCTCCGATTATTCAGGAAATACTGGATCTAAGTGATGAAGAAACTGTCGAAGCCGTCACAGAAAATCCTTATCTTCAATACTTCATCGGGCTGCATTCCTTTCAGAAACGGCCCCTATTCACTCTTCTTCCATGACTCATTTTCGCAGGCGCTTCAATATGGAACTTATCAATGAACTAAATGAGTTCATTGTGTTAGAACAGCGGAAGTAAGATGAAAGTGATGACGATGACGGGCCATCAAACGGTGATGGTCACACATCGTGACCTGCTTGTCATCCAGAAGGTCTATCGTCAACTGTATAAGGATCAATCCCATTCGATCGAAGAGCGGATTGTCATCAGTCAACCGCATATTCGGCCGATTGTGAGAGGGAAAGCAAATACCCTAGTAGAGTTCGGTGCTAAGCTATCCGTTAATCAAACAGATGGCTATGGCTTAATAGATACACTAAGTTGGGACGCCTATCATGAAGGAAACTTTCTTAAGGAATCTATTGAAAGTTACAAAGAAAGGTTCGGCTACTATCCCGAAGCTGTTTTAGCCGCTACAATCTATCGTACACATGAAAACCGTCAGCTCTGCAAAGTTCCGGGCATAAGGCTAAGCGGGCCTAAACTGGGCAGACCCTTAATCGATCGACAGAAAAAATCAGAACACGAGCGACAAGATAATGCCGAACGGAACGCAATTGTAGGGAAATTTGGAGAAGGCAAGCGCAAGTATGGGCTAGGCCTAATTGAAGCACGTCTAAAGTAGACGGGTGAGACTGTCATTCCTTCAATTCCTTATCAGGAATATAGAAAAGATTCTTCGGTATACTTTTTTGCCTATTTTCCCAAAATGGGTTCAAAAGACATTATCTGATTTACAATTCAGGTTGGCATATAAAACTCCATAAAGAAAGTTGTTCAGTACTCCCTAAAAGAGAAATTGCTTGGTACCGTTCGAAGTGACAACGATCTTTCGTTTTTCGCATCACTGTTTTAGCTCTTCAATTTGATTTTGGATACTCATGATTGATCAGTCTTTTCAAGCTATTTATTACCTATATACCTGTTAGGAGGGATCTTAGAAACTTAAATTCAATTTATATAGCTAAGATTATTATGAGAACATCTCCGGATTTTTAAAAGGAAGCGCTTGCATTTATCTGAAGTTTCGTTATAATTTATATAACGCGAAAGAGCCCATTAGAATTTTGCTGGCTAATCTATAGAGTGAAAGATACAGTTCTGATCTCTTTAAAGTAGATTAATAACCAGCGACGTGAAGCAAGTGTGGATTCAAGCTGAGAGCCTGTATCCTTTGCTTTATGTTGTTGGTTTTTTTGTGTTCAAAAAAGAGATGGAGGGATACAGAATGGAATTTGGTATTTTCACAGTATTTGACAACTATAAGGAGAAGCTGGGCCGGTCGCATGAGCAACTATTGCAGGAGGTCTTGGATCAATCGGTATTGGCGGATGAACTTGGATATGATTCGGTCTGGTTCGCGGAGCATCATTTCAGCGAGTATGGGATCCTCACCACTCCACCCATGTTGTTGGCGGTGCTAGCGGAGCGGACGAAGAACATCCGGCTCGGCGTGTCAATCGTGACGCTGCCGTTCAAGAATCCGCTGCAGGTGGCGGAGGATTATGCGTTGCTTGACGTGCTGAGTAACGGCCGATTGAACTTGGGTCTCGGCAGCGGTTATCTGCCGCATGAGTTTTCGGGCTTCAACGTGGATGGCAAAGACAAGGTGCACCGCTTCAACGATTCGCTTGCGGTGATCGAGAAGGCATGGAAGGGGGAGCGCTTCTCACATGAAGGGGAGTATTACGAATTCAAGGATGTCAAGCTCGAAGTTGTGCCGAAACAGGAAGAAGTGCCGATCTGGATCGGAACATTGAGCGACCGCGGCGCCGCGTTTGTCGGCCAGATGGGCTACAACATCATGGGCGTTCCGTATGTCGCGAGCAATTCCATCGGGGAATTGAAGTCGATCATCGACGGCTATAAGGTGGAATACCGCAAAGCGGGACATGACGAAAGCAAGGTTAAAGTACCGCTCGCTCTCCATACGTATGTCGCGGAAACGCGCGAGGAAGCGGAGCGCATCTCCAAGGAGCATGTCAACCTTTATCTAGATACACGCCAATATGGCCGCAGCGCCCAGTTCGAGGATTTGGATGCGAAGGAGCAGCTGCTGATCGGCACACCAGAAGAAGTGATCGAGCGGTTGCGGAAATACCAAGACGCGGGCTGCGAACATATCATGATGCTCATGAACTTCGGGGGCATTCCACATGAGGAAGTGAAAAAGTCGATGAGGCTGATCGCGGAAAAGGTCATGCCGGCTTTTGATAAAACACAATTGAAATCGGTCACTTCATAAGAAAATCCATTTGCAAAGGAGGATGAGCAACATGAAACTACTCGGAATTTCAGGAACGATTGTTGGGATGAAAACTTCCATTTTAGTAAATGAGGTGTTGGAAGAGATAAAGCTTCTAGACGATTCGATCGAAGTGGAGTTGCTGGATTTAAGAGAGTTCGACATGCAGTTTGCGGATGGAAGACCATTTGAAAAATATAATGAAGACACGCAAAAGATCATTCGAAAGTTGGAAAGCGCCGACTTCTTCTTATTTGGCAGTCCGGTTTTCAATGGTTCCATCCCAGCCCCATTGAAAAATATTTTCGATTTGATGCCGCCAAGCAGTTTCCGAAATAAAGTGATGGGATTCGTTGCCAACGGGGGGACCTACCAACATTATTTGATGATTGAAAATCAATTAAAACCGATTGCCGGCTATTTGCGAGCCTACACCGCACCGAACTATGTGTACGCCCATAATAGCCATTTCGACCAAGATAATAGAATCATTGACGATGAAGTTCAATCCCGTATTAAACTTCTTGCGGAAGAGCTGGTTTTTATGCAGAACAACATGAATTCGAGAATGGATGCCCGAAGCGGGAAACAACCGGCGGTTAAGGTCGGATAAGCAGGACTACTAGTTGGCCGCTATGCAGGCGGCCGACTTTGAAAGGAGAACAGATGGAAAATGACTTATTACAAAGCGATGGGAAAAATACCAAGGAAACGTCATACCGTGATGCGGAAAGAAGACGGCTCCCTTTATCGGGAACAAGTGATGGGGACGAAGGGGTTTTCCGGAATCCAATCAATACTGTACCATAACTATTCCCCGACGGAGATTGTCCGATCATCACTGGATCTTGATCGACAGCAGGATCTTCAATATGAAGAACAAGGCCCGCTCAGACCAAGACATTTGCTCACAAACAGATTGGAAATGGGGAACGATCCGGTCTTAGGTCGCAAATACATGTTAGGGAATGAGGACCTTGTCATCGGAGTAATGTCCCCTGACAAGGAAATGAACTATCATTATCGCAATAGTGATGGAGACGAAGTGTTATTTGTCCATTACGGCACGGGGAAAGTAGAGTCGATGTTCGGAACGCTGACGTACAGAGAAGGAGACTATATTATCATTCCAGTCGGAACGATTTATCGGATCGTCCCAGACGAGGGTGAAACTAAATTCCTTGTCATTGAAACAACAAGCTGGATCAGCACACCGCGCAGATATCGCAATGAGTTCGGGCAATTGCTAGAACATAGCCCATTTTGCGAACGAGATTTTAAGGGTCCGGAAGAATTGGTCAGCCATTCAGACCGGGGTGAATTCATAGTAAAGACGAAAGCTAGAGGAGTACTGCATACGCATGTCTTCAATCATCACCCATTGGATATAGTCGGGTGGGACGGATATCTCTATCCATATATCTTTAATATCGAGGACTTTGAACCGATTACGGGACGTATCCATCAGCCGCCTCCGGTCCATCAAAATTTTGAAGGGCATAATTTTGTCATCTGCTCTTTTGTTCCGAGGCTATATGATTATCATCCGGATGCGATCCCAGCGCCTTACTATCATAGCAATGTAGACAGTGATGAGGTGCTTTACTACGTGAAAGGAAATTTCATGAGCAGAAAAGGGATTGAGGAGGGTTCGATTACGGTACACCCACTAGGTATGGCGCATGGTCCTCATCCTGGCACAATCGAGGCGAGTATTGGCAAGAAAGAGACAATCGAGCTGGCTGTTATGATTGATACATTCCGTCCTTTGAAAGTAGTCACCACAGCTTATCAGGTTGAGGATGACAATTATCAGAATACGTGGATAGAAGACTAATTACAATAAGACAGAGGAGAAATTCAATGATAAAGAAAACGAACCTTAAAATCTGGCTTTTCACATTACTTATTTCAGCAATTGTCCTATCGGCTTGCGGTTCGAATCCTGATGATGGAACAAATGCGGAGGCGGGAGCTGTTGATAGTAAAGAGCTTACCGTTTCCCACTTCCTACCAAGCAACCATCCGATTCAGAACAATATTTTAAAAGTTTATTTGGATGAGTTGGAAGAAAAGACGGACGGACGCATTACGTCGGAAATCTATTCAGCGGGCGCTTTAGGAGATCCTGGTTCTCAGTATGATATGGCGGTAACCGGAACGGCTGACGTTGCGTTAAGTGTTCACGGATTCACACCGGGGAGATTTCCGATTGTTTCAGTCGTGGAGCTGCCGTTCCTAGTTGAATCTGCACAAGAAAGTTCGGATATCTTATGGACTCTCTACGAAGAGTTCCCTGAACTAAAGGAAGAACATAAAGACACCACCCCGCTATGGTTATTCACCGTGGATCCGGCGCAATTGATTAGCGCTAAAAAGAAAATCGAAACACCGAGTGATTTGAAAGGTCTTCGAGTTCGTACACCGTCCCCTCTAGGCAACCAGATTATTGAGGCTCTCGGTGGTACACCTGTTTCCATGCCAATGGGGGAAGTATACGATTCCTTGCAAAAAGGTGTAGTGGATGCCGCGATGGTTCCTATTTCGGAAGCGAAGGATTATAACTTACATGAAGTGGTCAAGTATATTACTATTGGAAACTTCTCAGTCACTCCGTTTTTCTCTGTTATGAATACCGACATTTTCAACAGTTTCACAGAAGAGGATCAGAAATTGATCCATGAGTTGGGAGGCCGACATATGGTCGAAGTAATTGGCCAAACGACTAGAAAAACGGCGGAAGATGGACGGAAAATAGCGGAAGAGAATGGAGTGGAAATTATTGAGCTGTCTGGCGATAATTTAGCCGCTTGGGAAGAGGCCTTGACTCCTATTTCAGAAAAATGGGTAAGTGATCTGGAGGCCAAAGGATTGCCTGGACAAAAGATCTTTGATCGCGTGCAGGAATTGAAAGGGAACTAATTTATCATTGATTTTCGTATGGACGAAGGGCAGATTGAAGTTGGATGCTGCCCTTTCTCCTTTATATTCAGAATGTTCAGGGGCGTGGTGAGAGCGAGATGAGTAAATTTATAGAAGGATTAAACCGCTGGATGGGGTATATTTCCCAATTCATTTTATTGATCCTAGTTTTTTTAACGACCTTTGATGTGTTGGGCCGTTTTTTCTTTCATAGGCCAATAACTGGAACGTTCGAATTAACAGAACTTGGATTGGCCCTTGTTATTTTTCTCGGTCTTGGACTGACTCATTGGCACGATGAGCATATTTCAATCGATTTTCTAACAACAAAAATGTCTGCGAGGAAACAAGCGCTATTGGATATTGGAATCGATTTGTTCATTACATTATTCATGGTTCTGGTCGCCTATAATCTATGGGATAATTCCAAGAGGATTGCAAACTCAAATACGGTGACTGGTGATCTAGGCTTGCCAATCAGTGTGTTCATTATCATTGCAGCGTTAGGAACTTTGGCTTTTGCGCTAAGTGCATTAGCGAAGGCGCTAAATCTATTGCCGAAGGTGGTCAAGAAAAATGTCTCCTGAACTAATCGGTCTTATTGGGATGATTGTATTATTGATTTTATTTATCATAAAAATACCGGTGGGAGTCGCCCTGTTGTTGGTGGGATTCGCTGGCTATTCTGCGATCCGTGGATTTAATATCGGGATGATCCAATTGGGAACGGGGCCTTTCGATACCGCCAGCTCTTACTCGTTAAGTGTCATTCCCTTATTCATATTAATGGGGATGATTCTGTCTTATTGCGGATTGGGGGCTGATTTGTTCCGAGCCGTGGACAGTTGGATCGGTCATGTGAAAGGCGGCTTGGCGATGGCCACGATTGGGACAAGTGCCATTTTCTCTGCTATTTCCGGATCTGTGAATGCTACAACAGCGACCGTTGCGAAAATCTGTTTGCCTGAGATGGAAAAATATAATTATAAGTCGAGTTTATCCACTTCCAGTGTTGCGGCGGGCGGCACGTTAGGAGTCCTCATCCCTCCAAGCGTCTTGCTTATATTGTATGGAGTGTTGACGGGAGAAGCTATTGGTGCTCTGCTCATTGCCGGGATCATTCCGGGCCTCATACAGATGGGTCTTTTCATGCTGACTATCTACATTTTAGTGAAGCGGAATCCTGAAATCGCACCGGCACGTGCGGAAAAGGCGAGTTTTGCAGAGAGGTTCCATACATTGAAAAGTGTCGTCCCGTTCATCGGTCTTTTCGTTTTAAGTATTGGTGGAATTTACATAGGTATTTTCACTCCGACAGAAGCTGCTGGAATCGGGGCGTTTGGGGCTCTTGTATATGCGTTTGCATCGAGAAGAATCAATATTAAAAAATTAGTGCAAGCATTGAATGACTCTATACGTTTAACAGCTATGATTTTCCTGATATTAATAGGGACGACCGTCTTCAGCCAGTTTTTGTCAATCAGTAAGATTCCATTCATTGTAACCCGGACGATTGCGGCGATGGATGTCAGTCCATATGTCATATTGGCGTTAATCTTATTCATTCTGCTCATTCTTGGAATGTTCATTGAAGGGCTCTCTATCTTTGTCCTAACCTTGCCAATCATTTATCCTTTAGTTACAGATTTGGGGTTCAATGGTCTATGGTTCGGGATCATTATGGTGCTAATCGTTAATATTGGTCTGTTGACTCCTCCATTAGGTGTGAGCGTCTTTGTCATCAAAGGGGTCGCCCGCCATGTACCAATTGAAACGATTTTCCGTGGCGTCACACCGATGATCGGTGCAATGATTGCTTGTATTCTATTATTTATCCTCTTCCCTCAGTTTGTTACAATCTTGCCTGAATTAATGAGCCGCTAGATTAGGAAATTCAAAAAAACCTCCTGGTGACTTGCTGTATGGGTCACCAGGAGGCTTTCTGTCTAGTTTGCAGTTGTTGAAGTTTTCAAAGTGAATTCATGTTCTTCGCCGTATCCTAATACGACGACTTCTGTCCGTTCATAGTCCTGCAGCAATTCTTCTAATTTCTGATCATGCCCTACCATATATTCCACGATAGGGAACGCACCGACCAATTGCTCAAGCGCCTCGACATTCGCGGCTGTTTCCTTGGCCGGGAAAGTGTGGCTTGGAATAACGAAGTCAACGTCAAGTAAATTTTTGACAGCGTATGCTGCTTCACGCGGCCCCATCGTAAAATGACCGGAAGAGGAAAGTATAGCGATAGACGGGTTGTAAATTTCTTGGATCAATTTGATATCATACGTCAGTGCAGTATCGCCAGAGTGATAGATAGTATGCCCATCTGTAAATTCAAAGACGAATCCGGCCGCTTCGCCGGCGTATATCGGGGTGCCCTCCGTCTCGCCATACGAGGAACTATGCTTCGCGGGAACCATCGTAACCGAGGCATCCTCCAATTGGATGGCACCACCCAAGTTGATTGGGAAGACATTCTTGATCCCCTTTTGTAGCAGGATCATCGCTAATTCATATTGGGCGACAACGAGAAGTTCAGGATTGGAGTCAATCAGCTTCCGCAGACCACTTGTATGATCGAAGTGCCCATGTGTTAAAAAGACGGCATCGATCGTTTTGAAAAAGGATTCATCGTCATACGTTTGAGGACAGCCGGGATTCAAGTCAAAAAAAGGGTCGATCAAATAGTTCTTATTTTGTTCAGAAGTTAATAGATACATTGCATGTCCAAGCCTTGTAATTTTCAAATCTTCGCCTCCAGAAAAATTAGAATATATTGATATTTTAGTATTTGTATTAAGGAAAGTCAATTGTCCGTCAATTTTATTTAATCCGAAGGGCCTTTTTCTTTTTTTGCTTGAAAGGTCGAAAAACGTGCAAAAGTGCGATAAAATGATTGATGAAATAGAGAAAGAGGTGTAAGTCATGAATCAAGAAAAACAAAATGACCAAGTTCTGGTTGCCGGTTTTGCTCAACTCCCCAAAGGGACACCCGTCTTTGAATTGCAGAAAGTAATCGGTTGTGTGTTAGTAGTCGACACGCAAACTCATATTATCGAGAAAGCAACGTTCACATTTATACAAGCTATCACCAATGAATTTCTGGCTACCATTGTTGAAGGACGATCTATCATGGATGATTTGGAGGTAATCACGAAGGATATGGAAAAGAAGCTGTTGATACCTCCCCAGAAAGCTACGATACAATCGTTTGTCTCAGCGCGTAATCGTTATTTGGAAGAAAGATGATAATTTAGTGGGAAGCGCTTGCATTTATCTGAAGTTTCGTTATAATTGATATAACATAAAAAGGCCTTACCGTTTGCTGGCTAATCTATGGAGTGAAAGATACAGTTCTGATCTCTTGGAAGTAGATTAATAACCAGCGGTATGAAGTAATATGGAATCGAGCGATACGCTTATATTCCTTACTTCGTACTGTTGGTTTTTTTGTGTCTACAAACAGAATCTGGAGGGATACAGAATGGAATTTGGTATTTTCACAGTATTTGACAACTATAAGGAGAAGCTGGGCCGGTCGCATGAGCAACTATTGCAGGAGGTCTTGGATCAATCGGTATTGGCGGATGAACTTGGATATGATTCGGTCTGGTTCGCGGAGCATCATTTCAGCGAGTATGGGATCCTCACCACTCCACCCATGTTGTTGGCGGTGCTAGCGGAGCGGACGAAGAACATCCGGCTCGGCGTGTCAATCGTGACGCTGCCGTTCAAGAATCCGCTGCAGGTGGCGGAGGATTATGCGTTGCTTGACGTGCTGAGTAACGGCCGATTGAACTTGGGTCTCGGCAGCGGTTATCTGCCGCATGAGTTTTCGGGCTTCAACGTGGATGGCAAAGACAAGGTGCACCGCTTCAACGATTCGCTTGCGGTGATCGAGAAGGCATGGAAGGGGGAGCGCTTCTCACATGAAGGGGAGTATTACGAATTCAAGGATGTCAAGCTCGAAGTTGTGCCGAAACAGGAAGAAGTGCCGATCTGGATCGGAACATTGAGCGACCGCGGCGCCGCGTTTGTCGGCCAGATGGGCTACAACATCATGGGCGTTCCGTATGTCGCGAGCAATTCCATCGGGGAATTGAAGTCGATCATCGACGGCTATAAGGTGGAATACCGCAAAGCGGGACATGACGAAAGCAAGGTTAAAGTACCGCTCGCTCTCCATACGTATGTCGCGGAAACGCGCGAGGAAGCGGAGCGCATCTCCAAGGAGCATGTCAACCTTTATCTAGATACACGCCAATATGGCCGCAGCGCCCAGTTCGAGGATTTGGATGCGAAGGAGCAGCTGCTGATCGGCACACCAGAAGAAGTGATCGAGCGGTTGCGGAAATACCAAGACGCGGGCTGCGAACATATCATGATGCTCATGAACTTCGGGGGCATTCCGCATGAGGAAGTGAAAAAGTCGATGAGGCTGATCGCGGAAAAGGTCATGCCGGCGTTCGATAAGAGCTTTGAGACGGTTTCAGTATAATATGTAGCAAGGAGGATCATTAGTTTGACTCACAAAACCGACCTTAAGACACATAGTGTAGAAGCCTTTTTGAATACATTAATAGATTATGCGGGATTGTTTCCACCGGCGAAGCTCCCTTTGGATCAGGCAATCCGCAATTACGCATCCTATGTGAACGGGGAGGATGCGTGGATTGTCGGTCCTTTTGTCATACCTGCCGCATCCCTTGACCAATTGGATGAGCATATTTCTTTATTCACGGAAGAACGGCCTTTGCTTCTTTCCGTTCTTGGCCGGAAAGGGGAAGATGAGGCGACCTCCGTCCTTTACATGGAAGATGATTTTCAAAAAGTCGAGGAGCTGCGGGAGAGGTATGGAAAGGTTGTTCAAGTGGACTTTTTCGAAGTGGCAATGCCTTCTTTGAATCCGGGTAAACCGTATTTGGAAAAAGTGCAGAAAATGATGGCGGAGCATCGGTTGACATGTTATGCCGAGTTGCCGATCCAAGGAAACGATCCGACATGGTCTGATTCACTGTCGGACGTGTTATCCAAGGTTTCGTCCATTAATAAAGGGTATTCTCAGCCTTTGGGCGCGAAGTTGCGCAGCGGGGGAATCACAGCTGAGCTCATCCCCTCTATTGAAATAGTCGCCTCTTTCATCCATGGCTGCAAAGAACATAAAGTTCCATGTAAGTTCACTGCGGGTCTTCATCATCCGATCCGCATGTATCGGGAGGAAGTCGGGACGAAAATGCATGGCTTCGTCAACGTGTTTGCAGCGGGGTTGCTCGCTTATGTGCACAACTTGGAAAAGCCCCGCATAATGGAAATATTGAGGGACCAAGCCCCGTCCAGTTTTTCATTCCAACCGGAAAAACTTGTTTGGAATGAGCTGGAAGTGAGTGTGCACGACATGAAAGAGTTGAGAGAACGGTATCTTTGCTCTTACGGTTCCTGCAGTTTCGACGAACCGCGGGATGAGTTACGGGCATTGGATATTATCGAAAGGGGTTAATGAGTGGAATGCGATCATTTATTCAAGTGGCAAGCGATTGCCATTTTCCGATTCAAAACTTGCCTTATGGTGTATTTAGTACGAAAGAGAATGATGTGCCTAGGATCGGGACTGCCATCGGAGAGTACGTCGTCGATTTGTCTATATTAGAAAAGGAAGGATACTTCGAAGAACTATGGGAAGATGGAAAGCTATTCAATGAGCCTACCTTGAATAAATTCATGGGGAAAGGTCAAGAGGTTTGGAAGAAAGTCCGCCTCATTTTACAGCGGGTTCTCCATGAAGATGAACCCAAATTACGCGATGACCAGGAGTTGCGGGAAAGGGCGTTCATTCTTCAACAGGACGTAACGATGCATCTTCCGGTGAAAATTGGCGACTATACAGATTTTTACGCCTCTAAAGAACATGCTACCAATGTGGGAATCATGTTTAGGGGAAAAGAGAACGCACTTATGCCGAACTGGACGCATTTGCCGGTCGGCTACCATGGCAGGGCAAGTTCTGTTGTCGTGAGCGGCCAGGAATTTCATCGTCCGCAGGGACAGGTGAAGCCCGCTGATGTAACAGTTCCGATATTCACACCTTGCCGTCAGCTCGATTTTGAGTTGGAGATGGGCTGTTTCATCGGATCTGGGAATGAACTGGGTGACCCGATTTCGGTGGACAACGCGGAGGAACGAATTTTTGGCTTAGTGCTCGTCAATGACTGGAGTGCCCGGGATATTCAAGCGTGGGAATACCAGCCATTAGGACCTTTCCTAGCGAAAAACTTTACTACCTCGATTTCACCGTGGGTCGTCCCATTGGAAGCTTTGGAACCGTTCCGTGTCGAGGGGCCGGAACAGACCCCTGAACCATTGCCGTACTTGCGGAAATCTAAAACGGATTCGTATGATATCCATCTAGAGGTGCATCTGAAAGGCGCAAAGCTGGAAGCGCCTCAGTTGATCGCCACGAGCAATTATAAGTATCTGTACTGGAGTGCATCCCAGATGATTGCCCATCACACGATTACCGGCTGTAATTTGCAGACAGGGGACTTGCTGGCTACCGGGACAATCAGCGGCTCGGAAAAAGAATCCAGAGGCAGCTTGTTGGAGTTAACGTGGCGCGGAACGGAACCGATAGAGTTAGCTAATGGAGAACAGCGCAGTTGGCTCGAAGATGGGGACGAACTGACAATCACGGGATGGTGTCAAGGGGATGGCTATCGGGTCGGATTTGGAGAAGTGAGCGGGAAAGTCTTGCCGGCTAAGGTCTTAAAAGAGACGGAAAGCGTAATTCAATAAGGAATCAATCGAACAGGCGAGGAACGTAGTCATCTTCCGTCGCCTGTTTTTTGCACTCATTTCACATCACTTCTCCATCATAGTGGGAATATATATTCCTATCCCCTTGCCGTTGAGCCTCGCCCTTCACACGCTTGAAGAGGGAGACATCTTTCGGGAGATTCAGTGGAACGGCAGGGTTTCCTGAAAAGCGGGCAGCCCGATGAAGTATTGCACAGCCACTCTCGGGCTTGTTCTTTTGATACGATTTGCCCATTCAGCTGACCCACTTCCACCTGCAATAGAATCTTGGAGAATGAAGGACCGGGTGTAAGGCCAAACCTCACTAAATCTTCTCCCGTCAAATATTTCGGAAGATGATATCGGCGGTTCACATAATCGATGACTAGTTGTTGCTTTTCCATCTTCTCCGCGGCCAGAATAAAGAAAATCGCTTCGTCTGAAACATCCTTCAGGATAGGGTGATAATCCCCGATCTGATCCGCTTCAGCCCATTGGCCAAATTGCTTCAATCCTACGATTTCCTTCCACAACTTCATATCTTGTTTCGTCAGAGCGAACTTTTTAGCGGCTTGAAGGCTTGAGCCGCAATAGAACGGCAGCAAGAAGTATTGGAACCAGTCCAACTGATTTCCTTGGCGGCCTGCGGAGTTGTCACGGTACAGCGCTTGGAGTTTCTCCGCGATTATACAAGCCGGGTTTTCCGTTTCGTCTTTGATTCCAAATTGCTGCCAGAATTGGAGTTCGAATAATCGGCGGATGACTTCGGACGGGTTGCCTTCTTTGAAGAGCCGTTTCATCTCCTCCACGATGCGGGATGCTGTCAGATGTATGACATTCCCAATGGAGTTCAATGCCAGTTTTTCGGTTTGCTCATCCATCCGGAATTGATAACGCCCTTCAAAACGTACCGCCCGGAAAATGCGTGTCGGATCTTCAATGAAACTGATGTTGTGAAGAACTTTTATCTTCTCCTCACGGATATCCTCCCGGCCGCCGAACGGATCGATGAGCTCGCCGAATGTATCTGCATTCAGACGGATCGCCATCGCATTGATCGTGAAATCCCGCCTCCGCAGATCTTCTTCTAAAGTCGATGTTTCAACATCTGGCAAAGACGCAGGACGCTCATAATATTCGAGCCTTGATGACGTCAAATCGATGGACAACCCTGACGGATGGAGCCAGGTCGCTGTGCCGAAGCTTTCGTGTTCGGTCACTTTACCCCCGTACTCCTCCTGCAGTTTTTTTGCAAATAGGATTCCATTGCCTTCCACGACGATATCGATATCATCATTCGGTTTGTCCAGAAGGATGTCCCGCACAATGCCGCCAATCAGATAGGCCGGGATATCCATCCGGCTTGCGGTTTCGCCGATCTCCTTCAACAAAGAGAACACGTCTTCCGGCAATTTCGATTTCATCACATCTTGCAAATGATGTTGTGAGACATCAGATTTTTCATCCGACTCATCCGGGAACGTATCACTGTGCAACATTTCAATAATATTCGTCCTCGTTACAATGCCGACCATTTTTCCATCTTCGACTACAGGCAGCCGCCCGATATTATGCTCGATGACAAGCTCCTGTATTTGTTCAGCTGTCGTTGACGGATCGATTGTGATGACATTCGTCGTCATATATCCTTTTACCGGCGCGTGTCCCAAGCCGTGGTGATTCCCTTTGTCGAGATCCCTTCTGGTGATCAAACCGACTAACCGGTCATCCGCCACAATCGGATAACCGGAATGTCCGTAACGGTACATGAGTTGGCCTGCTTCCTCGATTGTCGTGTCAGGGGACAACGTCTTCACAGGATGGGTCATGATGTCCCTTGCGGAGATGGCCGGCTTCAACATTAGATCCAAATGGTCGGTCACCTCGTTGAACACAGTTTCCAGGTCGCCTTTTTTAACCGTTGCAGAGCCCGCATGCTTATGGCCTCCTCCGCCAAACATCTGGAGAATCGGCAACAAGGTGATCCGGTCGGAATTGGCACGTCCCACGACATGGACATTGTTTTTCATCTTGACGACTGTGATCGCCGCGTCCGTCCCTTTCGCTTTCAATAATTTAGTTGTAATCGTGGCGAGCCCGTTCTGTGGTTTTTTCAACTGCCAAGAACTGACGGCGATTTCCAGTCCGTCCACTTCGTGAATGGTTGTCTCGGAAAGGAGGTGGTCCAGCAACTCTTGCTGTTCAGGCTTTAGAACTTCTTCTGAAAAACGTTGCACCATTTCCAGACTCATCCCGTTTTCGAGCAAATAACCAGCCATTTGCAAATCGCGGGCTGTTGTGTTTTTATATGTAAAATTCCCGGTATCCGTATAAATTCCCAGTCCGAAAAGGGAAGCTTCAAACTCGGAAATCGGAAGGCCCTGTTTCTGGATCTCTTCGAGCAGCAACGTGACGGCGGCTCCTACAGGTTCGACAATTCCTTCATCATACACGACATCGGTTTCCCGCTTTGGGTGATGGTCATAGACGACCAACTTCCGCTTTTTCTCGTCAAAGTCTTTCGGGATCTTCCCTAGCCTGGAAAGGGAGGCGACATCGACTATGATCATCTCCGTCACTTCGTCCCAATCGACATGGATGTCCCGTACGAAATCGAGCGTATCCCGGTAAATATTCAAAAAGCGTTGCACCCGGTTGTCCTGCTTGTCCGAAATGACGAGGCGGGCGTCCGGATAAAGTTTCTTTGCGGCAATCATCGAAGCGAGCGCATCGAAATCCGTGTTCACATGTGAAATTATTACTTGCAACTGCATTTCCTCCTGCCTGGCCGATGGTATTTGCCGAATCAAGCACATGAAAGTTCGGCTCCTTTTATTCATTATAGCAAATTCTGTAAACCGATTCATAGGGCAGTGAAGGGGAAGTGAGAAATTTCAAGGAAGAATGAGTTCGATTTCAACCGTCCGCTTGAACGGGAACGACCGGCGAATGTCTTCATCGTCCACATTCCCAAACACTCCGATCACCTTCGCATATTGCGAAAGCTCCTCATACACTTGCATCGATTTCCAATCGCCTGCGTGGATGATGAGATCCGCCGCTTCACACGCTTCTAGCAAACGGCTTGGCAGCTTGTTCTGACCGCTGGGGAGATGAGTATCAGCCAAAAGTATAATTTTCATTTTGCATTCCCTCCGAGTCTTTTGATTTCTTGTTGGAAACTGTCACCAAAGAAATAGATTTGCCGGGTTCGAAATCAATACTAGATTGTTTCTAACCCCGGCTTTTAATTCGGACGACATTATCTTAAACAAACAATATCCCGGATAAATAAACGACAAACGTGACGGTGATGGCGCTTAAAATTGTCGTGAACAGAACCGTTTGGGCCGCCAGATCCGGTTGAATATCGTATTCCAATGCGAGTGTCGAACTGTTTCGGGACGTCGGAAAGGAACTTGCGACAAACAGTGATTGGGCTACAATTCCGTCCAGTCCGAAAAGATAGATGAGAAGCAGGGAAACAGCCGGACCGATAATAAGCCTCCCTAAACTGGTGACGAGAATAGTCTTATTTAGGATTGTCCTAAACCGAATTTGTGCCAGTTGAGCTCCCAGTAGTACAAGTGCGATTGCTAAAAACGCTTCAGCCAGATGACTGATCGGAATCCAAATGAATGTGGGTATCGGAACATGTAACCCATTTAACAAACTGCCAAGCAACATAGCATGAATGATTGGCATTTTTAAAAGCGACTTCAGGATTTCCAACCCGGATTTCGTCGCGGAAATTAAATTATACAATCCGTATGTATACGTTAAAATATTTTGAAATACCATGACGATAATTTGGATAGAGATGCCTAGGGGATTCGTCTGAAATAGCAACTGACTGACCGGTATTCCATAATTCCCTGAATTGATCAAGGAAATGCCATTTTTGAATATGGCCGATTCACTTTTGTCCAATCTTAAAAGTTTGCTTAATATAACACTAACGAAGATTAACAACAGAGCAAAAGTGATTAAATACCCGATAATTTCAAGGAGAACCGGGACATCAATCTCCGTCTCATAAATATTGATAAAAACGGCAGCTGGCATGAGGCAATACGTGATCAAATTCGAAATCGCCCTTAAATTGAAGGCAAATTTCCTTTGTAAACTCGCGCCTATTACTAATAAGATGAGAATGGGGACGATTACCTGCAAGAAAATCGATCCAATGAACATAAAATCCTCCCCTTCCTGATTGTAAAGGTGTCACCAAGACAATTGGTAGACTTTCACCGGTCGTCCTCTGGAATAATGCGATTCTTCGCCGACGCATTCTGCGATGTTCACTTTGCATAAGTCGGATACGATCCGCTGCGCGTTGCGTTCGCTCATTTTCAAATGAATCGCCAAATCTTTTGTGGTGAACGTGTTCCAATCCATTTTTCGAATTAGAGACTCGATTCGTTTAAACGTTTTGACACTAATATGACCTTCATTCAGTCTCTCCAGAAATTCTTTATCGTCGGTTCGGTACGAATAGGTGAGTTCGCCTTCGTCTCCGGCTGCATCAATCATCGTTCCATCTTCTTGCACGATAACGATTTCCTGCTCCTCTTTCCCTTTCGATTCCCGAATGGCCCGGTACGCATTCGTTTCCGCTGTAAAGACGGTCTGTCCGAAACCGATGCCGACCGCCACTCTGGAATCCGCTTCAACGGAAAGGTAATTCACCTTCTCTTTCAATGATCGAATATCCTGTTCCACCGCTCCTCTTGTGCTGAAAATCGCATATCGACCATTTCCTTGTTCGAACAGGGAACCGTCCAATCGTTCACAAAGTTGAATGAGAGTCTTTTTTAAGTCGAGCTCTAAATAGTCCAGTTGATATGATTCTTTCATTTTTTCCTTGATGGCATCGTACGCTAAGATTTCCATGATGACTACGCTAATCTGGGTGTCTTTATAATAGGAAGTTTTGATTTTTTCAAAGAACATCCGAATGGTATGTACGATTTCGTGGCGGGTCGGCGACAGCCAAAATGCTGGAACGCCGGCTTGTTGCAAGTCTTCATAAACTTTCGGGTAGCAAGTGAATGCTGCATCGATCTTATCCTGCTGCCATAATTCATAGTGGAACTCAAATAATGCTTCCGCCTGGATGTCTACATTGAATGTTTTACGGTACAGTTTCTTTACCGATTGCTCTAATGGGAGTAAATCTTTTTCATAAAAATATGAGTCAATCAAATCTACACTGATCCGTTCCAGCATTTGACCAGAGTCCGCGGAAAGTTTCAAAATCCCTTTGTAAATGCTTAATTCACTGGAATCGATATGAACGAAGGACTCATTCGGTCCGACTGTATTCACTGCGATCTGATAAGGGATATAACCTGAAAAAAGCCAAAAATCCACAGGTGTCTTCGGGTTCACCACAAAATCTTTCACTTCGGCCGTTTGGTGATAAATATAAGGAACGAATTCCAATTCCTTTTCAATCTCTTTCGCCAATGTCAGAATCCGATTCACCGATTGATCTGGACCGACGACCGCAACTTTGTACATGAGGATTACCTACTTTCTAAGCATAAATGTTAACTAATTTTACCGATAAGACGGGATGAAATCCAGTGCACCCGGTTTTCTATGTCTTGACCAATTAAAAAAGAGGCTGGATGGTACCAGCCTCAAAGCAAAGATTCTATTCATATCGCAATTGGACACTGATGTTCAGTCGGGTGATGACGAGATTATTTCACCGATTCAGGAAT
Organism: Bacillus sp. OxB-1; assembly: GCF_000829195.1. Classification (GTDB taxonomy): domain Bacteria; phylum Bacillota; class Bacilli; order Bacillales_A; family Planococcaceae; genus Sporosarcina. Next base: position 105,906 of record NZ_AP013294.1, on the reverse strand, counting down.
CAATGATTTGTACGTCTTCCCGTCCAATCGTTCTTCCAATTCGGTTTTCGCCTGTTCAATCAATTCCTGACTTTCCATCAATTGGATTGCGGTAGAAGCAATGATTTTTGCTGCATGGAGCATCCCTTTATGTCCAATTGAGGTGGCTCCTTGTGAAACTGCTTGCCACGTATGAAGGGGAGTGCCGATTGCAAAGCAAGCAGTTAAGCATTGCATCGTTGGGACGACCCAGCTGACATCCCCCACATCGGTGGAACCCGCCATCACGGCTTCCGAACGATGGTAGGGTGGAATCAGATCCGCAATTGCTCTTTCTTTTAATTTCTTCACCGTTTCCCGGTCACGCCCTGCATACGCATTGTTCACGTCTGCCTCGGATAGTGTATCACGGATTTCTCTTGCGAATTTCAATTCCTTTTCATCGTAAGCCGGGAGTTCTACTTTTGTCATGTTGTCATACATCACGTCTGCCAACACGGAATTAGGGATCAAATTGGAAGCCGTACCTTCAAATTCAACGTCAAATGTTGTCCCTGTCATCAAAGCAGCTCCACGCGCAATGTCGTAGACCCTTTTGTATAGTGATTGCACTTCATCCTTCTCGGGTGCCCGTACCAGATAGACGACTTCAGCATGTGCCTGTACTACATTCGGTGAAGCGCCGCCTGTATCGGTGACAGCATAATGGATCCGCGCATCGGGAACCATATGCTCCCTTAAATAGTTGACACCGACATTCATCAATTCCACTGCATCCAGCGCACTACGGCCTAAATGAGGCGCCGCAGCAGCATGGGCGCTTTTACCTTTGAACTTGAAGCGCGCAGAATAATTTGCGAGTGTCCGCGTATCCATCAGACCAGGCACATCCCATGGATGCCACGAAAGGGCGACATCCGCATCGTCAAACAGACCTGCCCGTGTCATGAACGCTTTTCCCGATCCATTTTCTTCAGCCGGACATCCGTAAAATCGGACTGTCCCTTTTAATTGATTTGACTCCATGTATTCTTTAACAGCTACCGCAGCAGCAAATGCACCTGTGCCCAATAAATTATGGCCGCAGCCATGTCCATTTCCTCCATCTACGACGGGCTCAGGATGAGGAAGTCCTTTTTTCTGGCTCAGTCCCGCCAAGGCATCGAATTCTCCAAGAATTGCAATGACCGGTTTTCCTGATCCATAACTCCCGATGAAAGCAGTTTCCAGCCCTGCGACACCCCGTTCGACTCGAAACCCTTCCTCTTCCAATGCGCCAATTAGATAGGCGGATGATTGACGTTCTTCAAAGTGCAGCTCCGGAACATCCCAAATCTTATCGCTTAACGAAATGAATTTTTCTCTCTTATCTTCTACCAACTTGGATACCGTTTGCTGTAAATCCAACATTCATTCCTCCTTCTCATCAATAACCGTCGCATTGATGTCTCTTCAGCCTTGGGTTTGAAGCAATGCGCCTTTGCGGTAATTCAATGTCAACAGTGAAATCGTGCAGATGACTGCAAAAACGATGAGCATCCCAAATGCGGCATTATACGATCCATTGAACGTCTGAACAATAAAACCGATTGCCAGCGGTGTGATGAAGCCAGCTAACTGACCGCCTGTATTGGCAATCCCCATGCTTGTCCCTGTAACTGCGGATGGAAGCCTTTTCAAAATGATGGCAGGTAAAAGGAGCATGACAAATGAAATGAAAAAGATCACGATTGTTTGATATGTGACGAAAATCGTTACACTTGGTGCATTGTACATCAGGTATAACAAGACACTGACCACAACACAAGCGACTGCCCCTACGATCTTTTCCTTACCGAGCGGAAGTTTGTCAATCACATACCCTGATAAGTACATCGCAGCAACCATCGCAAAGCCCGGAATTGTTTGCGCCCATCCAAGTGAAATGAGATCAAGCCCTCTCTCATTGACTAGATAAGTCGGCAACCATGTCGCCAAGCCCCAGTTAATTGCGTAAATACTATAATAGGCGATAAACAAATTCAACATCAGCGGTGTTTTCATCAATTGGATAAAGATCCCTTGCTGTTTCTCACCTGCTGGTTTTGTTGTCACTACATCTTCACTATCTGCAGGCAGTTTGATAAATGCCCAGTAGAGAGCTGTAATGAGAATCCCGATAGCCCCCAGGATGAAGAAGGATACACGCCAGCCGATTGTTGTCAGCATATGGGCGGAAAGAAGTGGTACGATCAGCGCTACAATCCCGCCGGATGACAGCATAATGGACATGGCCCAAGCTCTTTTATCCAATGGAAACGCTTGCGAGATCAGCTTTGAACTGGAAGGCTGGAATCCCCCTTCCCCGATTCCGAACAGAAAACGGATCATAATCATCGAAGTCAATGACCAAACCGCACCGGTCATTGCAGTAAAGATCGACCACATCAGAACGGAAACCATAAGAACCCTTCTAGAACCGAATTTATCCGCTAACCAACCTCCTGGGATTTGCATCAACGCATACCCTGCAAAAAAACTACTCAAAATAAGCCCGGTACTCGTAGGGCTCAATTGTAAATCTTCCGTGATGGACAGAACGGCGTAATTGATAAAGTAACGGTCAAAGTTCCCAATCGCCCAGCCAAAAAAAAGTAAAAGTATAATCAGATTTCTCTGTTTCACAGAAACCATGAGAGATCCCCCCTTTTCATTATGTAAATTCATTTAACGCATAATAAACGAAGTCTTCGCTTATAAAAATACTATAAATAAAACTTTTAGGCAACGCAATATATTTTTCTCTATATATCCCGAATCATACGTGAACGTCCGCAATTTCCTTTTATAGCAGCTGATGGTGTGAGTTTACCCTTCGCTTCAGACAATGAAAACTAAAGAAGAGAAATGATTGGCTTATTTTGTATATCCATAGAAGCAACTATTGGAATAAACCAAATATGCGGGCCGGGCTGGTGGGTGTGGCAATGGGGTTTATTTTAAACAGGAAGATGGAAGCTTGGCATATGAGCACATGGTATTCCAACAAAAAATGGGATGGCGGATTATTTACTGCACTTTTTGTCGGAGCACTGTTGGAAAGGAAGGGTGGTTTCCATTTTCGGCAATAAATTACAACATGCCATTCTAGAGGGCAGCATAATATAAAAGGTACGCATACCTTCCGCGGAGGTGGGCTGTATTTCATTTGCATTATCGGGCTTCGACGTTGATAGGGTTCATTGTAGGGAGAAGGGGTTGTAGGCTTGGCCGGGCAATTACACTTGATGACAAAAGGAGAGGGGACGCAGTAGTTTCAAGAAGGCGAGATTACCTTAAATGAAAGAGATGGTGCTTTAATATGGATGCTTGGCTGTCGAGCATGAGTCAAATGATTTCGGAACCGGTCACCGCCATGATCAATACATATGATCACTACCCGCTTGTCATGGCATTGCTGCTCGGGTTGCTTGGGGCGCTGGCCCCTTGCCAGTTGACCGGTAATATGGGGGCGATTACGTTGTATGGCAGCCGGTCGATTCAAATGAAAGAGAATGGCGGAGAGATCGTTGCCTTTATTATCGGAAAGGTCGTTGTTTTTAGTGCGATCGGCGTGTTGGCCTGGCTTTTCGGACAGTCGTTTGAGGAGACGATTACGTCCTATTTTCCAGTGTTCCGTAAAGTCATCGGCCCGCTAATTATTGCGACGGGTTTGGTGTTGCTGGGGGTTCTTAAATTACGTTTTCTCGGCAAACTAACGTCGCATATCCCCATGCGTCTGAGAGAGGGAAGACTCGGTTCATTTCTGTTAGGCGCCAGTTTTGCCATTGCGTTTTGCCCGACGATGTTTGTCCTGTTTTTTGTCTGGCTCATGCCGCTTGTCACGACAACTTCTTATGGACTGTTTCTTCCGGCGGTCTTCGGCTTGGCCACTTCGCTGCCGCTCCTGCTACTCCTCTTGTTCATATGGTTTTTTGATGCAAAGCGGCTCGTCATGAGGTTCAGCATTCGGGCGGGGAGAATGGTGCAAAGGGTTGCGGGAATTCTGCTTATTATTATAGGAGTGTTGGATACGATCACCTATTGGTGGGGGCATCATGCATAGAGTCGGCGTGCCAGTTGCAAAGATTGCAGTTGCAAAGGTGACAGTCACCTTTGCAATTCAAGAACTATTCTGAATTGCACTGAAGTTGTCTTGGTGACTGTCACCCCATGCCGATAATGGAATGAAAGTGGGCTCCTGCTGTTGCGGGAGTTTTTTGTTTTAGTGAGGTGGAATCTGTCATGGCGCCGGCGGAATCTACCCTGGGACCGGCCAAAACTCTCATGCCTCGCAATATCCACTGAGAAAATACCCCTACCCTTCATAATTCCAATTGTATATATAAGCATATGCTTATATACTATCAAAAGAAAGGTCGTGGTGAAGTTGATTGACATTCAAAGTGCTTCCCGACTGCTAAAATTGCTCGGGGATCCAACTCGGTTGACGATGATGAAATTGTTGCAGTCCCATGACTGTTGTGTTTGTGAGTTTGTCGCGATTTTCGAGATGAGCCAGCCGGCGATCAGTCAGCATGTACGGAAATTGCGGGAGATGGGATTGGTGACGGAAGCGCGCCGCGGTCAGTGGATCTTCTATTCCATAAATCGCGAGCATGCGGAGTATCCCTTTATCCAGCGAATCCTGGATCAGCTTCCAAGCCAGGAGGCGTCCGTCCATGATTTGAAGACAAAAGATTTACGTATTAGTTGTGAGTGAAGGGGAGACATTGGGTTGAATGTAGTTGTAGTGGCACCTATACTTTTTTTGGTAACTTTAGTTTTTGTCATTTGGCAGCCTCGTCAGTTATCGATCGGCTGGTCTGCTTGTATTGGGGCGGCGATTGCGTTGCTGCTTGGTGTGGTGGATTTCCAGGATGTGGTGGACGTCACGGGGATTGTATGGAATGCGACATTGGCCTTTATTGCAATCATCATCATTTCGCTCATTTTAGATGAGATCGGTTTTTTTGAATGGTCGGCTTTACATATGGCACGGTTCGCGAATGGCAGCGGCGTGCGGATGTTTGTCTACGTCACGATTCTTGGTGCCGTCGTCGCCGCTTTGTTTGCGAACGACGGGGCGGCGTTGATTTTGACGCCGATCGTATTGGCGATGGTCCGGAACTTGAACTTTAAAGACAGAATGATATTTCCATATATTATGGCGAGTGGGTTCATCGCCGATACGACTTCGTTGCCGCTTGTCGTCAGCAATCTGGTCAATATCGTCTCAGCGGACTTTTTCAATATCGGGTTTGTGGAATACGCTTCCCGGATGATCGTCCCGAACTTCTTTGCGCTCGCTGCGAGTCTCCTCGTGCTCTATCTCTTTTTCCGAAAGGACATCCCGGCAAATTACGATGTATCTGCATTGAAGCAGCCGAAAGAGGCAATCCGGGACCTGCGGATGTTCCGCTTGTCCTGGTTTGTGTTGGGCATATTGCTCATCGGCTATTTTTCCAGTGAATTCATCGGAGTTCCGGTTTCCTTCATCGCAGGTGCCGTTGCGCTCTTTTTCTTGGCAATGGCAAGAAGGAGTCCTGCCGTTCAAACTGCAAAAGTCGTCAAAGGGGCTCCCTGGTCAATCGTCTTTTTCTCCATCGGGATGTATGTCGTCGTGTATGGATTGCGGAATGCCGGCTTGACGAGTGTGTTGGCGGATGTCATCCAAATGGCATCGGAACAGGGACTGTTCATTGCAACGATTTCAATGGGATTCATCGCCGCTTTCCTTTCTTCCATCATGAACAATATGCCGACTGTCATGATCGATGCACTGGCGATTGCGGAGACGGCTACCTCCGGCACGATGCGAGAGGCTTTGATTTACGCGAATGTGATCGGTTCCGATTTAGGACCGAAAATTACACCGATCGGTTCGTTAGCCACATTGATCTGGCTGCATGTCTTGTCACAAAAGGGCGTAAAGATCGGGTGGGGCACTTATTTTAAAACAGGCATCATTTTAACGGTTCCTACATTGTTCATCACATTGACCGGGTTGTATATCTGGTTACGAATCGGAGGATAAGAAAAAATGCGGAAAAAGACATTGTATTTCCTATGCACGGGCAACTCCTGCCGCAGTCAAATGGCGGAAGGTTGGGGGAAGCATTACTTAGGTAATGAGTGGGACATTTTCAGCGCCGGCATTGAAGCTCATGGGGTGAATCCGAAAGCAATCGAAGCAATGCGCGAAGTCGAAATCGATATTACGAATCAAACCTCGGATATTATCGATCCCGATATACTGTACAATGCGGATCTGGTCGTCACCCTTTGCGGTGATGCGGCAGATAAATGTCCCGTCACCCCTTCCCATGTAAGGCGGGTTCATTGGGGATTCGATGATCCGGCCAAAGCGGAAGGGAACGAAGTGGAGAAGTGGCGGGTTTTTCAACAGGTACGTGATGAAATTGGCGATCGTATCAAACGATTCGCACAGACAGGTGAATACTATTGACCAAAAGGCACCGGCTTTGGCTGGTGCCTTTTGGCATATTTGAAAGTTCTAAAATCACTATACATGCCATAGTATAAATCATGGTCGGGCGGGGATTTCGCCAGCTTGTCAGACAAGGATCTATCCCGACATGGGTCAATGATAGGACAACCGGAAAAAGGGGATGGCGGTGGAGGCGAGACAGCAGGGCGGGTTTGATTGGAAGATGCACAAGCCATGTAAGCACGGTGGAATGAAAAGGGCGTTGGACATCATCGGCAGTCTTCTTTTGATATTTTGCTTTTTGCCTTTATTTATTTTATTGCCTTTATTTATTTTATTGCCGATTTTGATAGTCCTATGTTCAGGAAGGCCCGTCTTTTTCGTTCAGACGAGAACCGGGATTCATAACAGTCGATTTCGGATCCTGAAATATCGGACCATGAAAGTTTCTGTACATAATGAAGAGCGGCACGCATATGATTGGGAAGAGGGGGTGCCGGACGATTTCCAATTCAAAGGGGGTACGGATTCAGCCGTCACTCCGATCGGCAAGATATTACGGAAGTATAGCCTGGATGAGTTGCCGCAATTGTTCAATGTGCTCCACGGTACGATGAGTTTGGTCGGACCCCGCCCGGAAATTCCGCAGATTACGGAGTTTTACGATGAAAGCCAGGCAAAACGGCTGCTCGTGAAACCGGGATTGACCGGGTACGCGCAAGTGAATGGACGATCGGAAATCAATCACGGTCAAAAGATCAAACTGGACCGGTACTATGTGGAGAACTGTTCCTTGTGGCTCGATATCCGGATCATCTTCGCGACGATTCTATATGTTTTAAAAGGGAAAGGGGCTTTCTGAACATGAAAGGCACACCGTCTGAAACTGCGACAGGTGTAGGATGAACCGGGAATTGGATTTGAGGGATTTGGCGCAAGCCATACGGAAAAAGCTCAATCGGATCATAGCGATCGGCATCCTCTCGTTAATATGCGGAGGACTGATCAGTTATTTCCTGCCTCCCAAATATACAGCCCAGACGGAATTGCTAGTCAATTCTTCAACCGGGAATAATCCATCCATGAGTGAGATTGATACGAATATCCGGCTCATTGAGACATATAAGCGGATCATGAAAAGTGACCGGATGGGGAGTAAATTGGCGTCCGCCTTGCTGGGAGGTGCAGTGGCGGCACAAGTTTTCAATGTCGGGAATGGGGCGGGTTTTTCCGTCGGGGAAGTCATCGAGGTTTGCGAGGCGATCACTGGCAGAAAAGCCGACGTCAAGTTTGAAGAGAGAAGGCAGGGAGACCCCGCCTATTTAGTCGCTTCGAATGAAAAGATCAAAGAGAGGCTAGGCTGGCAGCCGACATACAACTTACCCGATATGATCAGGACTGCATGGAAGTGGCATTCCAGCCTATCCGATGAATAAGGGCGATGTCAGGAAAACGCGGAGTTCACATTGTGCATGACATCGGTCTCCAAGAGAAGCAATGTGGATTTCGCCTCTTCGGCTGTTGGTTTATTGACCCCGAAATAGAATTTGCATTTCGGCTCCGTACCGGAAGGCCTGACACAAACCCAGGAGCCGTCCTCGCAAATCAGTTTGATGACATCCGCTTCGGGGAGCTCTAGAGTTTCGACTGGACCGTCCGCCGATCGCCGGGAACGGAGTTTGTAATCTTCGATGCAGCGGACGGTTGAGTTCCGCAGAAAGCGATGGGGCTCCGTCCGAAATGCTTCCATGATACGCTGGATCTTTTCCTGTCCCTCTTTCCCTGTAAGCGTAATGGAATGCAAGGACTCCATATAATGGCCGAATTCTTCGTACAGCTCCGAGAGGGCGTCAATCATGGACTTGCCTGACGCTTTCAGGTAGGCCGCCATTTCCGCTGCCAGAAGAGCGGCTTGCACCGCATCTTTATCCCGGACGAAATCCCCGATCAGATAGCCGTAGCTTTCTTCATAGCCGAACAGAAATGTCCGTGTTCCGCTGCTCCGGTACTCTTCAATCTTTTCCGAGATGAATTTGAATCCCGTCAATGTATCGACCGTTTCCACGCCGAATTTCTCTGCAATGGCCCGGCCCAATTCGGATGTGACAATCGTTTTCAGGACAACGCCATCTCGGGGAAGCGTCCCTTTGCTTTCCTTTTGGGACAAGATGTAATGGAGAAGGAGGGCGCCAAGCTGGTTGCCGCTGAGCAATTGATAGTCCCCCTCTCCGTCGCGGACGGCCACACCGAGGCGATCGGCATCAGGATCCGTCGCCAAAAGCAATTCCGATTTTTGTTCGCGCCCCAGTTGGATGGCGAGCTTGAATGCGTCCCGCTCCTCGGGATTCGGATAGGCAACCGTCGGGAAATCGGGATCGGGCAGTTCCTGTTCCGAGACGACGGACACTTGCGTGAAACCGAAATTCCGCAACCCTACCAGGACAGGCATAAGGCCGGAGCCGTGCAGCGGCGTGTAGACGATGGATGGTTGGTCTTCGGTCGGTTCATTTTCCCTCAGTGATAAAAGGGCTTGCTGGTAAGCAGCGTCCACTTCCTCCAGCACGAACCGAAGAATTCCGCTTTGCAGCAGTGCGTTTTCATCGCCGACTTGGATGGAAAAGAGACTCTTCACTTTTTGCATATGCGAGACAATATGATCTGCCGATTCGGGAGGAAGCTGCCCCCCGTCGCTGCCGTACACTTTAATGCCATTATAGGCAGCGGGATTATGGCTGGCGGTGATTACAACCCCCGCAGCTGTACCGAAATGCCGGATGGCAAACGACAATTCAGGGGTCGGCCGGCTTTCCCTGAATACCAACACGCGTATCCCATACTTCCCTATCGTTTTTGCTGTTTCCAATGCAAAGGTTTTGGAAAAACGCCTCGTATCATAGGCGATCACCACTCCCCGATCCATCGCCTCTTTGCCTTGCTGCCGGATGAATAGCGCAAGACCTTCCGCCACATGCCGGATCGTATAAATATTGATGCGATTCGTCCCAGCCCCGAGCAAGCCCCGCATACCGCCCGTCCCGAAGGAGAGAAACCGATAGAACCGTTCTTCCATCTCCACCGGGTCACCTGCGATCCGGTCCAATTCCTTTTTCAATGAAATAGGTAAAGACGGCTCGGTCCGCCATTGATTGATTAATTCATCCACTTTCACAAAAAAGCCCCCCATCAATAATCGATCTCCATACCCGATAGATTCGATGTGAAGGGGGAGTTATCCTTGTTTACTCTTCAGAAACGGCTAGCAAGTGAACGCATCGATGCGGTTCAAGTCAATCCCGAAATATTCCCACCGTCTTTGCCGGTTGCGCCAACGATAGCCTGCCACCGAATTCCGGCCGACGAATACCGGGAAGAACCAGAAACCTTGCCTTCTCGAAAGCCAGACAAAGGTGAAGCGGTAGAGACAGCGCCTGATGCCGCCCGGATCAACCGCAAATAGTTGGGTTTCCGGGTAAGCCGGCGTATAGTTCGGTGGGGCCGTTGTAGGTGCCTGCTGACCTAGTCCGCCACCCGGAGGTCCTCCTTGCCCAGGGAATCCGCCACCCGGAGGTCCCCCTTGCCCAGGGAATCCGGCGCCTGGCGGGAACCCGGTCCCCGGTGGGAATCCCGGAACGCCCTGTCCGGGAAAGCCTCCACCGCTCGGAGGAAACCCGGGCATGCCTTGACCTGGAAAGCCTCCTCCACTTGGTGGAAAACCAGGGAACCCGCCGTGGCCCGGTGAAAGTCCCGGACTTCTTTGCGCAGTGAACGGACCACCTGATGGATACCCTGACATACTTTGGCCGGGATAAAACTCAGCCGCTTGCCCCGGATACCAATCATCATACGAATCTCCTCCCGGAACGGAGCTGCCCCTAAGGTATCCTTCCGGTAACTGCGGATACCACATCTCTTCGCCAAAATTATCCGGCTGCATGTTGACCATTCCTTCACATCCTTCTTAAGCAATTCCTTTTATCATATGTAAGGGGTGAGGGAAACGGGCGGGCTCCTCGGAATTTTGACATTCATTAAAAAAGAAAAAACTTTTTTGGCATCTCCCGGTCTAATATATAGGGGTGGAAAGAAGGTGGAGGAAATGGAAGTGAAACTAGCGGAAAAAGCGATTTCGGGGGATGAAGAGGCTTTCTTATCACTGCTATATTTGCATAAGGAAGCCTTATACCGGACGGCGCTTGCCTATCTGAAAAATGAAGAAGAGGCATTGGAGGCAGTCCAAGAGGTGACGTATCGAGCTTTTGAAAAGATCGGGACAGTGCAAAAACCTCAATACATCAAGACATGGCTGATCCGCATCATGCTCAATTACTGCAATGATACGGTGAAGCTGCGGAAGCGTATCGTGACAGACGTCAATGCCCATTTGCAAACCGGAATCAGTGAAGATTACACGTATTTGGAAGTGGAGGAGGCACTTGCGCAGTTGACGGAAGAAGAACGGGAACTCGTCCACTTGAAATACATACACGATATCAAAATCAAAGATATTGCAGAAATGTCTTCTACGCCGGAAGGTACAGTCAAAACAAGGTTGTACAAAGCGCTCAGACAGTTGCGTTCATTTATGGATGGGAAAGGGGAGAGGCGTCATGTCCGTTGAAGAAGACCGATTGGAGAAATGGAAAGAGGAAATCATGGAACAGCGTATCCCGGAGGATCGTTTGCAGGCGGCAATCCGGTCCGGGTTGGAACGGGCGAAACAGAAGAAGCGCAAAAAACGACTGACTGGCAAAAAGGGGTTCTGGTCAGCAATCATTGCAGCTGTTTTGGTTGTCGCATTTGTGACATCCATCCGAGTATCCCCGGCTTTCGCGAATGCAGTGGCCGCTCTGCCCGGCATGGACAAAATTGTCGCTCTCATCGCGGATAATGAAGGGCTGCAATCCGCCATCCGCCATGAGCATTACCAAGCTGTCGGTGTCACGGATGAAGTGGCGGGGGTCCGGGCAACTGTGGAAGGCATCATTGCCGACCAAACGAATCTGGTCGTCTTTTATACATTGGAACTGGAAGGGGCGCGGGGGTTCATTGAGAAATTTGAACTGACCGGGGCGAATGGGGAAGACTTGGACTGGGGAAGCATGTCGCATAACTACGATGATCAATATGAGAAAAATGTATCTACGAATGCCCTTGAAATCTCATTCCAAAGCCCGCTACCTACAAAAGACGTCGTTCTGCAAATAAAAGTGATGGACGGCTATGGAAAGGAGCTTAGTCTTAAGCTGCCGTTCACGATCGAGTCGGACGTAGAGGACATAAAATTTGCAGTGAATGAAACGGTCATGGTGGAAGGTCAGTCGATCACCATCGGGAATGTGGTCATCAGCCCCGTACGAACCGCGATTGAAGTGGAGTTCGACCCGGCGAACACGATGGAGATTTTCGGTTTCGAGGATTTGCGCATTGTGGACGGGAAGGGCCGTGTCTGGAGTTCCATTCAAAACGGGGTGACGGGCAGTGGAACGGAAGAAGAACCGAATCGCCATACTTTTTATTTGCAAAGCAATTATTTTGAAGAAGCAGATCAGTTATATCTTCAGTTTGGGAAGTTGATGGCCATGAAGAAAGAGGAGACGACCGTGGTGATCGATACTGAGCGTCAAAAAATTCTGCAGCAGCCGAAAGACGCGCGCTTCAGCAATCTTCGTGTCGGAAACGGGACGATGCAATTCGATTTCCGCGGCGAGAAAGGTTTCATTCATACGCCGCTCAGCATTGAATTCACAGATGCGGACGGGAAGGAATTTAGATTGGAATGGTGGTCGGGCGGAGCGGAGGCTGGCATGCCGAAACGGATGGGACTGCCAAATAAGCCATTTGCGGACCCGATCACTTTTAAAATTCAAGGATACCCTTCTTATATTACTGGCGATGTGAACTTGAAACTGAGATGAGGGGGGAATGAAACCTCCTAAGAGTGCTAGAGGTAGCCTGAACTAAAGCATGACCAACCGGCGGGTGCAAGCAAAGCCCTCGCGAGTGCAAGGAACTCACGCTCGAGCGCAAGCAACCGCGGTCATGGCGCAAGCGCGTTTGAGTGCAAGCAATCTGCCTTGCGCAAGCAAAGCCCTCGCGAGTGCAAGGAACTTACGCTCGAGTGCAAGCAACCGAAGTCGGGGTGCAAGCAACCCGCGTTCGAATGCAAGCAATCTGTCTGGTGCAAGCAAAGCCCTCGCAAGTGCAAGGAACTCAAGCTCGAGCGCAAGCATCCGCGGTCATGGCGCAAGCAACCCGCGTTTGAGTGCAAGCAATCTCCCTTGCGCAAGCAAAGCCCTCGCGAGTGCAAGGAACTTACGCTCGAGCGCAAGCAACCGCGGTCGGGGTGCAAGCAACCCGCGTTTGAATGCAAGCAATCTGCCTTGCGCAAGCAAAGCCCTCGCGAGTGCAAGGAACTTACGCTCGAGTGCAAGCAACCGAAGTCGGGGTGCAAGCAACCCGCGTTCGAATGCAAGCAATCTGTCTGGTGCAAGCAAAGCCCTCGCAAGTGCAAGGAACTCAAGCTCGAGCGCAAGCAACCGCGGTCGGGGTGCAAGCAACCCGCGTTCGAATGCAAGCAATCTGTCTGGTGCAAGCAAAGCCCTCGCAAGTGCAAGGAACTCAAGCTCGAGCGCAAGCAACCGCGGTCATGGCGCAAGCAACCGATGTCATGGCCCCCCAGCTGAACGCAAATCAAACAAAGCATAGGCACATTCCTCCACCCGTACTCTAAAAAGCGGTAGAATGTAAAAGAGAGATAGAGTGTGGGGGAGTGCAAAATGACAACTACGGAAAAACCGCATATTTTACTAGTCGACGGAATGGCACTTCTATTCCGTTCTTTTTTTGCGACTGCGCCGATGGGACAATTCTTTCCGAATGCGGCGGGTGTTCCGACGAATGGCATCCAAGGATTTGCCCGGCATACGATGACGGCCATGTCGATATTCAAACCGACCCATCTGGCCGTTTGTTGGGATATGGGAGCTCATACGTTCCGCAATGATCTATTTGACGGCTACAAAGCGAATCGCCCGGCCCCGGCTCCTGAACTTCTTCCGCAATTTGACATGGCCCGGAATTTCACCGAACTCATCGGCTGGAAAAGCTATGGCGTCCCGCAAATGGAAGCGGATGATCTGATCGGTTCTTTCGTCGAAAATTGGAGCGGCCAGGCGGACATCACCATCGTGTCAGGCGATAAAGACCTTCTTCAGTTATTGCGCCCGAATGTGCGGATCGCCTTCACGACAAAGGGATATAATGTCTATGATCTATTCACGGATCAACGGTTTGAAGAAGAGTACGGCATCCGGCCGAAACAGTTCATTGATAAAAAAGCGTTCACCGGTGATGCAAGCGACGGGTACCCTGGCGTGAGAGGGATCGGGCCGAAAACGGCGCTGAAGCTGATCAAGGAATACGAATCGGTGGAAGGCGTCCTGCAAGCCCTCCACGAATTGACCCCGGCCATGCGCAAAAAGATTGAAACGGACTTGGACATGCTTCATTTATCCAGACAATTGGCGGAAATCAATTGCGGTTTGGAGATGGACGATCCCATTGAAGATTTGCTGATCCCCGTTTATGATGAGAGGGTAAGGGAACGGATTGAACAAGAGGGCTATTCGTTGGTCATCAAACAAGCGGATGCACTCTTTTCCGTCAGGTAGAGGAGGAATGATTGGATGAAAGAATTTCTGGAAAGGCTCAGCCAAAAGCTCTTGGAGCAGGCTCCTCAGTTGGCCTTTGTCATAACGGAGAGTCAGAATAAACGATACCCTTCCATGCAGTTGCTGGAGAAGGAATTATACCCGTTCCGTACAAGCTTGGTGGAGCTGTATGCCCGTTCCTTAGTAAGGGACGAGAACGAACGGATTGACAAGGTGAAAGAGTGGGGAGAGGAAGCGGGAACCGAGTTTGCCAAATATCAGACGATCTCATTGGATATGATGCTGCGGGAAGTCCCGAATTACCGCAACATCATCGGCACCGTATTGAAGCATGAGGCGCTTGCCGCGGATGTCAGTGCGGCCCAGATGTATGATCTCATCAGCCTGCTCGACAGTATGGTCAATGATGTCACTTATTTTTTCAGTGTCCCCTTTGTCCGATATGAGAAGGAAGTGTTGAAATTATCGCAAACTCTCATTACGGAATTATCTGTGCCGATCGTATCCATCAACGACAAGACAGCCATCCTGCCTTTGATCGGCACGGTTGATCATGATCGGGCTCTGATTTTGCATGAACGGGTTCTGCAGAACGCAGCGGACCGACAATTGGAATATTTGATCATCGATCTTTCCGGGCTGCAGACTACCGACACTTTCGTGGCCCAACAACTTTTCCATTTATTTGACGCGCTTTGTTTGTTAGGCATCAATCCGATTGTCAGCGGGATTTCCCCCGCTATTGCCCAGACGATGGTCAACCTGGGATTGTCGTTCGGACGGATCCGTAGTTTTGCTACGTTGAAACAGGCTTTGGATTATATAGAGCACTAAAAAAGATTCCCTCACGATCTTGGGGGAATCTTTTCATTTTGTGACGGGTTCGATTTTGATGAAAGAGAGGATGGATCGGTTTTGGCGGTACGACACGTGGCGGACCCGGCTTCCGCTCCGGCGGCTCCCGTTATCGTGGATGATCAGAAGGACGTCATCTTCTGTCGTCTCGTAGCCGATGACGGGCACCCAATGGTAGTCGAACGTAAATTGACCCCGCCATTTCCAGGAAAACCATTTATCGAATTTGGCGGCTACCGGCCGGCCCGCGGAGATCTGACGTTGGAGTTCCTCAATTCCGCATTCCGCCACCTGCCATCCAGGGCCAAGAAGCTTTTGCATATTACGGAGGAATCGCCATTTGAACAATCCGATTTTGGTCGAGCCGAGCAACCGATACCAGTCATTCACTTGATGGGGAGGCGGGTCAGGCAATATATGTCTCAATAGGACATAGGCGGTGACTGGTCCGCAAGCGGAAGGGCGGAACTTCTCTTCGATATCCGCTTCATATTGGGACTTTCCTTGAACATTCAATACTTTCTTCAAAAACGAATCACCTCCACCATAACTTTAGAAGGAAGAATGAAGTTCTTTTCCGTTCTTCAGCAGTTCGGAGAGGGCCATTTTAAAGTTAACATACGTCTCGATATCGACATGGACGCCTGCCGCCACGATTTCCCGCACCAATTGAGGGTTGAAGCCGACGTAAATCGGGCGGACCCCCATCAATTTCAAGGCTGCATTCAATTGCCCGATTTCCAACGCGAGTATATGGTAGTCCAAATCAGCGACTTCTTCCCGGCCCACCCCTGTGAAATCAAAGACAGCACAATTGAATCCTCTATATTTACCTATGTAATTCAGGACATGGCACTGTATCAAGTGGAATCGTTCTTCCACCAAATGCCCCGTAACCGGAATTAGCAGCGTATTATCCACTATGGAAGGGATGATTGGAACGGTCGTTTCCGCAATCAGTTTTTCATAGGATTGGATGATCCCTTTTAACCGTTCTATTTCTTTTTCATAATCCATTTCTGCACCCCTATCTTATTTCCCTCATTATACTTCATTTTTCCACTTTTGTTCAGTCTGTGTAAAGTAGCAATCTATCTTGGTCGGCACAGAAAAAGCCGCCAGCCATTGCTGACGACTTAAGATCAGTTTGTTACGGAATCAAGGAAGTCCGTAACTTGTTGTGGTGATTTGGCATTTGCGCTATGCAGATGCGCCTCTTTTTCCCCATTGCTGAAGATGAGCAAGCTCGGGATTCCCATAACATCATATTTCTCAGCGATTTCAGGCAACACATCCCGGTCCACTTCATACCATGTATACATATCGTACTTTTCCACAATCGGATCGATGAACATATCCATCCGTGTGCAATCCGGACACCAGCCCGCTTGGAATTTGATCAGTGATTTACCTTCGCCTGAAATCACTTCATTGAATTGTTCTTCGGTTGTGATCGGTTTCATTCATAAGCCCTCCCTTTCTATGTATATAGTGTACAATTTTTTCTGAGGGGGAGGTATAGAAATGCTTTCCACCGGATTTGGTAGGCATCCCATATACTAGCTGTGAATTATTTTAAAAAAACAATTTCGCGATTTAATATTGCGAAAATGGTGAAAGTGATTTACAATATAAGACATAGAGTCGTTTATCTTTCTTCAGCGAAAACCTCCACTTCTGTAGGTGGCAGATAAAAGCAGTATCGATTACTGTACAGTGGTGTTCAAATGCGCTGAACGAAGGGAAAGCCTCAGGCGGATGTCACAGATTTTGAAAAGGGAGAAAGGCAATCAAGGGCGAGATGTCCAGTGCCTTAATATCTGCAATAAATGCAGAAATACGGAAAATCGAACCCTTCGCTGTTCGATTCGCAATTCAAAATCTGGACGCAATTACACCGAGGCGTAATTGATATTTTTTTTACCCAATAAATGAATGAGTGTTCATTCAAAAGAAGGAATAGGGGGCATTGCACGTGACTTATCAAATTAAAAAGGCGGCCGTATTGGGCTCAGGCGTCATGGGGTCGGGCATCGCAGCTCATCTGGCGAATATTGGGATTCCGGTCCTGCTTCTGGATATCGTTCCGAAGCAACTGACTGCAGAAGAGGAATCGAAAGGATTGACACTCGACCATCCGCAAGTGCGGAATAAAATAGCGGCGGCTGCGAAACAGAATTTGTTGAAGCAGAAGCCGGCGCCGCTCACTACGAAAAAAAATCTTTCCCTCATTGCGGTGGGGAACTTGGAAGATGACTTGGAACAATTGAAAGATGTCGACTGGATCATCGAAGTCGTCGTTGAGAACCTTGCAGTGAAAAAAGCGTTATACGAAAAAATTGAAACGGTCCGGAAACCGGGGACGATTGTCACTTCCAATACGTCCGGCATCAGTATCGAAGCGATGGCGGAAGGACGATCGGAAGATTTTCGGAAACATTTCCTTGGCACGCATTTTTTCAACCCGCCGCGCTATCTGAAATTGCTTGAAATCATCCCCGCAAGTTCGACGAGCCGGGAAGTATTGGATTTCATGACAAGATTCGGAGAAGACCGGCTCGGAAAAGGGGTCGTCATTGCGAAAGACACGCCGAACTTCATTGCGAATCGGATCGGGACGTACGGTCTTTTGATCACATTGCAGGAAATGGAAAAGCGCGGCTATTCGATCGGGGAAGTCGATTCGGTGACGGGCACGTTGATCGGCCGGCCGAAATCCGCGACGTTCCGGACGCTCGACGTTGTCGGGTTGGATACATTCATGCACGTCGCAAAAAATGTCTATGATCAGACGAAGGGCGAAGAGCAGAAAGTGTTCGAAATCCCGGCATTCATGAAAAAAATGATTGAAAACGGCTGGCTCGGGGCCAAATCCAAACAAGGATTCTATTGGAAGAAAGGGAAAGAGATTTTGGAAATCGATCCGGCGACGCTGGAATACGAACCTACTAAAAAGTTGAAAACGCCTTCAATTGAAATGGCGAAACAGCAAAAAGGGCTATCGAATAAGGTGAAGTCCCTCGTTTATGCGAACGACCGGACGGGGGAAATCCTTTGGAATATCCTTGCCCCGACACTCCGCTACTCGGCCCAGTTGACGGGAGAGATCG
This sequence comes from Bacillus sp. OxB-1, assembly GCF_000829195.1. GTDB lineage: Bacteria > Bacillota > Bacilli > Bacillales_A > Planococcaceae > Sporosarcina. The sequence goes on along the minus strand of NZ_AP013294.1, from coordinate 87,823 downwards.
CAGATGACATCGTTGCCATCGACAATGCGATGAAATGGGGCTTTGGCTGGGAGCAAGGTCCATTCGAAATTTGGGATGCGATCGGTGTGGGGCCATCTGTCGCGAAGATGAAAGAGGAAGGATATGAGATTCCGCCATTCGTCCAAAGTTTGCTTGACGGAGGCTATCAATCTTTCTATAGAGAAGAAGACAATGATCTGTACTATTTCGATGGCGAGGGATTTCAACCCGTTCCCGTCAATGAAAAGGCAATTGATTTGAAACGGTATAAAAAGAAGCATGGGGTCATTAAAAAGAACTCCGGCGCGAGCTTGATCGACCTTGGGGACGGCATTGCCTTGCTGGAATTCCATTCGCAGTCGAATGCAATCGGCTTGGATATTTTGCAAATGATCAATTATGCGATTGATGAAGTGGAACAGAACTACAAAGGGCTCGTCATCGGCAACCAAGGAAAGAACTTCTGCGTCGGTGCGAACCTCGGTTTGATCTTGATGGAAGCGCAAGATGACAATATATTCGAACTGGATTTCGTCGTCCGCACATTCCAGAAAGCCATGATGAAAATCAAGTATTCGACGAAACCGGTCGTAGCGGCACCTTTTCAGATGACACTCGGCGGCGGCGCGGAAGTCTGTTTGCCGGCAGCCCATATCCAAGCGTCGATGGAAACGTATATGGGGCTTGTCGAAGCGGGCGTCGGCTTGATTCCAGGCGGGGGCGGAAACGTCAACCTGTATGCGAAGCATTTGAAAGGCCTTCCGAACGGTGTCACGGTTGATTATCAAAACGTTGTAAATAAAGTATTCGAATCGATCGCCATGGCGAAAGTATCGACGTCGGGGGAAGAAGCGAGAGAGAATAATTTCTTGGACTTCGCGGATGGTGTGAGTATCAATCCGGACCATCTAATCCACGATGCCAAACAGGCAGCATTGTCCTTATATGAAAATGGCTATCAACCGCCGAAACGTGAAAAGATCCCGGTCACCGGTGCTTCGGGCTACGCAACGATGGTACTCGGGGCGGAAACGATGAGGCTTTCCGGTTTCATCAGCGACCATGATTTCAAGATTGCCAAGAAGCTGGCGTTCGTATTGGCAGGAGGGAAAGTGCCATTCGGGACGCTCGTCGACGAACAATATATGTTGGATCTCGAGCGGGAAGCATTCTTAAGCTTGGTAGCGGAACCGAAGTCGCAACAACGGATGCAGCATATGCTCGTAAAAGGAAAACCATTGAGGAACTAACGGTTATGGAGGAGGAGTTTCGATGCGTGAAGCAGTTATTGTAGCAGGGGCGCGGACACCGGTCGGCAAATCCGGCAAAGGATCGCTGGCGACTGTCCGCCCGGATGATTTAGGGGCGATAGCAGTAAAAGAAACATTGAGGCGGGCAGGCGGCTATGACGGACCGATCGATGACATCATCATCGGTTGTGCCATGCCTGAAGCGGAACAGGGAATGAATGTGGCGCGGCTCATCGGGGCATTGGCAGGTCTTCCCGATTCCACTCCAGCCATTACGGTGAACCGGTTCTGTTCCTCGGGATTGCAAACGATCGCCTATGCGGCAGAGCGGATCATGATCGGTTCATCGCAAGCGATCATCGCAGGCGGCGCGGAATCGATGAGTATGGTGCCGATGGTCGGGAACACGTTGCGGCCGAATGCAAAGCTGGTGGAAACGGCCCCGGAGTATTACATGGGGATGGGCCATACTGCGGAGCAAGTGGCGATGAAATATGGAGTCAGCCGGGAAGATCAGGACGCATTCGCCGTCCGTTCCCACGAAAGGGCGGCTGCTGCGATTGCCGCCGGAAAATTCGACGACGGCATCGTGCCGGTCGAAGTGACCCGGCATTCATTCACGGATGATGGCAAGCTGAAAGAAGATACATTCATGTTCTCGATGGATGAAGGGGTCCGTCCTGGCACCAATATGGAAACGTTGGCCAAACTGCGCCCGGTCTTTTCCGTAACGGGCTCGGTCACTGCGGGGAACTCCTCGCAAACTTCGGATGGCGCAGGTTCCGTCTTGGTGATGGACCGGGAAGTGGCAGAAGCGCAAGGCTTGAAACCGATCGCCAAATTCCGCTCGTTTGCAGTGGGAGGCGTCCCACCGGAAGTGATGGGGATCGGCCCGATTGTGGCAGTGCCGAAAGCGCTCGAAATCGCAGGACTTCAACAGGAAGACATCGACCTTTGGGAACTGAACGAAGCGTTCGCATCCCAATCCTTGCAAGTCATCCGGCATCTCGGTCTGGATATGGATAAAGTCAACGTCAACGGCGGGGCAATCGCCCTAGGCCATCCACTCGGCGCATCCGGCTCCATCCTGACCGTCCGCCTACTGGATGAATTGAAGCGACAAGGCAAACAATTCGGCGTCGTCACAATGTGCATCGGCGGCGGCATGGGTGCAGCAGGCGTCTTTGAAATGCTATAAAACTTTGTAAAGCTTTATTGTTTCAATGATTACTAGGTGGAGCGGAAAGCGTCCGCCTGCAGCGGAATCAGGTGCTCAGTTAAATTTGAAATATATAAGGAGGAAACGGAGATGACTAAAATGCAAACAAATGATTTGATCAAAGGTGGCGCCTTTTTAATTGAGGATATGGAAGCGGAGCGTGTCTTCACTCCGGAAGATTTCACAGATGAACAAAAAATGATCGCAAAGACAACGGAAGACTATGTGAAAAACGAAGTGCTTCCCGTTGTGGAGAAGTTGGAGAACCATGAGTTTGAACATTCGGTCCGGCTACTCCGTTCGGCTGGGGACCTTGGATTGCTCGGGGCGGACGTACCGGAGGAATATGAAGGGCTTGGACTCGATAAGATCTCCTCCGCGCTCATCGCGGAAAAGATGTCCGTTGCGGGCGGCTTCTCCATCACGCACGGAGCCCACGTCGGAATCGGGACATTGCCGATCGTCCTGTTCGGAAATGAAGAACAGAAGAAAAAATACTTGCCGAACTCGGTGTCGGGAGAGAAAATCTCCGCCTATGCCTTGACGGAACCAGGCTCCGGTTCGGACGCATTAGGTGCCAAGACAACCGCGAAATTGAATGAAGCGGGAACGCATTATATTTTAAACGGGGAGAAACAATGGATTACGAATGCCGGGTTTGCGGACGTATTCGTCGTTTACGCAAAAATCGATGGGGATAAGTTCTCTGCGTTCATCGTGGAACGGGAATTCCCGGGCGTTTCCGTTGGGGCGGAAGAAAAGAAAATGGGAATCAAATCATCCTCCACTCGGACGCTCATTTTGGAAGATGCCGAAGTTCCAGTGGAAAACCTGCTTGGTGAAATAGGCAAAGGCCATGTCATCGCGTTCAACATCTTGAACATCGGACGCTATAAATTGGGCGTCGGCACGGTCGGCGGCTCGAAACGTGCATTGGAGCTTGCCATCACCTATGCGAACCAACGGAAGCAATTCAACACGCCGATCTCAGCCTTTAATCTGACGAAAGAGAAACTGGCGACCATGGCATCGAAGCTTTACGCAACGGAAAGCTTGATTTACCGCACGGTCGGGTATTTCGAAGAACGCAATAGTCAAATGACGCCGGAACAGCAGAAAGACGGCAAAGCGGTGGCCGCTTCCATCGCGGAATATGCTATCGAATGCTCCATCAATAAAGTGGTCGGATCCGAAGTGCTCGATTATATCGTCGACGAAGCGGTCCAGCTGCATGGCGGCTACGGTTTCATGCAGGAGTATGAAGTGGAACGCATTTACCGCGACTCCCGCATCAATCGGATTTTCGAAGGGACGAATGAAATCAACCGCATGATCGTCCCGGGCACTTTCTTGAAAAAGGCGATGAAAGGTGAATTGCCTTTATTGCAAAAAGCACAAGGCTTGCAAGAAGAACTTCTCATGATGATGCCGGAGGAGATCGGGGAAGAGGCATTGGCCCAAGAGAAAGTGCTTGTGAAAAACGCCAAGAAAATCGGCTTGTTGGCAGCGGGGATGGCGGCACAGCGTTTTGGAACGAAACTCGATGCGGAGCAGGAACTGCTCGTGAACATTGCAGATATCGCCAACAACCTATTCGCCATGGAATCCGCACTGCTCCGCGCAGAAAAAGCGGTTGCGAAGAACGGGGAAGAGAAGGAGAAGCAAAAAATCCTCTACACGCAAATCTTCTGCCAGGAAGCATTTGAAGCGATCGAAAAAGACGCAAGAGAAACATTATTGGCATCCGTGGAAGGGGATAACCAGCGCATGATGCTATCCGCCCTGCGGAAATTGACCCGCTCGAACCCTTACAACATCATTGCGAAAAAACGGGAAGCGGCGGAAAAGCTGATCGAAGCGGAAAAATATATCGTGTAAGCCCCCCTGAATTCAATGCTCGGGACCTATCCGTTTTTAGGTCCCGGGTTCTTTTTGGTATACTGGAAAAAACGGAGGTGCTAAGTCATGGGGCTTACATATTATGGTTATCCGAAATGTGGGACATGCCGAAAGGCGAAAAAGTGGCTGGAAGAGAAGGGAATTCAGTTCAATGAAGTGAACATTGCTGAAAATCCGCCAACGGAAGGAGATTTGCGCAATATCATCTCGCTGTCCGGGTTGGAATTGAAAAAATTCTTCAACACGAGCGGGATGAAATACCGGGAGTTGAACTTGAAAGAGAAGTTGCCGACGATGACTGAGGACGAGAAGATCAGCTTGCTGGCATCCGATGGCATGTTGATCAAGCGACCGATCGTCGCGAGTGCTGAAAAAGCTACGGTGGGATTCAAAGAAGAGCAGTTTCAGGACGTTTGGGGAAGCTAATATCATTTCTTGTCTTTATACGAGGAGTATGTCAAAATTAAATGGAATGAATCTATTGTGGAGGGGTTAGAGATGAGCACACCGAAGGATTTGCGTTATTCTGAAGAACATGAGTGGGTAAAAGATGAAGGCGGTAAATACCGTATCGGAATTACACACTTCGCGCAATCTGAACTAGGCGATATCGTCTTCGTTGAGCTTCCATCCGTGGGAGACGAAGTGAAAGCGGACGAGCCGTTCGGCAGTGTGGAATCCGTAAAGACGGTTTCCGAACTTTACGCGCCGATCAGCGGGAAAGTGGTGGAAGTGAACGAAGAATTGGAAGATAGCCCTGAATTGGTGAATGAATCGCCATATGAAGGCGCATGGATGATCGTCGTGGAAGCTTCTGACCCATCCCAGGTGGATGCGCTGATGACTGCGGAAGCGTACGAAGAAATGACTGTTGGTGAATAATTGGTAGATGACGCCGCCCCCGTGTCGGCGTCTTTGACTTTATTTTCAGTTAAAACATGAAAGAACGGATCTTTCCCTTCCGTAAGTGGATAAGCTGGTGCCAATACGCCGAAACTAACTTGATTGAAAGCATCCGTTGAAATAGTGCGAATCCGGCAGGGGGGAACGTGTGCTATGGAAGAGATGAAAATCATCATCGTCGAGGGCGGGTCGGATCGGAAGCGCCTTTTGAAAGTCTTGGCAGAGCCTGTCCAGATCATCTGTACAAACGGTACGGTCAGCACGTATCGACTGGATGAATTAGTGGAACCTTATGAAGAATACGAGGTCTTTGTATTTATGGACGCTGACGATTCGGGCGAAAAAATCCGAGCGTTATTCAAACGGGAATATCCTGAATTCATCCATTTATATACCGATAAAATATATAAAGAAGTCGAAAAAACCCCTTATAAGATATTAGCCACGATTTTACTTGGGGCAGATTTTAAAATCCGCCCGGAATTTTTATTTTGAAGGAATGAGGAACAATTGGAAAGTTGGACCCGCGAACAATGGGAACTGCATATGGAGAAGTCCAAAAAGGCAGTCTTTTATTTATATACGCCGATGTGCGGTACGTGCGCTGTTGCCAGCAAGATGATGGAAGTGGTCGCGGCCATGAAGCCGGATTTACCAATAGGTAAAGCAGATTTGAATTACGTACAGTCACTGGCTCTGGACTATGAAATCGAAAGTGTTCCCTGTCTTTTGATTCAGAAGGATGGCCGGCTGGAACAGAAAATCTATGCTTTCCATTCAGTTCCATATCTTCTTGAAAAAATCAGTTGACAGTCGGAGTATTCATATGTTAAATTTTGATTTATCATTTGAATAGTTTACTCTTATTATGAGTGGTGGAGGGATAGTGCCCTAGGAAACCCGGCAACCGTCACGAAAGTGAAATGGTGCCAAATCACGCAAAGCGAATGCGCTTTGAGAGATGAGAGATCGGATGGACATTCATTCCTAAATGAAAACGTCAAGCCTTTCTGCCGTCTGCGGAAAGGTTTTTTTTACTTAGGAAATTATAAAATTCGGGCATGTGGATAACCTTCAAAATTAGGTTTGTTTACGTCCAGCTCCGGGCGCTAGAGGCTCGGGGTCATAAGCCAAAGCTGCTCGTAGCGTGCCTTAATTTCTGCAAAGTACGCAGAAATACGGCAAATCGAACCCTTCGCTGTTCGATTGGCAAAAAGCGCCACGCCGCATCTTCGTCTTATGCCTGTCGCCTCTGAGCAAGCGCCCTGCGCTTTTGTTCTTTGTACAACGGATGTCATAGATTCTGTAGAGGTGAAAAGATGATTCGGTTATCAGATGTCAATAAAGAGTTTGGCACCGGTTCAACCCGCATTCGAGCGGTGGATTCCGTGTCTCTTGAAATTGCGGATGGAGAAATTTTCGGCATCATCGGCTATAGTGGAGCGGGGAAAAGTACATTGATCCGTCTGCTGAATGGCTTGGAGATGCCGACTAGTGGAACGGTCTCCATTGGCGGCCGGGAAATGTCGGAAATCCAAGGCAAAGAATTGAGAGAGGCGCGGCAAAAGGTAAGTATGATTTTCCAACATTTCAACTTGCTCTGGTCTCGGACGGTTAAAGAGAATATAGAATTTCCGCTTGAAATTGCGGGGGTCCGAAAAGGGGACCGCGAACGGAAAGTGAAGGAACTGATTGACTTGGTCGGATTGACGGGTCGGGAAAATGCCTATCCTTCCGAATTATCAGGCGGTCAAAAACAGCGTGTCGGGATTGCCCGTGCGCTTGCCAATGATCCAGAGGTGCTCCTATGTGATGAAGCGACATCCGCTTTGGATCCGGAAACGACAGATTCCATTTTGGATCTGCTGACGAGCATTAATGAGCGGTTGGGGCTGACGATTGTCCTCATTACGCATGAAATGCACGTCATTCGGAAAATTTGCCATCGGGTCGCTGTCATGGAGTCAGGGAAAGTTGTTGAAATGGGGAATGTCTTGGACATATTCCAGTCGCCGCAAGCTGAAATCACCAAGCGTTTCGTTTCCCAACTGACGGAGCCGGCAGATGCAAAACAAGCTTTACGTCATATGAAGGAAGAGATTCCAGCCGGTGAACTGATTAAGCTGGTCTTTGTCGGAGAACGGACGGAACAGCCGGTCCTCGCCAGCCTTATCCGGAAGTACCCGATTGAAGTCAATATTGTGCAAGGGAATATTTCCACGACGCGGGGCGGAGCTTATGGGACACTGATCCTCCAGTTTGTTGGGGATAAGAAGCCGATTGCCGAGGCGATTCACTATCTTCATGAGCAAGGTGTTCAGACGGAGGTGATCGGCAATGATTGAAGAATGGTTTCCGAATGTGAAATGGGACAAAATGTGGGAAGCGACTATGGAAACTTTGTATATGTCTGCGATTTCAACGTTTTTTACATTTGTTTTCGGGATTGCGCTCGGCGTGCTGCTGTTTTTATCGAGTCCCGGGCAGCTATGGAAAAATAGGTTTGTCAACGTCGTGACGGGTGCATTCGTCAATATATTCCGCTCGATTCCCTTCATCATCTTGATCATATTGCTCATCCCGTTCACCACTTTACTCGTCGGCACGATGCGTGGGCCGAATGCCGCATTGCCGGCATTGATCATCGGGGCCGCTCCGTTTTATGGCAGGATGGTGTTGATCGCCTTGCAGGAAATCGATAAAGGCGTCATTGAAGCTGCCAAGTCGATGGGCGCAAAAACAAGGACGATCATCTTTAAAGTGCTGCTGCCGGAATCCATGCCGGCATTGGTCTCAGGTATTACGGTGACCGCCATCGCACTTGTCGGATATACCGCCATGGCGGGAATCATCGGGGCGGGAGGGCTTGGAAACCTCGCCTATCTGGATGGTTTCCAACGCGGCCGGAATGATGTTACGCTAATAGCGACCATTTTAATACTGATCATCGTCTTCATTATCCAAATCATCGGAGACATGATTGTCAAGCAACTGGACAAACGGTAATACGTCTGGGAACAACAGGCAACCTTGTTACAGCTTGTAGACAGTCGGATTAAGTGTCGGCGGTTTGTAACAGGTCCCCTGTTCACCATAAATTCTAAACAAAGGAGAATGAAGTAGATGAAGAAGTTAGTAGCAGGAATCTTATTTGCGATGCTCGTCCTAGCCCTTGCCGCTTGCGGAACGAAAGATGAGGGAACGAGTGGCCAAGATACAACGGATCCTGGAGAGACGACAAACGTTGAAGAAAAGGCCGGGGATAGCACAGAAGAAGCGACTAAACTTGTCGTAGGTGCTTCCAATACACCACATGCAATTATTCTGGAAGAGGCTAAACCGCTATTAGAGGAAAAAGGCATTGAGTTGGAAATTGAAACTTACCAAGATTACGTATTGCCGAACAAAGATTTAGAGGCAAAAACTTTGGATGCGAACTATTTTCAACATATCCCATACTTGGAAGGTCAAATTGCAGACTTTGGTTATGACTTCGTCAATGCAGGCGCCATCCATATCGAACCGATCGGCGTTTATTCAAAAAAATATAAAAGCCTTGAAGAATTGCCGGACGGCGCAACTATCTTGATCAGTAACTCCGTCGCTGACCACGGTCGTGTGCTTGCTATGCTGGAAGAGAAAGGTCTTATCAAATTGAAGGACGACGTGGAGAAAGTGAAAGCGGAATTGGATGATATCGTGGAGAACCCAAAAAATCTTCAATTCGATCCGAATTATGAACCGGCTCTTATGCCGCAACTGTATAAAAATGACGAAGGCGATGCATTGCTCATCAATTCGAACTATGCCATTGACGCAGGCTTGAATCCATTGGAAGATGCCATCGCACTTGAAGAAACGGATTCCCCTTATGTCAACATCATCACTGTCCGTGCAGGTGATGAAAATAACGAAGCAATCAAAACGTTGGTAGATGTATTGAAATCGAAAGAGATTCAAGATTTCATCCTTGAAGAGTGGAACAGTTCAGTCGTTCCGGTTGAATAATAAATTTCTTGGCTGTCTCGATCCGGTAACCCGGTGTCGAGGCAGTCTTTTTGTATCGGCTACCCCCCTTCACTAGACAGGTCCCGCGTAGCTTTTTGATAACATAAATTGAAAAGTACAAATATTTTTCATTCTATTCCCAAGCCCATTAAGTTATGTTAAGGTAATTTTGCTTATAAAATAATACAACTGTTCATTTGAGGAGGACATATGGTGAAGTGGAAAATTGGTCTGATCGGAAGGATTCTGATTGCGATCGGGTTGGCCGTAGGATTGGGACTCCTCCTGCCGACAATACATGAAGGGCTCGCAACGAATTTCACACGCCTGTTTGCAACATTCAATATGATATTCGGCGGTTTTCTCAATTTTGTCGTGCCCTTGATCATCATCGGATTCATCGCACCGGGGATCGCGAAGCTTGGAAAAGGATCCGGAAAGCTGCTTGGCCTCGCCACTGTGTTTGCTTATCTATCCACCATTTTCGCGGGGATCCTTGCTTTCTTCGCGGCGACGTTCATCTTGCCGAGCGTTATCCATAGTACAGGTGCTTCTGTCGTGGAAGAGGCAGGGAAGGCTGCCGCGACTGCGTTCTTTGAACTGGAAATGGCTCCGATCATGGGAGTCATGTCCGCTCTTATTCTAGCCTTCTTGTTTGGCATCGGGATGGCATCCATCAATAGCGTCTCTTTGCTGGCGGTGTTTGAAGAGCTGAATGTCTTGATTGAAAAAGTGATTTCGTACGTCATCATCCCATTGCTGCCTGTGCATATTTTCGGCATCTTTTTGAATATGACGTATAGCGGGGAAGTCGCGAAAGTGTTATCCGTTTTTGCGTTCGTTTTCGCCATGATCATCATGCTCCATTTGGTCATGCTGACGATCCAATACACGGTTGCGGGTTCACTTTCCAAGCGCAATCCGTTCTTTTTAATGAAAACGATGGTGCCGGCCTATTTGACGGCAATCGGTACCCAATCATCCGCTGCCACGATACCTGTCACATTGCGGCAAGCCCGTAAAACAGGCGCGTCGGAACGTGTCACGGACTTCACGATCCCATTATTCGCAACGATCCATTTATCGGGAAGCACAATCACCTTGGTCTCCTGTTCGATCGGTGTCATGCTGATGAATAATATGCCCGTGACATTCAATGCGTACTTGCCATTCATTCTCATGCTGGGCGTCACGATGATTGCAGCACCGGGCGTCCCGGGAGGAGCCGTCGTGGCTGCCACTGGGCTGCTTGCATCGATGCTCCATTTCGACCCGACGATGATCGCTCTCATGATTGCACTCTATATGGCGCAAGATAGTTTCGGGACCGCGACCAACGTGACCGGGGACGGGGCTTTGGCTATTATTGTCGATAAATTCAGCCCGGCAGTCGATGGTTCTGTCGAAGAACCGAAAGTCATGGAAAGCCCGATAAGATAGTTACACCGTGCCGACGCTGGATCCGTCGGCATTTTTTACTGAGTTTGATTCTCAATAAGGCTAGTATAAATGAAAATAAAATAATAGGATCATCTCCCCATTACGTATGGCTTGAATTAAAGATGCCGTAAAAATAATGGAATTCTCAATGATTTGCATGAGAAGGATTTATACGGTAAGATTAGAATGATACTAATTTGGAATGAGTATTCGTTCAACTTGATCATATTGGAGGTATTGGAATGGCAACTTTAGAAATCAAAGATCTTCATGTCGAAATTGAAGGCAAGGAAATCTTGAAAGGCGTCAACTTGACGATCAATACAAATGAGATCCATGCAATAATGGGTCCGAACGGTACAGGGAAATCCACTTTAGCCCAAGCAATTATGGGACACCCGAAATACGAAGTGACTTCCGGAACGGTGACACTTGACGGCGAAGACGTATTGGAGATGGAAGTGGACGAGCGTGCCAATGCGGGTCTTTTCCTTGCAATGCAATACCCAAGTGAAATCACGGGAGTGACGAATGCCGATTTCCTTCGTTCTGCCATCAACGCAAAACGCGAAGAGGGCGACGAGATTTCACTTATGAAATTCATCCGTGAATTGGATAACAAAATGGAACTCCTTGAAATGGATGAAGATATGGCAACACGTTATCTGAACGAAGGCTTCTCGGGCGGAGAGAAGAAACGGAACGAAATCCTTCAGCTGATGATGTTGAAACCGAAATTCGCCATTCTTGACGAAATCGACTCCGGTTTGGATATCGATGCTTTGAAGATCGTTTCCAAAGGCATCAACGAAATGCGCGGCGAAGGATTCGGCTGCTTGATGATCACCCACTATCAACGTCTCCTGAACTATATTACACCGGATCATGTTCACGTCATGATGCAAGGGAAAGTCGTAAAATCCGGCGGTGCCGAATTGGCGCAGAAACTGGAAGCGCAAGGATACGATTGGATCAAAGAAGAACTAGGCATCGAAGACGAGACAGTCGGGCAAGAAGCATAAAGGAGGAGACGAGATAAAATGACGGTTGAAACAAAGTTGGCATTGACCGAACAGGATGTCCGCTCCTATTCCGCGAAGATGAATGAAGCAGATTGGATGGCGGATTTCCGCGCAGACGCATTGGCGAAGGTGGAACAGCTTCCATTGCCGAAGCCAGACAAAACGAAAATCGATAAATGGAATTTCACCGAATTCCCGGTTCATGCATCCGAAGATACGGTTTATCATACACTTGCTGATCTACCGGAAGAAGCAAAGGCTTTGATCGATGAAGAACAGCAGAAAAATATCTATATCCAGCATAATAATACGCCTGCATATGTTTCCTTAAGCGAAGACCTGCAAGAGAAAGGCGTCATCCTGACGGATATTTTCACAGCTTCCCGCGAACACGGCGAGCTTGTGAAAAAATATTATATGACAGACGGCGTAAAAGTCGATGAACATAAATTGACTGCCCTTCACGCGGCATTGGTCAACGGAGGCGTGTTTGTCTACGTTCCGAAAAATGTCGTCATCGAAGAGCCGTTGCAAGTGCTTTTCCTGCATGACAAGGAAGACGTGTCCTTGTTTAACCACGTTCTTGTCGTGGCGGAGGCAAACAGTTCAGTAACATACGTCGAGAACTATTTGTCGACTGTCGAAGAGGGCAAAGGAATCGTTAATATCGTTTCCGAAGTATTCGCTGGCGACAACGCCAAAGTTGTTTACGGAGCTGTAGACGTTTTGGCAAAAGGCTTGACAACTTACGTCAATCGCCGCGGAGTAACAGGCCGTACGAGCCGCATCGAGTGGGCGCTCGGACTGATGAACGATGGCAACACAATTTCGGAAAACATCACACATCTCATCGGCGATGGATCTTCCAGTGATATGAAGACAGTAGTCGTAGGCCGTGGTGAACAGAAGCAAAACTTCACTTCGGAAATCGTTCACTGGGGATTGGATACGGATGCTTTCATTCTAAAGCACGGCGTCATGAAAGATGCCTCCTCTTCCATCTTCAACGGAATTGGTAGGATCGCAAAAGGCGCGACAAGATCGAATGCAGTCCAGGAATCCCGTGTCCTGATGCTAAGTGAGAAAGCGCGTGGGGATGCGAACCCGATTCTTTTGATCGATGAAGACGATGTGACAGCAGGCCACGCGGCATCTGTCGGACGTGTCGATCCGTTGCAATTGTTCTATTTGATGAGCCGTGGTATTTCACAGAAAGAAGCAGAACGCCTCGTAATTCATGGATTCTTGGCGCCGGTCGTCAGCAAATTGCCGATCGAGAGTGTCAAGAAGCAATTGACGGAGGTCATCGAAAGGAAAGTGCGCTAATGCTCAGTAAAGAGATCCGCAACCATTTCCCTATACTCGATCAGGAAATCAACGGGCACAAACTCGTTTACTTGGACAGTGCCGCCACATCACAGAAGCCGTTGCAAGTGATCGAGGCGATTAGCAAATATTATAAATTCGATAATTCCAACGTGCACCGCGGTGTGCATTCACTCGGGAACCGTGCGACAGAAGGGTATGAAGGGGCTCGTGAGAAAGTCCGTAAGTTCATCAACGCCAAGTCGACGGAAGAGATCATTTTTATGCGTGGTACAACAACAGGCCTAAATACGGTTGCGCAAAGCTACGGAAGGGCGAATGTAGGAGAAGGCGATGAGATTGTCATCACTTACATGGAGCACCATTCCAACATCATCCCTTGGCAGCAATTGGCGAAGGAAAAAGGCGCTGTGTTGAAATATATCGACCTTGAGGAAGATGGAACATTATCTTTGGATAAAGTCCGGGAAGCCGTGACGGACCGGACAAAAATCGTCTCCGTCATGTACGTGTCGAACGTTCTCGGAACGATGAACCCGATCAAGGAAATTACGGAGATTGCGCATGCCCATGGCGCCGTCATGGTCGTTGACGGTGCCCAGGCGGCGCCCCATCTGAAGCTTGACGTCCAGAAACTGGACTGCGACTTCCTGGCTTTCTCGGGACATAAGATGTGTGGGCCGACCGGGATCGGTGTCCTCTACGGAAAGAAAGAGCTGCTTGAAAAAATGGAACCGATTGAGTTCGGCGGCGAAATGATCGACTTCGTCGGTCTCTACGACTCGACGTGGAAAGAGTTGCCTTGGAAGTTTGAAGGCGGTACTCCGATCATTGCAGGCGCCATCGGGCTGGGAGCGGCGATTGATTACCTTGAGGAGATCGGCTTGGAGAACATTGAACGGCATGAACACGAACTGGCGGAATATGCGATGGAGCGTATGTCTGAAATAGCAGGCATCACCATCTACGGGCCGCAAGATCCGAAAAAGCGTGCCGGCATCGTCACGTTCAATCTTGAAGAGGTTCATCCCCATGACGTGGCAACAGTGCTCGATATGAACGGCATCGCCGTCCGGGCGGGCCATCATTGTGCGCAGCCATTGATGAAGTGGCTGGATGTATCGGCCACGGCACGTGCAAGTTTTTATATCTACAACACAGTGGAAGACGTGGATTTCCTCGTGGACGGACTTAAAGCTGCAAAGGAGTATTTCAGCGATGTCTACTAATAAGTTAGATCAACTGTATCGGTCCGTCATCATGGACCATTACAAAAACCCAAGGAATAAGGGAGTTCTCGACAGCAGCAACGTCACGGTCGATATGAACAACCCGACTTGCGGCGATGTCATTCATTTGACCCTTCAAGTGGAAGACGACGTCGTGCAAGATGCGAAATTCGAAGGCGAAGGCTGCTCCATCTCCATGGCATCCGCGTCCATGATGACGCAGATGGTCAAAGGGAAGCATGTCGATGATGCTGTGAAAATCGCCCACGTCTTTTCGGATATGATGTTAGGCAAGGAAGTTGATGATTCCCTCGATCTAGGCGATATCGAAGCGTTGTCCGGGGTGGCTAAATTCCCGGCCCGTATCAAATGCGCGACGCTCGCCTGGAAAGCCATGGAAAAAGGTGTCGGAACCGACGCCGAACAATAAGGGAATGGAGGAAAAAGATAATGGCTAAAAAAATGCCGGAAATCGGCGATTACAAATATGGGTTTGCGGACAAAGACGTATCTGTTTTCCGTTCGGAGCGTGGATTGACACGTGAAATTGTAGAAGAGATCTCCAACATGAAAGAGGAACCACAGTGGATGCTGGACTACCGCTTGAAGTCCCTTGAGATTTTCTACAGCAAGCCGATGCCACAATGGGGCGGCGACTTGAACTCGCTGAACTTCGATGAGATCACCTATTACGTTAAACCGTCCGAAGCTACAGAACGTTCATGGGATGAAGTTCCAGAAGAAATCAAGCGTACGTTCGACAAGCTTGGTATTCCGGAAGCGGAACAGAAATACCTTGCTGGGGTTTCTGCCCAATATGAATCCGAAGTTGTCTACCATAATATGAAAGAGGATCTCGAAGATTTGGGGATCGTCTTCAAAGACACGGACTCCGCTCTTCGCGAAAACGAAGAACTGTTCAAAAAATACTGGGGTACAGTCATCCCGAACACGGATAATAAATTCGCGGCGTTGAACTCGGCGGTCTGGTCGGGTGGTTCTTTCATCTATGTACCGCCTGGCGTGAAGGTCGATACTCCGCTGCAAGCCTATTTCCGGATCAACTCGGAAAACATGGGGCAATTCGAGCGTACGCTGATCGTTGTCGACGAAGGTGCAAGCGTTCACTACGTAGAAGGATGTACGGCACCTGTCTACACTACGAACTCACTTCACAGTGCGGTCGTTGAAATCATCATCAAAAAGGATGCGTACTGCCGTTACACGACAATCCAGAACTGGGCGAACAACGTCTACAACCTCGTGACGAAACGGGCGGTCTGTGAAGCGAACGCAACGATGGAATGGATCGACGGCAACATCGGTTCCAAACTGACGATGAAATACCCCGCTTGTATCTTGAAAGGCGAAGGCGCACGCGGCTTGACGCTGTCCATCGCATTGGCAGGAAAAGGCCAGCACCAAGACGCTGGAGCGAAAATGATGCACTTGGCACCGAATACGTCGTCCACGATCGTATCGAAGTCCATTTCCCAACATGGCGGGAAAGTGACATATCGCGGAATCGTCCACTTCGGCCGCCGTGCAGAAGGCGCTCGCGCGAACATCGAATGTGACACGCTTATCATGGATAAATTGTCGACATCCGACACGATTCCATATAATGAAATCCTGAACGACAACATTTCACTCGAACACGAAGCGAAAGTTTCCAAAGTCTCCGAAGAGCAGCTCTTCTACTTGATGAGCCGCGGAATTCCAGAGTTGGAAGCAACTGAAATGATCGTCATGGGCTTCATTGAACCATTCACGAAAGAACTGCCGATGGAATATGCGGTAGAGATGAATCGCTTGATCAAGTTCGAAATGGAAGGCAGTATCGGATAAACGGTTTTGTTTATCCGCTATACAGCAAAGAGCAGCTACCCGATGGGGATAGCTGCTCTTTTTTATTTTTCGTTACCGGCGGCCTTTATACCGATTAGGGTAAAGAGTGAACCTTGTTTCGAGGTTGTCCCCGAATGTTTCGAGGTTCGTGGGAAGCATTGCGAGGTGTTTGGAGAACGTTTCGAGGGGCGTCGGATACGTTGTGAGGTGGCGAAAACGTTTCGAGGTTTGGAGGGAGCGTTGGGAGGTGCGATTGAAATGTTTAGAGGTGGGAATCGAACGTTGACAGGTGAGTGGAAAACGTTTGGAAGTGTTCGATTGTTTCGAGGTTAGAGGGAAATGTTTCGAGGTTGCCCCCGAATGTTTCGAGGTTCGTGAGAAGCATTGTGAGGTATTTGGGGGAACGTTTCGAGGGGCGTCGGATACGTTGTGAGGTGGCGAAAACGTTTCGAGGTTTGGAAGAAACGTTGGGAGGCTCTCCCCAAATGTTTCGAAGTCCAATAGCTGGGGGAAACGGCTATATTAGGTTCACGCATTCCTGAATTGATTGGAGTTCACTTCCAAGTAAAAGGGAGGCGTGGTCAGCAAATGGCACGACTGTTTTCGGGGCTTATGCTATGATAGAACTACTTGATTCATAATAAAGGAGGGATTTCCCATGATCCACGTTGGTTTGACAGGGTGGGGAGATCATCCTGATGTGTATGCTCCAACTTCCAGTAAGAAGGATAAATTGATCGATTATAGTGCGCATTTTCCGATTGTCGAGTTGGATTCTTCCTTTTATGCAATCCAGCCTGAACGCAATATCCGCAAATGGATTGCGGAGACGCCGGATTCTTTTCAATTCATCGTCAAGGCGTATCAGGGGATGACGGGACATCAGCGGGGGGAGATTCCGTATGAGTCGCCCGAGGAAATGTTCCGGCTGTTCCGTTTGTCGATAGAGCCATTGCGTGAGGCGGGAAAGCTTGCGATGATTCTAGTGCAATATCCGCCTTGGTTTGATTGCAAGCGGGAGAATGTTGAGCAGATCCGAGAAATTCGGCGTCAGCTGGAAGGCTTTGATATCGCTATCGAATTCCGGCATCAATCGTGGTACTTGGACGGACTCCGTGATAAGACGCTTGATTTCCTAAAGAAACTCGATTTGATCCATACCGTTTGTGATGAACCGCAAGCCGGGGAAGGCAGTATTCCGTTGGAAGCGGCCGCAACGCGCGCGGATAAGGCTTTCATCCGCCTCCATGGACGGAATGCTGCAGGATGGCGGAATAAGACCGGGGATAGTGTGGCATGGCGGAAGGTCCGCTATTTATATGATTATACCGATAACGAGTTGGCGGAAATCCAGCAGGCGATGAAGAAATTGAAGAATGAGTGTGAAGAGGTTTTTGTCATCTTCAATAATAACTCTGGTGGTCATGCGGCCGAAAATGCCAAGCGTTTTCAAAAATTGGCCGGCTTGGGCAGCCGCGCATTGGCGCCGAAGCAACTTGATATATTCGAGGAGGAACCTTGATGGCGTTTTTATTATTGGCATTGATCGGCGCCATCTCGGGCATCATGGGCTCGCTTGTCGGCCTTGGCGGGGGGACGATCCTTGTTCCGCTTACTCTTTTTGTCGGCATCGACATGGGCTGGATTGAAGGCATCACCCCGCAAAGCGTGGTCGGGCTGTCGGTGATCATGATGATTTTCAATGGCTTGTCTTCGACGATCTCCCATATGAAAGGGGGAACCGTCGATTACCGGACCGGTTGGATTTTCTTCGCAGGATCCGTCCCCGGCACGGTCTTCGGAGCTCTTGTCAATAAAGGGCTGGATTTGTCTTCTTTTAACCTCTATTTCGGCATATTGTTATTGTTGCTGTCCACCTTATTATTGGCAAGGAAATACTTGAAGCCGATCCATTGGTTTGTCGAGCATGGGAAACCGATCACCTTCCAGGATAAAGAAGGGGAATTCCATGTCTACGGCTATCCGGTTTGGTTCGCGCTTTTATTGTCTTTAGGGATCGGCTTTATGTCAGGGCTATTCGGCATCGGGGGCGGGACGATGATTGTGCCGGCGATGATCCTTCTGTTTTTATTTCCGCCGCATGTGGCGGTCGGCACATCGATGTTCATCGTGTTCTTATCCGCCATCGCCAATTCCGTCTCGCATATTTCCTTGGGCCATGTCCCTTGGCTGTATACGCTGCCTGTCATACCCGGAGCGTATATCGGTGGGATGATCGGATCCATGTTGAATCAGAAGATGAATTCGGAAACGTTGGTCTTGGTGTTGCGGCTCATGCTGTTATTGTTCGGAGTCAGGTCGATCGTCGACGGAATATGGGGATGAGATATGAAACAGAGAAAAGAGAGTATCCATTTTTATCATACGAATGACATCCATAGTCATTTCGAGAACTGGCCGCAGATCAGCCGTTACCTTCGTACGCGCAAAGAAGAGCACGCCGCCCGATCGGAAGCCTGCTTCGTTGTCGATATCGGCGATCATATCGATCGGTCCCATCCATTCACGGAAGGCACGAACGGGCTCGGCAATGTCGCATTGCTCAATGCTGCAGGATACGATGCAGTGACAATCGGCAACAACGAAGGCATCACGATGTCGAAAAAGGCGTTGAACAGCCTCTATCAAGGAGCCCGCTTCGACGTCATCCTCGGAAATCTGTTTGAATTGGACGGTTCCCAGCCGAAATGGTCGAAACCTTTCCGAATCTACACGACGGGGGAGGGGACCCGGATCGGCATCATCGGGGCGACGGCTCCGTACCCCGTTTTCTACTCCAAACTTGGGTGGAAAGTCGTTCCCGGCCGCGAACAACTGAAAAAGATGGCGGAACAGCTGGAAGCCCAAACGGATATCATTGTATGCCTGTCCCACTTAGGGGTCAATGAAGATCGGCTCCTCGCCTCGGAATGCAGTCTGATCGATGTCATTTTCGGAGCGCATACCCATCATTTATTCCTGAACGGGGAATTTGTAGGAAACACGTTGTTGGCTGCTACCGGGAAGTTCGGCGAATATGTCGGGGAAGTGGTCATCGAGTGGGATGTGGGACGGAAACAGATTGCCCGTAAGGAAGCGACTGTGCATCGCGCGGACCGGATGGCCGTTTCAGACTCCGATGTACAGGAAGTGAATGAGCTGATGGAAGACGGCAAGCGTGCGATGGACGAGACAGTGTTCCATAATCCGTACCCATTGACTCAGAACCTGTTCGCCCCGAGCCCGTTGTCCTCCTTTTTCGGCCGCGCATTGATTGCCTACACAGATGCAGATTGCGCCATGTTCAATGCGGGGATCTTCCTCGGAAGCTTGGATGCGGGCTGGGTGACGAAAAAAGATCTGCACTCCCTTCTCCCGCACCCGATCAATCTATGTGTCATCACCTTGAAAGGCCGCGAATTGATGGAAATATACGAGCTCTCGTTAAACGCAGAATGGCCGCATATCGAAATCAAAGGGCTCGGCTTCCGTGGAGCCTTGATGGGTGCGATGATCCATGAGAGGTTGTACAAAAACAAGGCGGGCAAATTGTTTGCGGGCAATCGGGAAGTCATGCCTGATGGGATCTATAAGCTTGCGACGCTCGATATGTTCACATTCGGTTACTTTTTTCCAACTCTCCAATTCGCGGAAAAAGAATATTATATGCCAGAATTGATCCGGGATATTTTCGGATGGTATGGTACTGAATATTTTTAAGTTGAGGCTGGTTGAAAGTTCATTTATCAGGACAGGTTTCGGCAAGATGCAAGGGCGGCCGGCTGGCGTAAAGCGACCGGAGCCCTTGTTTTTTGCATGTTCATCGGTAAAATCTGCACTCAAGGCATCCCTATGTTTTAGACCGAAACGGATGTATGAACGACTCCTTTCCTGCATATGGTGACAGCAGGAGGAGTCGTTTTGAGGTTTCATGAGGTCAGGCGCAGATCAAGGAAAAAGAAGTGGAAACTAGTGCCTCTTCTAATCCCTGTGTCTCTAATTGCAATCGCCTTGTTTTTCTATACGGTCAATAGCAGACTTACTCCCATTTACGTAGAATATGCCGAAGTCCAGACGACGAAGATCGCGGCGCATGTCATCAGCAAAGCGATCAACTCGAGAACCGCCGCCGTCATGGATATCAATGAAATCATTGTCCCTACACCGGATGATCCCGATTTGGTGAAGTTCAATACCGAAATCATCAACATGGCAATGGCGGAAATCCATTCCTTGGTCGAGGCCCATTTGGAACAGGCGGAAACCGGAAATCTCGATATGCTGCCGATGGATGAGGATATTGAATACGATCCGCAAAAGATGGAGAGCCACGGCGGCGTCGTTTTCTTCGTTCCCATGGGGCAGGCGACCAATATTCCATTGCTTGGGAATCTGGGGCCCAAAATCCCGATCCGCTTCCACGTCATCGGGGATGTCAGTGCAACTGTCGAGACGGATATTAGGGAGTTTGGCATTAATAACGCTTATGTTGAAGTGAATATCGCGTTAAAAGTGAATGTACAGATCATTGTCCCTTTGGCAACCCGGAAAAGTGTCATTGAACAACGGATTCCTGTGGCAATCGGTTTGATCCGCGGAAAACTCCCGCATATTTACAATAGCGGAGAAGGGAATACACCCTCTATCGAAATCCCGGTCCCTTTACCAGAAACCCAATAAAGCCTTGATATATGGTTGGTTTCTTGGTAGGCTGTTATAGTAATTAAAATATCGATAGGGTAGAGGCTGCATTGTTTAAGAGTAGCACATGCGAGAGTGACGTCAGAGACCATGTGTGAAAGGAAGCATTGCCGAAGTCTGACAGGTATGGTCGAATTCCTGCTGGCTGGGTTTATTCCGAATAGGGATAATACTGTCAATCGTCGGTTCTAAGATTGATGAGCTACAATCGTACGTTAGATGAACATATCCGACAAACGAAACGTAGATGAAGCCGACTCCTGATGCACTCCTGACAGTGTTGAAGGCAGTCGGTTTTTTATTCCCCCGAAGCGCTTCGGCCTATCGAAACGGAGGAATACAGAATGACCGGAACATGGGTATCAATTTTGCCGCCAATAATCGCCATTCTCATGGTTTTGATAACGAAACGCGTACTGTTATCGCTCGGCGCGGGTATCGTCGCCGCGGCCCTTTTGGCAGCTTCGTTCGCCCCGGGAGAATCGGCGGCGAACGTATGGAAAGCGATGACGGTGTCGATCTGGGATGGCGGTGCGCTCAATACGTATAATATTTATATCATGCTCTTTTTATTGTTGCTCGGCGTGATCACTGCTTTGGTCAGCTTGTCCGGTGGAAGCCGCGCATTTGCCAAATGGGCGGTCCAACGTATAAAAACGAAACGTGGAGCTAAATTGTTGACTGTCTTTCTTGGAATCGCCATTTTCGTTGATGATTATTTCAATGCTTTGGCGGTTGGACAGATTGCACGTCCTATAACGGATGAACATAAAATATCACGGGCAAAACTGGCTTATTTCATCGACTCCACCTCAGCGCCGATCTGCGTCATCTCTCCCATCTCCAGTTGGGGGGCTTATCTGATCGGACAATTGGCTCTTTTGTTTGGCGGAGTGGCGGCAATCAGTTACTCTCCATTATCCGCATTCGTCATGATGGCGCCGATGAACTTCTATGTTGTAGCCACTTTGACGATGGTTTTCTTCTTTGCCTGGACCAATGTCGATTTCTTTGAAATGAAGAAGCATGAAGATCGAGCAGCAACGACTGGCGTTTTATTTGACCCGGATAAGGATATTCCGGGGCAATTGAAAGAGGATTTTCCTGTCCATTCGTTTGGCCGTGTCCGCGATTTGGTCGTCCCGATTCTGACACTCGTCGGAATAACTCTTGGTATGATGGTCTGGACGGGATATAACATCGGTGGCTCCATGAGCATCTGGTCCATCTTTGAAAATACGGATGTTCCGTTTTCATTGTTGATAGGTGGGCTTTCTGGAACTGCCATCGCGGTGCTGTTGTATACATTGCAAATGAAGGTGAATGACACCGCTTCGTATTCGTTGGTCGGTCATGCTTTCCTATCAGGTATAAAAGCGATGATGCCTGCGGTGTTGATCTTGATTTTTGCATGGGGCCTTACTTTCTTGATCGATCAATTGGAAACAAGAGTTTTCTTATCTGAAGTGATCTCCAAAGCGAATTTGCCGATTGCTTTCTTGCCAGCCATCATGTTTGTCTTGGCAGGATTAATGGCCTTTTCCACAGGGACATCATGGGGGTCATTTGGCATCCTCATTCCGATAGCTGGAACAATTATGATTGATATGGCACCGGAAATGCTATTACCCGCTTTGTCCGCAGTCCTTGCAGGAGCGGTATTCGGGGATCACTGTTCACCCATTTCCGACACAACCATTCTGTCTTCCACGGGAGCCGGGTGTAACCACATCGACCATGTGGCAACCCAGTTGCCATATGCACTCATATGTGCAGGGATTGCCACCTTGGGCTATATCGTACTCGGCTTCACCGGATCAATCTGGATTGGCTTAGTGACTGTCCTCGCGATGCTCATTCTCTTGTTCGCTTTCTTGTTGACAAGAGGGAAGAAAGTTGTGGTTCAATCGGTCTGATGAAAAAGGAAGAAAGAAGCGATAATCTGGCATGTCGCTTCTTTCTTTCACAAAATTAGATTTCAGATAAATAATTGTTTTGACAATACTTTTATAAATGATTATACTAATTTTATATTTGAGTAGTTTGAAAGCGGCTCTGTAAGAAAGCGCTTTCATTTATAAAAAGAGAAGGGGGAAGAAGCATGGAGCAGCGTTCACAGTGGGGAACAAGGGCCGGTTTTGTAATGGCAGCGGTCGGTTCTGCAGTCGGGTTGGGAAATATTTGGCGCTTTCCGTATGTTGCATACGAAAATGGCGGCGGTGCATTTTTCATTCCGTATTTATTCGCCTTATTGACAGCTGGGATTCCGATCTTGATTATGGAATTTACGATGGGCCATAAGTATCGGGGGTCTGCTCCCTTATCCTTTTTCCGGATGAGTGGAAAAAAGGCTGAGTGGATCGGTTGGTGGGGGATTTTTGTTGCATTCGTCATCTCGACCTATTACGCAGTTATTATCGCATGGGCTATGAAATACACGGTCTATTCTTTCAATTTGGCATGGGGAAGCGACACGGAAAGTTTCTTATTCGGAAATGTTTTGAACTTGGCTGAAACACCGGGGCAAGCAGGAGGATTCGTTCCTGGCGTCCTGTTCCCGTTGTTGCTCGTGTGGATCATCGCATTCATCATTTTATTTGCGGGTGTTAAACGGGGAATTGAACTCGCGAATCGTATTTTCATTCCGACATTGGTCGTCGTATTCCTATTGGTCGTCCTTCGTGCAGTGACGTTGGAGGGTGCAGCTCTAGGGCTGGAAGCGTTCTTTAAACCGGACTTGGGCAAATTGATGGATCCGACAGTTTGGGTTGCGGCTTACGGGCATATATTCTTCAGTTTATCAATCGCATTTGCTATTATGATCACTTATTCCAGTTATCTACCGAAGAAATCTGATATTACCAATAATGCATTCATTACAGGCTTTGCGAACTCCGGATTTGAATTGCTTGCAGGTATTGGGGTGTTTGCCGCACTTGGATTCATGGCGACCCAAGCTAACGAAGCAGTTGCTGATGTGGCATCCGCTGGTGTGGGCCTGGCGTTTGTCGTGTTCCCGCAAATTGTTAATGAAATGCCGGGGATGAACGGTCTTTTCGGGGCTTTGTTCTTCTTATCGCTTGTCTTGGCAGGCCTTACTTCGCTCGTTTCGATCTGTGAAACGTATATTGCAGGAGTGGCCGATAAGTTCAATATTTCCAGAAAGAAATCAGTATTCATCGGCGTTGGATTGTCCGCCGTGATTTCCCTGTTGTTTGCGACACGGGGCGGTCTATTCTTCCTGGATGCTGCCGATTATTTCATCAACCAATTCGGTGTTGCGGCGATCGGTCTTGTAGAAGTCTTTTTAATCGCTTGGGTATTCAGGAAGCTCGGAACGTTTGAGAATCATGCCAATGAAATTTCCGATATCCGATTGGGTGGTTGGTGGAAGTTCTGCCTAAGTTTTATCACGCCGATTGTACTCGGATACATGATGTTCGGTTTGCTGAAAATCAATTTATTGAAACAGCATAAGGATGGGGAAGGCAATGTCATAGGAAACTATGAGGGGTATTCAGATTCCTTCATATGGACCAGTGGCTGGTCGGTTGCGATTTTTGCCATCATTGCAGCGATCATCTTCTCTATTTTTAAATGGAATAAAAACACATTGAATTCAACTGATTACGATAATAGATAAGGAGGATTCGTCATGAGCGGTGGAGCTATCTTAATGATGATTATCGGAATCCTCGTCATTTGGGGAGGACTCGCGGCAAGCATCATCAACGCGGTTGCCAAATCAAAACGTCGTGTATGAAGCAGGGCTGTCCGAAAAGTCCAGGCACAGAGTTGGATACTAGCAAAAAGCAAGGGCGCCGGGAGACTCCTGCGGGAAAGCCGGCCGACGAGACCCCGCACGGCTGTAAGCCGGAGGAGGCTCGTCGGCTGGCCCGCGGAAAGCGACCAGAGCCCTTGCTTTTTGCGTGTTTAACCGGAAAATCCACTTTCTGGACAGCCCCTTTGCTTGCGGATCGTCCTTCTTTCTGGCAAAGGTAATTGCAATTTGAATCAACAAATCACCTCTTGCATTTTTAGCATTAGGTGATTTTTTATGGTCATAATGTTATTGTGGAATTGCATCCATCGTGCAAGTGAGGATGGTTGTTTGAAGTCTGAATTTATGATACATTGTCAACAGGCATTGAAACTAAATCACCAGCGAGAAGAATGGGGTTGATCGGTTTGTCATGTAGACCGGAGCAAGGAAATCGAAATGAGCATATTAAAAAACCGGACTGGTTGAAGATTAAATTAAATACGAATGATAACTATAAAGATTTGAAAAAGATGATGCGGGAAAAAAACCTACATACGGTATGTGAGGAAGCCCGCTGCCCGAACATCCATGAATGTTGGGGTGAACGCCGAACGGCCACTTTCATGATCTTAGGTGCCGTCTGTACGCGTGCTTGCCGATTCTGCGCCGTGAAAACCGGCCTTCCGAACGAACTGGATATGGCAGAACCGGAGCGTGTGGCGGATTCCGTAGCGCTGATGAATTTGAAACATACCGTCGTTACAGCGGTTGCGCGGGATGATCTGAAAGATGGAGGATCCGAAATTTTTGCTGAGACGATCCGTGCCATCCGACGGAAAAACCCGTTCACGACTGTGGAAGTATTGCCGTCCGACATGGGCGGAGTGTATGAGAATCTGGAACGGCTCATGGATGCAAAACCGGATATCCTGAACCACAATATCGAGACCGTCCGTAGACTGACACCTCGGGTCCGGGCCCGGGCGACTTACGACCGCTCCTTGGAACTTCTGTTGAGGGCCAAGGAAATGCATCCGGAGATCCCTACGAAATCTTCTTTGATGGTCGGGCTTGGGGAGACTTATGAAGAGATCATCGAAACGATGGATGACCTTCGCGCGCATAAAGTGGATATTATGACGATCGGTCAATATTTGCAGCCGACAAAGAAACACTTGAAAGTGCAGAAATATTATTCCCCACAAGAATTTGCTGAGTTGCGGAAAATTGCGATGTCCAAAGGATTCTCTCATTGTGAGGCAGGTCCACTTGTCCGCTCCAGCTATCATGCGGATGAACAAGTGAATGCGGCCGCTCGGGAAAGACAGCGCCTAGGGGACGAACAGTTGGAAACGTTGCAAAGCTGATGACTTCTTTCGTGCGGTTCTCATTTCAGACAATAAGAGGGGCGCTCGCTTTCCGAAGGGAAGCGCAGCGTCCGGCATGGTAATGTATTCAACATGCGTGAAAGATGGCGGTGAGAGGTAAATGATTACAGTGGATAATTGGCAGTTTGAAATCGTGACCGACTATCGAGACGGTTTCAACGAAGAAGCATTCCTGGCCCGCTACAGCGATATCCTGCTCAAGTATGATTATATTTTAGGAGATTGGGGATATGGCCAACTTCGTCTGAAAGGTTTCTTTGACGATCGCAACCAAAAAGCCACCTATGAAACGAAAATCAGCACATTGCAAGATTATTTATATGAGTACTGTAATTTCGGCTGTGCCTATTTCGTGTTGAAAAAAGCAGGCCGCGTCAAGCAGGAGACCAAACCTTCAAACGCAGAGGCATAACAGGGACCCGTTGCAATTCGGCAGCGGGTCTTTTGGTGCCGACAAATGGGATGTGATTGCAGCCGGCGCCTTGGTGTTCGCAGGAAACGGGGTTATGGTATCATGAATAAGGAATTACCACGATACGGAGGGAAACATATGTATTTTATCGATCGGAAACATATTAGCCGAACGCTGGAAAAGATGGAGAGTCTGCTTATCTTATATAAAAACGGGAATGGATGGATAGAGGATGAAATCCATGAGCTTGCGTTGGAACGGATTGCACATGTCATTATTGAATCGATTATCGATGTAGGCAACTCGATGATTGACGGTTTCATCATGCGGGACCCGGGCAGTTATGAAGACATCATCGACATCATGGAAGACGAACGTGTGATAACTAGTGAAATGGCACAGCCGTTAAAACAAGTGATTGAACTTCGGAAAATGATTGTGCGTGAATTTACGGAGGTGGACCATCAGCAAGTTGATGAAGTCCTTGCCGATACATTTGACGCCCTGCAAGAGTTTCCAAAACGCGTGCAATATTATTTGGACAATGAATTGGGACCGGTCTCCGCATTCTTGCCGGAAACGGAGTGAACGATGGAACGATATCAAGCGGTTTGTTTAGACTTGGATGGGACCGTTTATAAAGGAATTGAGCCGATTCCGGAAGCGGTCACTTTCATTGATCGGTTGCAGGATCAGGGCGTGGAGCCATATTTCATAACCAATAATTCTTCCATGACCCGTGAGCAGATCCGGGAAAAATTGCTGTCCTTCCAAATTCAAGCGGATTCCAGCAGAATTATGACATCTGCCATAGCGGCTGCCAAGTATTGCGTAGAACATTTCAATGGCGGGACGGTCATGATGATCGGAGAAAAAGGGCTGGAGGAAGCGTTGGAGCTTGAAGGGATCCGGCTGACTGGGAAAGATCCCGATGTGGTCATCATGGGCATCGACCGTGAAATCACATATGCCAAATTGGCGGATGCGTGCCTCGCCTTGCGGAACGGAGCGCATTTCATAGCAACGAATAGCGATAGAGCTTTTCCGACAGAACGGGGGCTTGTGCCAGGCAACGGCTCCTTTGTCGCGCTGATGGAATCGGCTTCCGGCCAGAAACCCGTATTTGTCGGCAAGCCGGAGCCCCATATGCTCGGGTTTATACAACAGGATGGGCAATTGGGAAAAGAGCAGATGATCATGATCGGAGATAACTATGATACGGATATCATGGCGGGAATTCGGTTCGGAATCGATACGGCACATGTGGCAGGCGGAGTCACCTCCCCGCAAGAGGTGCTGCAGAAGGACAGCCAACCTACCTATCAATTCCATACGTTGCTGGATTGGTTTAACTGAATCCGACGGGACGAAATAAAAAAGCTAACCGCGTGTCCAAGCGGTTAGCTTTATGTCAAAAGAGCGGATTATCCTCAATGAATTGATAAATGCGCTTCGTCAATTCTTCCGGGGTATCTGCTTCTACAATCTCACCGTTTACGATAGCATAGAGGGATTCCATACATTTCGTACAGTAACTCAGACAGCCATACTCCAAGACATCAATATTCGGGTCTTTCTCCAATGCCTCGAAAGTTTCGTGTGAACCGTTTGCAAGATTACTTATGCAAAATTCAACGATCGGATTCACAATGATCACCTCACCTATTAGGAATCCTACTCTTTTTTCATTCCCAAGTCAATCAAGCGGGAGCCGGGACCGGATGGGACGTACAGGGTCCAACGGTCGGAAAAGTGGGACATAAAGGTCTTATTGTGAAAGATGTCACAAACTGATATAATCGAATGTGGATAAATAATAAGATTATAGAATTGCGAAGGAGAGCATTATGAAAAAACTTGTACTTTTAGGTGCCGGCTATGGTAATATGCGTATTTTGTTGCGCCTCTTGACGAAAGAATTACCCGCTGACGTTGAGATTACATTAATCGATCGTACTCCATTCCACAGTTTGAAGACCGAATTCTATGCATTGGCGGCAGGGACCGTTTCCGATGCGGATGTACGAGTCCCGCTGCCGGTTGATGAACGGTTGAAGGTCGTCGGCGGCGAAATCGAAGAAGTGAATCTTGAGGAGAAATGCGTCTATCTGGCGGATGGCAAAAAGATAGAATATGATGACTTGGTCGTCGGCTTGGGATGCGAGGACAATTATCATAATGTCCCAGGAGCTGCTGAAAATACGTATAGCATCCAAACAATCGGGAAATCGAGGATCACCTATGAAAAATTGTTAGGCCTGAATAGCGGAGCGACTGTCGGAATCGTCGGAGCCGGCTTGAGCGGTATTGAACTGGCCAGTGAACTGCGCGAAAGCCGACCGGATCTCGTCATCAAATTATTTGACCGCAGCCCACGGATCTTGCGTGATTTCCCGGAACGTCTTAGTAACTTTGTGAAGCGGTGGTTTGACGATAATAACGTCACGGTGGTGTCCAACTCGAACATTACGAAGGTGGAGCCGAATGCGCTGCATAACCATGAAGAGACCATTCCGGTCGATGCGGTTGTCTGGACGGCTGGGATCCGGCCTGTGCAGGTCGTCCAACAGATGGATGCCGAGAAGGATCGATCCGGACGAGTCATCCTGAACATGCATCATCAGATCCCGCAACATCCGAATGTCTATGTGGTCGGTGATTGTGCAGCCTTGCCATTCGCGCCGAGTGCCCAATTGGCGGAAGAGCAAGGGGAACAGATCGTCAAAATATTGCGGCATGTCTGGAACGGAGAGCCGCTGCCGGAAAAAATGCCGGAAATTAAATTGAAGGGTTTCCTTGGATCCTTGGGGAAAAAGCAAGGATTCGCCTATTTGGCAGACCGGACCGTCACAGGACGGATCGCCCGCCTGTTGAAATCGGGAGTTCTTTGGATGTACAAGTGGCATAATGGATAAAACAAAAGCCCGTCTGCATATATGCTTATGCAGGCGGGCTTTCTCATTTACTTCAGCTCGTTATCATTCGGCTGATCCCTTGAACCCTTGTCTTTCCAATTCTGCGAACACCGGCTTTAGTTGAATATATCCTTCGCCGACCATTTGGCCGCCGATCATCACTAACGGATAAAAGTATTCATCATTGCGGACTTGTTCCGCAATTTCCCGTTGCCTTTCATCCGCGATGTCCGATTCAATATCAATGTATTGGATGACGTACGGTTGTCCGGGATATTTTCGACCGATTGCTGCATCGAGCCATTCATACGTATCTTTGGAGGAGGGCGCGTTGACGCAGCTCGCACAAACGATATCTGCCCCATAAATTTCAATGCTTACTTGACTTTCCATGAATAGGATAAACCCCTTTCGAATCAATATTGGATTTTTTTCTGTTTCTTGTTTATAATAAGTATAAGGAAAGGAGAATGTGAAAACAATGACTGATACAACAATGGTAGAATCCGTTCAAGAAGTTCTTGGTAAATTGCGTCCCTTCCTCCTACGCGATGGAGGAGATTGTGAATTAGTGGATATTGAAGACGGCATCGTAAAACTTCGACTATTGGGTGCTTGCGGCTCTTGCCCAAGTTCGACGATTACATTGAAGGCTGGAATCGAGCGTGCCCTCTTGGAAGAAGTTCCAGGTGTCGTAGAGGTAGAACAAGTATTTTGATTTGAACAGTATTTCGAATGCAGAAAGCGCCGCGTTTCGGAGGAGTGTCCCTTTTCCGTTTGCGGCGCTTTGCCTATTGGTGTGCCGGCATCGGCTAGATGGGTGCATCAGGTTTCCCGGATTTCCTGCCACCGTTCTTTGGCCATCTCTATAATATGGGGTTCGGTGCTCGTCCGTTGGCTTTCAATGACGCGCGAGAAGCTCCGGACCGCTTCTTCCCGGTCCCCTGTCTTCCACGCCAGCTCTGCGATCATATACATGACCCGGGTCTCGGACATTTGGGTGCCGACGTAATCCCCTTCCGAATAGGCGTTCAAATACAATGTCTTAGCGATGGTCATGAAGCGCTGTTCCTCATCCTCTTCTTCTTTTTCCCGATATAACCATGCAATCCGCAAGGTGATCCCGGCCATCGTCAAGTCTTTTTCTTTCTTGAATCTGGCGCTCAAATAGGCCAGCTTATATGCTTCGATCGCTTCCTCAATCGTGCGTTCTTCCCCGTAGGACCGTTCCTTCCACTGTGAAGTGATCTTTTCGTCGATCGCTTCTCGCGTGCCGGGTGCAAAATAAGGTGAAAAATCATCGGTGAATGAAAATCCGCAATGTGGACAAACTGCTACATTATAAAAGAGTGGATTGATGTCCTGGTTCACGTACACGGGCTTGAAATCACTTTCAAGGGAGGCGACACGAACTAACCGGGAGCGGATCCGTTTGGTAGTAAATTTCCCTTTACAGTTCAGGCACTCCATTTTTTTATCATAAGCCGGATTGAGTTCCATATTGATCGTTCCTTTCCTAACCCTCCTCTCTAGTATAACGTAAATCATCGGGACAAAAGTGATAATGATTGCACACATTCCAATTTCATTGATATGATAATGATAGAAAATAAAAGGGCAGGTGAACAGCGATGAATCAAGTAGTTGAAATTACAGAATCCGCCGCATATCACGTCAAGGAAATGATGCGCCATAACGGTGAGGAAGGTTCTTTTCTCCGTGTCGCTGTAAACGGCGGTGGATGCAGTGGGCTGACATACGGCCTAGGTTTTGCACAGGAGAAGACGGACGAGGACGTCTTGCTGACCCAACACGGGATTCAAGTGGTCGTATCCAAAGAGGATGCAGCCATCCTGGAAGGGACGAAAGTCGATTATAAAGAGTCCTTGATGGGCGGGGGATTCACAATTGATAACCCGAACGCCATCGCGTCTTGTGGCTGCGGTACATCTTTCCGAACAGCTAAAAAAGAGGGAACCCCTCAAGAATGTGATTAACAGAACAAAACGGCATCCGGAAGTCGGGTTCCGGTGAGATAGACCCTCCTGTCCGATGCAGGAGGGTTGCTGTATGGATGGAGCTATTTACCGCACTAATTCTGTATTTTCTAAGCATTCCTATTTCAATTAGAGAGTTGAAAAGAAATGTCAAAAGGTCTAGTATTAGTAGTAGATGTTTGTCTAAGTATTGACAACGGCCAGGACTGTAAAAATCGTCGGTGCAATCGATTTCAAGCGGGCCAGGCACATTAAAATCCAAAGGTGGTTTCGATCTTCGTGAGTAGACCGACAATACTAGTATTAGGGGCAGGTTACGGCGGGTTATCGACAGTTGTTAACTTGCAAAAATCGATTGGAGCAGACGATGCCGATATCGTACTTATCAACAAAAATGAGTACCATTATGAGTCGACATGGCTCCATGAAGCAGCTGCAGGAACCTTGACTCCTGAACAAGTCCGCTACGATATCAATCGTGTCATCAATACGAATAAGGTTAAATTCATTCAGGCAACTGTTGAAGGAATCGACGTCCAAGGGAAAGTCGTTACAACCGACGTCGGGACTCATTCATACGATTACCTCGTGATCGCGCTTGGTTTTGAAGGGGAGACATTCGGCATCCCTGGGCTTGATAAATATGCCTTGTCCATTTCAAACGTCAATACGGCACGCCAAATCCGCGATCATATCGAGTACCAATTTGCAACATGGTCAGTGGAAGAGGAGAAGGATGATAGCCGATTGACTATTATCGTAGGCGGAGCAGGATTTACGGGAATCGAATTCTTGGGGGAACTGGGAAATCGCGTTCCTGAGCTTTGCAAAGAATATGACGTGCCGGCAGAAAAAGTCCGCGTCATTTGTGTAGAAGCGGCTCCGATGGTCCTTCCCGGATTCGAACCGGACTTGGTGGACTACGCCGTGCGCCAGCTAGAAGCAAAAGGCATCGAGTTCTCCATCGGCACTCCGGTTGTGGAAGCTACTCCGGAAGGCGTCAAGATTAAAAAAGGTGAAGAGGAATTTGAATTTATCAAAGCGCGTACTGTTGTATGGGCAGCGGGGGTCCGAGGCAACCGCCTGATTGAAGAAACGGGTATTGAAAACATGCGTGCCCGTGTGAAAGTCGACAAGGATCTTCGTGCGCCAGGCTATTCCGACGTATTCATCATCGGGGATTGCGCATTGATGATCAATGAAGAAACCAACCGCCCTTATCCGCCAACTGCACAAATTGCGATGCAGCAAGGGGATATGTGCGCAAATAATATCATTGCCTTGATGGGCGGAAAACCGACAGCGGAATTCGTTCCGGATCTGAAAGGCAGCATCGCCTCCCTTGGTGATGATGACGCGATCGGTGTGGCGTTCGGCAAGAAAATGACCGGTGCCCAAGCGTCCTTCATGAAGAAAGTGGTCGATAACCGTTCCCTTTTCCTCATTGGCGGCCTCGGTTTGACCTTGAAAAAAGGGAAATTCAACTTCTTTTAAAAGAATATGAACAACCATCCAGCACCTGCTTGTCGTTGACAAACAGGTGCTTTTTTCAAGCGAAGGAAACGGGGAAGCTCCCTTGAACGACAAGTAGGAAGTCTGACAAATTGGCGAACTGTCCTAACTTGATTGAAAGAAGGGGCGCATTGTTGTAAAATGGAGAGTGGAAAATGGGGGTTGTCTGCAATGCCATTGACACAAGTCGTTTTATCAGTTCTCATATTCATAGTCATGTTTTTCGGTATAGGTTTTTTACTTAACATGCTTCTCCGGATGACCTGGTTGATGGCGATCATTTATCCGATTGTCGTCATTTTGATCATAGATGAAGTGAAATTCTATGAATATTTCACGAAACCGATGTATTCATTCCCACTATTGGGTGAGAAATTCCTCTCTTTGCATCCGACGGATATCATCATCCTGTCAAGCGGGATGGTTGGAGCCATCATATCGGGGATTGTTAGTAAGCTATTGCGGAAACAGGGTTATCAGATGTTCTAACAAGAAAAAGGTGCGCGAAAGCAGATGGCTTCCGTGCACCTTTTTTTCAATTTATACGAGAAAAGAGTAGATGACGACTGAAATCAGTATCCCCGTCAAGGCGCCTGCGAACACTTCACTCGGTTTGTGGCCAAGCAATGTTTTCAATTCCTGGATCTTTTGTTGGCCATCTTTTTGCTGCCACCCTTTCGCCTCTTGGACGAAAGTTTGGAAATCGAGCCGCATTTGGTTGATGATCAATGCTTGCTGCCCGGCCTGGTAACGGATTCCGGTCGCATCGAACATGACAATTACTGCAAAAATGGCCGACACGGCGAACAGGTTGGAGTCCAGGCCGTTTTCATACGCAATCGCTGTTGTCAACGCTGTGACCGCGGCCGAATGGGAACTGGGCATGCCACCAGTGGAAGTGGATAACTTCCAATCCAGTTTTCCTGTCAAAAAATAATGGATCGGAATTTTGACAACCTGTGCAAATAGAATGCCGAATAATGCCGCAAGGAGCGGGATGTTTTGAAAGATGGCCATAAAGAGTCCACTCCTTTTGTAATACTCGAATTACTGTTAGTATACCATAATGGCTTCATTCCAAAAAATGATTTGAGGCTTTCATTTGGAAACGCTTCCGCTTCTTTCGGTTATAATGAACTTGGATGATAAAGAGGAGGTAGTTGGAATGAAGCCGATTATAGTGGAACCGCAATTTGAAAAGGTGGAAGCCGATGTACTGATTATTGGGGTGCCGGAACATCCTGAAAATGTGGATGGTTGGGAACGGCTCGTCGGAAATTTCAGTTCCCGGTTACCGGAATGGATCAAGACAGGTGATGTGAAAACCGATTTTAAAAAAGTGGTAAGATTGCCGGCACTCGACGGGAAAAGCTATGCCCGCGTCTTCTTTATCGGACTCGGAGCGAAGAGGCATTTGAATGAAGATCGCATCCGCGAATCTTTTGCCGCAATCGGGAAAGAATTGATTGCCAGCAAGGCTTCATCAGCCGCCGTCTGGATTGAACCGTTTACAAATGACTCCCTTGGCCATGCGGATATCGCATTCCTGGCGGGGGAAGGCATCGGATTGGGTTCGTACCAATTCGAGAGCTATAAAACGGGATCCAACGAAAAGGATATACGGATCGAAACGGTCCAAATCTTGACCGGGCAAGATGCGGATGAGATGAAGGCGGCTTTTGAAGTGGGCGTCGTCCATGCCAAGGCTGTCAATGAAGCGCGGACACTTGTGAACATGCCTCCGAATATTCTGACTGCCAGGAAGTTGTCCGCTCACGCCAAGCAATTGGCGGAGACGTATGGTTTCGAAATAGACGTCCTTGGCAGACAAGAGATGGAAGAGCTCGGCATGGGGGCGATTTTAGCGGTCAATCAAGGATCTGTGGAAGAACCGCAACTCATCGTGCTCAAATATGCCGCTACGGAAGAATGGACAGAAGTCATCGGTTTGGTCGGCAAGGGGATTACGTATGACACAGGCGGGTATTCATTGAAACCGAAAGATGGAATGGTCGGGATGAAAGGGGATATGGGAGGGGCAGCAGCGGTTCTCGGTGCGATGCAGATCATCGGGGAATTGCGTCCAGCGCGCAACGTCATCGCGGTCATTGCGTCTACGGACAATATGATATCGGGCGAAGCGTTCAAACCGGATGACGTCATCACTTCATTGAGCGGAAAAACGATTGAGGTGTTGAACACCGATGCCGAGGGAAGATTGGTCCTTGCGGATGCAGTGACATATGCCAAGCAGTCAGGGGCGGATTATCTGATAGACGTCGCGACTTTGACAGGCGGCGTCATCGTTGCGCTCGGTCATGATAAAACAGGGGCTTTGACGAATGATGAGTCCTTTTTCGAGGAATTTTTGGAAGCATCAGTGGAAACGGGCGAGTTCGTCTGGCGGCTGCCTTTGACGGAGAAGGATAAGAAACGGATCCGCAAAAGTGACATGGCTGACCTGAACAACTCACCGGGTCGGGATGGCCATATGATCTTCGGCGGCGGATTCGTCGGAGAGTTCGCAGAAGATACCCCTTGGATCCATCTGGACATTGCAG
This sequence comes from Bacillus sp. OxB-1, assembly GCF_000829195.1. GTDB lineage: Bacteria > Bacillota > Bacilli > Bacillales_A > Planococcaceae > Sporosarcina. The sequence continues at coordinate 52,430 of NZ_AP013294.1, read as the reverse complement.
GGACGTCCGATGCTGCTTCCGCCCATGAATTGGGGCCGAAAGGGGGAACCGGCGTCATGGTCCGGACACTGGCGACTTTGGTGCAACGGATGGAAGCTGAAGAAGAATAGGGACTCCGGAAATCGGGCGTACTCATAGCAACCATGGTACGCCCGTTCTGTTTGCCTTTATGAAGAAGTGCCGGTCATGTAAAGTCGCTCAAACGATTTTCCTGTTCCAAAACCGATGTGCAGCAATCGCACGGATGAATTCATCGGGAAATTTTTGAATGTCATATCCTGCAATCACGCCAGGTTTTCCGTCAAATTTGTTCACGGTGAGGAACTGTATTCCTTGGTGGGTGGCGCCGATCGGCTTATAATGCGAAAAGGCTTCATCGACAAAGTAAGCCGCATCCTTGTTGAATTTTCTATTACTGCCATTCACTATATAAACGGCATCAAATTGAACAGATTTTGCGGTGAGGAAGGTGTGATCCGCCTCAAATGCAACTCCATCCGTACCGACAACTTCCCCTTGGGTTTCGCTGATGAATTCAGGCATCAGGTCAGCCGCCATTAAGCGGTCAATCACATATTTTACATCCGGACCGTTGAAGCCGTTTGCTAGGATTACGGCAACTTTCCGTGTACTCGGGGTGAAAACCGTATTGTGCTGGCTGAGAGCAGGGGATGAGTCGACGACGGTTGAGCCGCCTTTGGAGGGCGGAGCCACGCCGATCCTTTTTGCAAATGCTCCTGTCAACTCTAAACTGACATTCGAAAACATATCGACGACTTGCTTTCTCACCGAAAGACTTTTCACTTTTCCCAATTCAAAACTGAACGCATCAATGATATGTTGTTTTTCCGCAGGGCTCATACTGTTCCAGAATAGGGTTGCCTGCGAGAAATGGTCTTCGAAACTTTCGCTGCGAGCCTGGATTTTCCGGCCTTCCACTTTTTCCTGGTAATGTGTATATCCGCCTTCCGCCGCACTAGCGGGGGCGGGTGTGTTTCCTGCCAAGGAATTTCGGTGATAGTTCACTTTCCCTTTATTAATAGTTTGCCGGTGATAGCCTTCGCGTTGGTTATTATGGAAGGGGACGATTGGTCTATTGATCGGTATTTCATGGAAGTTCGGACCGCCAAGACGGATCAGCTGTGTATCGGTATAGGAGAAGAGACGGCCTTGCAGCAACGGGTCATTTGTAAAGTCGATTCCGGGGACGACGTTGCCGGGATGGAAGGCGACCTGCTCGGTTTCGGCAAAAAAATTATCCACATTCCGGTTCAATGTCATTTTTCCAATGATTTTAACCGGAATCACCTCTTCGGGCCAAAGCTTTGTCGCATCCAAAATATCATATCCAAGTGCAAACTCATCCTCTTCTTTCAAAATTTGGACTCCCAGCTCAAATTCAGGATAAAACCCTTTTTCAATCGCATTCCATAAATCATTGCGATGGAAATCCGGATCGACCCCTCCTAGTTTTTGAGCCTCCTCCCAAACGAGGGAATGGGTTCCTAAGAGGGGCTTCCAGTGGAATTTAACAAAGGAAGCTTTCCCATGTTCATTGACAAATCGGAAAGCATGGACGCCGAACCCTTCCATCATCCGAAAACTTCTGGGGATGGCCCGGTCCGACATGATCCACATGATCATATGTGCACTCTCCTGGTTATTGGCCACGAAATCCCAGAACGTATCATGAGCCGTCGAGGCCTGCGGGATGTCGTTGTCCGGCTCCGGTTTGAATGAATGCACGACGTCCGGGAATTTGATCGCATCCTGGATGAAAAAGACCGGGATATTATTGGCGACTAAATCATAATTTCCTTCAGTCGTATAAAACTTCGTCGCAAATCCTCTCGCATCCCGAGCAGTGTCGGCGGACCCCCTTGCTCCGTTGACTGTGGAAAACCGGACGAACACCGGCGTTCTAATGGACGTATCTTGCAAGAACTTCGCTTTCGTATATTCCTGCAGGCTCTCATATAATTGGAACTCTCCATGTGCTCCGAACCCGCGCGCATGGACGACTCTTTCAGGAATCCGTTCATGGTCAAAATGGGTCAACTTCTCGCGGAAATGAAAGTCCTCCATGATGGTCGGACCACGCACTCCGGCTTTCAAAGAAAATTCATCTTCCGACACTTTCAAGCCTTGGTTGGTTGTCAGTTTTTTTCCTTTGTCATCCACTTTGAAAAACTCAAGTTGTTTCTCCTTATCATTCATCTTCCGATTCTGTTGATCGCTCAGTTAAACTCCCTCCCTATGCTCAATTTATGTTCTGAGGTTTGAATTATTCGTTGCAGGTTGGTCGCTGTCAAGTCCGCTGCCTCAATTTTGCCAGCGTCTCGGCGCCATGATGGGCGGATGTCCCCGTTCATATTGTCACCAACGAATAGGATAAGTGGGAAAGGGGGATGACGATGCCTCGACGTGGTGGTTATCGACATGGTGGATATGGCGGCGGTTATGGCGGCGGGTATGGATTTGGAGGGCCGTTCTTAGGCGGCTTGGCCGGTGGGCTTCTCGGATCCGTCCTGTTTCCTTCCTATGGATACGGAGGATATCCGTATTCGTACTATCCGTATGGATATTATCCGTACGGGTATCCATATTCGCCATACGGATTTTACGGCGGCTTTTATTGAATGAAAAAACACGCATGGACCGGCGTACCGGCACCATGCGTGTTTTTTTAATCTTCTTCTTGCAGTTTGGTTTTCCCCTTTTGGCTCTTTTTGACAACATCGGCCAGTTCATCTCCAACGGTCAAATCGCTCGGCTTGACACCTGACAAGTAGGCGGCCCGGCTCATCAAATGTCCCCCGATAGGAGAAGTGATGAACAAGAAGGCGATGGCGAGCAAGAGTTGGATGCTGAAATGCCCTTCATTGAACCAGAAGTGGAGGAAGACACCGAGCAAGATACTCAGAACCCCCAGTGTCGCGCTTTTGGAAGCTGCGTGTGCCCGTGTATAGACGTCGGGCAACCGAAGAACACCGATTACCGTGACAATCGTAAAGACGACACCTACGACAATCGTAAGGACAATCAGACTATTAGCTAGTACGGTCACGTTCGATGATCTCCCCTTTCTCAATGAATTTCGAGAAGGAAACCGTTCCGATGAAAGACATGATCGCTATCAGTAAAATGACTTCGATGAAAAACTCAGTATCGAACAGGATGGATAGCAATGCAATGGCGGAAATGAGCATGACGCCGATGCCATCCAAGGCAATGAGGCGGTCCGGTATGGAAGGCCCTTTATAGACACGGTAGAGCAACCCTATAATACAGAGAACCACCACTAGTAAACAAGCCCATATGAATGTTATCACGGTCGGCTCACCTCCTTGATCGCTTTTTCAAATGAATTTTTGATGGAATCGATCGCTTCTTCCACATCGTCCACATCTATTGCGTGGATATAGAGAGTGCGCTGATCATCCGATACGTTCATGACGATCGTTCCCGGCGTCAAGGTAATCAAGCTGGAAAGCAAAGTGATTTCCCAGTCATGTTCCAAGTCGGTCGGCAGAGCGAATATCATCGGTTGGATATTCAGTTTCGGCCGGATGACGAGAAGCAATACCGAAATATTCGAGAGCGTCAATTCTTTGAAAAACAGCAATGTAAGCTTCAACGCGGCCCAAGCACGCCATATATACAGCCGTGTCTTGAAAAACCGTCTCATCATGAAGATCAATAGAAGACCGATCAAATAGCCGACGATGAAGGTCGTTGCCGACATGGAGGAGTTCATGAACATCCAAACGACGGCAATAAAAAAGTTCAATAATATTTGAAATGCCATCGTCCTCTACTCCTTTAGCACCGCATCTATGTACATAGATGGTTGTAATAGTACATCCGAGGCATCCGTCATATAAGGGACCAGCCATTCGGTTCCGACTCCGTACATCACAGATAGGATGACGAGAACCACGGCAGGCAACATCAGACGGCGGTAGGATTGTTTCTCTTGCGGAGCCGCCAACGGTCGGGGTTCTCCCCAAAAAGCATAGATGAAAATCCGGATGACCGACAGCAGGACGATCAGGCTGGAAGCGAGGATGATGATGCTCCCCCAAATATGACCCGCCTCAAATGCCCCTTTGACAATGAGCAGTTTTCCGATGAATCCGCTAAGCGGCGGTACGCCGGCCAGTCCAAATGCAGCGATCAAATACATCCAGCCGAGAGGGGCATGGGTCTTCATCAGGCCGCCCATCTTCCGCAAATTCGATGTGCCGGTCACATGGATGATGATGCCGATCAACAGGAACAGCGCCCCTTTGATCAACATATCATGGATCAGGTAGAAGATCGCCCCTGAAATACCAGCTTCATTCATTTGGGAAGCGCCGAACAGGATGACCCCGACCGCGATGACGATGTTGTAGATGATAATCTGTTTTAAATCAAAATACGCAAGAGCTCCGATACAACCTGCGATGACCGTCAATAGAGAAAGGGCAAGCAGGAAACTATGGGTGAAGCCGATGTCCGTGAGGAAAAACAAGGTATAGGTCCTCATGATCGCATACACTCCGACTTTCGTCAGCAAGGCACCGAATAGGGCAAGCACCGGAATCGGAGGAGCCGCATACGAGCCTGGCAGCCAGAAGTACAGCGGGAAAATCGAGCCTTTGATTCCAAAGACGATCAACAGGAGTATCGCAATGACCGAGACGATTCCCGAAGGGCCGATCTCCGTCAATTTCACGGAAATGTCAGCCATATTCAATGTTCCGACGACAGAATAGAGGAAGGCGACGGTAATGACGAATAGGGCCGAAGAAACGACGTTGACCAAAACGTATTTAATCGATTCGCGAAGTTGTTTTTTCTCCCCGCCTAGCACAATAAGAACGTAGGAAGCGATGAGAAGCACTTCGAAAAATACAAACATGTTGAAAATATCGCCTGTTGTAAATGCACCATTGACCCCTGTCACCATGAACAGGATGGCGGAATAGTAGAAATAACGCTCCCGCCCTTCGCCGATCGAGGTAAAGCTGTATATGACGATGAAAAGTGTAATCAGAATCGTCGTCGTCACGAGCAGGGCAGAGAGCATGTCCGAAACCATCGAAATGCCAAATGGTGCGGGCCAGCTGCCTAGCGTGATCGCCTGAACGCCATCAGTCTTTACCTTGGCGACAAGGATCAGCGATGCCGCCAAACTGATAATCAGGCCGATGACGGTAAAAATCCGTTGAAGCCGCACATTTTCCTTGAAAAAGAGCAGCAGAATCGCGAAAAGGAATGGCAAAATGATCGGGAATAAAAGTAAGTTAATCATGTTCGTCATTTCCTTTCATCAGATTCATATTATCCGTCTTATGCTCAGCATAAGCCCGGTACGCCATCACGAGGATGACGGCTGTCACTCCGAAGCTGATGACGATCGCGGTCAGAATCAAGGCTTGTGGCAAAGGATCGACGTAATCGGTCACGCCTTCCGCCAAAACAGGAGGTGCCGGTCCGCCTAAGCCGCCCATCGTCAAGATGAGCAAATGGGCACCGTGGCTCAACAACCCGGTTCCGAGGATGATCTTCAATAGGCTTCGTGAAAGGATCAGATAGACGGCAGCGGTAAACAGGACACCGATGACAATGGCCATGATCAGTTCCATTACGCATCCCCTCCAATCGTCTGGATGATCGTGATGGCCGCCCCGACTACTACCAAGTATACTCCGGCGTCAAAAGCCATTGCCGTGTGCAGGGAAGTCACACCGAATAGAGGCAGCGTGAAGTCGTCAAAAGCATGCGTGAAAAAAGGTACATTGAAAAAGATGGACGCCGAGGCCGTGCCGAGAGCCAGGACCAATCCGACCGCGATGACAATCGTGAAATTGAATGGCAACGCCCTCTGTATCGTTTTCAAATCAAAAGCAAGCAGCAATAAAACGATGGCTCCCGTTGTCAGCAATCCACCGACAAACCCTCCGCCGGGTGTGTAATGGCCGGCGAAGAAGATATGGATGGAAAAAAGGAAAATCATGAAGAATACGACTTTCGTTGTCGTCTGTAAGATGACATCATTTGTTTTCATTCGTACTCTCCTTTCTTGCAAGACGCAGACGAATCATGCTCAGGACGCCAATCCCCGCTATGGACAGAACGGCAATCTCGAACAAAGTATCAAATCCACGATAATCCACTAAGATGACGTTGACGATATTTCCGCCTGCCGCTTCCGTGTAAACCGTATCTTTATAATACTGGGAAATGGATGGGATCAACTTTTGCGAATGGGCAGATAGGGCAACTAATGTCACCGTCACGCCTACCCCAAGTGCAATGATGGCATTGGTCAATTTGTTCTTCTTCGTCTCTCCATGCGATTGCAGTTTCGGCAAGTGCTGGAATGCCAATAAGAACAAAGCGACGGATACGGTTTCGATGACGAGCTGCGTGAGAGCCAAGTCAGGCGCTTTGTAAATGACGAAGAACAAGGCGACCGAGTAGCCTACAGCCCCGAGTGCGATGATTGCCGACAAACGTGTTTTCGCGACCACGACCATATAAACTGCCAGCAAAAGGACAACCGCTGTCAAAACGCCATATGTATGGACCGGTGCAAAACTCGATGGATCGACTACGAAAGCGTTTTTACCGAACAGCGTTGCAATGGTCCCAGCTGCGATAAAAGCGAACATCATGATCAAATAGGTGCGGATATGCCCCGTCATATAGAAACGGGAAATTTTGTTCATGCCGCGTTCGCTGAAAAGCATCGCCGAATCATAGAAATGATTCAAAGAGAGGCCATCCGGTTGGAAATCGTAGAGCTTCTGCCACTTGGGAAGTGCACTGTATAGGATGCCCCCGACAGCGATCACACCTACCGTCAACCACAATGCGGGAGAATCGAATCCATGCCATGCCGCAACATGCACCCCGATTTCGGAAGGGTGGCTGTATAGCGTAGGCTGGATTGCCATGACGGCAGGTTTGATGAACCATTTCGCCACGACATTCGGAATGAAGAAGATTGCGACGACAAGCGCTGCCAAGAAAACGGGGGACACCAGCATACCGATTGGAGCCTCATGCGGTTTCTTTGGCAATGTCTCGATTTTCCCTTTGCCTGTAAAGGTCCGAAATACAAAATAAAAGCTATAAATGAATGTGAATACGCTCGCTATCCAAGCGATGACTGGGAAAAGGATTCCCCATGTCGAAAAGTTGTACAGTTCGAAATGCTTCAAAGCTAGCATCGATTGCAGGAACATTTCCTTACTTAAAAAGCCGTTGAATGGCGGCAATCCGGCCATTGACATGGATCCGATGAAAGCAACCGTAAAACTGATCGGCATGATGCTCATCAATCCGCCGAGTTTTCGGATATCCCGCGTGCCGGTCTCATGATCCACAATCCCTGCAATCATGAACAAACTCCCTTTAAATGTCGCATGATTGATCAGATGGAAGATGGCGGCGAACATGGCAAACCCGAAGATCGCTTCATTGGTATGGTATGTAATGGCTCCTGCACCGAGCAAGGACATGATCAGCCCGAGCTGACTGACCGTTGAAAACGCAAGGATCGCTTTCAAATCCGTTTGCTTCACAGCGAAGAATGAACCCCAAAACAGCGTGAGCAATCCGATGCCGGTCACTAGCCAAATCCATAGTTCGGAAGCGGCAAATATCGGCGTGAAACGAGCGACGAGATAGAGTCCCGCTTTCACCATGGTGGCAGAGTGGAGGTACGCACTGACTGGCGTAGGCGCTTCCATTGCATCCGGCAACCAAATATAGAACGGGAATTGAGCGGATTTAGTAAATGCACCGAGCAAAATCAAGACAAGGGCGATAGTGAAAAAGGATTGTCCAACAAAACCGGAAGATTGATCAATCAATTCCCGGATCGAGAAGGTATCCCCCATAATTCCTAAAAGGATGAATCCCCCGAGCATCATGAATCCGCCAAACACTGTAATCATCATCGATTTTAAAGCACCAAATCTCGAGCGGTCCCGCGTGTACCAATACCCGATAAGGAGGAAGGATGAGATTGAAGTGAGTTCCCAGAACAAATAGAGCGAAATGACATTATCCGATTGGACAACGCCGAGCATGGCGCTCATGAATAGGAGTAAGTAGACATAGAAGTTGCCCAACTTTTCCCGGTTTTTATCCAAATAAAAAATGGAGTAGAGCACGACGAGTGCCCCGATCCCCGTAATCAGTAGGGTGAACAGAAGACTGAGACCATCAATATACGAAACAAATGATATTCCGAGCGATGGAATCCACTGGAGCTCAGAAATGAGATGCCCTCCGTCCATCGTCGTCTTGAGTAAACGGATGTAATAGATAAACAATGCGACCGGGACGAATAGTACAAACCAGCCTGTATGTATGCCTTTTACCTTCTTATAAAGGAAGGGCACGAACAATGCAGCGACGATCGGCAGGAATATCAAGAATACGAATTCCAAAAAAATCCTCCTTTCAATTAATTGAAACATTATTTTTTCACTGTTTTAAAGTATAACGTAAATAAGGATGTTTTCAAAGGTTTGAATGCAAGACAATCTGACTGTTTCCCCATTCAGAATAAAACCTTGGACAGCATGGACTGTCCAAGGTTCGATCTCTTCCTATTTAAATAAATGGATGGAAGTGACAGAATATCAACATTTCTAAAAAAAGACGATGATTAAAAAGTACACAATCATGGCGAGTAAACCGACGGGCACGGCGAAGCGCATCCATTCCAAACTTTTAATGTTCAATTTGCCGGCCGCGATAATATTCGGGATGTTCCCCGGAATCAGCATCCCTCCGCTGACAAGGAGTCCAAGGAGGATTGCTTGGATGGTCGTATCATCCATGGCAGGGCTGATTTCCGCGGCGGCCAATGTAGCGTTATCCAACACGGCGGATATCATATTGATCCAGTAGAGGATGAGCGGATTGAGCCCAAGCAAATAACGTTCGATGAACGGTTCGAAACCTGCACCGAGCAAAGTGAGAGCCATGACGAATAGATAGACTTTGAAGCCGCGGATCAGAATATCCATATACGATTCGGTCTCTTGGTCCATCCGTTTGCGAAATTGCTTTTTCGGATGGATCATCAAAGCAGCCAATAGTCCGAAAATGAAAACACCCGGTATGATTTCCGGACCGATCAGCTTCAATAAATAAAAGAAACTTTCATCGAGCTTGCTTACAGCAACAGTTGAAAGCGGTTCTCCGATTGGCGTCAGAACAGCGCCGAGTCCGATCGAGTAACAAGCCAGTATAACAAGCCGGATTTCGGATTTTCGATCAAGTCTCAACACACTGACGACCGCGACCAGAACGATCGCCGCAATAATCGCAGTGATGATGCTGGAAACGATACCGAGGAAAATGACGATGAGCGCTAAGAAAAGACGGAAAGGGAGCGCCCGGCTCATCCCGAGTATCGTTTTCTCGACAGGTTTCTGCAACCAGCGGAAAAGCAACCCAGCTACAACGACGGCCAATGTAATATGTATCGGGTCTTCAAGCGCTTTCATGATGAGAGCCCTATCGAGAACTTGACTGACTAGGACAGCCGCAAACCCCATCAAAAATAAAAAGACTTCCAAATTCCTTTCAACAATTTTCACTGTGAACGGCAGGAACAATACGAAGAGCAGGATGATAATTAAACCTATCATCATAATCCATTCCGCCTCCTCTTACTATCGTAAATTTGTTCTCGAAATGCTGGTCGTTTCAGTTGAGAGAAGCAGGCCAGTGTTTTATAACTAGTTTGAGTATGTCCAGGGGTGGATCAAGCGTTATAATAAATTCATAACGACTCTGCCATATACTTGCAATTCATATTGTTGGCCATATAGTAGGGAAAGTGACTATTTTCAATATAGGGGTGTCCTATGAAAAATCCATACCTTTTTGGTTACTTGCCTTTTGTGACCATCAGTCTATTCAGCCTGACGTTCGGGGTTTATACAGTGAGTACGTCCATCGGCTTGTTCAAGGAAATCGGGCTTTATTCGGGTATGCGTGAGTTTTTGACGGATATGCAGCTGCGCGTCTTCCTCCTTGTCGTCTACGCTCTCTTGTTTTTTATGTTGTTTTCCGCGTTGAAGCTGATCGCCCAGACAATCCATGAAACGGCGATGCTCTTTTTTTCGAAAGACCCGGATGGCATATCCTACAGTGAAGCAAGGGGGGGCAATGTCATTTACTTCTTCGGCTCGCTTGTCTCCGCAGGGGGGATCAATTCCATCAAACTGCTGGCAGGCATCTTTTTACTCACGACGTTCATCTATTTCGTATTCACGGTCTATAAGCTCAGCAAGTTCATGACGGTGGCCAGCACAATTGGGTTGTTAGTGTTCGAGATTACGATTTGGAGCGCTTTCCTATCAATCATTATATACATCCTCCTGCGCCTCTATAACGGGTTGATCGCCAGTTTGCCTTTCCTTGGAAATGAAATGGACTAGCCAATTTCGGCTAGTCCATTAACAATGTGGAGAAGAGGCGCAGATGGATCTTTTGGTCGCTTAGGCGTTTCATCGGTGTCTGCCTGTCATAGCCGACCCAAACAGCCGTTGTATAGCGATCATTCAATCCCGCCATCCATAGATCTTTATATTGGTCGGTCGTCCCGGTTTTACCGCCCGTATAGGAGGTGGAATGTGCCACGCCGCGACCCGTCCCATTTAATATAACGTCCTGCAGCAGGCGGCGCATCGCGTTCACCGTAGAAGGCGACCACACTTCGATTTTCTTTTCATCCCATTGGTAAAGCACATCACCGTCCCGGCTTTTGACCGAACGGATGGCATGCGGCGTTTTATACATGCCGTCGATGAAGCTCGTATAAGCGGATGCCATTTCGAGCGGCGTCATTCCTTTGGAAAATCCGCCAAGCGCTGCCGGATAATTCATATCCTGCTCGACGACCGATTTGAACCCGAACGGCTTCATATAATCAAATGCGTCCTGGATCCCCACCATTCGCAATAAGCGGATGGCTGCCGTGTTATGGCTATGCCGGAATGCCTCTTTGACGGTCACGGTCCCATACACATACCCCCCGATATTCGTCGGGCAGTACGAGCCGATGCAAATATTATCACTGTTCACGGGCGTATTTTCCGAGTACGGGCCGCTTTCGAACAGCGGGGCATAGACGAGCAGCGGTTTGATGGCGGAGCCGGGTTGCCGTACGGCTTGATAGGCCCGGTTGAAATCGGCTTTCCGATAGTCTTTCCCGCCGTATAGGCTGACGATTTCCCTCGTCCCGTTTTCGATGACGGCCGCCCCGGCTTGAAGTCCTGCTGGATATAACTGCGCAGATACCCGTCCTTCATCCCGTCTTTGCTTGCTTGGGTCCAGTGCCGTCTCAATGACGACCCCGGCGGCGAGCACCTCACGCGTCCGATTGGAAATGGTTGTCCGGATCGCCATCTTTTCATTTTCATCCTTCGCTGCGGCCAATTGTTTGGAAAGCCCTTCCGATCGGGCAATCAATTCGGAAAGCTCGGACATGACGTATGTACTGTAAACGGGGAAGGCATTTTGCTTCTTCTTGACATGCAGTACAATTTTTTCATTTTTATAATCCGCAGCGTCCTCTGACGTGATGACGCCATTGTTCGCAAGGACATCCAGGAGGCGTTCCTGCCTCTTTTTCGTATTGTCAAAATGCCGGAGAGGATCGTATAGCGACGGGTTATTTGGAATGGCGGCGAGAAAAGCCATTTCCCCCTCGGTCAATTCCCCGAGCGGCTTGCTGAAGTAGTACGTGGCGGCGGCGCCGAGCCCGTATACTTGATTGCCGAAAAACATCTCGTTCAAATACATTTCCAAAATCTCATCCTTGGTCGATTGCTTCTCGAGCTCTGCTGCGTAAAACAGCTCCGTCAATTTCCGTTCGTATGTTTTCTCTGTCGAAAGGAACCGCATCCGGACCACTTGCTGTGTAATTGTCGAGGCGCCTTGTTTCGTCTCGTCGGAAGCGGCGTTGACCGCAAAGGCGCGGACGATTGCCGCGACATCATAACCCCGATGCTCAAAAAAGCCTTGATCTTCGCTTTCCAAAAAGAGCTGTTGCGCGAAAAGGGGGATGGCGTCGAGCGGGAGCGGATCCCTCCATTCGACGTATTCTTCGGCGAACAGAAGACCGTTCCGATCTTTCAGGACGACGGGGACCGTGATGGGAGGGGGGGAGAGCTCGATTGATTCGCTCATTTGCGTATGGAAAGAATCCGCTGTTTTCCATTCATCGGCAATCGCTTTTTGAACGATGAACAGAATCGGAAATGTAAGGACGATCATGAAAAATCCTACCAACTGCTTCAACTACGCCCCTCCTTTATCCAATCAATTCCATAGAAAAAATATAGCATACTCCGGTTCGGAGTGTGCTATATTTTCGATAGTTTTTCATTCATCAAATAATGTTCGAAATCCACTTCTTTATTTCGGCGGGCGTAGAAGAGGAAGGCGAAGCCGACTAGAAACAGGACACCGGTGATGAGAAAGACGGAGGATATTCCGAAAAACCCACCGAGGATCCCGCCGATCATCGGGCCGATAATATTGCCGAGAAAACGGAAGCTCGTATTGTACCCCATCACTTCACCTTGGACATCGACCGGGGCCTCCCGCCGGATCAATGCCGTCGTGACAGGGATCATGCCTCCGACTGCAATGCCGAATAGAAGGCGACAGATGAACAACTGCCAAATCTGGGTGACAAATGCTTGGGGGATGATAAAGATGAACGAGAGCAAGAGCAGGATGGACAGCACTTTTTCATACCCGATCTCATCCCCTAACACCCCCCAACGGCGGGCGAATAAAAGATTGCCGATCCCTGCTGCACTGAACGTCACACCTGCCAGGAAAGCGACATCTTTGGCATCGGTCAATTCGGCGACATATAGCGAAAGCAAAGGTTGGATGCTGAAATTCCCGATTTGGATTAGGGCTGTGATGATCATGACATTGAGCATTAAGCGATGGTGCAGAATTCCGTGGATAATCATTTTCCGGGAGTACGGGGAAACCCGTTTGTTTTTCGTTTTCTTCTTCTCTTTTAATCCGAACAGTACGATGAGGGCGGCGGTCGTCACGGAAATGGATGTAATGATGAACGTATATTGGAAACCGAAGGCATCTGCCAGCAATCCGCCTAATACGGGGCCGAACAGCGTGCCCGTCACACTTCCCATCTGCAGCGTCCCTAGCATCTTACCCGCCTCTTCTTTTGCGGTTTGAGAGGAGATGAACGCCAAGGAGGTAGGGATGAACCCTGTCACGATCCCATTGGCGAGACGGAGGAGGAAAAAGGTTTCGACCGATTGGACAAATCCCATCAGAAAAACAGAAGTGGCGATTCCGAACCCGTTGATGAGCAGGATCGGTTTGAATCCATACTTGTCCGCAACCCTTCCCCAGACCGGGGACATTAGCAGGGCTGTCACGAAGGTCGCCCCGAAGATGAGCCCGGACCACCTCTGGACATAGGCATCCGAATGATCACCGAACGTTTCGATGTAGAGGGCTAAAAAGGGCATGATCATCGTCATCGTGCCGGCAACGAGAAAGTTGGAGATCCAAATTATGATGAAATTCCGTTTCTGCACGTTCATTCCGAAAACCCGCTTTCTAAGCTGTGTCATACTTGTAAGTAAACCAATACCCTTTCGCAAATTTTTGAATCCCGTCTTCTACGAAGGAGAGGATTTGGATAAATCAAGTATAAAACAGTTCGAACCCCGAAGAAAGAAACGTGCTTTATTCTGCGTCCGCTGGAGGACATCAAAGATTTGAATGGAACTTTTTGAGCAAAATGTGAACGCGGAAAACAGCAAGAGAGTATTTGATTATCGAAAAGGAAGAGCGGATATGCTAAAATGATGCAGGGTGACTGATTTTGAAAAAAATGATCTTTTCTATGTTGACGCTCTTTTTGTTCATGACCCTAGTGGCATGCGGGACCGAGAAACAGGATGTCCAGAAGGAAAACATAGACGAACAAGTAGAAGAAACGGAAAAACTGGAACAACCTGAGGAGCCGGAAGAGGTCGGCGAAGCCGAGCAGGCCGATCCGGCGGACGAACAGGAAACAACCAACACTAAGGAGGAAACAACCATGTATCCACAGCTTTCGAATGAAGTGGCCGCGAACGAAGCGCTTGTTGTAATGAATACAACACTTGGCCCGATCAAGATTAAACTATTCCCGGAGCTCGCACCGAAAACAGTCGAGAACTTTTTGACGCATGCGGAGAACGGTTATTATGACGGAATCATTTTTCACCGTGTCATCAATGATTTCATGATCCAAGGCGGAGACCCGACCGGCACAGGCATGGGCGGCGAGAGCATTTACGGTGACACGTTCGAGGACGAGTTCTCCATGCAGCTATTCAACTTGCGCGGAGCTCTTTCGATGGCCAATGCGGGACCTGGCACGAACGGCAGCCAATTTTTCATCGTCCAGGCATCATCAGCGCATGCTTCGGTAGAGCAGCTGAAAAACGGCGGATGGCCGGAAGAAATCGCGAAAGCTTACGGAGAGACGGGTGGAACACCGCATCTTGACCAAAAGCATACAGTTTTCGGGCAAGTGGTCGAAGGCATGGATACGGTCGATAAAATCGCGACTGTCAAAACCGGAGCACAAGACAAACCGGCAGAAGACGTGAAAATCGAATCGATTGAAATCCTTCAGAAGTAAACAACCTTGTGAATCCAATCAGATAAGGAAGTGTTTGTAAATGAACGCGATTTTAATGCCGTTCCTTTACTTCCCTGAAGACAAATCAGAGTATATTCCCGCGGTCATTTCTTTAACTTTTTTCATGATTCTCCTCATCTTGACCTTCGTGTGGATCCGACGCAACTCGAAGAAACAGGAAGAAGAGACGAGGGAATTGGAAGAGCGGATTTTACGCGAACGCCGTGAGGCAAGAGAAAAAGAGCAGCATCCCCAGAATTGAGGATGCTGCTCTTTTTCATAGGGCAATCAGTCTTCCATAGCACGGATGAACCGCTTGACGCCTTCTTCGATCAGCGAGCGGGGGGCGGCTACATTCATCCGGAGGAAACCACGGCCCGCCTCTCCATACTTGGTTCCTGGTTCCAATGCGACTCTCCCCTTCGTAAGAAGGCGATCCATCATCTCTTTTTCGGAGAGTCCAGTGTCCCGGTAATCAATCCAAAGCAAATAAGTAGCATGCGGCTTGTTGATTTTGATTCCTGGAATGGCGGCAGTCAGCTCCTGGATGACGTAATCCATATTGGATGAAAGCGTCTTGAGCAATTCATCCAGCCATGGTCCGCCTTGCTCATAGGCCGCTTTGAATGCGACACCGGCAAAGGTGTTCATCTCCATCTGTCCGCGCGCCATCGCTTTGTCCCGGAGTTTCTTCCGAATCTCGGGGTCAGGCGAGATGGTGACGGCCGCCTGAAGACCAGCTAAATTGAATGTTTTCGTCGGGGCTACGCAAGTGATGATCCGATTTGCTTCATCTCCGGCAATTTTGCCGAGAGGCGTATGGGTATATTCCGGAAATACTAGGTCCGCATGGATTTCATCCGAAATGACAAGGACATCGTATTTCGCACAGAGCCGAAGTATTTCTTGCAAATCCTCCTCTTGCCAGACGATGCCCCCTGGATTATGTGGATGGCAGAGGAGGAACACTTTCACGTTATCTTGTAATTTCGCTTCAAAGTCTTCGAAGTCAACGGAATAATGGCCGTCTAGTTCCTTCATTTCACTTTCGACCACCGTTCGTTGCTGCTGAAGGGGAATCCGGAAAAACGGCGGATACACGGGGGTGGTGATGAGGATGCCGTCCCCTTCTTCCGTAAAGGTATCAATGATGGTGGCGATCGCGGGAACGACCCCTTGATGGAATTGCATCCATTCGTTTTCCGTATTCCACCCATATCGATCGCCAAGCCAGTTGCGCAGCGCATCCCGGCAATCGTCGAATTCGGAAGCATATCCGAAAACCGGGTGCTCCAGCCGTTTCTTGATAGCATCGATGACTACATCGGGAGCCGCAAAGTCCATGTCGGCCACCCACATCGGTAAAATATCTGAAGCATCTTCCAGCCCATAGACGGCTGTCAATCGGTCCCATTTCATCGAACGGGTGTTACGTCTTTCCCACACTTGCTCAAATACGCTCACGAGAATCCCCTCTTTCTACTTTCCTTTTTTCATATCTATGCTATCATAAACAGGACTAAAGAAAAAAATAAGGTGACTATCGTGCAAACAATCGAGATGAACAAAAAGGCGGTTTCACTATTGGAAGAATGGGATCCATTCCAAGTCGGGAAAAAGGCGTATGAGTTGGAGATTACCGACGTCATATCCGAACTACACCGGCTGGACCACCCGGCCGACCTTGCGAAACGGATTCGTGAAATCTATGAACATTCCCATGAGATGTGGATACCGATCGAGAACTGTATGCAGATTTCCTATAAATTAATCGCCATCAAATATGAGGCGAAATGTATTGTCTGATTATGAAAACCCGTACCCTGTAGCATTTACAAGGCATGGGTTTTTATTTTCAAAGGTTTTATATCCTAAATTCATTCATCGCGAATCGAGCACTGTAGCCGAATCACTGATCAAGGGATATGAGGAAATGGAAACCGGCAGGCATCAGATCCAACATACGGGAGATACCTTCCATCGAATCGACGGAGCGGTTGCTGAGATGGTTAATCATATTGAAGTGGTTTCGAATAACCTGTCCGACATCGCGGTGAATAGCCAGCAAATGAGTGGAGCGATTGAGGGAATCGCTGCCATCTCAGAAGAATCGGCTGCCGGTGTGGAGCAGACATCGGCGTCCGCACAGGAAACAAGCAGTTCCATGGAAGAGGTGGCAGGAAGTTCACTGCAGCTTGCCAAACTCGCCGAGGAACGCAATCAACAAGTATTGAGATTTAAGATATAGACGTCCGTAGTTTTCCAAGGAAATTCCTGACCAGTCTCCCTTGGCGTTCCCCTCCCTTCCATATTGAAAAAAGTCGACTTTTTGCCTGTCATCTGTTAACATGTTATAATTTTGGATGGCCATATCGGCAGAAGAGGGATCAAGTATAGATTGGGAGCTGTTTCAATTGGCGAAAACATACAAAGCGGGAGAAGAGCTCACCGGCACTGTGACAGGCATCCAGCCATACGGCGCGTTCGTGGCGCTGGATGAGGAAACGCAAGGGCTTGTGCACATTTCTGAAATTACATTCGGGTTTGTAAAGGATATTCATGAATATCTATCCGTTGGACAAGAAGTGAAAGTCAAAGTTCTGGACGTCGATCCGGACGCAAAAAAAGTAAGCCTGTCGATTCGGGCTCTATCGGAAGCACCTGTCAATGCCCGGCGGGAGCACCGGCCGAAAAAGTCGCTGCAAGCCCGCGTCCAGGAGCATGACGCGGAAGGGTTCAATTCTTTGAAAGATAAACTGAAGGATTGGATCGAAAAGTCGGGACAGTGACCCAGTTCGATAATCAGCAAAAATAAAACGGGGAAAAGAGTCAATCCTTTTCCCCGTTTTTTATTTTGCGCAAGCGATACTGGAGATTCTGTCTGCTCATTCCGAGGGCGTTCGCTGTTTTCGTCACATTTCCGCCATGCAGCTTCATCGCTTTTTGTAAGTAATACACTTCCGCTTCGCGCAAGTACTGATCCAGAGGGGGCAGCTCGCGCTCGGGCTGGACGATGAAATCTACGGCTTGTGCAGGTTCCTCAATTGCTTCCGGTTGTTTCATGCGGAAGTGCAATGGAAGCATATCATAGGTGATGCATGTGTCGGTCGTGGAGAGGGAAGCGACTTCATCCAATAAAAGCTCCAACTCCCGCAAGTTCCCTGGCCAATCGTATTTCAGAAAAAAGGTCTCCACTTCGGGGCTGACGCATTCAAGCGGAGAGCCGAACCGTTCTTTCCTCTCTGTCAAATAAGCCATCACGAAAGGCAGGACATCCTCTTTCCGTTTCCGTAAAGGCGGAATGTGGATGACGAAAGATACAAAAAAGTAATAAAGATCCTTCAGTAACGTTCCGGATGCAATCAGTTCGACCGGATCCTCATCAATACTTGCGATGAACAGCTTTTTCGATTGATCTGTCGATTGTAGGATCGACAGCAATTTCTGTTGTAATGGAATGGGCAAAAGATCGATCCGTTCACAAAACAGGGTCATTGTCTCCTCCCTGTTCATTTCCTCCTCCAATCGATCCATCAACTCCGGATCCGAGCTATGGCAGAAAAGAGAATAGAACATCCCTTTCGGTGGCAACAATTCGTGATGGATACTTTCAGCGATTAGATCCTTCCCGGTTCCCGATTCTCCAATTAAGAGGACGGGGACATCCGCTTGGGCCGCTTTTTCGGCCGTGGCTATGACAGTCTTCATGGCATCCGATTCAGCTACGATCTGGTTCAGAGAGCGAATATGAACCCGCTTTTGCAAAGGACGCAGGACGTATTTCTCAATCGCCGTCACATCGCGGGCCAGTTCCACGGCTCCGATTAGTTTGTCCCCGTCAAAAACGGGGAAAGTGTCGTTGACTGTCGTAATTTCCGTCCCGATTCGGTTCCAATAGGTCTGTTTTACATTCAGCTGCTCTTTCCCGCTTTGCAGCACTTTTAATAAGGTACTTTCTTCTTTTTCGAAGTTGAATAATTCCAAAATCGAACGGTCCCCCACATCTTTCAATGCCAACCCTTCAATCTCTTTCATTTTATTGTTGTAAATGACCGTCCGCCCGTCCAGGTCGATCGCATGTACGCCAATTCCCGAATGATCGACAGCAAGTTTATAGAAGGGGAACAAGGCGATATCGTTACTTTTCATTTCCAAACACCTTCTGCTTAATTTTTTCTGGAGATTTGTAATCTATCACTTGAATTCCGCAATATTATTTTGCATTATTATAAGTGTAATGAACTCTAAGTGCAAACAAATTTTGCGTTTAATAAAAGGAGGATCATGATGATTCCATATAAACACGAACCATTCACTGATTTTACGCAAGATGCAAACCGAAAGGCCTTCCTAGAAGCCCTTCAGAAGGTCGAAGGGTATCTCGGTCAAGATTATCCGCTTATCATTGGTGGAGAACGCATCCTGACGGAGGAGAAGATCGTTTCCTCCAACCCTGCGAATAAAGAAGAAGTGATTGGCCGTGTTTCCAAATGCAGCCGCGATCTTGCCAAAAAGGCCATGAGTGTGGCGGATGAAACGTTCAATACTTGGAGGAAAGCGGATCCCGGATTCCGCGCTGACATACTTTTCAAAGCTGCAGCCATCATCCGCCGCCGCAAGCATGAGTTTTCAGCCCTTTTAACGAAAGAAGCAGGGAAACCTTGGAACGAGGCGGATGCGGATACGGCAGAAGCAATTGATTTCCTCGAATATTATGGTCGTCAAATGCTCAAGTTAAAAGATGGAATGCCTGTTGAAAGCCGCCCTGGGGAATACAACCGTTTTGATTATATCCCGTTGGGCGTCGGTGTCGTCATCTCTCCATGGAACTTTGCGCTTGCGATCATGGCTGGTACGACAGTGGCTGCTCTTGTAACAGGGAATACTATCCTCTTAAAACCGGCTTCGGCTACCCCTGTCGTCGCCTATAAATTCATCGAAGTATTGGAAGAGGCCGGTATGCCGAATGGAGTCGTCAACTATATTCCGAGCTCCGGCGCGGAGATCGGAGACTATCTCGTCGACCATCCAAGGACGAGGTTCATCTCTTTCACAGGTTCGCGTGAAGTCGGCACACGGATATACGAGCGTGCCGCAGTCGTGAACGAGGGGCAAATCTGGTTGAAACGGGTCATTGCTGAAATGGGCGGGAAAGATACGATTGTCGTCGACAGCGATTCGGATCTTGAGCTTGCGGCACAGTCCATCGTCAAATCGGCATTCGGTTTCAGCGGGCAAAAATGTTCCGCTTGTTCCCGAGCGATTATTTTGGAGGACGTCTATGACCAAGTTGTGGAACGTGTCGGGGAACTGGCGAAAGAGTTGAAATACGGAGATCCCGCCGACCAGGCGAATTTTGCCGGTCCGGTGATCGACCAAAATTCATATAATAAAATAATGGAGTATATTGAAATCGGCAAGAAAGAGGGGCATTTGATCGCAGGGGGCGAAGGGGATGATTCAAAAGGCTACTTCGTCGCACCAACTGTCATCGCAGACCTTGATCCGAATTCCCGCGTCATGCAGGAGGAAATCTTCGGACCAGTCGTCGGGTTGTCAAAAGCGAAAAGTTTTGATGAAGCGATCGAAATGGCAAACAATACCGTATACGGCCTTACTGGAGCGGTGATCACCAATAACCGTTTCCATATCGAACAGGCTCGCGAAAGTTTCCATGTCGGTAACTTATATTTCAACCGCGGCTGCACAGGCGCGATTGTCGGTTACCAGCCATTCGGCGGATTCAACATGTCCGGGACAGATTCCAAAGCGGGTGGACCTGACTACTTGCAACTCCATATGCAAGGTAAAACGACATCGGAAATGCTTTGATCTCCGATGCGGGGACGAGATGGCGCCAGATCGGCATGCCCGTCCCGTTTACATATGATGGAGGAGGAACAACGATGACAGTTTCGAAAAAATTGATCGACCAAACAGTGAAGTTCGGAGCGAATAATTATCACCCGTTGCCGATTGTTATTTCGGAGGCTCAAGGGGTTTGGGTAGTGGATCCTGAGGGAAATAAATATATGGATATGTTATCCGCGTATTCTGCTGTAAACCAAGGACACCGCCATCCGAAGATCATCCAAGCGTTAAAAGACCAAGCGGATAAAGTGACACTGACATCACGCGCCTTCCATAACGATCAACTGGGTCCGTGGTATGAAAGGATCTGTAGACTGTCCGGCAAAGAAATGGCACTTCCGATGAATACGGGCGCCGAAGCGGTTGAAACAGCCATCAAAGCTGCACGCCGCTGGGCATACGACGTAAAAGGGATACAAGACAACGAAGCGGAAATCATCGGTTGTGTCGGCAATTTCCACGGGCGCACAATGGCTGCTGTTTCCTTATCTTCCGATGAGGAATACAAACGCGGTTTCGGTCCATTGCTTCCGGGCATTAAACTGGTGCCCTACGGCGATATCAACGCCTTGGAAGAAGCGATTACACCGAATACAGCCGCATTCATCATCGAACCGATCCAAGGAGAAGCCGGAATCTTGATTCCACCGAAAGGCTTCATGAAGGAAGCGAGAGAACTTTGTAAAAAACATAACGTTCTATTCGTTGCGGATGAAATTCAAGCAGGCCTTTGCCGTACCGGAAAAATGTTCGCATGTGAATGGGAAGAAATTGAACCGGATATGTATATATTAGGGAAAGCTCTCGGTGGCGGTGTATTTCCAATTTCATGCGTCGTGGCCAATCAAGACATCTTAGGCGTTTTCAACCCTGGCTCGCATGGATCGACTTTCGGGGGGAACCCCATGGCTTGTGCAGTATCCCTCGCTTCCCTGGATGTTCTCGAAGATGAAAAATTGGCTGATCGTTCTTTGGAATTGGGCACGTACTTCATGGAAGAGTTGAAAAAGATTAAACATCCATCGATCAAAGAGGTACGGGGCCGCGGGTTATTCATCGGCGTGGAACTATCGGAAGCAGCACGCCCTTATTGCGAGAAGTTGAAAGATTTAGGGCTACTTTGCAAGGAAACGCATGAAACGGTAATCCGATTTGCTCCACCACTTATCATCAAGAAAGAGGAATTGGATTGGGCTCTTGAAAAAATCTACAAAGTTTTTGCATATTAACACAAAAAAAATGTCGAGTATGTTACAATGTTTCAGGAAGAAAAACATTATGAATCAAAGAGGCGAATCATTACATGACTGAAAACCTGAATCTATTTACGTCTACGCAAGAGGTCATCAAGGATGCACTTGAAAAACTAGGCTATGATGAGGGAATGTACGAATTATTGAAAGAACCAATCCGCATGGTTGAAGTGCGGATTCCGGTCCGGATGGATGACGGGAAAGTGAAAGTGTTCACGGGGTACCGGGGGCAGCATAATGATGCGGTAGGCCCTACAAAAGGAGGGGTACGGTTCCATCCGCAGGTCACAGCGGATGAAGTGCGTGCACTATCCATGTGGATGACATTGAAAGCCGGTATCGTCGACCTGCCGTACGGCGGCGGGAAAGGCGGAATCATTTGTGATCCGCGCGAAATGTCAATGGCAGAATTGGAAAGGCTTAGCCGAGGGTATGTACGTGCGCTCAGTCAAGTAATGGGGCCAGCTAAAGATATACCGGCTCCAGATGTCTTCACCAATGCTCAAATCATGGCTTGGATGATGGACGAATACAGCCGTATCGACGAATTCAACTCACCAGGATTCATTACAGGGAAACCGATTGTCCTCGGTGGTTCGCAAGGTCGTGACCGTGCGACTGCTGAAGGGGTTACGATCATTATCAAAGAAGCGGCGAAGCGTCGCAACATAGACATAAAAGGAGCCCGTGTCGTCATCCAAGGTTTTGGGAACGCAGGAAGCTTCCTATCGAAGTTCCTTCACGACCTAGGAGCGAAAGTAATCGGAATCTCCGATGCTTACGGTGCGCTTCATGATCCGGACGGCCTCGATATCGATTACCTTCTCGATCGTCGGGATAGTTTCGGAACCGTAACGACCCTGTTTGATAATACGATTACGAATAAAGAGTTGCTTGAGCTGGATTGTGATATCCTCGTTCCGGCGGCGATCGAAAACCAGATCACGGGCGATAATGCACATGACATTAAAGCTAAAATCGTCGTCGAAGCGGCGAACGGCCCTACGACGACGGAAGGGACTCGAATCCTGACTGAACGCGGAATTCTTCTTGTTCCGGACGTGCTGGCAAGTGCGGGCGGCGTGACAGTCTCTTATTTTGAATGGGTTCAGAACAATATGGGGTACTATTGGTCGGAAGAAGAAGTTCGTGAAAAAATGACGGAAAAAATGGTGACGGCATTTGATAACGTCTATTCCGTATCAGCGAACCGCAACATCGATATGCGCCTTGCAGCGTATATGATCGGTGTACGGAAAACGGCGGAAGCGGCGCGTTTCCGCGGTTGGGCATAATAAAGTTAAAAGGCATTTCCCGAGAGCGATCCGGGAGATGCCTTTTATGTTTTTCAACAGGGGAATGTCCAGGCTTCCTGTCCGGCAATTATCGAACAACGTGCTGAAGGGGCTGTCCGAAAAGTCCAGGCACAGAGTTGGATACCAGCAAAAAGTAAGGGCGCCGAGAGACTCCTGCGGGAAAGCCGGCCGACGAGACCCCGCACGGCTGTAAGCCGGAGGAGGCTCGTCGGCCGGCCCGCGGAAAGCGACCAGAGCCCTTGCTTTTTGCGTGTTTAACCGGAAAATCTACTTTCTGGATAACCCCAATCACCCTCCCGTATTCCCATTTTTCCCGTCATTTAATTTCTTCCCTTTGCCGCACGTTTGTATAGGCTAACTATTATCCGCGATAATACAAGTAATGATATTGGAGGTGGATTGAAGATGAATGACTTTGTATTCCATAACCCTGTAAAATTGATATTCGGGAAAGGGCAGATTGTGCAGTTGGAAGGAGAGCTCAAGCAATACGGCAACCGGATTCTCCTCGTATATGGCGGTGGCAGCATCAAGCGGAATGGACTTTATGATGAGGTGACCACTATTTTAAAGCAGGCAGGAAAAGAGGTATATGAGCTTTCCGGCGTGGAGCCGAACCCGCGTGTTTCGACGGCCCGGAAAGGGGCTGTCATCTGCAAGGAACAACGAATTGATTTCATCTTGGCTGTCGGAGGCGGATCGGTAATTGATTGTGCCAAGCTGATTGCGTCAGCAGCAAAATACGACGGGGATGCCTGGGACCTCGTTATGCGCAAGGTGCTACCGGCCGATGCTCTTCCGATCGGAACCATTTTGACATTGGCCGCAACAGGTTCGGAGATGAATGCCGGATCCGTCATAACGAATGAAGAAACCCATGAGAAAGTCGGCTGGGGCGGACCGCTTAACTTTCCAAAATTCTCGATTCTCGATCCCGCGTACACTTTGTCGGTGCCTCGAGACCAGACAGTGTATGGCATTATCGATATGATGTCACATGTCTTGGAACAGTATTTCCATAACGCTTCGAACACCCCTGTGCAAGATGAACTGTGTGAAGGGATTTTGCGCGCAGTGATAGAGGCTGGTCCGAAACTTGTGAAACATCCTGAGGACATGGAGTTGAGAGAGACGATCCTGTTAGCGGGAACGATGGCGTTGAACGGGATGATCGGAGTCGGTTCGAAAGGTGATTGGGCATCACATGATATCGAGCATGCGGTTTCCGCGGTCTATGATATACCGCATGCGGGCGGCCTTTCGATTTTATTCCCGAATTGGATGCGGTATAACGTAAAAGTGAAGCCGAGCCGCTTTGCAAGGCTTGCCGTCAAGGTGTTCGGAGTGGAGTCCGCAGGGAAGACGGAAGAGGAGATCGCTTATGAAGGGATTGACCGTCTGCGCGCCTTTTGGGATTCGCTTGGCGGCCCGAATGCGCTTTCGGACTATGGCATCGATGGTTCCCAGCTGGAACGCATGGCAGAAATGGCGACCGCCAACAGGCCGATCGGGAAATTCAATGTGTTGCATAAAGAGGATGTTTTGAAGATATTGCAAGCTTCCATATAATGAAGAAAGAGGCGATGCGGTTGCCGCATCAGCCTCTGTTTCTTATTTGATTTCCGGCAGTTTCGATGTCACTTGTTTGGTGGAATCCGGTGAATTCGTTCGGCTCCATGTTAAGATGCCGTCATCTTCGTCGAATGAAATGATAACGTCCCGTACACCTTTTTGCTTCAATATCGTATCCATGAGCCGATCCCGGATATCATCCACATAAGCTACCGTCTGGGTAGGGTCGACTTCTGCCACGACTTCGACATGGAGGAACTCCCCTTCTTTAATGACTTCCACCCGTTGGATATCCTTCACATCCGGGTCTTCCGCCACGAGATAGGCGATATGGTTGAGCATTTCTTCGTCCGTTTCACCAATCGCTCCCTTAGCGTTATCCAAGAACACTTTGCTGACCACATAAAACATCATTAATCCAATTAATATGGAAGCAATGCCTTCCGCTGCAAGAAAGCCGAAAAAATGGGCGAGTAGGATTGAGACGAAGGCGAGTACTCCGCCCGCTGTTGCGACGAGGTCTTCCATAAAGACAAGTTTGGTTGGCGGCTTTGCCTTGCTTAAATAGCGGAAGCTGCTTGTAATGGGAGCCAGCCCCCTTGCTTGCATTCCCGCTTCGTGCAGTACTTCTTTCCCTGCTTTAAAGAGAACTGTGAACTCCAGGACGATAGCTAGGCCGAGCACGGACAAGTTGATAAGCAGGCTGCCCGATTCACTTGGATTGAAGATGTGATGCCAACCGCCAATGATGGCTTCATAGGACATGATTCCAACGACAATGACCGCACCGAGGCAAACCAGGTTGACGACTCGGCCGAAACCATTTGGAAATTTGGGTGTCGGGGCTTTCCTGGAAAGGGCGGACCCGATGTAGACGAAGAATTGGTTAGCTGCATCTCCCAAAGAATGAAGCATTTCCGCAAACATCGCGACATTCCCTGTAAAGAAAAAGGCGGCGGCTTTCAATCCTGCGATGACAGTATTGACGATGGCTGCTAGAAGTGAAGGTTTGTTTCCTTCTTTCAACAATTTTAGTATGTCTGACATAGGAGACCTCCGTTAATGAAATAATTCCAACTCGACAGATTCTACATAGGGAAGTGCGGAGAGTTCGACATATAGCTGCGACGTTTCCTTTTTGGGCAGAGCGGCAAGGCGGAAATCCAACTCGTGTTTCGTAGGTTGGTCAGTTTCGATTATTTTCCGGATCCTTAAATTTTCGATCGACATCCCCTCTAGCGTTAAGTACTCGATCAGATCATCGATTTTTGACATATCTGTCACGATGAAAGTGAAGGCGGCATCTTTTGTCCGTAACCGTTTGGGTCCGAATTTTCCCAGCAAAGGGGAAAGCACCTCGATGACGAACATGACACTAAGGACGGCGAACGCAGCTTCTATATAGAAGCCCGCTCCCACTGCAATCCCGATTCCGGCCGCTCCCCAAATCATGGCAGCTGTAGTTAGGCCGGTGATGTTATCGTTATCCCTTCTCAGTATTGCCCCTGCACCTAAGAATCCTATACCACTAACAATTTGTGCGGCCAAACGGAGCGGGTCCATCGTGACGTTAATATCATCCCGAGACGGAACGAGATAGGCGGCCTCAATGGAGATGATCGTCATAAGGCAGCTGAAAGTGGCGATGACGGCACTTGTCTTTAATCCGATGGGTTTTTTCTTCATTTCCCTTTCTACGCCAATTACTAAACTTAAGACTAAGGCAAGGATGATCTTTATAAGAACATCGGGGTACATCGTTTCATTTAATATCCAATCCATACAAATCCCCCTTTATCTATGTTGGTGCTCATGGATATGTCATGATATACTCTTTACTATTCTATTGCCCTAAATGATAGGGTGTAACCTTGGCTCCACTTGAAAGAGAAGTGTTCTAAATGGAAAGACCTGCAATTCATCCTTATATCCCGATCGTGATCGGTGTAATTTCGGTCGTGCTCTCGGCCATTTTTGTGAAGCTTGCCAACGCGGACTCCGGAGTCATCGCTTTTTATCGGATGCTGTTTTCAGTGCTTGCAATGCTGCCGATCTTTCTCTATAAATACAAAAAAGAATTGAAGGAACTTGGACGGAAAGATTGGATCTTCTCCACAATAGCTGGAGTATTCCTTGCCTTCCATTTCATCTTCTGGTTTGAATCATTAAACTACACGTCGGTCGCCAGTTCGACGGTCCTCGTAACACTGCAACCGATTTTCGCATTCGTCGGCACATACTTCTTTTTCAAGGAAAAGATTTCGTTGAAGACGATCTTGTCTGCTCTAATCGCCATTTCAGGCAGTGTCATCATCAGTTGGGGCGACTTCAGATTAAGCGGAACCGCGCTTTTCGGGGATATCCTTGCGTTAATCGGCTGTGCGCTCGTGACCGCCTATCTGTTATTCGGACAAGAGGTTCGGAAAAGACTCTCCTTAATTACTTATACGTTTGTTGTTTATTCAATAAGCACGATTACATTGTTTTTTTATGTGCTGGCAAAAGGAGAGTCATTCGGTCCGTATCCCTCGATCGACTGGCTGTGGTTCATCCTGCTTGCGCTAATTCCGAATTTGCTGGGGCATACATTATTTAATTGGGCGATTAAATGGGTGAGCACCAATGTCATTTCGGTCGCCATCCTGTTTGAACCGGTAGGCGCCGCTATCTTGGCGTTTTATATATTTGGAGAGACATTGGCATTGTCCCAATTGGTAGGCGGTATCGTAGTTCTATGCGGGATTGGACTGTTCGTAATTGACCCGAAAAAACTTATCGAAAAGTTTTTTTGAAAAAAGGCTTGATTATTTAATAGGACATGTTGTATATTAATACATGTCCTTAGCGGACGGCGAACAACTTGAAAAAGAAATTAAAAAAGTTGTTGACTTCTCTTTGGGAAGATGTTATATTGAAAAAGTCGCTGTTGCGGCGAGAAATTAAATGAACCTTGAAAACTGAACAGCAAAACGTCAACAAATAAAGTCCGGAAGCCGACCCCGTCGGTGAAACGGACAAAACGAATCTTCGGATTCAAAATTGACATCTTAAATGATGCCAGCAAGAAACTCGAGCTATTCAAGTTTCTCTAACTGGCGGTTGAGACGTAGTGCAGTGCTAGGAAGCAAGCGAGTGAAGGAGGGAGCGTACATCAGTACGTGACCGACTGAACGAGCGCGGCTGACAACGCAATGCGCTGCGTATCGACTAGCCAGATCTGGTGGCCGAGGTGTGGTGGAGAGAGCTAGGAGGCGATTGAGCGAAGGAGGGAGCGTACTACGGTACATGACCGACCGAGCGAATGAAGCCGACAACGCAATCCGCCGCGCATCGGTCGCTAGGATTATGGAGAGTTTGATCCTGGCTCAGGACGAACGCTGGCGGCGTGCCTAATACATGCAAGTCGAGCGGACGGATGGGAGCTTGCTCCCTGAAGTTAGCGGCGGACGGGTGAGTAACACGTGGGCAACCTGCCCTGCAGATGGGGATAACTCCGGGAAACCGGGGCTAATACCGAATAATCAGTTCCTCCGCATGGAGGAATTCTGAAAGACGGTTTCGGCTGTCACTGCAGGATGGGCCCGCGGCGCATTAGCTAGTTGGTGGGGTAACGGCCTACCAAGGCGACGATGCGTAGCCGACCTGAGAGGGTGATCGGCCACACTGGGACTGAGACACGGCCCAGACTCCTACGGGAGGCAGCAGTAGGGAATCTTCCACAATGGACGGAAGTCTGATGGAGCAACGCCGCGTGAGCGAAGAAGGTTTTCGGATCGTAAAGCTCTGTTGTAAGGGAAGAACACGTACGGGAGTCACTGCCCGTACCTTGACGGTACCTTATCAGAAAGCCACGGCTAACTACGTGCCAGCAGCCGCGGTAATACGTAGGTGGCAAGCGTTGTCCGGAATTATTGGGCGTAAAGCGCGCGCAGGCGGTCCTTTAAGTCTGATGTGAAAGCCCACGGCTCAACCGTGGAGGGTCATTGGAAACTGGAGGACTTGAGTACAGAAGAGGAAAGCGGAATTCCACGTGTAGCGGTGAAATGCGTAGAGATGTGGAGGAACACCAGTGGCGAAGGCGGCTTTCTGGTCTGTAACTGACGCTGAGGCGCGAAAGCGTGGGGAGCAAACAGGATTAGATACCCTGGTAGTCCACGCCGTAAACGATGAGTGCTAAGTGTTAGGGGGTTTCCGCCCCTTAGTGCTGCAGCTAACGCATTAAGCACTCCGCCTGGGGAGTACGGTCGCAAGACTGAAACTCAAAGGAATTGACGGGGACCCGCACAAGCGGTGGAGCATGTGGTTTAATTCGAAGCAACGCGAAGAACCTTACCAGGTCTTGACATCCCGCTGCCCGGCATGGAGACATGCCTTTCCCTTCGGGGACAGCGGTGACAGGTGGTGCATGGTTGTCGTCAGCTCGTGTCGTGAGATGTTGGGTTAAGTCCCGCAACGAGCGCAACCCTTGATCTTAGTTGCCAGCATTCAGTTGGGCACTCTAAGGTGACTGCCGGTGACAAACCGGAGGAAGGTGGGGATGACGTCAAATCATCATGCCCCTTATGACCTGGGCTACACACGTGCTACAATGGACGGTACAGAGGGCTGCGAACCCGCGAGGGGGAGCCAATCCCATAAAACCGTTCCCAGTTCGGATTGCAGGCTGCAACTCGCCTGCATGAAGCCGGAATCGCTAGTAATCGTGGATCAGCATGCCACGGTGAATACGTTCCCGGGTCTTGTACACACCGCCCGTCACACCACGAGAGTTTGTAACACCCGAAGTCGGTGGGGTAACCCTTACGGGAGCCAGCCGCCGAAGGTGGGACAGATGATTGGGGTGAAGTCGTAACAAGGTAGCCGTATCGGAAGGTGCGGCTGGATCACCTCCTTTCTAAGGATATTTACGGAATATGAACCTTGGGTTCATACGTTGACGTTTTGCGTTCAGTTTTGAAGGTTCATATAATGGAACTTCATAATAATCCTGGAAGGGGCCTATAGCTCAGCTGGTTAGAGCGCACGCCTGATAAGCGTGAGGTCGGTGGTTCGAGTCCACTTAGGCCCACCATCATATACTTCTGGGGCCTTAGCTCAGCTGGGAGAGCGCCTGCCTTGCACGCAGGAGGTCAGCGGTTCGATCCCGCTAGGCTCCACCAATTAAAACTTTGCTCCTGCCGCTGCGCTTTCGTCGCAAGACTGCATGAAGCAAAATCAGCGAAGTGAATCATGAAGTGATTCAGGCAGCTGTCTTGTTCTTTGAAAACTGGATAAAACGACATTGAAAGCAATAACACAAGTAATCAACCGAGTCGATCACACTAGTGATTGAACATGCAACACTTTGTAACGATCCGGAAGCCATATCGCTATGGCGGAACGATCGACCAATTCTGGTCAAGTTAGAAAGGGCGCACGGCGGATGCCTTGGCACTAGGAGCCTATGAAGGACGGCACTAACACCGATATGCTCCGGGGAGCTGTAAGTAAGCATTGATCCGGAGATTTCCGAATGGGGAAACCCACTGCCCGTAATGGGGCAGTACATGTACGTGAATACATAGCGTACATGAGGCAGACCCGGAGAACTGAAACATCTAAGTATCCGGAGGAAGAGAAAGAAAATTCGATTCCCTGAGTAGCGGCGAGCGAAACGGGAAGAGCCCAAACCAGGAAGCTTGCTTCCTGGGGTTGTAGGACACTCTATACGGAGTTACAAAGGGATGGGTTAGGCGAAGCGACCTGGAAAGGTCCGCCGCAGCGGGTAATAGCCCCGTAGCCGAAAGTCCATCCCCTCCAGAGTGGATCCTGAGTACGGCGGAACACGTGAAATTCCGTCGGAATCCGGGAGGACCATCTCCCAAGGCTAAATACTCCCTAGTGACCGATAGTGAACCAGTACCGTGAGGGAAAGGTGAAAAGCACCCCGGAAGGGGAGTGAAAGAGAACCTGAAACCGTGTGCCTACAAGTTGTCAGAGCCCGTTAAGGGGTGATGGCGTGCCTTTTGTAGAATGAACCGGCGAGTTACGATTCCATGCAAGGTTAAGCCGAGAAGGCGGAGCCGCAGCGAAAGCGAGTCTGAACAGGGCGAATGAGTATGGGGTCGTAGACCCGAAACCAGGTGATCTACCCATGTCCAGGGTGAAGGTAAGGTAACACTTACTGGAGGCCCGAACCCACGTACGTTGAAAAGTGCGGGGATGAGGTGTGGGTAGCGGTGAAATTCCAATCGAACCTGGAGATAGCTGGTTCTCTCCGAAATAGCTTTAGGGCTAGCCTCAAACAACGAATCTCGGAGGTAGAGCACTGTTTGGACTAGGGGCCCATCCCGGGTTACCGAATTCAGACAAACTCCGAATGCCGATGATTTAGGTTTGGGAGTCAGACTGCGGGTGATAAGATCCGTAGTCGAGAGGGAAACAGCCCAGACCACCAGTTAAGGTCCCCAAGTATCCGTTAAGTGGAAAAGGATGTGGCGTTGCCCAGACAACCAGGATGTTGGCTTAGAAGCAGCCACCATTTAAAGAGTGCGTAATAGCTCACTGGTCGAGTGGCGCTGCGCCGAAAATGTACCGGGGCTAAACGGATCACCGAAACTGTGGATTGACACCGTTGGTGTCAGTGGTAGGAGAGCGTTCCAAGGGCGTCGAAGCCAGACCGGAAGGACTGGTGGAGCGCTTGGAAGTGAGAATGCCGGTATGAGTAGCGAAAGAAGGGTGAGAATCCCTTCCACCGAATGCCTAAGGTTTCCTGAGGAAGGCTCGTCCGCTCAGGGTCAGTCGGGACCTAAGTCGAGGCCGAAAGGCGTAGACGATGGACAACAGGTTGATATTCCTGTACCACCTCCCCGCCGCTATCAGCAATGGGGGGACGCAGTAGGATAGGGTGAGCGCGCTGTTGGTCATGCGCGTCGAAGCAGTGAGGTGTGGAACGAGGCAAATCCCGTTCCTGTAACATTGAGCTGTGACCGCGAGGGGAATTGTTCCCCGGAGTCCCTGATTTCACACTGCCAAGAAAAGCCTCTAGCGAGGCGGGAGGTGCCCGTACCGCAAACCGACACAGGTAGGCGAGGAGAGAATCCTAAGGTGATCGAGAGAACTCTCGTTAAGGAACTCGGCAAAATGACCCCGTAACTTCGGGAGAAGGGGTGCTCTGGTAGGGTGAATAGCCCGAGAGAGCCGCAGTGAATAGGCCCAGGCGACTGTTTAGCAAAAACACAGGTCTCTGCAAAACCGTAAGGTGACGTATAGGGGCTGACGCCTGCCCGGTGCTGGCAGGTTAAGAGGAGGGGTCAGCGCAAGCGAAGCTTCGAATTGAAGCCCCAGTAAACGGCGGCCGTAACTATAACGGTCCTAAGGTAGCGAAATTCCTTGTCGGGTAAGTTCCGACCCGCACGAAAGGCGTAACGATCTGGGCACTGTCTCAACGAGAGACTCGGTGAAATTATAATATGCGTGAAGATGCGCATTACCCGCGACAGGACGGAAAGACCCCGTGGAGCTTTACTGTAACCTGATATTGAATTCCGGTGCAGCCTGTACAGGATAGGTAGGAGCCTTGGAAGCCGGAGCGCCAGCTTCGGTGGAGGCATTGGTGGGATACTACCCTGGCTGTATTGGACTTCTAACCCATGCCCGTGATCCGGGCAGGAGACAGTGTCAGGCGGGCAGTTTGACTGGGGCGGTCGCCTCCTAAAGTGTAACGGAGGCGCCCAAAGGTTCCCTCAGAATGGTTGGACATCATTCGCAGAGTGCAAAGGCATAAGGGAGCTTGACTGCGAGACCTACAAGTCGAGCAGGGTCGAAAGACGGGCTTAGTGATCCGGTGGTTCCGCATGGAAGGGCCATCGCTCAACGGATAAAAGCTACCCCGGGGATAACAGGCTTATCTCCCCCAAGAGTCCACATCGACGGGGAGGTTTGGCACCTCGATGTCGGCTCATCGCATCCTGGGGCTGTAGTCGGTCCCAAGGGTTGGGCTGTTCGCCCATTAAAGCGGTACGCGAGCTGGGTTCAGAACGTCGTGAGACAGTTCGGTCCCTATCCGTCGCGGGCGCAGGAAATTTGAGAGGAGCTGTCCTTAGTACGAGAGGACCGGGATGGACACACCGCTGGTGTACCAGTTGTCTTGCCAAAGGCATCGCTGGGTAGCTATGTGTGGACGGGATAAATGCTGAAAGCATCTAAGCATGAAGCCCCCCTCGAGATGAGATTTCCCTTTACATTCGTAAGTAAGATCCCTCAAAGAAGATGAGGTGGATAGGTCCGGGGTGGAAGTGCGGCGACGCATGGAGCTGACGGATACTAATCGATCGAGGACTTGACCTATATGAAATGCCGAGGCGGCCTGCCTAGACTCGACAGGCATAAGACAGGCTGGCGAAGCGGTGCTTTTGCCGCACAGCCGGAATGGCTTATGACCCGAGAGTCTGGCCGCCGAGGCTGGACAATACAAAGGTTGCATGGCTTGTGGCAGACAATGTTGGTTTTATCCGGTTTTGAACGAACAAGAGACGTTCATGAAAAAAATGCTTGTAATTATCATGAGAATTGATATAATGAATACTGTCTTTGAGAAAAGATAGGACAAGTCTGGTGACGATGGCGAAGAGGTCACACCCGTTCTCATACCGAACACGGAAGTTAAGCTCTTCAGCGCCGATGGTAGTCGGGGGCTTCCCCCTGTGAGAGTAGGACGTCGCCGGGCTTGTAAGGTTCATTAAATAGTAAAATGCGAAGCTTATCGCAATTTTAACTTGGAGGATTAGCTCAGCTGGGAGAGCACCTGCCTTACAAGCAGGGGGTCGGCGGTTCGAACCCGTCATCCTCCACCATATGATTTATTGATTTGCCGGTGTAGCTCAATTGGTAGAGCAACTGACTTGTAATCAGTAGGTTGAGGGTTCAAGTCCTTTCGCCGGCACCATTTTTTGAGCCATTAGCTCAGTTGGTAGAGCATCTGACTTTTAATCAGAGGGTCGCAGGTTCGAATCCTGCATGGCTCACCATTTCAATTCAATACGCGGGTGTGGTGGAACTGGCAGACACGCTAGACTTAGGATCTAGTGCCGCAAGGCGTGGGGGTTCGACTCCCTTCACCCGCACTTTCAACGCGGAAGTAGTTCAGTGGTAGAATACGACCTTGCCAAGGTCGGGGTCGCGGGTTCGAATCCCGTCTTCCGCTCCAGATTTTGCCGGGGTGGCGGAACTGGCAGACGCACAGGACTTAAAATCCTGCGGTAGGTGACTACCGTACCGGTTCGATTCCGGTTCTCGGCACCAGTTATATCAAATGCGCCCGTAGCTCAATTGGATAGAGCGTCTGACTACGGATCAGAAGGTTATGGGTTCGACTCCTGTCGGGCGCGCCAACAACACATATTCAACAATATATATTTCGGGAAGTAGCTCAGCTTGGTAGAGCACTTGGTTTGGGACCAAGGGGTCGCAGGTTCGAATCCTGTCTTCCCGACCACTTTCTGGGGCCTTAGCTCAGCTGGGAGAGCGCCTGCCTTGCACGCAGGAGGTCAGCGGTTCGATCCCGCTAGGCTCCACCAACAATTCCAATAAAGATCCTGGCGGCGTAGCTCAGCTGGCTAGAGCGTACGGTTCATACCCGTAAGGTCGGGGGTTCGATCCCCTCTGCCGCCATCTTAAGGACCTTTAGCTCAGTTGGTTAGAGCAGACGGCTCATAACCGTCCGGTCGCAGGTTCGAGTCCTGCAAGGTCCACCAGAATTTATTGTTACTATACGGAGGAATACCCAAGCCTGGCTGAAGGGATCGGTCTTGAAACCCGACAGGGGTGTTAAAGCCCGCGGGGGTTCGAATCCCTCTTCCTCCGCCATTTTTACTAAAATGGTGTACCTGAAAAAAAGAGTTTCTTAATTGCCGAAGTTGTAGTATACTTATTGGTGTCGACTTGAAGCAATTGAAGTCATAATGGCTTTCGAATATTATTGTCGCGGGGTGGAGCAGTGGTAGCTCGTCGGGCTCATAACCCGAAGGTCGCAGGTTCAAATCCTGCCCCCGCAACCAAATGGTCCCGTGGTGTAGCGGTTAACATGCCTGCCTGTCACGCAGGAGATCGCCGGTTCGATCCCGGTCGGGACCGCCATTTATTTTTTTACATAGGTTTGAACAGAATATTCAATACCGATTCAAATCTAATAAATATTATGTGGCTCAGTAGCTCAGTCGGTAGAGCAAAGGACTGAAAATCCTTGTGTCGGCGGTTCGATTCCGTCCTGAGCCACCTTCTACGCGGGTGTAGTTTAGTGGTAAAACCTCAGCCTTCCAAGCTGATGATGAGGGTTCGATTCCCTTCACCCGCTCCAATGGGCCTATAGCTCAGCTGGTTAGAGCGCACGCCTGATAAGCGTGAGGTCGGTGGTTCGAGTCCACTTAGGCCCACCATTCCGCAGTAGCTCAGTGGTAGAGCAATCGGCTGTTAACCGATCGGTCGTAGGTTCGAATCCTACCTGCGGAGCCATATAATGGGGAAGTACTCAAGAGGCTCAAGAGGTGCCCCTGCTAAGGGCATAGGTCGCTAACGCGGCGCGAGGGTTCGAATCCCTCCTTCTCCGCCATATGTTTGGCCCCTTGGTCAAGCGGTTAAGACACCGCCCTTTCACGGCGGTAACACGGGTTCGAATCCCGTAGGGGTCATAATGAAAAAAGCGGGAGAATCCTAGTTTACTAGGATTCTCCCGCTTTTTTCATAAACTGCAGCAGCCCGGTGAAGTATTAGGAACTGTTGTCAGCTTGGATGAGGTTGGTTTTCAATTGAAATTCTTAGCTTTCTATATCCAGCAAACATTTGCGTAAAACCTCATAACATATCAATGAAAGTTCTCAACGCTTTTGTGAAACTTCACAACGTTAGCCGTCCACCTCCCAACGTTTTATCAAAACATCAAAACATCAAAACATCAAAACATCAAAACATCAAAACATCAAAACATCAAAACATCAAAACATCAAAACATCAAAACATCAAAACATCAAAACATCAAAACATCAAAACATCTTACTCATCCGAAAACATCTCTTTATAACACTCCAGGGAAGCTCCGCAATACCCGCGCCAAATGAAAAAAGCGGCCCCGTTACACTATCAGGATGCCGCCACCTCATTATTTTTTCTCGTCATCAACATAACTGTCTTTTATATGATAAGGGATGTTTCCTAATGGCGATTCTAGACCTTCCGCGTCCAATCTCTCTTCATAGGCTTGTGCTTCCTCGCTTCGGATGAATCCGCGTCCTTTCCCGCTCATATCTGTGCCCGTGAACTCTTCAATCTCTTCTGATGCGCCGTCTATGAGGCCCTTGTCATATAGTGAGTTATAGTCATCGTAGTCCCCAGTGAAATCCGAAGGCGTCTCTGAAGTTCCAGATGCTGCGATTTCTGCAAAACTGTCCTTTCCATCCCTTGATCTTCGTTTATCGGCAAAGGTGTCCGGATTGGCCATAACAAGGATATCTTCCTCTGAAGGTCGGTCGCTCGGTACATCTCTTTCCCTTTCCGGTACATGGTCGATACAAACTGTCGTGTATGGAAGGGCCTCCAGCCTTTCGAAATCAATTTCCGTCTGGCATACTTCGCATTTGCCGTAAGAGCCATCCTCCAATGCTTGTAAAGCTTGCTCCACTTTGCCGAGTTCTCCCTCCGCGTGGATATTGAGTGCCAGGTCTTTTTCCCTTTCAAACAGCTCGGTACCCATATCACCTGGATGGTTATCATACATGGAGAGCTCTCCGACTTCATCCCGGGAGCTGTCTTTTAGATTCGTTTCTCGTTCTGTTTTTCGTAATTCGCGTTTCATCATAAGCAGCTCTTGTTTCAACGTCTGCTTTTGCTGATCGGTTAACATAGAGGTCACGTCCTTTTTGGTTATTTCTATAGCATGCTCAATTTTGAATTGATTCATGAATTCTGTAGTGTCCTTTCTTTTTATTTCCCTTCCGAAGGTACCGTTTAAACCTCACGTCAAAAAGCCGTACGCGTCATTATACGACGTGCACGGCTTTCTAAAGTATAGGGTCCCAAACACTTGTCTGAAGACACAACAGGTATTCTCAGCTGTTTTACAGGCCGGCTTACAGTAAATGCCCAATCAGGATTCCGATCCCGAGCAGCGTGGCAAACAACGTGTTGGTCACGGCTGTGTTTTTCATGGCTGGCATCATCTGGATCGGCATCCGGTTTTTCCGGAACTCCGAAATAGCGGAAGCCGGCTTTTTTACGGCTAAAAAGATCAGTAATGCCCAAGGGGTCAATTGACCGAAAAGGACGAGCGCCAAAATCCAAATGTACGAAAGGATAAAAAACGACATCAATATCGTAATTGCTTTGGATCGGCCAACTAAGATGGCGAGTGTTCTCCTCCCGCCTTCCTTGTCGCTGTCCAAATCCCGGATATTATTGGCCAGCATAATCCCACCAACCAAAAGCACGCTCGGAATGGAAAGCAGGACAGCTTCTCCCGTAATTTCTCCCGTCTGGATATAAAAGGCGATTAGTATCAAGAACATGCCCATCACAACACCTGAAAACAACTCCCCAAAAGGCGTATAAGCTATCGGATAAGGGCCTCCTGTATAGAAATAGCCGACCATCATCGACAGTGCCCCGACCACAGCAAGCATCCAAGAGGTTTCGGAACAAATATAAATGCCGATCAGGACGGAAATCCCGTAAAGGGCCAGTGCGAGATTCAATACTGTTTTCGGCTTCACCCTATTGCGGACGATTGT
The DNA here is from genome assembly GCF_000829195.1 of Bacillus sp. OxB-1. Taxonomy (GTDB): domain Bacteria; phylum Bacillota; class Bacilli; order Bacillales_A; family Planococcaceae; genus Sporosarcina. The sequence continues at coordinate 14,953 of NZ_AP013294.1, read as the reverse complement.
ACCGCCGATTCCAACCGAGTGTTCCGTATCGAGTCCTCTTTTATAGTCATAATACTCATTGAACATATTCGTCGCCATTTGAATGAGTATACTTGCGATTAGCATGGCAAAAAATAGAGGAAGATGGATAGGTCCTTGCGTCAGTGCAATCATGGTCCCTAAAAAAACAGGCGCAAACGCAGCTGTCAATGTATGGGGACGCGTCAGTTTCCACCAAATGCGCCAGCCGGTATCCGCCTTTATCGTCTGTTGCAAGATTCGTTCGCTCCTTTTTATTCAGTACTCGTGTCTATTGTACTCCAAAATCAAGTTTCTGGACATCCTACCTGCATAATTAATGCCGAATCTTGAAGAATTCTGTATGATAGAATAGAGGTACCAACATACTATGAGCTTCACGAAAACACGGAGGGAACAGAATGAATCGGAAGTTGACCGCTACTCGGGGCGCCAAGAACGGCGTCGGCCAAAAAGATATTCGTTTCTTTACAGAGACCATTGATGTAGGCCGAATATCTCCTCTGGCATTTTTTGAAGCGGGGGATTCTTGTTATAAAAACGAACGTTTCTTTTGGCAAAATGCAAATAAAACATTGACACTTGTCGGAATCGGGCATGCAACAGTTCTGACGACAGACCACGGGGAAGATCGATTTACGAGCATATCCAACAGCTGGAAGCAGTTGAGGGAAGCGCTGATCAAAGAGGAAAAGGATATGGAACCTGTACTGTTCGGTGGGTTTTCATTCGACCCGGTTGTGGAAGGGAAGGAGGAATGGAAAGGATTCCCTTCCTCTTTTTTCGTCGTTCCTTCCTTCCAATTGAAGATCCAGGACGGTAAAACAATGATAGCTATAAATCTGGTGACGGATCGTGCTTCGTCCGCGGAGGAATTCGAGAAGCTTCGCGAGGAACGGGACAGGCTCCTCCACATCGCACAGGTGGAGGAATTCCCTGAGGTACCGAAACCTCAAGTGCTCGCAATCGAGGAACGGGAGAAAGAGGGCTATTTGGCAGCTGTGGAACAAGCAACGGAACGGATCAGGGAGGGCGAGGCGGATAAAGTGGTCATTGCACGATCCATTGACTTGCGCTTCCAAGACCCGATCCCTTCCATTTCAGCGTTGCATCATATTACGAATGAACAACAAGAAAGCTACCAGTTCGGTTTGCAAATGGATGACCGGCTGTTTTTCGGGGCGACTCCGGAGAGGCTGATCCGCATTGAAAACGGAAAGGCATTTTCCGCCTGTGTCGCCGGTTCCACCCGACGTGGCAAGTCTGCCGTGGAGGACAGGCTTCTTGGCGAGGAATTGCTTGGGGACCGCAAGAACCGGGAGGAGCATCAATATGTGGTTCATATGATCTCCGAAGTGTTCCAAACGTTATGTGGATCGGTTAGCGTGCCGAAGATGCCGAGACTGATGAAAATCAGGGATATCCAGCATCTGTTCACGCCGGTTGTCGGTGAGTTGGAAGAGGGCACTGACATTTTTGATTTGGTCCGTGCGCTTCATCCTACCCCGGCGCTTGGAGGCTCGCCCACTGATGTCGCAATGGAGATGATCCGGGAGTTGGAAAAGATGGATCGTGGCTATTATGCAGCACCGATCGGCTGGACGGACACTGCGGGAAATGGGGAGTTCGCCGTTGCAATCCGCTCAGGCCTGCTTGATGGGAAACGCGCTCATTTGTATGCAGGGGGCGGAATTGTCGCAAATTCCGAGAAGGACATGGAATACGAAGAGACTTGGGTCAAATTCAGACCGGTGCTCCGGGCACTTGGAGGAAAGTTGAATGGATAATCGTCAAATATTGACCGCACACGTACGGCGGATTACAGGGGCACTGCTCCAAGCAGGCGTCCGGTCGGCGGTCATCAGCCCTGGATCCCGCTCCACCCCGCTTGCCTATGCGTTTGCTTCGACGCCTGACTTGCAGACGCATATCCAGGTGGACGAGCGTTCCGCGGCTTATTATGCACTTGGAATGGCCAAGGCATCCGGGCAGCCCGTCGCCTTGCTTTGTACGTCCGGCACGGCGGCTTCCAATTATCACCCCGCTGTCACCGAAGCCTATTATGCACGGATTCCGCTCGTTGTCATTACAGCGGATCGGCCGCATGAATTAAGGGAAGTCGGCGCCCCTCAGGCAATTGATCAAATCCGGATGTACGGCGGCCATGTGAAGTATAGCGTCGATTTCCCTATGGCTGAAGAGAATGCCGTCATGGACGATTTTATCGATCGCCATATCCGCAGGGCCCTATCGGTGGCGCAGACCGTTCCGCAAGGTCCCGTCCATTTGAATATGCCCTTCCGGGAACCGCTTTTGATCGACTTCGATTTGCCGGCGTCGCCAACGACGTTCCAAGGGTGGGTCCGTTCAAATGACCGCCTGGATGAAAACGCCAAACGGGAGATCGTCGATGTATTGACGAATTCGAACAATGGATTGATCGTTGTCGGCGAGTTGCCTGTGACAGTGGATAAAGCTGCCTTTTGGCAATTTGCACAGCAGTTGGGCTGGCCGGTTCTTTGCGATCCTTTATCTCAACTCCGTTCGGAAGTACCGGCATCTTGTTCATCGCTTTGCATCGACCATTACGACGCCATATTGAAGAGTGGAAGTTTCCAAGAGAAAGCGGTCCCTCAGACGGTGATCCGTTTCGGTACGCATCCTGTGTCGAAGCCATTGGCACTTTATTTATCGGGCATGCGGCCATCGACAGTGCTCGTCGTGGATGAATCGCCGGAATTCCGCGATCCTTTCGGAGTGGCGACGCATCATATCCAGGCATCGCCCGAAGCGGTCTGGCAACTTGAGGTCTCCGGCTCCGATTCGTCCTATGCAGAGCTTTGGGCGCAGGCGAATGAGATCGCATTCGATATTACATCCAATTATGCAGGCAGTATCGGCGACGAAGGGATCTACGCCAAGATGCTATTCGAACATTTGCCGGATGGGAGCGATTTATTTAGCGGAAGCAGCATGCCGATCCGGGATGTCGATACGTTCTTCCGAAAAACGGAACGGGACATTGCGATATTTGCGAATCGGGGTACAAATGGAATCGACGGCGTCATTTCCTCTGCATTCGGTGTCCAAGAGACACGGAAACGGCCGACTTGGTTGTTGATCGGGGATTTGTCCTTTCTCCATGACGTCAATGGACTGATCATCACTCGCTTCCAAGAGACGGATTTGACGATTGTAATTATGAATAATGATGGGGGCGGCATCTTTTCCTATCTGTCGCAATCCCAAGTGAGCCAGCATTTCGAGCAATTATTCGGAACGCCGACCGGGCTGACGTTCCATCATATTGCTGCGATGTATGACGCTCAATATTCTGATGTGCGGACTCCTGAACAGTTTGCGGAAGTGCTTTCCGAGCCGAAAACGAAACCGGTCCGTATCATTGAGGTGTTTACGGATCGACCGTCGAATGTCAAAGCGCATCGAGAGCTTTGGGCGAAGATCATGGAAGGGATCGATTCGATTGAATGATAGGGTGTTATCGGTAAGGGGAATAGAGGTATATGTGGAAATCCAAGGGGACGTCCATCTCCCGACGATTGTCATGCTACATGGATTCACAGGAAGCACGCGTTCCTGGCATGAAATTTCCCGACGGCTGAAGGGACGGTTCCGTACGATTGCTATTGATTTAATCGGCCATGGAAAGACGGCAAAGCCTTCGGAAGCTAGCCGTTATTCGATGGAGGAGCAAATCAAGGACCTCGATGACGTGGTAAAACAGCTTGGCCTGGAACGTTTCACTTTGCTCGGGTATTCGATGGGCGGGCGCACGGCACTTGCCTACGCGGTGGAATTCCCTGAAAAAGTGGATAGGTTGATTCTCGAAAGCGCCTCGCCTGGGCTGCAAGGGAAAGAGGAGAGGGAGTCCCGGAAAAAAGCGGACAATCAGCTTGCCGATGAAATCATCGATAAGGGGCTTATTGCTTTTGTTGATAGGTGGGAAAACATCCCTATATTTGATTCGCAAAAAGCTTTGGTTGAAAAGACCCGCATTGCTATTCGGGAAGAACGTCTAAGTCAATGTGAGATCGGTCTGGCGAACAGCTTACGGGGCATGGGAACAGGATGTCAGCGCTCCTATTGGGATGAACTCGAAAAACTGGATGTTCCCGTTCTTCTTATTACGGGGGAGTTCGACAAGAAATTCGTCAATATTTCCCGGGAAATGGCCGCGCAATTGCCCAATAGCGTCCAAAAGACCGTTTTGGGAGCGGGCCATGCGATTCATGTGGAAAAACCGGATGTTTTTGCTACAATGATAGAGAAGTATGTAAATTAGAGGAGGAGTAAAATGACACGTCAATGGGAAACAATTCGTACATACGAAGATATTAAATATGAAAAGTACAATGGGATTGCCAAAGTGACGATCAACCGTCCAGAAGTGCGGAATGCCTTCAGACCGAAAACAACAGCGGAACTGATTGATGCCTTTACGCGAGCCCGTGATGATGAGAGCATCGGAGTCATCATCCTGACAGGCGAAGGGGAGATGGCGTTCTGTTCAGGCGGAGACCAATCGGTTCGCGGCCACGGCGGTTACGTCGGGGAAGATGAAATTCCGCGTCTGAACGTATTGGATCTGCAGCGGCTGATCCGCGTCATTCCAAAACCGGTTGTCGCAATGGTTGCTGGTTATGCAATCGGCGGAGGCCATGTCCTTCATGTCGTTTGTGATTTGACGATTGCTGCCGAAAACGCTCGATTCGGGCAAACGGGTCCAAAAGTCGGGTCATTTGATGCAGGATACGGTTCCGGGTATCTGGCTCGTATCATAGGCCATAAGAAAGCACGGGAAATTTGGTACCTCTGCCGTCAATACGATGCACAGCAAGCGTTGGAGATGGGCCTAGTCAATACGGTTGTACCGTATGAGCAATTGGAAGATGAAACAGTGAAATGGTGTGAGGAGATGTTGGCGATGAGCCCGACTGCCCTTCGTTTCATCAAAGCGGCGATGAATGCCGATACGGACGGCTTGGCTGGTTTGCAACAGCTTGCCGGCGATGCGACGCTCCTATACTATACAACGGATGAAGCGAAAGAGGGACGCGATGCGTTCAAAGAGAAACGCAAACCGGACTTCGGACAATTCCCGCGTTTCCCTTAATCTGTAATTAAGAGGGGCTGTCCGAAAAGTCCAGGAACAGAGTTGGATACTAGCAAAAAGCAAGGGCGCCGGGAGACTCCTGCGGGAAAGCCGGCCGACGAGACCCCACACGGCTGTAAGCCGGAGGAGGCTCGTCGGCTGGCCCGCGGAAAGCGACCAGAGCCCTTGCTTTTTGCGTGTTTAACCGGAAAATCCACTTTCTGGACAGCCCCTTTTCTAACGAAAGGAGGGTGATTGCATGATTCCAAACTGGCTCATGCAGCGCGCTTATTTGACACCGCACAAAACCGCCTTTTCGTTCGGCGAGGAGCATTGGACCTTTCTAGAGATGAAAGACAGGGCTCTACAGCTTGCCGGGAAGTTGAAAGGGCAAGGCCTAGCCTCCGATAGCCGTATCGCATTACTCGGATCGTCCAATCCGGAAATGGTCTTCATGATACAGGCGTGCCTGTTGGCCGATCTGGAAATCGTCATGCTGAACAGCCGGCTGACTGCGGAGGAGCTTAAGTGGCAAGTGAAGGATTCGGAAGCCGCGACGGTGTTGGTCCAAGATTCACTGCGTCATCTTGTCCATTCCGATTTGCCGATTCTCCTGTTTTCGGAAGTGGAGGCGGGACAAAGCCTAGAGCATACGCCTCAAGAGTTATGGGGACCCGATCGCACAATCACAATCATGTATACATCAGGAACAACCGGATTGCCAAAAGGCGTCCGCCAGACTGCCGGGAATCACACATCCAGTGCATTGTCTTCCGTGCTGAACCTCGGGCTGGAGGAAAAGGATGTCTGGCTGTGCGCGATGCCGTTGTTCCATATCAGCGGCTTCTCCATCTTAGTCCGTTCGCTGCTTTACGGGATGGAAGTGAGATTGTACGAGAAATTTGAAGCGGTTGCTGCGGCAGAGGAAATCCGACAAGGGACAGTGACTCGGATGTCCGTTGTAGCCACGATGTTGAATCGGATTTTGCAGGAACTGGAGAAGCAGAATGAGGTGGCGCATCCTTCCTTCCGGACCATGCTTCCCGGAGGAGGGCCGGTGCCGGTGAACTATTTGGAACGAGCCGCAGAACGGAACATGCCAGTCCTGCAAACATATGGCATGACTGAAACGAGCTCCCAAACGGCCACGTTGGCTGCGCAGGATGCCATTCGGAAAATCGGGTCCGCAGGGAAGCCGCTCTTTTTTAACCAAATCAAAATAAACGGCGCTCAAGCTGCAGGAGATGTCGGGGAAGTGCTCATCCGAGGCCCGCATGTCACGCCAGGGTATATCGGTCATGCGGCGACGGAAGATCCGCTGCGGGACGGCTGGTTGCCGACAGGGGATCTCGGTTACATTGACGCAGAAGGGTATTTATTCATTGTCGACCGGCGTTCGGACTTGATCATTTCCGGCGGGGAAAATATTTATCCGGCCGAAATCGAAAACGTCCTTGCTTCGCATCCAGCTGTGTTGGAGGCGGGCGTCTGCGGACAAGCCGACCCGGAATGGGGAAGCGTACCGGTGGCGTTCGTCGTGAAGCAAGGCGAGGTGACGGAGGATACGCTGACCGCATTTTGCGAAGAGAGACTGGCCCGCTATAAATTGCCGAAAGCATACTACTTTGTGGACCAGTTACCTCGCAACGCGTCCAATAAACTGCTGCGGCGCGAATTGAAACAGTGGGCGGCTCAACAAGAAGGCCGTGGGAATTCGGGCCGTTCGGATTAATGCGCTTGGCGAACTGTCATGGCAATTTCCTGAACGGTAAGGACAATTCATGAATCTGTCCTGGCGCGTGCGAACTGTAAGGACAATTCGTGAAACTGTCCTGGCGCGTACGGGCCGCATTGGTTCAGCATGAAACTGTCCTATTTTGTCCGAAATTCCAATTTCCACAAAAGGGCTGTCCGAAAAGTCCAGGCACAGAGTTGGATACCAGCAAAAAGCAAGGGCGCCGGGAGACTCCTGCGGGAAAGCCGGCCGACGAGACCCCGCACGGCTGTAAGCCGGAGGAGGCTCGTCGGCTGGCCCGCGGAAAGCGACCAGAGCCCTTGCTATTTGCGTGTTCAACCGGAAAATCCACTTTCTGGACAACCCCTTCTCATTCACCACTTAGCGCGGTGCGCAATGCTTCCAAATTATGTTCCATCAATGTGAAATAAGTTTCTTCCTCTTCTACATCTTCCTTTGTCAACACGCCCAAATTATGGAGTGTCAGTGATTCCGCCCCGATTTCCTTGCGGATGACTTCCGTCAATCGGGATGAGACATTCTGTTCAAACAGGACATATTTGATGTCCTTTTCTTTTGCTTCATTGACAAGAATCGCTAGTTGTTTTTGGGATGGTTCGCTTTGTGAATTCAGGCCCGCGACTGCGACTTGGTCCAAACCGTAGCGGTCCGCCAAATAACCGAACGCTGCATGGGACACGAAAAAGGCTTTATTCGGAGCCTCCTCGGCCATTTTCTGGAATTGTTTGTCCAGTTGCTCCAATTCCACTTTCAATTGCCCAAAATTCTTTTCAAACTCCTCTTTTGCCTCAGGCGCTGCTTCAACAAGCGCCTCTTTAATAGAAGATGCAAGCGCGATGCTCAGATTCGGCGATATCCATACATGTGGGTCATGTAGATGAGATTCGTGCCCATGGCCATCCCATCCTCCATCGTCATGCCCATGCTCCTCGTCTTCATGGCTATGTCCTTCTCCAAGCTGCTCCTCGGGAATCCTTTCAGCGGTCGGAATCAATTTCACATGCTCATTTTTCAAAGTTTTCCTCGCATTTTCCACAAAACCTTCCAACCCAAGCCCAATATAGAAAAATAAATCCGCGTCGGCTAGGGCCATCATGTCCTTTTGGGTCGGGTCGAATGTATGCTCATCAGCCCCGGCAGGATAAATGGATTGGACGTCGACATGGCTGCCGCCAATCCGTTCCGCAAAATACTGAAGCGGATAAACCGTCGTATAGACAGTCAATGCTTCCTCTTCCTTCCCATTCGCTTCGTTCTTTTCATTCTTGCCGCAAGCGCCCAGCAGGAGAAGAACCGATAGACATAAAATAAAAAATCGTTTGAATCCCATCATTTGAATCTCCTTTTGTTAATAGTAATGATTACGATTTAGATAGTGCGCTTTTTTATCATACATAAGAGTCGGGGATTTGACAACTTATTTATACAGAAGAAAAAAGTCCGGTTCATAAGACCGAACTTACAACTTTTTCTTTTCTTCCATTTTATCCGGAACAGGATCAAATCCGCCTTCATGGAATGGATGGCATTTTGAAATCCGTCTGATGGTCAACCAACCTCCTTTCCACGCGCCATGTTTTGTAATGGCCTCTATCCCATAATGGGAACAAGTCGGGTAGAAGCGGCAAGAAGGAGGTGTCAGGGGAGATATCGCTTTTTGATATATTTTAATTAAACCGATCAGCAATTTTTTCAAAGTATTTACTCCTGAATATGTCATTATGTTTATTCTAGAGCTATCTGTGGTAAATTAAAAGAGAGATGATTTTTCATTCGGCAAAGGCCTTCCATCATCCATGATTCAACGATCGCTGAATGGGATCAGAGTAGAAAAAGGAGCTGGTTTTTTATGTCCAAAGAACTGTTGGAAGAGTTGAACACACAAGTTTCCACATGGTCGGTCATGTATGCGAAACTCCATAATTATCATTGGTATGTGAAAGGGAATCAATTCTTTACCCTCCACACGAAATTCGAGGAACTCTATAATGAGGCTACGCTCCATATGGACGAAATCGCAGAGCGTATTTTGACACTAGGCGGAAATCCGGTTGCTACGTTGAAAGAGCATCTTGAGCAATCCGTCGTGGAAGAAGCGGTAGGAAGCGAGAAGGCTGAAGCCATGGTTCAAACCTTGGTGGATGATTTCGATAAAATCATGAAATCGCTGAAAAAGGGGATGGAACTTGCTGCAAAGGACGGCGATGATATGACTGAGGACTTATTGAACGCGACATATCAAAGCATCGAGAAACACCAGTGGATGCTGAACGCGTTCCTTGGAGAGGACAATAAATAATCCTTCCTTGAAAATCCTACGGGAAAACCGATAGTAGAAGTGTGAAAGGAGGGATGGGAAATGGATATCAACTCCATGATGGCCAGCCAATTGCGCAGTTTGCAGTCCACTGTCCAAATGAGTGTGATGACGAAAGCCCTCTCGATGAACACAGCGGCAGCGACAGAAATGTTGGACAGTTTACCGGCGCAGCCGGTTGCCGCACATCCTACTAAAGGGATTGCCGTCGATGTGAAAGCTTAATGTGCGGAAGAGACATGCATCTCCATGACGGAGGTGCATGTTTTATTTTTCACGGACCATACTAAGTGAAAAAAAGGATGGTTCGTATGGAAAAGATGAAGTTATACGTCTCGGTCGCCAATCAGCAAGTGTACCCGTATCCCCAGGACTCGCCGTGGGAATATGAAGTGGAAATCACGAGGGAGGCTGCGCCTGTATTCAAGAGGATTTTCAATCAGATGGACTATTTGGAAATCCGGAATTTCTTTCGTGCCCATCTTCCTTACGTTCCGTACCATTATGATAAAGACAACCATGACGTGGATCGGAGAACGATGATGATCTATGCGCTGATTCATGAATTCACAGATGAGGAGTCGAAGCGGTTCATTGAACAGCTGCCATATTTCCGTTGAAAACGGTTTTGTCCTTCGCTACACTTAATAAAAGGATGTGAAGTGACATGATGGTTTTTACGGATGTCAACGGTGGACGTGTAGAGCTGACATTTGGTAAGAATCCGGATGGAATGGAAGCGAGACACGTCCTCGTTGTGCTGAAGCATGAAGGCAAATGGCTGATGACACGGCATCCCGGACGCGGAATCGAGTTCCCTGGTGGAAAAGCGGAAGAGGGGGAAACGATCGAGGAGGCTGCCGTCCGTGAGACGATGGAGGAAACCGGCGTTTCCATTTCCGGCCTGACCTACGTGGCCGAATACGTGGTCCGCAGCAACCAGACATTTTGCAAGGCGGTTTTCACGGGGAAAGTCGACTCAATCGAACTGAATCCGGAACTTCATGAAACCGAAGGCGCTTTGTGGCTCACGGACGAAGAGGTCGATGCCTGTGCTGATTTAAGTTTCCATATGAAAGGCACCGGGATGGAAAAGATCAGAAAGCGGGTGGAATCATATGCAGAGTGATGGAATGATTTATTCCCGAAGACCTTATCCTTCCCCAAATCCGCATGTCCGATTGGAGGAAATCACCTATTGGTCGGATGGTCTGAGAGTGAAAGGGCTTCTCGCTGAGCCGATTGCGGAAGGGGAGTATGAAGGGCTCCTCTATTTGCGCGGCGGTATCCAACATGTCGGCATGGTCCGGCCCGCCCGCATCGCCCAGTTCGCGTCGCAAGGGTTTGTCGTATTCGCCCCGTATTATCGTGGGAACCGAGGAGGGGAAGGACGGGACGAATTCGCCGGCGCCGATCGGTTGGATGCGGTCCATGCGGTGGATGTCTTAAAACAGTCCTTGAAACTGCGGGATGGAAGGATTCACCTGTTCGCCTTTTCAAGGGGAGGCATCATGGCATTATGGACAGCCATTCTACGTGAAGACATTACGTCCGTCGTCACTTGGGCAGGTGTCTCGGATGTCGTTTTTACATATAAGGAACGGAAAGATATGCGTCGGATGATGAAACGCGTCATTGGAGGCACGCCGAATAATATGCCGGATGAATATCGGGACCGGACCGCCCTATTCCGGGTGAATGAAATTGCGTGTCCTGTTTTAATAATCCACGGAATGAAAGACGAAAATGTCTCCTTTGAACAAGCGATCCTATTGGAAGATGCGTTACGCGAACACGGGAAGCCGTACGATACTTGGTATTTCCCTGACTACACCCACTATTTCCCGCCTGCCATCAACGCAAAAACCGTCCGCGACGCCTGCCTCTGGATGAAAGAGCAAAATTTATAAGGTGATAGACAGGATAATTTTGAAGCAATTCGGAATAATGTCGGAATTATAAGGGGGACTGTCACCAATAAAAAACCAGGAACCTCGTCGGAGGGTTCCTGGTTTTGTTTTTATGCAATCGGTCCGCCTTTTTGGACGATTTCTTCTGATACATGACCGAATTTCTTGAAGTTTTCACGGAAGAGGCCTGCCAATTCTGATGCTTTTTCATCATAAGCTGCTGGATCAGCCCAAGCGTTGCGTGGGTTCAATACTTCGCTTGGAACGCCTTCGATGGCAACCGGCATTTGGAGTCCAAAGACTTCATTCGTTTCCGTTTCCACGTCGTTCAGGTTGCCCGCCAATGCTTCGCGGACCATCGCACGTGTATATTTCAGATCCATCCGCTTCCCGACGCCGTAGACGCCGCCAGTCCAGCCTGTGTTGACAAGGAAGACTTGTGCGTTGTGCTCGTCGATTTTATTTCCTAGCATTTCCGCATAGACCATCGCTGGAAGCGGTAGGAACGGTGATCCGAAGCAGGTGGAGAATGTCGCTTCCGGAGAAGTGACGCCGCGTTCTGTACCTGCCAATTTGGAAGTGAATCCGCTGAGGAAGTGGTACATCGCTTGTTCCTTCGTCAGCTTTGAAATCGGAGGCAATACGCCGAATGCATCCGCCGTCAAGAAGACGATGGTTTTCGGGTGGCCTGCGACAGACGGTGTGACGATGTTCTCGATATTCTGGATCGGGTAAGCTGCACGCGTATTTTCCGTCAACGAGTTATCATCGTAATCCGGAATGCGTGTATTTTCGTCGATAACGACGTTTTCCAGAACCGATCCGAATTTGATCGCACCGAAGATTTCCGGTTCTTTCTCTTCGGACAAGTTGATGCATTTTGCATAGCATCCGCCTTCGATGTTGAAGACGCCATTATCGGACCAACCGTGCTCATCGTCACCGATCAGTTTGCGGTCGGCATCCGCTGAAAGTGTTGTTTTCCCTGTGCCGGAAAGGCCGAAGAATAGGGCGACATCGCCTGCTTCGCCGACGTTTGCCGAGCAGTGCATCGGAAGGACGCCTTGTTCAGGCAGAAGGTAGTTCATGATGGAGAAGATGGATTTTTTCATTTCCCCAGCATATTCCGTACCACCGATCAAGACAATGCGCTTTTCAAGCGAAACGATGATGAAAGTCTCGGAACGAGTACCGTCTACAGCCGGATCAGCCTTGAATGAAGGAGCCGCCAGAATGGTGAACTGGGCTTCGTGCGTTTTCAATTCTTCTTCCGTCGGACGGATGAACAATTGGTGGACGAAGAGGTTCTGCCAGGCATATTCGTTGACGACTTGGATAGCCAAGCGAGAGTCCTTGTCTGCACCTGCAAATCCTTTGAAGACGAAAAGCTCATCCTTTTTGGAAAGGTGATCCAGCACTTTCGTATATAAGGAATCGAAAATTTCGGAGGAAATCGGCCGGTTCACTTTGCCCCAGTCGATTTTGTCTTTGGAAGACGCTTCCTCGACGATATACTTATCTTCCGGGGAACGTCCTGTATATTTTCCTGTCCGCGCAGTGATGGCTCCGTCTGCTGTAAGCTGAGCCTCTCCACGGGAAGTCGCCTTTTCGACCAGTTGTGGCACCGAAAGCTGGATGTTTACATTTTCTCCTGCAAGAAGATTTTTTAGTGCATCGCCAATTTTCGCTGAAATCATAATGTAAGTACCGTCCTTTGCATATAATCCCTAAATTTTTGGGTGTCCATCATAATTCACGAATAGTATAACACATTACCAATAATAATCTACACTAATTTGCAACCGCAATGAATTAGACACAATTGCCAAACATTGTTGACAAGGAAGAAAAAATTTCGTAGCATAGGTATGAACGGATACTCTTATCCCGAGCTGGTGGAGGGGTCAGGCCCTATGAAACCCGGCAACCTGCAAAGACATGATCGTCTGCGAGAAGGTGCCAAACCTGGACCAAGGTAGAATTCCTTGAACGATAAGAGTGAAAGGTGCTTTTCGAAATCATGCCTTTCCTCATGTTTTTACGTGAGTGAAGGGCTTTTTTTATTAGATTGCCCTTTATCCCTCGTGTTAAAGCTCGAAATGGCTTAAAGTTTGTACTTCAATCTGGACAAACTTAACATGGGACTTATGAGTACCGTATCAATCTCGTAGGATATAGGAGGAAATTGTATGTCAAACCGTAAATTGTTCACTTCAGAATCTGTAACCGAGGGCCATCCGGATAAAATGTGCGATCAGATTTCGGACGCTATCCTCGACGCCATCTTAAAGGAAGATCCGAATGCACGGGTGGCTTGTGAAACAACGATCACGACAGGGCTTGTCTTGGTCACAGGTGAAATTACGACTACTACGTATGTGGATATTCCGAAAGTGGTACGGGAAACGGTGAAGGGAATCGGATATACACGCGCGAAATTCGGATTCGACTGGGAAACATCGGCTGTTCTCACTTCCATCGATGAGCAATCCCCTGAAATTGCAGCAGGAGTCGACCAAGCATTGGAAGCCCGGGAAGGGACGATGACGGACGAAGAGTTAGAAGCAATCGGGGCAGGAGACCAAGGCCTCATGTTCGGATTTGCTTGTAATGAAACACCGGAATTGATGCCTTTGCCGATCAGTTTGGCACATAAATTGTCACGTCGCCTGTCCGAAGTGCGCAAAGAGGAAATCCTCCCTTATTTGCGTCCGGACGGAAAAACACAAGTGACAGTGGAATACGATGATGAAAATAAACCAGTACGGATCGACACGATCGTCATCTCGACGCAGCATCATCCGGAAGTGACTATTGAGCAGATTACCCGTGATGTGAAAGAAGTCGTCATCGGTGCGGTCGTTCCGGAAGAGTTGTTGGATGAAGACACGAAATATTTCATTAATCCATCCGGAAGATTTGTCATCGGGGGCCCTCAAGGGGATGCGGGTCTGACAGGCCGGAAAATCATCGTCGATACATACGGCGGTTATGCGCGGCACGGCGGCGGCGCGTTTTCAGGAAAAGACGCGACGAAAGTCGATCGCTCCGCTTCCTATGCGGCACGGTATGTAGCGAAAAACATCGTGGCGGCAGGGTTGGCGGACCGTTGTGAAGTACAGTTGGCTTACGCAATCGGAGTGGCTAAACCGGTCTCGATCAATGTTGATACATTCGGCACAGGGAAAATTGAAGAGAGCAAATTAGTGGACTTGGTCCGAGAGCTGTTCGACCTGCGCCCGGCCGGCATCATCAAAATGCTTGACCTGCGACGCCCGATCTATCAACAAACGGCAGCATACGGACATTTCGGACGGACTGATATCGAATTGCCGTGGGAACAGACGGACAGAGCCGCTGCGCTCAGAGATTCGGCAGAACGCGTAATTGGATGAATGAATAAAGGAAGGGCGCCCGAAACTGGCGGCCTTCCTTTTTTAGTGGCGTGAAAAGTTGAGTTTTTTCCGGAGAAGCGCTCATAATTCATCTGGAACCGCTCATAGCTCCGGGGAAGCGCCCATAATTCGTTGGAACCGCTCATAGCTCCGGGGAAGCGCCCATAATTCGTCTGGAACCGCTCATAGCTCCGGGGAAGCGCCCATAATCCGTTGAAACCGCTCATAACTCCGGGGAAGCGCCCATGATTCGTCTGGGACCGCTCATAACTCCGGAGAGGGGCCCATAATTCGTCTGGAACCGCTTATAACTCCGGAGAGGCGCCCATAATTCGTCTGGAACCGCTCATAGCTCCGGGGAAGCGCCCATAATCCGTTGGAACCGCTCATAACTCCGGGAAAGCGCCCATAATCCGTTGGAACCGCTCATAGCTCCGGGGAAGC